>DASZAN010000117.1:0-77736 GCA_035945115.1 Allostellaceae bacterium
CACGAACTCAAGGACGCCATCCATCGCTTCCTCGACCAGACCAATGCCAATCCCAAGCCCTTTACCTGGACCAAGGACCCCAACATGATCATCGCCGCCGTCAAACGAGGGCACCAAGTGTTAGATTCAATCCACTAGCACGCGTCGCCAAAACAAAACAGGTCGTGCATATTGAGGACATTCGGACGGAAGCGCCTTACCGCGAGCGAGATCCCGCTGTCGTCGCGATCGTCGACGTTGCCGGCGCGCGCACGATTGTGATTGTCCCCATGCTCAAGGAGAACCAGCTGATCGGCGCCATCGGCATCTATCGACAGGAAGTGCGCCCTTTCGCCGACCAGCACATCGAGCTGCTGACAAATTTCGCAAAACAAGCCGTCATCGCCGTCGAGAATACGCGCCTCTTGACCCAGCAGCGCGAGGCGCTCGAGCAGCAGACGGCAACCGCCGAGGTGCTGCAGGTCATCAATTCGTCGCCGGGCGACCTCGGGCCGGTGTTCGAGGCGATGCTGGACAAGGCGATGCGCTTGTGCGATGGCGCTTTCGGTATCCTTCGGACCTATGACGGCGAATTGTTGCATGTCGTCGCGGCGCGCGGCGTGCCAGAAGCCTATGCAGAGATGCTCCGCACGCCGGTTCGCCCCCACCCGGATAACCCGCTCGGCCGCATGTTGCGAGGAGAACGTGTTATCGCGAGCGGCGACGTGGCAGACGAAGAGCCGTACCGGAGCGGCGACCCTGTGCGACGCGCCTTCGTCGAACTCGGCGGAGCCCGCAGCGCCGTTCAGGTGGCGCTCGTCAAGGACGGCAACCTGCTCGGCTCCCTTACGATCTACCGACAGGAGGTGCGTCCGTTCTCCGACAAGCAAATCGCGCTGTTGCAGAACTTCGCCGCGCAGGCGGTCATCGCCATGGAGAATGCGCGGCTCATTACCGAGACCCGAGAAGCGCTGGAGCGCCAGACGGCGACCGCCGAGGTGTTGCAGGTCATCAATTCGTCGCCGGGCGATCTCGCGCCGGTGTTCGATGCGATATTGGAGCAAGCGCATCGTCTCTGCGGAGTTTCCATCGGCTTCTTGGGGACCTGGGACAGCGAGCGTTTTAGGGCCGTGGCCGCGCGTGGGATCCCTGTGCGCTTCGAGAAACTGATGCGCGAGCCATTCCATCCATCGCCGAACAGCCCGCACGCGCGACTGGTTTCCGAGAAATGTGTCATCCAGATCCCTGATCTGGCGACCGAGTCCGCGTGGGGGGATGATCTGAAACAAACCACCGCCCTCGAAATGGGGATTCGCACGGTGCTGTTTGTCCCGCTGCGCAAGGAGGGCATGTTACTCGGCTGGTTCAGTGCGAACCGCCGCGAGGTGCGACCCTTCTCCGACAAAGAGATAAAGCTGCTCGAAAGTTTCGCCGCGCAGGCGGTCATCGCGATGGAGAATGCGCGGCTGCTCGGTGAGCTGCGGCAGCGCACGACGGAACTCGCACGCTCGGTCGACGAGCTCACCGCGACAGGCGACGTGCTCAAGATCATCAGCCGCTCGACCGTCGAGCTCGAAACGGTCCTCGGCACGCTGGTCGAGACGGTGGCGCGCCTTTGCCACGCCGACCATGCGCTTATGTACCGCCGACGCGACGACAGATATCACCTGGTCGCCGAGCACGGCCTTTCGGTGGAGGCAAAGGAATTCATCCTCGCTCACCCCTTTGCACCCGACCGCGGCACTGCGGCCGGTCGTGCGGCGTTGGAGCGCAGCGCGGTCCACATCCCCGATGTCTTGCAGGACCCGGAATACACCTATGCGGGACCTAAGATCACTGGCGCCCGCACGATGCTCGGCATTCCGCTTCTACGCGAAGAGGCGTTGGTTGGCATATTCGTCGTTGCCCGCAGGCGCGTCGCGCCCTTTGCCAACAAGGAAATCGAGCTGACGACGACCTTCGCCGACCAGGCGGTGATTGCAATCGAGAATGCGCGGCTGTTCGAGGAGTTGCGCGATCGCCAGGCCGAGTTGGCCCGATCGGTCGACGAGCTCACAGCGACCGGCGACGTGCTCAAGATCATCAGCCGCTCGTCCGTCGACCTCGAAACGGTTCTCGACACGCTGGTGGAGACGGTGACGCGCCTCTGCCGCGCCGACCAGGCGGTGATGTGGCGCCGACAAGATGACATGTATCAGGTGGTCGCGGCGCATGGTCTTTCGGAGGAGGCAGAGGCGTTCGTCCTCGCTCATCCCGTCGTGCCTGGTCGAGGCATTGTGAGCGGTCGAGCGGCGTTGGAACGGAGACCGGTCCAGGTCGCAGACGTCTTACAGGACCCGGAATTCACCTATAACGAAGGACAGAAGCTCGGCGGCTTCCGCACGGTGCTCGGCATCCCCCTGTTGCGCGAAGATACGCTGGTCGGCATGTTCGGCATTCACCGCACGCGCGTCGAGCCCTTTACGGACAAAGAGATCGAGCTCGCCACGACCTTCGCCGATCAGGCCGTGATTGCGATCGAGAATGCACGCCTCTTCGACGAGGTGCAGGCGCGTGTGCGCGACCTGACTGACTCGCTGGAGCAGCAGAAGGCGACGAGCGAGATTCTGCGCGTGATCTCGAGTTCGCCGACTGACGTGCAGCCGGTCTTCGATACCATCGTGAGGAGCGCGGTGGCGCTCTGCGACGGCGTCATCGGTGCCGTGAACACTTTCGACGGTGAGTTGACCCACGTTGTCGCCGTCCACAACTACACGCCTGAAGCCCTGGCGGCTGTGCGCCGCCTGTACCCGATGCGGCCAAGCCGCGAGCAGCTCGTGGGGCGAGCCATTCTCAGCCGAGCTGTTGCCCATCAACCCGACGTCTTGAACGATCCCGAATACGCGCCTGATATCGCACTTGCCGGAGGTTGGCGCGCCGGCCTCGCCGTCCCATTGATACGGAACGAGCTTCCGGTCGGTGCGATCGTCGTCATGCGGGCGCGCCCCGGTGCCTTCTTGCCAGGGCAAATCGAGCTCCTGAAGACATTCGCCGAACAGGCGGTCATCGCTATCGAGAATGCGCGGCTTTTCGGCGAATTGCGGCAGCGCACGACGGAACTCGCGCGCTCGGTCGACGAGCTCACGGCGACCGGCGACGTGCTCAAGATAATCAGCCGCTCGTCGGTCGAGCTCGATACGGTGCTCGGCACGCTGGTGGAGACGGTGGCGCGCCTTTGCCGCGCCGACCATGCGCTTATGTACCGCCGACGCGACGACAAGCTGCATCTAGTCGCGTCGTGCGGCCTTTTGGAGGAGGCAAAGGCGTTCGTCGAGACGCATCCCTTAGCGCTCGACCGCGGCACTGTTAGCGGCCGTGTGGGGTTAGAGCGTCGCGCAGTTCAGATCCCCGATGTGATGGAGGACACGGAATTCACCTATGGGGAACACCGGAAGCTCACCGGCGCCCGCACGCTCCTCGGTGTCCCGCTGCTCCGCGGGGATGAGCTGATCGGCATATTCAGCATTAACCGTACGCGCGTTGAACCCTTCACGAGCAAAGAGATCGAGCTGGCTACCACCTTCGCCGACCAAGCAGTGATCGCCATTGAGAATGCCCGCCTCTTTGACGAGTTGCGCGAGCGTCAGGCGGAGCTACGCGTTACCTTCGACAACATGGGCGACGGTGTCGTCATGTTCGACGCCGAGTCACGCCTTACCGCGTGGAACCGCAACTTCCAGGAGATGCTCGAGCTGCCCGAGGCCTTTCTCGCCGGGCGGCCGAGCCTTGCCGAGTATTTCCGCTATCTTGTTGCGCGTGGCGAATACTCGGCCGATCTCGAAGCGGAGTTGAGCCGCACTGTCGAAGACACCACACGAGAAATGCGCTACGAGCGCACGCGCCGGGACGGTCGCGTCATCGAGGTGCGCCGCAATCCGGTGCCGGGAGGCGGCTTCGTAGTGATCTTCAGCGACATCACCGAGCGGAAGCGTGCCGAGGAAGCGATCCGCGCAGCGCGCGACGCGGCCGAGATGGCATTGCGCGAATTGCAGACGGCGCAGGCAAGCCTGGTCCATGCGCAGAAGATGGCAGCGCTCGGGCAACTCACCGCAGGCATTGCACATGAGATCAAGAACCCGCTCAATTTCGTCAACAACTTCGCCGGCCTCTCGGTCGAACTCCTCGACGAGCTGAAGCAAGCGTCGGCGAAGGCGATTGGCGCGCTCGACGCTCACGAACGCGCCGAGATTGTCGAGACGATCGGGATGCTGACCGGCAATCTCGAGAAGATCGCCGAGCACGGTCGTCGCGCCGACGGCATCGTCAAGAGCATGCTGCAGCATTCGCGCGGCGGCAGCGGCGACTGGCAAGCCACTGATCTGAACGCGCTCGTCGAGGAGGCGCTCAACCTCGCCTATCACGGTGCCCGTGCGCAGGATCAGAGCTTCAATATCACCATGGAGCGCGACCTCGACCGCAATCTCGCCCCGATCGAAATCGTGCCGCAGGACCTGATGCGCGTCTTCCTGAACCTCATTGGCAACGGCTTCTATGCCGCGAACAAGCGCAGCCGCGCGGGAGGCGATCGTCCGGTGCTAAAGGTGACCACGCGCGATCCCGGCGATGCCATCGAGATCCGGGTGCGCGATAACGGCATCGGTATTTCACCGGAACACAGAGAGAAGCTGTTCCAGCCCTTCTTCACGACCAAGCCGACCGGCGAGGGCACCGGGCTTGGCCTGTCGATCAGTTTCGACATTGTGACCCAACAGCACGGCGGCACGATCACGGTCGAGAGTGAAGTCGGCGAATTCACCGAGTTCACCGTGCGACTGCCGCGACGCCAGCATCCGATGGCCGGGAGGGCGGTATGAGCGTCAGCAATCTTGGCCGTCGACGACGAGACGGATGTCGCCGACCTTTTCCGCCAGCACTTCCGCCGTGAGGTGCGGCAAGGGCAATACGTGCTGCATTTCGCATGCTCGGGTGAGGATGCGCTGGACAAGCTCGCCAGAGGCATTGAGCCGCAGCTCATCGTGATCCTGTCAGACATCAACATGCCCGGCATGGACGGCCTTTCGCTGTTGCGGGAGATCAAGGAGAGGCGACCCGATCTGCCGGTCATTATGGTGACGGCCTACGGCGATGAGGAGCGCCGCCGCCGGGCGAGCGAATACGGCGCGGCGGACTTCATCACCAAGCCGGTCGATTTCGACTTTTTGAAAGCGCAGCTCCGCCGCTTGCCGGTGCTACCGACGTAACAGGACCTAGGCCTGCGGTGCGACGCTAACGTG
Organism: Allostellaceae bacterium; assembly: GCA_035945115.1. GTDB lineage: Bacteria > Pseudomonadota > Alphaproteobacteria > ATCC43930 > CGMCC-115725 > DAHUYF01. Next base: position 5,253 of record DASZAN010000117.1, read on the forward strand.
GCGAGCGCTCGCTTATCGGATAAGGGCCGACGCCGCGCATGAACGGCTGCACCAGCATGCGGTCGAGGCGGAGCTGCGCCGGATCGCGGAAGCTGTCGAGGCCGATGGTCATGCCCTCGTGGCCGTCGGCGGGCTGGGCGCGATAGGTGCCGAGAAGCCGATCCCACCAAGGCAGGTTGAAGCCGAAATTGCTGTTGGTCTCGTTGGGACGCGCGGAGTGGTGGACGCGATGCATGTCGGGCGTCACGACGAAGGAGCGGAGCACGCGATCGAGCATCGGCGGGAGCACGACATTGCCGTGGTTGAACATCGAGGTGGCGTTGAGCGCGATCTCGAAGATCAGCACGGCGAGCGCCGGCGCGCCCAGCGCCGCCACCACCCCGAGCTTCAGGCCCATCGAGAGCAGGATCTCGATGGGATGAAAGCGCGCGCCGGTTGTCACGTCGAAATCGAGATCGGCGTGGTGCATGCGATGGAGGCGCCACAGCACGGGGACGGCGTGGAACATCACATGCTGCAGGTAGATCGCGAGATCGAGCGCGAGGAGCGCGAGGACGAGCCTTGCCCCAGCGGGCAAGGCGATGTCGTTGAGCAGCCCCCATTGGCGCTCCGCGGCCACGGCCGCGAGGCCCACCGCGGCCGAGGGAAACGCCACGCGCAGCAAGAGGGTGTTGAGGACGGCGACGCCGAGATTGCTCGGCCAGCGCACCCAGCGCGAGAGAAGATGCCGGCGGCGCGGCGCGAGCACCTCCCAGCCCGCCATCGCCAGTAGCACGCCAAGGAAGCAGGCGAGGCGGATAGCTGGTTCGTGGCCGAGAAGGAGCGAGGGCATGGGTGCCGCTTGACGAGATCATTCAATCAATCTATTGAATGATAGGCAGAGTTATGAGCGATGTCGAGTCGGAGTCCGAAGCAAATCCTTTACGATGAGTTCGCCCAGGTCGCGAAGGCGCTGGGGCATGGGCACCGCCTCGAGATCCTCGAGCTCTTGGCGCAGGGCGAGCGCAGCGTCGAGGCGTTGGCCGAGCGCGCCGGGCTCTCGCTGGCGAACGCCTCGCAGCATCTTCGCTTGATGCGCCGCGCCGGCCTCTTGACCTCGCGCCGCAACGGCAAGCGCATCCTCTATGCCGTGAGCGATCCTGCCGTGCTCGACCTCGGCGCTGCGCTGAGGCACGTCGGCGAGCGCAACCTAGCGCAAGTGCGCGAGGTGATCGGCGGCTACTTCCACGCCCGCGACGCGCTCGAGCCGGTCTCGCGACGGGAGCTTGCGCGGCGGCTCAAGGACGGGCTCGTCACGCTGCTCGACGTGCGCCCGGAGGATGAGTTCGCCCAAGGCCACCTGCCGCGTGCCCGCAACATCCCCTTGCGAGCGCTCGCCCGGCGCCTCGGCGAGCTGCCGAAGAACCGCGAGATCATCGCCTATTGCCGCGGGCCCTATTGCGTGCTCGCCTTCGAAGCGGCGGCGCTGCTCCGCCGCAAGGGCTTCACCGTGCGCCGCCTCGAGGACGGCTTTCCCGAGTGGCAAGCCGTGGGCCTTCCGGTCGAGCGCGGCGTCGGCGCGAGGGGCTGAGCAAATTTTTTGTAGCTTTTTGTCACAGATTGAGCCGTGGCTTGGCCTAGGCCGCGAGCCGCGGCTCGCTGGCGATGAGCTCGACGATGTCGGCGATGATGTGCGTGAGATCGTAGTCCTTGGGCGTATAGACACGGGCGACGCCGGCATGCTGCAGCACCGTCGCATCCTCGGGCGGGATGATGCCGCCCACCACGACGGGGATGTGGCCCAAGCCATGGGCGGCGAGACCGCGCAGCACCTCGCCGACGAGCGCGACATGGCTTCCCGAGAGGATCGAGAGGCCGACCACATGGACGCCCTCCTCGAGCGCGGCGTTGACGATCTCGGCAGGGGTGAGGCGGATCCCCTCATAGACCACCTCGAAGCCGGCATCGCGCGCCTTCAACGCCACCTGCTCGGCGCCGCTCGAATGGCCGTCGAGACCGGGCTTGCCGACGAGCATCTTGAGACGGCGGCCCAAGCGCTCGGAGACTTCGTTGACGCGCCGGCGCAATTGCGCGAGCTGGTCGCCCTCTTGCGCGGCGGCGGCGCGCGCGATCCCGGTGGGGGCGCGGTATTCGCCGAAGACCTCGCGCAAGGTCTGCCCCCACTCGCCGGTGGTGACGCCGGCTCGCGCGCAGTCGATCGAGGGGGCCATGATGTTGGCGCCCACTTGCGCGGCGCGGCGGAGCGCCGCCAGCGCGGCGGCGACGGCGCTCTGGTCGCGGCGCTCGCGCCAGGCGCCGAGCCTTGCGCATTGCTCGGCCTCGGCCGCGGTGTCGGGCACGAGGAAGCCGCTATCGCCGCCGGCCAGCAGCGGCGAAGAGGCGCTCTCGCGATAGCGGTTGACGCCCACCACCACCTGCTCGCCGCGCTCGATCGCCGCAAGCCGGCGCGCGTTCGATTCGACGAGGCGCTGCTTCAAGTAGCCACTCTCGACGGCGGCGATGGCGCCGCCGGCGTTGCGCACGCGCTCGAGCTCGGCGCGGATATCGCCCTTGAGCGCCGCCACCTTGCGCTCGATCTCGGGGGCGCCGTCGAAGATGTCGCCGTAGTCGAGGAGATCGGTCTCGTAGGCGACGATCTGCTGGAGGCGGAGACTCCATTGCTGATCCCAGGGCCGCGGCAAGCCCAAGGCCTCGTTCCAGGTCGGCAATTGCACCGCGCGCGCCCGCGCTTTCTTCGACAGCACCACCGCCAGCATCTCGATCAAGATGCGGTAGACGTTGTTCTCCGGCTGCTGTTCGGTGAGGCCCAGCGAGTTCACCTGCACGCCGTAGCGGAAGCGGCGAAGCTTCTCGTCTGCGACGCCGTAGCGCTCGCGGGTGAGCTCGTCCCAGAGCTCGGCGAAGGCGCGCATCTTGCACATCTCGGTGATGAAGCGGATGCCGGCATTGACGAAGAAGCTCATGCGGCCCACGACTTGCGGGAAGTCGGCGGGCGGCACCTGACCGGAGCCGCGCACCTCGTCGAGCACCGCCTCGGCGGCGGCAAGCGCGTAGGCTACTTCCTGCACCGGCGTGGCGCCCGCTTCCTGCAGGTGATAGGAGCAGACATTCATCGGGTTCCAGCGCGGCATCTCGCGGCAGGTAAAGGCGATGACGTCGGCGGTGAGCTTGAGGCTCGGCGCCGGCGGGAAGATGTAGGTGCCGCGCGACAAATATTCCTTGATGACGTCGTTCTGCGTCGTGCCGGCGAGCGCGCCGCGCTTGGCGCCTTGCGCCTCGGCGGCGGCGATCAACAGCGCCAAGAGCCAGGGGGCGGTGGCGTTGATGGTGAGCGAGGTGTTCATGCGCTCAAGCGGGATGCCGTCGAAGAGCGTCTGCATGTCGCCCATATGCGCGATGGGGACGCCTACCTTGCCCACCTCGCCTTGCGCCAGCGCGTGGTCGCTGTCGTAGCCGGTCTGGGTCGGGAGATCGAAGGCGACGGAAAGCCCGGTCTGGCCCCGCGCCAGATTGGTGCGGTAGAGCGCGTTCGAGGCAGCGGCCGAGGAATGGCCCGAATACGTCCGGAAGAGCCAGGGCTCGTCGCGCTTCCTTCCGCCTGGGTCCGTGCTCATCCGCGGCCTTTCCCGGTTCGCCGTCCGCTTTCCCATCTCTAACAGCTACAAACGCTACTGTCACATATTCGCTGCAATGCAACATGAGAGTGCTGCCTGTGAAGGGTTATTAAGCCCGCGTACACTACCGTTGGTCTTTGATCGGGCGCTTTTTGGTACAAAAGGGGGAATCTCCAGATGACGACCACGGATGCCGCCGGACCCAAGACGCCCGGTGCCGGGACGACGACGCTGGTCTATGATGGCCGGCTGGGCGAGCTTTTCGTCCTTTGGCTCAAGGTGCTGCTGCTGGGCATCATCACCTTTGGCATTTATTCGCGGTTCTGGGGGAAGACCCGGTTCCGGCGCTACTTCTGGAACCATGCGAGCCTGCTTGGCGAGCGCTTCGAATATGATGGCACCGGCGGCGAGCTCTTTCGCCGCTTTCTCCTGGCGATCTTCGTTTTGCCGGTGCTGATCGCCCTTGCCTTCGGCCTCGGTTTCCTGCTCCAAGGCTTGGGTCTGCCCGCGCAACCGGCCCAGGTGACCGGTGTGGTGCTCTACCTCGGTGCATTCTTTTTCCTCTTTTTCGTCTCGCAGTACGGCAGCCGCCGCTATCAGTTGAGCCGCACGGTGTGGAGCGGCATTCGCGGCGGCGTCGAAGGTTCGGCGATTGGCTATGCGCTCCGCGCCATCGGCTATACGCTCTTGATCCCGGTGACACTCGGCGTGGCGACGCCATGGCGCGATGTCGCGCTGTGGCGCTACAAGACGAGCCACTCCGGTTTCGGCGACCTCGATTTCCGATTTGCGGGGACCGGACGCGCGCTGCTGGCGCCGTTTCTCGTCGCCTATGCCGCGGCGATTCTCGGCTTTGTCGCCGCGGCGGGAGTAGCCGCTGCCGTGTTCTTCGCGACTGGCGGTGAGCTATCATCCCACGAATTGGGCGCGCAAGACGTTGGGCGATTGATCGCTGCGGCAGTCTGCTTCTATCTCACCTATCTCATCATCACCATCATCGGCTACCTGCACTATGTCGTGCGCAGCTTCGCCTATTTCGCCGAGAACACGTCGCTCGGCCGCGTGCGCTTCGCCTTTCCCGTCGGCAAAGGCGAGCTCTTCTGGTTCCAGGTGGTCAATTTCCTGTTACTCATTTTCACCGCGGGCCTGGCGCTGGTTTTCGTCGCTCAGCGCTACGTCCGCTTCTTCTGCAACCATCTCGCGATCGAGGGGGCGGAGGAGTTGAAGGCGCTGACGCAAAGCCCGGGACGGCGGCGGCCGCGGGGCGGCGAGGGTCTGGCGCAGCTCTTCGATTCCCTCGATGTCGGCGGGTTCATCTGAGCGCCGAGGCGACTTTCCCGGGCTGGCTCAGCGACGGCCGCAAGGCCGGGCGCCAGGCGGTGTCGGTCGCGCTGGGCGCAGATGGTCTGCACCTCGTCGCCGGGGATGGCAGCAAAACCATTTGGCCATACCAAGCGATCAGCGAACTCCCGCACGAGCGGCGCAGCGCTGAGGTCCGCCTCGGTCACGGCGAGGCCCGGCTCAGCGTCGAGGACGGCGCCTTTGCCGCTGCGCTGGCGCGCGTGGCACCCGCCATCCGCCGCCGCGCGCGCCGCGGACTTCGCTACGGCGCTGCGGCCACGCTCGCCGTTCTCGCCGTGGTCGGCCTCGTGACCTGGGGCATGCCGCGGATCGCCGCCTGGCTCGTCGCCTTCGTCCCCATCGAATGGGAGCAATCGCTCAGCAAGGATGTCGAGCATGAGCCGTGGTGGGGAGCGCGTTGCGCCGATCCCGCGGGCGAGGCGGCGCTAGCCAAGCTGACGCGCCGCCTCACCGACGGGGTCGAGAGCCCTTATCCCATCCAGGTCAGCGTCCGCGACAATCGCCTCGTCAACGCCTTCGCGTTGCCGGGAGGGCGCATCGTTCTCCTGCGCGGCCTCGTTGCCGACGCCCAATCACCCGACGAAGTGGCCGGCGTCTTGGCGCATGAGCTCACCCACGTCTTGAAGCGTCACCCGATGCGGGCGTTGATCGCCAATTCAGGACTGGCGTTGCTTTTCGAGCTCACCATCGGCAACGGCACCGGCGCGTCGCTGGGTTTGGTGCTCGCTACCCTTTCCTATACCCGCGCCATGGAAGCGGAAGCCGATGCCGGTGCGCTCGACCTGCTGCGGCGGGCCGGCATCAGCAGCGCCGGCTTCGCCGCCTTTTTCGAGCGGCTCGAGACGCGGGAAGAAGGGAATGGCAAGCTCATCAGTTTCGGCTTCGCCTTGCCGAGCTATCTCCGCACGCATCCCGCGACGCAGCAACGGCTCGCGGCGATTCGTGCCGATGGCGGCCTCAGCACTCATCCGGCACTCGAGGCGGCAGATTGGCAGGCCCTCAAGGTAATCTGCCCGGACAAAAAGTAATAAAATTACCTGTCAACCCAATTTTTTGGCACAAATCTTCTTTCCTTCGTAGCCAGCGAGCGACAACTCCGTTACTTCAGTGTTTATCCCTTATGCTGCGTCGCACCAAAGCGGGCGGCGCTAACGGAGGCAGGCATGAGTGAGGTGGCGCAAGTCATTCCCTTCGGGCCGGCAGGCGCGCGGCCGATCAAGGATCTCTACGAAGTGGGCGAGATCCCGCCGCTTGGCCATGTGCCGAAGCGCATGTATGCCTGGGCGATCCGCCGCGACCGCCACGGTCCGCCCGATCAGGCGATGCAGGTCGAGGTGGTGCCGACACCGGAGCTCGCGCCCGACGAGGTGCTCGTCCTGGTGATGGCGGCGGGCGTCAACTACAACGGCGTCTGGGCCTCTTTGGGCAAGCCCATTTCCCCCTTCGACGTGCACAAGGCGGAGTTCCACGTGGCGGGCTCCGACGCCTCGGGCGTGGTCTGGGCCGTGGGCTCCAAGGTGAAGCGCTGGAAAGTGGGCGACGAGGTGGTCGTCCATTGCAATCAGGACGACGGCGACGACGAGGAATGCAATGGCGGCGATCCCATGTTCTCGCCCTCGCAGCGCATCTGGGGTTATGAGACGCCGGACGGCTCCTTCGCCCAATTCGCCCGCGTCCAAGGCCGCCAGCTCATGGAGCGCCCGAAGCACCTCAGCTGGGAAGAGAGCGGCTGCTACGTGCTGACGCTCGCCACCGCCTATCGCATGCTCTTCGGCCATCGCCCGCACGTGCTGAGGCCCGGCCACAACGTGCTTGTCTGGGGTGCGGCCGGAGGCTTGGGCTCGATGGCGATCCAGCTCATCGCCACCGCCGGCGCCAACGGCATCGCCGTCATCTCCGAGGACGAGAAGCGCGATTTCGTCATGCAGCTCGGCGCCAAAGGCGTCATCAATCGCAAGAAGTTCGATTGCTGGGGCCGCCTGCCCGACATCAACGCCAGCGGCGGCTTCGGCGAGTACATGAAGAAGGTGCGCGAGTTCGGCAAGGCGATCTGGGAATTCACCGGCAAGGGCAACGACGTCGATTTCGTCTTCGAGCATCCGGGCGAGCAGACCTTCCCGGTCTCCTGCTTCATCGTGAAGCGCGGCGGCATGGTCGTCTTCTGCGCCGGCACCACCGGCTACAACCTCACTTTCGATGCGCGCTTCGTGTGGATGCGACAGAAGCGCATCCAGGGGAGCCACTTCGCCAACCTTCTGCAGGCGAGCCAGGCGAACCGGCTCGTCGTCGAGCGCCGCATCGACCCCTGCATGTCCGAGGTGTTCTCCTGGGACGACATCCCGCGCGCGCACATGAAGATGTGGCGGAACGAGCACAAGCCCGGCAACATGGCGGTGCTGGTGCAGGCGAAGCGCCCGGGGCTGCGCAGCCTCGAGGAAGCGGCGCAAGCCTAGCATCGCGGCAAGACGAGGCGCATTGATGACGGAACCCGCGGCGCGAGAGGGTGCCGCCTCTGACGGCGTTCGGCTCCCCGATCTCTTGCGGCTAACGGCGCGCGCGCTCGCCGCCGCCGAGGGATTGTTGAGCGCCACAAAGCGACGATTGGTGGCGGCGGTGGCGCCGGGCGGCGCCATCGACAGCGCGCGCCTGGAGGCTCGGCAATTCGCCGCCCACGGCTACGCCTGGATGGCGACCTATGTCGAAGCGCTTCGCCAAACGCAGCGCTGGGCCGAGCGGCTCGAGGCCGCGGGAAAGCTCCGCGAGCTCGAGGCGCTGATGGTGCAAATGGCGTTCGGCGAATATCTGAGCCAGCTCGCGAGCGGCATTGCGTTGAGCCAGGGCGAGGTGGTGCGGCCGCGCGATCTCGATCTCAGCGGCGAGGATGTGCACCATTTCGCAGCAATGCCCGAGGTGGCGACGTTGATGGCGGACGGAAATACGGAAGCGGTCCGCCAGCGGCTGGCGCAGCTCCTGAGCGAGGCGCTCGACGGCGGCGATTTCGGTGCCGTCGCACTCGGCGACGAAGCGCTCGACATGGTGCGCGACCAATTCCGCCGCTTCGGCGCGGAGCGCGTGGCGCCCTTCGCCCATGATTGGCACATGAAGGACGAGCTCATCCCGCTGCCGGTGATCGAGGAGATGGGCGCGCTCGGCGTCTTCGGCCTCACCGTGCCGGAGGATTTTGGTGGTCTCGGTCTCGGCAAACTTGCGATGTGCATCGTCTCCGAAGAGCTGTCGCGCGCCTATATCGGCGTGGGCTCGTTGGGCACGCGCTCCGAGATCGCGGCCGAGCTCATCCGCAGCGCCGGCACGCCACAGCAGCGCGCCCGCTATCTGCCGCGCATCGCGTCCGGCGAAATGCTGCCGACCGCTGTCTTCACCGAGCCGGATACCGGCTCCGACCTCGCGAGCCTCAAGACGCGCGCGGTTCGCGACGGTAACGTCTATAAGATTTACGGTGCCAAGACCTGGATCACCCATGCGGCACGCAGCGATGTCATGACATTGCTCGCGCGCACCGATCCCGCGACGAGCGACTATCGCGGGCTCAGCATGTTTCTCGCGGAGAAGCCGCGCGGCAGCGACGACAATCCATTTCCGGCGCCTGGCATGCGCGGCGGCGAGATTCGCGTCTTGGGCTACCGCGGCATGAAGGAATACGAAATCGGCTTCGATGGCTTCGCCGTGCCCGCGGAAAATCTCTTGGGCGGCGTCGAAGGGCAGGGCTTCAAGCAGCTCATGGCGACATTCGAAAGCGCGCGCATCCAGACCGCCTCGCGCGCCGTCGGCGTCGCGCAGAACGCGCTCGAGCTGGGCTTGCGCTATGCGCTTGAGCGGCGTCAATTCGGCAAGCCCATCTATGCCTTCCCGCGCGTCTTCGGCAAGCTCGCCTGGATGGCGGTCGAGACGATGATCGCGCGGCAATTGACCTATTTCGCGGCGCGCGAGAAGGATGGCGAGCGGCGCTGCGATATCGAAGCCGGCATGGCGAAGCTGCTCGCCGCGCGCACCGCTTGGGCCAATGCCGACAACGCGCTGCAAATTCACGGCGGCAACGGCTACGCCATCGAATATCCGATCAGCCGCGTCCTCTGCGACGCGCGCATCCTCAACATCTTCGAGGGCGCGGCGGAAATTCAGGCGCACGTCATCGCGCGCGGCCTGCTGGGCGGCCGAAACTAGTTTGCGGTTGTGGCCTTCGACACCGTCTCGCCCCGAAAAGTTGTCTTCCCCACTGGGGCGAATTTCGCAAATTTAACTATCGGGGAATAGACCTGACAGTTGGCGAAACCCCGTGGGGTATGCCGCCTTGGCTGCACAGATCGTGGTTCCGGCGCTGTCGTACTGGGAAAGGATTCGCGGGTCCCGCGCGATGCCCCAGCGCTGCAACATCGACCCTGCGGAAATTCCCCGGCTCCTTCCCTTCGTGATGCTCGTCGACGTGCTGGAGAGCCCGCTTGATTTCCGCTTTCGCCTGGTTGGAACCGAGATCGACGCCATCACCGCGGTGAACCTCCGCGGCCAGCGGTTTTCCGAAAGCCGGCAGCTCGGCCCAGGGAGCAATGTCTGGAACGACTACGTGTCGGTCGAAACAACACATCGGCCGCTGACGGGGAAGGTCGATTACGTCGGCACCGATCGCTATGTGCGCGCCATCCGCCACTGCCTGATGCCGCTCTCGGATGACGGCGAGCGGGTCAATATGATCTTCGTCGCGGTCGAAGTGGTGCGGGTGACGCACGCGATCCGCGCAACGGGGGCGCGCTAGCCCGTCCGCTTTACCCTTGCGGCCGAGAAGGCGGCGGGTGATCCTGCGCCGCGGCGAGGCGGCGATGGCGGCTCATCGGACATGCCAGTACCTGCTCTGACGAACCTGGCCCTACTGCTGGGCCTTTCCTTCTTCTTCGGGCTTGCCTTCGAGGATTTCTACAGCCGGCGCGGCGAAGCGCGTCCCGGCGGCGTGCGGACCTTCCCGCTGCTCGCGGTCATCGGCGGCGTGCTCTATCTGCTCGATCCCACCCATATTGCCGTGGCTGCCGGCGTCGTCGTTCTTGGCGCCTGGCTCTTTGCCTACTACCGCGCGGCGCTTGCCGAGCGCGCGGAGAACGTGCCCAACCGCGGCGAGCTGATCGTCCCCGTCTCGAACCTGCTCGCCTATCTGCTGGGGCCGATCGCGCTTGCGGCGCCGGCGTGGCTCGCGATCGGCATCACGGTTGCTGCGGTGCTCCTCCTGGCTGAGCGCGAGCGCTTGCACCAGCTCGCCGAGCGCCTCGAGCTGCGCGAGCTCGTCATCGCCGGCCAATTCCTGATCCTCACCGGTCTCGTTCTGCCGCTCCTTCCCGACGAGCCCGTGACCTCGCTCACCGCGATCACGCCCTACAAGGCGTGGCTGGCACTGCTGGCGGTCTGCACGATCTCCTATGCGAGCTACTTGCTCCGCCGCTATGTCGCGCCCAAAGCCGGCGATCTCTGGATCGCCGCGCTGGGTGGGCTTTACTCCTCGACCGCGACCACCATCGTCCTCGCGCGGCGGGCCGGCGCCGGCGGCGAGGACTTGCGGAGCGCACTCGCCGGGATCACGCTCGCGACCTCGTTCATGTTTCCGCGCGTCCTCGCCGTCGTCGCCGTCTTCAATCGTCCCTTGGCGCTAGCGCTCGCGCCGGGGCTCCTCGCGCCCTTCGCGCTCGGCCTCGTGCTCGCCTTCGCGCAATACCGCCGCGGCAGCGTCCCGCGCGGCGAAAGCACCAAACAAGAGGGCACGGACGAAGAGCGCAATCCGCTCGAGCTCAGCGCCGCCGCGGTGTTCGCGGTGCTCTTCGTCGTCATCTCGGTCGTCTCGAGCTGGGTGAAGGTACATTTCGGCACCGTCGGCATCGATGTGCTCGCCGCCGTCGTCGGCATCACCGACATCGACCCCTTCGTGCTGAGCCTCGCGCAAGGCGTGGCGGCGCCCTTGCCGGTCGAAGCCGCGGCCGCCGCGGTGCTGATTGCCACCGCCTCCAACAATTTTCTCAAGGCCGGCTATGCCGCCGCCTTCATGGGACTGCGCGCGAGCCTGCCCGCGGTGGGCTCGCTCGTCCTGCTCGCGCTTGCGGCGATCGGCATCGCCCTCGCCATGATCCTGGCGAGCGGCTGAACGGAGAGCAGGAATGGCGACGGACAGTGCCCGCGAGCCCGGCGGCTATCGCAAGACGCTCACCAAGCTGCAGATCGAGCTGGTGAAGCTGCAGCGGCAGATCATCGCCGACGGCGAGCGGGTCCTTGTCATCGTCGAGGGGCGCGACGCGGCCGGCAAGGACGGCGCGATCAAGCATGTGGTCGAGCATCTGAGCCCGCGCGAGACCCGCGTCGTCGCCTTGGGTGCGCCCTCCGACCGCGAGCGCCACGCCTGGTATTTCCAACGCTATGTCCGCCATTTGCCGACGGCGGGCGAGATGGTGCTCTTCAATCGCAGTTGGTACAACCGCGCGGGCGTCGAACCGGTGATGGGCTTCTGCACCAAGGCGGAGACGCGCGAGTTTCTGGAGACGGTGCCGGATTTCGAGCAACTGCTGATCCGGGCCGGGATCAAGCTCTTCAAATACTATCTCGATATCGACAAGCACGAGCAGAAGAAGCGGCTTGACGAGCGGCGCCGCGATCCCCTGAAGCAGTGGAAGCTCAGTCCCGTCGATGCCAAGGCCAGCAAGCTCTGGCCGCAATATTCAAAGATGCGGAACCTCATGTTCGCACGCACCCACTCGCCGCTCTCGCCCTGGACGGTCGTGCGCGCCAATGACAAGCATCGTGCCCGCCTCAATCTCATTCGCGACCTGCTGCTGCGGCTCGACTACAAAGGCCGCGACAAGCGTCTCCTCACCGTCGACCGAACGACCGTCTTTCCCTATGACGAGCGCCATCTCGCGAGCGGCATGATCAGCCCATAAGTTGCAGCCGCCTGACACATAAAGATTCAGCAACGAAGGTTAACATTAGGGACGGCATGTCCCAAAACTGCCACCTCATGTCCCAAATCTGACATTAGGCTCTCGACTTCAGGATCAATAATGTCGAAGAAAAGCAACCAGGGGAGCAAGAGCGAAACCAGCGGAAGGGATCGCTGAATGTTCGGGCAGTGGATTTGGTCCTTTGTCATTGTCGTCACGGTCGCTGTTGTAACCTCGCAGACATTTCCGGCACGTCGCCCTGCTCCAGCGGCACCGGCGGTGGCGACCATGGAATGGAAGGCGCGCGCCGCCTCGCAACATTCATTTCAAGAGGTAACGGACCTCGCGACCTGCCGCGAGATGCAGCGCCAGATCGCGCAGCGGCAGGACCCGGCGGACCGCCTGACGCTCGCTTGCCAGCCGGAGCCGCAACGCTCCGCGCTTTGACCCGGCTCGTCTAGAAGGCGATGCCGATCTTGCCGAAATGGCGGCCTTGGGCGATCGCCGCGATGGCCGCCGCCACGTCATCGAAGGCGTAGCGCTTCTCGTCGATCGGCGGCCTGATGCCGTGGAGGTCGATGGCGCGCACCATATCCTCGAACATGTCGCGGCTGCCCAGCGTCACCCCTTGGAGCCGCACGCTCCGCGTCACCACGCGCCCGAGATTGAGCTCCGCCATGCCGCCCGAGAGGACGCCGATCATGGCGAGCGTGCCGCTGGTGCGGACAGCGCGAAGCGACTGGTCGAGCGTCTTCGCCCCGCCCAGCTCGACGATGAGATCGGCGCCGCGTCCGTCGAGCGCTTGGCGCAGATTGCGGCTCCATTCGGGATGGCTGCGATAATTGATGCCGAGATCGGCGCCCATCGTCTGGGCGCGCGCGAGCTTTTCCTCGCTCGAGGACGTAATCGCGACGAACGCGCCTTGCGCCTTGGCGAAGAGTAAGGCGAAGAGCGACACGCCGCCCGTGCCTTGCGTCACCACGACATCGCCGGCCTTGATGCCGGCGCCGATGACGGCGCTCCAGGCAGTGAGCGCGGCACAGGGCAAGGTTGCCGCTTCGAGTGCCGTGTAGTCGCGCGGCGCCTTCACCACGCCCGCTTCGGGGAGCACCATCATCTCCTGCATGACGCCGTCGCGAGGGCCGCCGAGCATGCCCGAGCGATGCTCTTCCGTCATGGCGCCGGCGATCCAGGTTTGCGCGAAGCTTGGGCAGACGAGGTCGCCTTTTTTGACGCGCGTGACGCCCGGTCCGAGCTCGGTGACGAGGCCCGCGCCATCCGAGATGGGGATGAGCGGCAGCGTGCCGCTGTGCGAGCCGTAGCCACGCCGCGTCATGACGAAATCGCGATAATTGATGGAGGCGGCTGCCATCTTGATCAGTACCTCGCCCTGACCGGGCGCGCGCTCGGGCCGTGTGCCGGGCTTGACGTGCTCGAGTCCCCAATCCTCGCGCATCTCCATTACCTTCATGGCTCGCTCCCTCCGTGGCGCGTTCCGCCTAGCGGAGCGGCGCTTGGGGTGCAACCGGCGGCGGGGCGGTTGCGAACTTGAGGGTGCGATCCCTAGATTCGTCGCGAGAGGAGATCCGCCATGTGGATGATGTCGCGCAAGAAGGCGGCGATGCCGCGGCCGGAAGAGGCGCTGCCGGGTCGGCGCGCCAGGATGCCCATTCCCGACGCCCATTTCGTCAACGGACACCCCTTGCCGCCGCCCTTTCCGGCGGGCCTCGAGACGGCGATCCTCGGCCTCGGCTGCTTCTGGGGCGCCGAGCGCGTCTTTTGGCGCCTGCCCGGGGTCTACACCACGGCGGTGGGTTATGCCGGCGGCCATACGCCCAATCCGACCTACGAGGAGGTCTGCTCCGGCGCCACCGGCCATACCGAGGCGGTGCTGGTGGTTTATGACCCAAAGCAGGTGAGCTACGACACCTTGCTCAAGACCTTTTGGGAAAGCCACGACCCGACGCAAGGCATGCGTCAGGGCAATGACGTCGGCACGCAGTACCGCTCCGCTATCTATGCAACGACGCCGGCGCAACGGAAGGACGCCGAGGCCTCACGCGAGCGCTATCAGCGCGCGCTCTCGGCCTCCGGTCGCGGCGGCATCACCACGGAAATCCGCGACGCGCCCGAGTTCTTCTACGCCGAGGACTATCACCAGCAATATCTGGCGAAGAATCCGAACGGCTATTGCGGCCTCGGTGGGACTGGTGTGAGTTGTCCAATTCCAGCGGGGGCTTCAACACCCGCTCAATAGGCCGTGGTTCACGGCGGCCTTGCTCTCAGCGGAGCGCCATCTCCAACGCGGCTTCAGCGTGGATGGTCGTGGTATCGAATACCGGCACTGGACTGTCTGCGGCGTCCACCAGCAGCATGATCTCGGTGCAGCCGAAGATGATCGCCTTGGCGCCGGCGGCGGCGAGGCGGTGGATGATCGCGCGGTATTTCTCGCGTGAAGCCTCACGAATCTCGCCCTTCACGAGTTCGCGATAGATGATGTCGTGGACGACCGCGCGGTCCGCTGCGTCGGGCACAATCACTTCGAGGCCGAAGCGCTCGGCAAGCCGGCCTTTGTAGAAATCCTGCTCCATCGTGAACTGCGTGCCGAGGAGCCCCACGCGCTTGATGCCGGCGGCTTTGATCCGCTCCGCCGTCGGATCGGCGATGTGAAGGAGCGGCACGCCGATCGCCGCCGCGACTTCGTTTGCCATGCGATGCATCGTGTTGGAGCAGATCACGATGAATTCGGCGCCGCCGCGCTCGAGCCGCTCGGCAGCATCGATCATCAGCGCCGCCGCTTTGCCCCATTCGCCCTCGTGCTGGAGCGCTTCGATCTCGCCGAAATCAAAGGAGTACATCAGGGTCCGCGCCGAATGGACGCCGCCCAGCTGCGCTTGCGCGCGCTCATTGATGATCCGGTAGTACTCGGCCGAGGACTCCCAACTGAGCCCGCCGATGAGGCCGATGAGGCGCATTTTCTTCCTTCAGAGTCGTTCTAACGAGAGCTTTTGGAGTGAGAGGGTTTTCATATACCTACCGCGCGGCGCATAGAGGGGAGGCCTGCGGTCCATTTAGGAATGGCGGCGGGTTGTGAGGTTTTGCACACCTTGTTCGGCCAAGGCCTGATAAAGTGATATGAACTTAGGCGCAGCCCGATTGCTGCCGCAACAGCGGCGAAGGGGGACGGATGCGGCGTCGCGAGTTCCTCTGGCTCCTAGGCTGCGGCGTTGCTGCGGGCTGGCCCCGTTGGCTCAGCGCGCAACAGGCCTCGAAAATCTATCGCGTCGCCATCGTCAGCCCGTCAACGCCGGTCTCTGAGATAACCGAGACGAACGTGGTGTATGGCGCTTTCTTCGGAGAGCTACGGCGGCTCGGGTATGTCGAGGGACAGAACCTTGCCGTCGATCGATACTCCGGAGAAGGACGCCTTGAGCACTACCGAGAGGTGGTCAGCGCTGTAATCCGCAGCAATCCGGACGCCGTCTTTGCGTTCGCGACCGAATTGGCGCTTGAGTTCAAAGCACAGACAGCGACGATCCCTATCGTCGCGGGCACATACGATCCACTTGCTGTCGGTATCGTGCCAAGCTTGGCTCGGCCTGGCGGCAATATCACAGGGGTGGATGGTGACGCGGGACTCCAGACGTGGACCAAGCGACTCGGCCTCCTGAAGGAGGCCATCCCGACTCTGTCCCGCATTGGGATGCTCATCGTTCCCACGCTGATAGGCCGACGCGGCGCCGTGGTGCTCAAAGAGGCTTCCGACAAGATCGGTGTCGCGCTCGTCGAAGTACCACTCGACAGCCCATTCGACGAGAAGGCCTATCGTCGCGCGATTGCTACCCTGGTGCAGGAGGGTGCCGAAGCAATTTATGTCAGCGCCCAATATGAAAACTGGACGCATCAGCAGCTAATCGTCGACCTCGCCCGGCGGCAGGGCCTACCCACGATCTGCGGCACCGAGGGGTTCGCCGAAATGGGTGGGCTGATGGGCTACACGCCTGATTGGCCGGATGCGCTGCGCCACGCCGCCGACCAGGTCGATCAAATCCTCAAAGGCACGAAGCCCGGTGACATCCCTGTCTATCAGGGTACTAAATTCCACTTCGCCATCAACCTCAAGACAGCGAAGGTACTCGGGATCGGAATCCCTGCCTCGCTCCTCGCTCAAGCGGACGAGGTCATTGAATGAAGAGGCGTGATTTCATTGCTGGAGGTGTGGCCGCCACAGCAGTTGGCCATGCGCGGGCACAGCAAAATGCGAAAGTCCACCGTATTGCGGTCGCCCATCCATCCACGCCGGTAAATGACATAAGCGAGCAAGGGACCTATTTCTATCGTGCTTTCTTTCAGAAGCTCCGCGAGCTCGGATACGGCGAACCGCAAAATCTCTCGGTCGCGCGATATTCGGGTGAAGGGCAGGAAGACCGCTTTGCGGAGATGGCGCGTGAAGTCGTTCGGAATGGTCCCGACGTGATCGTAGCGGCGGGCGACCGCCTGACCCGTGATATCAGGGCGGCCACAGATGCCATCCCAATAGTTACAGTCGTGGCCGATCCCGTGGCGCTCGGCATCGCGGCCAGCCTGGCACACCCTGGTCAGAACATGACAGGAGTTACGGGCACAGGCGGCTTAGAAATCTGGGGCAAGCGCCTCGAACTAATACGCGAGATGGTGCCTTCGGCATCAAGAGTGGCCTATCTCGCGTCGCGCAGAGTATGGGAGGCCCCAGAAACCGGAACCTTGAAGGATGTCGCACGGGAGATGAACATTGTCATTCTTGGTCCGCCACTCGAATCTCCAATCCGGCATGCGGAGTATCGGCGCGTGTTCGCGGCCATGGCGCAAGAAAGGGCCAATGCGCTCGTCGTTGGCGACCATCCCGAAAACTCGACGAACCGGGGACTCATCGTAGCGCTTGCTGCGGAATTCCGGCTGCCCGCAATTCATCTCTATCCCGAGATTGCTCAGATTGGAGGGCTAATAGCCTATGGTCCCGACTATGCGGACCTCTCCCGACACATGGCCGATCAAGTTGGACAAATACTCAACGGCGCCAAACCGGGCGATATCCCGTTCATGCAACCGACCAAGTTCACGCTCGCCATCAACTTGAAGACCGCTAAGGCGCTCGGTATCACGGTGCCGCCGACGCTCGTCATCGCCGCCGATGAGGTGGTCGAGTGAAGACGCAAGCGCGAAACAGCTCCTCCTCCGCTCGCGGGAGAGGAGGCGTGGGGAAGGTGAGGGCTGTTTGCAGCCGGCGCGGAGCGATCATCGGCCTCCTCCTCCTCGCCACAGCGATACCACGCGCTCATGCGCAGCAGGGCGCGCGGGTCTATCGGGTCGCTATCGTCGCCTCGTCAGGACCTGTCTCGGACATCAGCGAGACATCGAATTTTCCGTTGAGCGCATTTCTGAGGGAGTTGCGGCGGCTCGGGTATGTCGAAGAACAGAATCTCGTTGTCGAGCGATATTCGGCACAAAACCGCTCGGAACGTTATCCGGCGCTGGTTGGCGATGTGGTTCGCAGTCATCCTGATGCTGTGTTGATTTACACCGCCAGCCTGGCGCGCGAATTCAAAGCCCAGACGACCACGGTTCCGATCGTGGCAATGGTGATCGACCCCGTTGCCCTCGGCCTTGTCTCGAACGTCGCGCGACCCGGCGGCAATATCACCGGGACCTATGCCACGGTCGAGATTTCGGGCAAGGGTTTGGGCCTGCTGCGCGAGGCGATACCGAAATTGTCCCGCGTCGGTTTGCTCGTGGCGCGCACGTTGGTCGCCGAGCAGTTGGCGGTGGCGTTCCGAAAAACGTCGCAGACGCAAGGTATCTCCGTCGTCGGCTCGCCGCTTGAAAGTCCATTCGATGAGAGTGCCTATCGACAGGCTTTCGCGGCTTTGGTGAGGGACGGAGCGGAAGCAGTCTTTGTCGGCGACCAAGTTGAAAATTGGACTCATCGACAGCTGATCGTCGAACTCACCGCGCATCACCGTCTGCCGGCGATTTATCCTGATCCCGGCGCGGTCGAACTTGGTGGGCTCATGTCCTACGGCATCGAGTACAAGGACCAGTTCAGGCGCGCCGCCAACATCATCGATCAAATCCTCAAAGGCACCAAGCCGGGCGATATTCCGTTTTATCAGGCGGACAAATTCTCCCTCGCCATCAACCTCAAGACCGCGAAGACTCTCGGTTTGGAAATTCCGGCATCGCTCCTCGCGCAAGCCGACGAGGTGATAGAGTGAACCGGCGCGCGTTCATTGCGGGTGTGACGGTCACGGCTGCGATTGGTCGCGCGTGGGCGCAGCAAAGGGTCTACCGTCTTGCAGTGGTCTCTCCATCCGCACGCGCGGCGGAGATGAGCGAGACAGGGAGCCGCGAGTACAATGCATTCTTCCGAAGACTCCGCGACCTTGGCTACGTCGAGGGACAGAATCTCGCGATAGCGCGATATTCGGGTGAAGGAAAGACGGAGGATTTTGCCGAACTTGCGCGCGCGGTAGTTCGCCGCAATCCCGACCTCATCTTCGTGGCGATGTACCGACTAGCACACGCTTTCGAGGAGGCGACAGGCACTATTCCGATGGTCGGCATCGGCGGCGATCCAGTTGCATTCGGTGTCACGTCCAGCTTGGCGCGTCCGGATCGGAACGTCACAGGAGTGACCGGCGACACCGGCGCAAGAGAAAGCAAGTCCCTCGCGCTGCTGCTCGAAATGGTTCCAGGGGTGTCGCGGGTCGCATTCCTGGCTTCGCCGGGCATTTGGGAATCGCCATACGTACCAGCTTTGCGAGAGGGAGCCGAAAGGCTGAAGGTTTCCATCATTGGCCCACCACTTGATGCCCCGTTCGACGAAGCGGAATATCGGCGCGTGTTTGCGGCAATGGCCCGAGCGGGCGCTAATGCGCTGATGGTCAGCGGTCAGGT
Organism: Allostellaceae bacterium; assembly: GCA_035945115.1. Taxonomy (GTDB): domain Bacteria; phylum Pseudomonadota; class Alphaproteobacteria; order ATCC43930; family CGMCC-115725; genus DAHUYF01. The sequence goes on from DASZAN010000117.1 coordinate 24,088, forward strand.
CGAGAACCTAACGAATCAGCGACTCATCGTCGACCTCGCGGACAAATACCGGTTGCCGGCAATCTACTTCTCTCGTGCTTCCACAGAAATCGGCGGGCTCATGGCGTATGGTCCAGACATTTTGGACATGTGGCGCCACGCTGCTGACCAGGTTGATCAGATATTCAAGGGAGCGAAGCCAGCCGATATCCCCTTCTATCAGCCGACAAAATTCGAGCTGACCGTCAACGGGAAAACCGCCAAGGCGCTGGGACTGACCGTCCCCCAGTCGATCCTTGGTCTCGCCGACGAGGTAATTGAATGAACCGGCGCGCATTCATCGGCGGTCTGCTTCTCGGAGCCGCAATCCGGTGCGCACACGCGCAGCAGCCGGCGAAGGTTTACCGTGTCGCGGTCGTTTCCCCATCCACGCCTGTGGGTGAAATCAGCGAAACGGGCGACTTCCGCTACCGTGCATTCCTGGTGAGGCTACGCGAGCTCGGTTATGTGGAAGGACAGAACCTCACAGTCGCGCGATACTCCGCTGAAGAGCGGACCGAGAATTTTGCCGAGCTAGCCCGCACCGTTCTTCGCGACGGACCCGAAGTCATTTCCGCGTCAGGCGACCGGTTGGCGCGCGAATTCAGAGCGGCTACCGACACCATCCCTATCGTTACCACGGTAAGCGATCCTGTCACCTTGGGCCTTGTGAAAACCCTGGCACGGCCTGGAGGAAACATCACTGGCACCTCGATCGATGGCGGTGTGGAGATGGAGGGCAAGCGCCTTGAACTCCTGTGCGAGATGGTCCCGAGAGCGTCGAAGGTGGGCTATCTGGCGACCCGTCGTGTCTGGGAGGAGGGAACATATGTGAGGGCGACCAAAGAGGCGGCCGCCCGGATGAAGATATCCCTCGTGGGCCCGCCGCTCGATGCGCCATTTCGGGAGGTGGAATATCGCCGCGTGCTCACCATGATGGCGCGCGAGGGCGCGGATGCGCTCGTGGTCAATGCGCAACCCGAAAACACGACGAATGCCCGCTTGATCGTGGAATTGGCCAAGCAGACGCGCCTGCCCGCGATTTACTCCTATCCCAGCTTCGCTGAGATCGGCGGGCTCATGACCTACGGTGTCGATCTCTCCGACGTGATGCGCCATTCGGCCGATCAAGTCGACTTGATTCTGAAGGGCGCGACGCCGGGCGACATCCCTTTCTACCAACCAACCAAGTTCCACTTGGTCATCAATCTCAAGACCGCGAAGGCGCTCGGCATCGAAATACCGAACTCGCTCCTCGCGCAAGCCGACGAGGTCATCGAGTAGCCGGGCCGTTACTCAGGTGCCCGTGAAGACCGGCTTGCGCTTTTCCATGAAGGCGCGGCGGCCCTCGATATAGTCTTGGCTCTGAAAGCAGCGCGCCACCATCGCCTCGCATTTGCCGCGGTCGATCTCGGCGCCAGGGTGGGCGAGCTCGGCGATGACGCCCTTCACCGCCTCCATCGTGAGCGGCGCGTTCTCGGCGATGAGCGCGCAGTAATTCCGCACGTACGGTTCGAGCTCGGCTTCGGGCAGCACGCGGTTGACGAGACCCATCTGCTGCGCCTCGGCGGCGGCGAATTGGCGCGCGGTGTAGAAGATCTCCTTGGCATAGGCGGGGCCGACGAGATCGACGAGCTTCTTGACGCCGCCCCAGCGATAACCCAAGCCGAGGCGTGCCGCGGGAACTGCGAAGCGTGAGCCCTCGGCGGCGATACGCAGATCACATTGCACGGCGACGCCGAGCCCGCCGCCGATGCAGAAGCCGCGGATCATGGCGATGGTGGGTTTCTTCGTGGCCTGAAGCGCATTCCCCGCGTCTTCCGCAATGCGATCGTACTCGGCCACGCTCTCGGCCGAAGAGCGCTGCTGCTCGAATTGCGAGATGTCGGCGCCTGAGATAAAGGCTTTCTCGCCCTGGCCTCGCAGCACGATGACCCGGATCGCCGGGTCGCGCTCGAAGGCTTCGAGGATGACCGGCATTGCCTGCCACATGTCGAGCGAGAGCGCGTTCCGCCGCTCGGGATTGTTGAAGATCATCCAGCCGATCGCGCCGTCCTTCTCCGCGATCATGCGCTCGGTCGGGGATATCATCCGCTCGCTCTCCTTGTTCAGATCACCCGCTTCGCGCGGAGCGCGGCGATGGCCTCGGCGTCGTAGCCGAGCTCGCACAACACCGCGTCGGTATGCTCGCCGCGTTCGGGGGTCGCGGTCTTGAGCTTCGACGGCGTGCGGCTCAGCGTCACCGCCTGACCCACCAGCTCGATCCGGCCCAAGCTCGGATGCTCGACCGGTTGGGCGATGCCGATGTGGCGCACCTGCGGATCGGCGAAGACCTCGTCCATCTTGTAGATCGGACCGCAGGGAACGCCCGCCTCGTTGATGCGCTCGATCCATTCGGCGGACGTCTTTGTCTTGGTGATCTCCTCGATCGCGGCGTTGAGCCGGTCGCGGTTCTTCGATCGCGCCTTGTCGTTCCCGTAATCGGGATCGTCGGCGAGCTGCGGTGCGCCCAGCGCCTTGCAGAGCCGGCGATAGATCTCGTTCCCGGCGGCGGCGATGTTGATGTGCCCGTCCTTGGTCTTGAAGACGCCGGTGGGAATGCTGGTGGGATGGTTGTTGCCGGCCTGTCCCGGCACTTCCTTGGCGATGAGCCAGCGCGCCGCCTGGAAGTCGAGCATGGCGATCTGCGCCGCCAGCAGCGACGATTCCACCCATTGCCCTTCGCCCGATTCCTCGCGTTCCAACAGCGCGATGAGAATGCCCATCGCGCAAAAGACGCCAGCCGTCAGATCGGCGACGGGAATGCCGACGCGCACCGGACCTTGTCCCGGCAAGCCGGTGATCGACATGAGCCCGCCCATCCCTTGTGCGATCTGATCGAAGCCGGGTCGGTCGCGATAGGGGCCGTCCTGGCCGAAGCCGGAAATGCTGGCATAGACGAGGCGCGGGTTGATGGTCTTCAGCGTCTCGTAGTCGATCTTGAGACGATGCTTGACGTCGGGTCGGAAATTCTCGACCAGCACGTCGGCGCCTCTCACCAGGCGATGCAGTACCTCGCGCCCTTCCGCCTGCTTCAGATCGAGCGTGATGCTCCGTTTGTTGCGGTGCAGGTTCTGGAAATCGGGACCGTGGCGCGCGCCGCCCAAGCCGCCATCGCCTTCGACAGCCTCGATCTTGACGATATTGGCGCCCCAATCGGCGAGTTGGCGCACGCAGGTGGGTCCGGCGCGAACACGCGTGAGATCGACGACCTTGAAGCGGGAGAGCGGGAGCTTATTCATCATTCCTCGGTAGCATGACGGTCCGCGCGACCGCACCTTCCCTCGGCAGGGTCGATCGCGCACTATCGACGCTGGCGGCACCGCGGGCAAGGGGTGGGCCCGCATCCGAGAGCGCGTAAAACGCGGGGTGGGCATGGAGGGCAACAATCACGGCGGGACACGAGCGCCGGCGGCCGAGGCGCGGGTGGGATGGGGCGAGATCTGGCGATGGTTCGCGCCCTGGCTCGGCGGTGCGGCACTGGTGGCGCTCGGTCTCCTCGGCCTTTTCGTCGCCAGTCGCGCCGCGGACCAGGCGACCTATGCCGGCGGCTTCGCTGCGGCGGCCATCGCTGCGGTGACGCTTGCCTGGCGCGTCCGCAGCGCCTTCGAGGATCGGCAGGCCAGTGCGGCGTTGCTTGTCGAGGACAGCGAGGCGCTTATCGTGCTTGTGGCGGTGCTGGTCGTGTTGGGTTTGCTCGGCCTTTTTCTCGCGGCGCGCGGCGCGGAGCCGATGGCGATCTATGGCGGTTATGGGCTCTTCGCCGGCGCGCTCGTCATGATCTTCTGGAACGTCAAGCACTACTTCGACCGGCTCGAGCGCTGAGACCGTTTCGGTATCGGCTCGATCCGCGAAAAAGCTCGGCATCTGTGGCATTCACGGGACATTAAGAGGGGGTGTGATCCCCTCCCTCACGGTGGCGCCCACTCCTGGGCGGCATTCGCGAAACGGCAAAGCCGGGGCGACCCGGTGACGCAAAGCCTCCGGTCTCACCGAGATAGCGGGGCTTCCGAACGAGGCCCCTTTGATGCGGTTGATGCCGCTGTTGATGATCGTCTTCGTGGTGCCGGCGCTGCTTTTGTCCGCGGCGAGTCCGGGCCAAGCGCAGGAGGCGTCCGCCGATGCCGTCGCCTTTCGGCAGCCGCCCTGGGCGCGCTCCGGATTGTTTGGCACCGAGGAAGTCTATTCGGCCGACAACGCCGCCTTCATCAAATGGAACACCATGCTGGCGCGTCATCGCGCGCAGTTGGCGGAGGGGGGCTCGTGCGAGGGCTGTGTCGCCGCGGAGTGGCGCGATCTCGTCGCCCGACTCAGCGCGCTCCCGTTCCGTGCCAAGCTCGAGGCGGTCAATGCCGCGGTCAATCGCCATCCCTATGTGACCTCGATGCGCAATTGGAGCGAAAGCAATCGCTGGGAGACGCCGCTCGAGTTCCTGCGCAAGGGCGGTCAGTGTCAGGATTACGCGATCGCCAAATACCTCGCGCTTCGCGCCGCCGGTGTCCCGGCAGACCGGCTTCGTTTGGTTGTGTTGCGCGACATGCGCCTCGGGATCGACCATGCGGTCACCGTGGCCTATGACGAGGGCGAGCCCTGGGTTCTTGACAATCAGAGTGCATCGCTCGTCACGAGCGACAACATTCTCCATTATCAGCCCTATTACTCGATCAGCGAGCAGGGATGGTGGCTACACCGCGGGCCGCACGCCCGCTACGCCGCCACCGGTGCGCATGCGCCGCTCAACTGAACGGCAGTTCGACCAGCAGCAGGAAACCGTTGACGCCGAGAAGCGTCGCGAGAACGGCGATCGCGCCGCAGAGCCAGAGCAGGCCGCGCGAGGCGCCGACGATGCTGACCGAGCCCAAGACGATCGCGATCTGAAAGAGCGCGCGGCTGTAGTCAAAGCTGAGGTCGCGGCGCTGCGCCTCATCGCGCTGCGCCTCGAAGCGCCGCGCTTTGGCAATGAGCTCCTGCTTGCCCGTGCCGTTCGCGGGCTCGCTCTCGAAATGCTTGATGCTGGCGTGGTAGTCGGCGATGCGCTTCTCGATGGGCGCGCGCTGGGCCGGGGTGAGGGTGGGCGAGGCCGCGAGCAGCGCCTCCAGTGTGTCGGCGGCGAGCTGGTATCCGGTCTGGCGCTCGTTCCGCGCCTGATAGAACGAATAGGTGTCGGAGGCGAGAATATTGGCGTTCACCGTCTGCTTCATGGCGTCTTCGCCGCCAAGGCTCGCGATCGCGAGCAGCATGCCGAGGAGACCGAGGAAGACCGCGGCACCGCGGCGGAAACGGTCGTCGCTGCGCGCCGCGGCGTGGCCGTTGTGAGCGCTTTCGGCAATGGTATCGCCGACTTCATGGGCTTCCACGACAGGTCCTTTCGCGAGCCGAGGGATCGCCGGCGAGGATGGCGGGTTTGCCTAAGGCGTCAAGCGTCTGCTATCGCTCCGAATTGATCGGGCGCGGGGCTATTCTCGACTCGCTTGTAAGACCGGAACCGCTTAGGATCGGCTACCCCTTAAGTGGGGGGAGGAAAACGAGAAGATGGATGTTCCGCGTCTCATCCACGAGCACGGTTCGCTGTTTTATCTATTCACCTTCGCGTGGACCTTCGTCGAGGGGGAGACGTTCGTTCTTTTCGCCGGTTTTGCCGCCGCCCAGGGGTTGCTGAGCGCACCGCCGCTCTTGCTTGCCGCGTGGCTCGGCAGCTTTGCCGGCGATCAGTGCTATTTCTGGATCGGCCGCCGCTTCGGCTTGCGCCTCCTGAAGCGCCGGCCGCTGTGGAGCGCGCGGGTCGATTCGGCGCTGGGTTGGGTCAAGCGCTACGACAAATGGTTCATCTTGAGCTTCCGCTTCATCTATGGCGTGCGCAATTTCTCGTCCTTCGCGCTTGGCATCAGTGGCATCGACTGGCGGCGCTTCCTCGTCTTCAACTTCAGCGCGGCATTCCTCTGGGCGGCGTCCTTCGTCGGCGCCGGATATTTCTGCGGCCGGGCGGCCGAGCGAATGCTCGGCGAACTTGCGGAAAAACTGAGCATCATCTTGCTCGGCATTTTCGTCGTCACCGTCGTAGCGGTCTTTGTCACCCAGCGCGTGCGCAGCCGCATCCAGCGACAGCGCCAGGCCGCGGAGGCCGCTACCCCCTGAGGCGCAAGCGCGAGTTCGATCGCAAGCGCGTCGAATTGCCGCTTTCGATGTCAAATCTGTGACTCGCGTGTGGCGCAATTGCGGTTCTGCGCGAAGCAGTTCATGATCGGTGCTGTCATCGGCAAAATCGGGTGGGATCGTGATTGCGAAACTCATTTCCGCGACGGTCTTCTTGGGCGGCACGATTGCTCTAGCGGTAGCGGCGACGCCGCAATGCCTGAAGCCCAACGAAATCGAAGCCGAGCAGGCGATACGCTTCCAAGCCGAGCTTATGGTCGTGAGCGACACCTGCGGCGCTCAGACCTATACCCATTTCACGCGCCGCAACCATGAAGCGCTCAAAGAGTACCAGCAGCAAGTGATCGAGCGTTTCCGCCGCAGCGGCGGCGCTCATGCCGAGGCGCGCTTCGATTCCTACCTGACGCGGCTCGCGAACGAGATCTCGCTGCGCAACGGGGCGCAGCCGGTCGACCAGGTGTGTCACAACGCGGCGAGCTTCCTCGCCACGGCGGACAAGCTCGAGCATGAGAGCTTCCGCCGCTATGTCGCGGCCCGCGCCGCCGAGAACAGCGCCGAATTCCGCCGCTGCAGCAACTGAGCGCGCCGCCGGGCTTGCCAAGCGCCGGCCCGCTCCGCATCCTCGCCGCTCCAATGCCAGTGGTAAGGAGCGAAGGGCGGCATGGGGCGCGCATGGACGGCGGTGTTGGCGACTCTCCTCCTGGTCGCGGTCGCGCGACAGGGCGAGGCCGCCGATAAGCTCCGCGTCGGTCTCCTGAAGCTTGCCTCATCGGGCGGCGTCTTCATCGCCGCCGAGCGCGGTTATTTCACCGCGGCCGGTGTCGATGTCGAGCTGCGCTTCTTCGATGCGGCGCAGCCCATTGCCGTGGCGGCGGTCGCGGGCGACGTCGATATCGGCGTCACTGGGCTTACCGCCGGCTTCTACAATCTCGCCGGCAAAGGCGCGCTCCGTATCATCGCCGGGCAAAGCCGGGAGGAGCGGGGATATCATCTCATTGCCTACCTCGCCTCGAACCGTGCGTATGACGCGGGTCTCACCGCGCTCAAGGATCTGCCGGATCACGCGGTCGGCATCAGCCAGGTCGGCTCTACCTTTCACTACAGTATCGGCCTTCTCGCCGAGAAGCTCGGCTTTTCATTGGTGCGCCTCAAGCTCGTGCCACTCCAGTCGATGGCCAACATGGCGGCTGCCGTCAAAGGCAACCAGGTGGACGCGTCGCTCATTCCCGCCACCATTGCCCTGCCGATGATCGCGCGCGGCGAAGCGCATTTGCTTGGTTGGGTCGGCGACGAGACGCCCTGGCAGCTTGGCGCCATCTTCGCGCCGGCGCGCGCCATCGCCGAGCGGCGCGCCGCGCTCGAAAATTTTCTCGCGGGCTATCGCCGCGGTGCGCGCGCTTTCTATCGTGCTTTTCTCCCCAACGACGGAACGCAGCAGCCCGACATAACGCTGCAGCAACCCACTGGCGGCGGCGACCTGCTCGCGATCATCGCCAAGTATACGGGCCAGTCGCCGGAGCAGCTGCGCAGCGGCATTCCCTATATCGATCCCGAGGCCAAGCTCCTCGTCGACGACATCTATCGGCAAGTCGCGTGGTACCAGGCCCAAGGCTTGGTCGATCGATCCGTCGACGCGCGCGCCATTCTCGACCTCAGCTTCACCGGCGGGCCCGCGGTGCAGTAGGCGATGGAGCTAAGCGCGCGCGGCATCGGCCATTCCTACGGCGCCTTAGAGGTACTCGAGAGCGTCGATCTCGCCGTGAGCGATGGCGAAATTGTTGCCCTCATCGGTCCCTCGGGTTGTGGCAAGTCGACCTTGCTCGGCATCCTCGGCGGTCTCATCGCGCCCGAGCGCGGCGAGGTGACACTCGCGGGAACGCCGCCCAGCGATTGTCTCAACCCGCTCACCTTCGTCTTTCAGGATTTTGCCCTATTGCCGTGGCGGACGGTCGCCGGCAACGTGGCGCTGCCGCTCGAGCACCATCCACTCGCCGCCGCCGAGCGCCGTGAGCGCGTCGATGCTGCGCTCGACCGGCTCGGTCTCGCCGAGTTTCGCGACGCCTATCCGAAACAGCTCTCAGGCGGCATGCGGCAGCGCGTGGGCATCGCCCGCGCGCTTGTCGTCCGTCCCGCGGTGCTGCTGATGGACGAGCCGCTCTCGGCGCTTGATGCGCAAACGCGCGAGCTGCTGATGGAGGATTTCCTGGCGCTCTGGCTCGACCAGCGCGTCGCTTCCGTCTACGTCACCCACAACCTTGCGGAAGCGTTGCGGGTTGCCGACCTCATCGTCGTTCTGTCGCGACGGCCGGGGCGCGTCAAGGCGACGATTCCCGTCGCCATGCCGCAGCGCGAGCGGCAGTCCGCCGCGGCCGAACGCGAGCTCGCGCGCCTCGGCCAGTCGCTCTGGGAATTGTTGCGCGACGACGCGGTCGAGGCGGATCGCGAGGTGGCGAATGGCTGAGCCGCTGGCTCGCGCCGTGTCGTTTCGCGGCGGCGGCTTTGCGCCCGAGCGGCGGCGGCTCGCGGCGTGGCTCGCCTTCGCCGTTGCGGTGCTCGTATGGCAAGCGGCGCTTTCCCTCGGGCTCGTGAGTCCCGTCTTCCTGCCGTCGCCTTGGAGCATTCTCGTGGCGCTCGGCCATCTCGCGCTCTCGGGCGAGCTTTGGCGGCACCTTTCCGTGTCGCTCGGGCGCATTGTGTCGGGCTGGGTGCTCGGCACCGCGGCGGGACTTGCCCTCGGCATGGCCATGGGCCTCTACTCGCTCGCGCGCGCGATCGGCCTTTCCTTCGTCTCGGCGCTCTTTCCCATTCCGAAGATCGCGCTCCTGCCGCTCCTCATTCTGTGGCTGGGCATCGGCGAGCCGTCGAAAGTGGCGACGATCGCGCTCGGCGTCTTCTTTCCGACGGTCATCGCCACCTTCAGCGGCATCGACGGCGTGCCGCGGGGCCTCATCCGCATGGCGCAGAGCTTCGGCATGCCGATGCCGGCGATCGTGGCGAAGATCGTGCTGCCCGGCACGCTCCCCAGCATCATCGCGGGCGCCCGCGTCTCCGCTGCGACCGCGCTGCTGCTGGTGGTCGCGGCGGAGATGATCGGCGCACAACAGGGGATCGGCGCTTTCATCAACACCGCCAGCAACCTGATGCAGACCGACCAGCTCATGGCCGGCGTCGTTGTCTTGGCGCTCCTCGGCCTGGTCGTCGGTGGTCTTCTCTCGGCGTTGGAACACCGCCTGCTGCGCTGGCGCTGATCAAGCGGCCGGAAGATAGATTCGCCGTTCCTGGAGTGCGCCGTCGATGAGGTGGCGGGCCATGGCGGCGGGCGTGAGCGCGCTCAAGCCGTAGGCGAAATGCGGCGTCGTGCCGGCGGCGCGCAGCGCCAGGCGGCCGGCATCGGCGGCAGCGAGGATGCCACCCAAGCGGCGAACGAAATCGAAGCGCGTCGGCAGCAGCGTCTCGGGCCGGAGCGGGGCGAAGAAGTCGATGACCGCGCTCGCTTCCTCCGCGGCGCAGTCTGCCCCCAGAACGAGCAGCGGCGCAACGTCGCTTGCGGCAACGATCGCGGCGATGCGCTCGCGCGCCGCCGTGTCGCCGGGCGCGATGCCGGGGGTATCGATGATCGTGCGGCGCGCTGCGGCAGCCAGGGTCTGCCGCAATTCATCGGCATCCGTTACCGCCGTGATGGGAAGGCCGAGGACGCCCGCATATTCTTCGATCTGAGCAATGCCGCCCGGCCGCGCCGTATCGGCTGAGATGAGCATCGCGCTCGGCTCGCCAAGCTGGGCTGCAAGCTTCGCCGCCATCGTCGTCTTGCCCACCCCCGGCGGCCCCACCAACAGCAGGGCCGGGCGGCGCATCAGCTCCTCCAGCGGGGCGAAGTGAATCTGATCCGCGAGTGCGGCGCTCAGGCGTTCGGCGAGAAGGGAGCCCAGGGGCAGGCTCGCCGCCGCCGCGCTGAGGCGCTTTGCCAACGGTATCGGCACATTGTGCGCCTCGAGAATGGCGTCGATGAAGGCTAGGTCTGTCCCGGGCCAGCGCCGCAGCGGCAATTCGCTGCGGTCGGCGCTTCGCGCGGCGACGGCAAGGAGGTCGAAACGGGGCTCGGCATCGCGAGTGCGGCGGGCGACGCGTCTGGCACGGCGCTGTGGCGCCTTCAATCGCCGGGTCATCGGGCGGTTTCCCCTCGGCAAGCAACTCGCAACACCCCACCCGCGCAGGGTGTCCTTGGAGGAGGATAAAGGGCCTTTGGCTAATCTTCCCTTACCGTCCCGCGGTTGCGCGGCGAGCGGCGGGCCGGCCGGGGCCCAGCCGGCCGGCGACGCCCTTGGGTTTACTGTTTCGGTGGTGGGCTGTTCGAGCCGCTCGACGAGTTGCCGGGCGCCGTGGTGCTGCCGCTCGAGGGGGTACCAGCGCTGCCGCCCGCCGAGGGCGCGGTGCTCGGGGCGGCGGGCTTTGTGGCGGCGGTCGAGCCGCTACTGCCCGACGAACTCTTCTGGCTCGAGCCCGAATTGTCGCACGCGGCCAGCGAAAGCGCGGAAAGCACCGCCGCGGCCATCAACCATCTCTGCTTCATCACTCGCTCCATTATGGGTGTGCACGCTCCCAGCGCGGCTTCGCCGCCGCGTGACCGCACAGGCCGATAACAGGCGGCGGCGGCGAAAAGTCCGCTGTCTGCTTTTTCACACAGCAGCGCCGAACCCCATATAACCGCCGCGAGAGAAGTTCCGCGCAGCCGCTCAACCGCCTTGCCCCTAAGCGGCACGATTGGCGAGGAAGATGCCGAAGAAGATCAACGCCGCGCCGACGAGATGGAACCCCGCGATGCGCTCGTCGAGGAAGAGGTAGGCGAGCAAGGCGGCGAAGAGCGGCATGAGATGCGTGAAGAGGCTCGCACGGTTCGCACCGATCGCCGCCACGCCGCGGTTCCAGCCGAAGAACGCGATCACCGCCGGGAACAATCCGACGAAGGCGTAAGCGAGAAACGCGGTCGGGACCATCGGGAGCGGCCAGCCAAAAGCCGCCTCGCCGGCGTAAAGCGGTAGCAGCGTGATGACGCCGATGGCGAAGAGCACGACGAGGAATGCGACGGGCGACAATTCGGCAGGCCGGCGTCGCAAGAGGACGGTATAGATCGCCCACGAGGCGACGCCCACTAGGATCGCGACGTCACCGCGGTTGATCGATAGCGTGAGCAACGCCGCCAAATCGCCACGAAGCACGATGACCAACACGCCGAGCAGCGATACCGTCACGCCGGCGATCTGGAGCGGCATCGCCCGCTCGCGAAAAAGCAGGAACGACGCGGCGAGCGTCAGCATCGGCCCGGCGGAATTGAGAAGCGCGGCATTGAGCGCCGTCGTCCATTGCAGACCGAGATAGCTCAGGCTGTTGCAGATGGAGACGCCGAGCAGGCCGAGCGCCAGGAGGATGCGCCACTCGCGCAAGATCACATGTCGCTTGGCGATGAGCTCGCGCGCCGCAAAAGGAAGCACGACCGCCAGCGCGATCGACCAGCGCATCACGCTCAGCCCGAACGGCGGAACCCATCCGGCAAGTGCGCGCCCAATGGTGACATTCCCCGCCCAGGAGAGCGTCGCTACGACAAGCATCAAATAGGCCGTCGCCGTTTCGACGCGTCCCGTCTCGCGCCGCGCGAGCGCAGGCCGCGTGATTGCGTTGTCGCCCATGGCGTTATTGTCGCTCAGGCGGCTCTCTCATGCTACGCGCCGCACGCGTGGCATGCCTGATATTTCCGCATGGGGCGATCACCCTCCGCTCACGCGGGCGAGGAGGCGATCGGCTGCTCGGTACCGGCGAATTGCGTATTGTAGAGCTCGGCGAAGACGCCGCCGCGGCGCATCAGTTGCGCGAAATCTCCCTCTTCGGCGATGACGCCGTCGCGCAGCACCAAGATGAGATCGGCGCCGCGCACGGTGGATAGGCGATGGGCGATGATGAACGTCGTGCGCCCTTGGGTGAGACGATTGATCCCCTCCATCACCAGCGACTCCGTCTCGACATCGAGCGCCGAGGTGGGCTCGTCGAGCACGAGGATGGGCGCGCCGCGCAGAATGGCGCGAGCGATGGTGAGGCGCTGCTTTTCGCCCTCCGAGAGCGTCGCGTTGTCGCCGAGCACCGTGCCGTAGCCCTGCGGCAGCGACAGGATGAGGTCGTGGATGCGGGCGAGCTTGGCGGCATGCTCGATCTCGGCATCGCTGGCGCCCGGCCGGCCATAGGCGATGTTGTCGCGCACGGAGAGCGGAAAGACGAGCGGCGGCTGCAGCACCATGGCGATCTGCTGGCGAAGCGATTTGAGCTGGTACTCACGAACATCGACGCCGTCGATCAACACGCCGCCGGTCGAGGGATCGAAGAAGCGCGGCAAGAGACCCAGAAGCGTCGACTTTCCAGCGCCCGTGGCACCGACCACTGCGACCTTCGTTCCCGCGGGGATGCGCAGGTTCACTTCGCGCAAGACCGGCATCTCCGGGCGGTAGCGGAAGCTCACGCCACGCCACTCGACAGCACCTTTGGCGCCTTCCGCCGGAAAGCGTCGGGGGCCGTCCTTGAGGTCCGCTTCGGTGTCGAGGATCTCGAAGCAGCGCGTGGCACCGATGCGGGCGCCGGCGATGAGGCCCCAGCTCTGAGTGATCTGGTTCACCGGGACGTAAAGCTGCGCCAGATAAGAAATGAAGACAACGAGCTGGCCGAGCGAGAGATGGCCGCTCAGGACCGAGCGAGCGCCGGCATAGACGACGATGGCCGTGCCGATGGCGATGAACGTGTTGACCGCGCCGGAATAGAGCGTCTGCCAGCTATAGAGGCGGAGCGTCGCCCGCAGGCTCGCGCGGCTCGCGCCCATGAAGCGGCCCAATTCCTCTTCTTCCTTGGTGAACGCCTGCACCACCTTGACCGAACTCATCGCCCACTGCACGAGCGTGTAGACCATGCTCTCGCGCTCGCGCACTTCGGTCGCCACCGTGGTGATCTTGCGATTGAAGAGCGCGATCACGACGAAGAGCGCCGGCACGATGGTGAGCGAGAGGGCGGTCAAGATCGGGTCAAGCGGGATCAACACCGCGAGCATGCCGGCGAGCAGCACGGTCGCCGAGACGATCGGCAAGAGGCCGTTCATGATCATGGTCTGCACGGCGAAGCTGTCGGCGGTGATGCGATACATGAGGTCGCCCACCTTCTGCCGGCTGTGGAAGGCGAGCGAGAGCCGCTGCAGGTGGCTGTAAAGCGCGCCGCGGAGATCGTTCACCATGCGCTGGCCGACGCCGATCGTGGTGTAGTTGTGGAGGAGCGCGAACAGGCCCGCGCCCATGTTGACGAAGACGAGGCCGAGGCAGGCGACGATGAGAAGCGCCGTCGGCGAAAGCGTCGCGAACAGCGGCATGCTGAGGGGCTTGCCGCCCAGCACGTGATCGATCACCAGCTGCAGCGGCCAAGGCTTCAGCAGGTCGAAGCCGGCGATGAGGAAGACCTGGACGAGTGCCCAGGCGAAGCGCCCGCGGTAGGGCCGGAGATACGGCAGGAATTTCCAGGCGAGCGCGCCCATGGCGGTGGATCAGGCGGCGCGCGGAATGCTCGCCGGTGCGGCGCGATTGTCGGGCGCCGCCAAGGGGGAGAGGCCCCGCTGCTTCGCCACCGCCTCGATGATGCCGTGCATGAGCTTGCCGAACTCGAGCGTGCGATAGGCGATGAGCGCGCCTTGCGCCAGCCCGAGAATGCCGATGATCGCCGCCGCGGCGGGCGCATCGAGGATGAGCGCCGCCGCCGTCGCCGCGGCGAAGGCGCGGAGAATGACCGCGGAGAAGCGCGAGAGCCGCATGGCGCAGCGCACGCGCAAGAGGCGCTTCATGCCGCCATGGTTCTCGGTGCAGACGAGCACGAAGGCGCGGCTCCAGAGGCCGCGCGCGATCTTGAGGTCCCAGTCGTTCCAGCCCTGATCGGGCACGATGAAATATTTCTGCGGCGAGAGGAACCGCATCAACGCGCCCAGCAGCAGCTCCTTCTCATCGCCGCGCTCGCTCCAATAGGAGAGATAGAACGTGCGCTCGCGCCAGGCGATGCGCGGCGGCTGGCGCGCGTCTTGGATGGCGGGGGAGATGTGCTCATGCGTGCGCATCTCGCGCCAGCGCCATTTGAGCCGCTCCCAGCCGCGCAGAATGGGGCCGACATAGATGAGGAGCGCCACGAGCGCGCGCGCCTTGAGGCCGCGGAAGCGCTTATCGATGGGCGCCTTGAGCGCGCCATTGATGCAGAGCACCCAGGTGGTGAGGAGCGGCACGGTCAAGAGCCACATCCAGCCGCCGGCGATAATGCCCACGAGCGCCAGCGCGATCGCCACCACGTTCCACTCGAAGCTGAGCGGTAGGAATGCAGCAAGCGACGACGGCGGCTCGTAGAGCGTCTGAAACAAGCCGCGGCCGAACACGCCGGAGTAGATGACCGGCTTGCGCGATAAGAGCAGCGCCGCCGAGAGATCGCCATAGATGCGCCCCAGCCACTTTGCCTGGCCGAAAAGATTGAAGCGGAAGGGATGCTTCGAATAAACGAGGGCCTCGGCTTTGCCGTAGCCACGCTGCTGGCCGATATAGGCTTTGACCGTGTTGCGGCGGAAATGCCAGACCACCGCCGCGGCGCTGAAGCCGATGGTGTAGCCCGCATCTTGGAAGCGCCAGCAAATGTCGACGTCGTCGCCGGCTGCGCGGTAGACCGGATCGAAACCGCCCATGCGCAGCAGCACGTCGCGGCGAAACGCCATGTTGCAGCCGGCGATGTGCTCGGCGATATCGTCTGAAAGGAGAACATGCGTCGGGCCGCCGGGCGACACCGCGACGGCTGCGGGAACGAGGCTATCCTCCGGTGGCGGAAAATTGGGCCCGCCGCAAGCGACGAGCTGCGCGCTCTCCATCTTGGCGACGAGATATGTCAGCCAATCGGGATCGGCGACGCAGTCGCTGTCGGTGTAGGCCACGATCTCCCCGGTGGCGGCTTCAGCCCCCACGTTGCGGGCGACGGAGAGACCCTTGTTCGGCTGGCTGATGATGCGGCAGTAGCTGAAACGCTGAGCGATCTCGAGCGTCCGGTCGGTCGAGCCGTCGTTGACGACGATCACCTCGTAATCCGGGTAATTGAGGCGTTCGAGCGAGGCAAGGCACGGTTCCATCGTGCGCTCGGCATTGTAGGAGCAGACCACCACCGAGACGCGCGGATAGCGCGGCAAGACCGGTGGGACTGGGCCGCGATAGCGCTCCTCGACGGCGGCGAAGGCGGGCTTTGGTTGGCGCTGGCGGTCGACGAGGCCGAAGGCCCAGTCTGCGATCAGATGGCCACCGGTGAACCACTCGTCCGTCCAGGCGAAGACGAAGGTGCCGGCGGCGCCCATCTCGAAGGCAGTGCGGATCTGCCATGACAGGATCCGCGCCTGCTCTTCCTCGCCTTCCCGCATGGAGTCGATGCCGAATTCGGTCAGGACCAGCGGCCGGTCGATGGCGAGATTGTGGAGGCGCGAGAGATAGCGGCGGAACGCCTGCTCGTTGTGGAGATAGACGTTGAAGCAGAGGAAGTCGGTGAAATCGATGGTGAGATATTCGGTCGAGGGGAAGTTAGCGTAGCTGACGAGCGCGGCGGGGTGGGTTGACTTGACGGCGGCCACCAAGCGCTTCAGGAATGCGCGGACCCGCTCTGGCCCGTGCCAGCGCACCATGTCGGGCGGAATCTCATTGCCGATGAGATAGGCGAAGATGGCGTCGTGCCGCGCCAAGGCGCGGATCGATTCGCTAACGGTGGTAATGATCTGGCTTTGGATCGCGGGGTTGTCGAGGAAGGTGACGTGCTGCGACCAGGGAATGCCCGCCAGCACCTTGAGCCCGGCTTCGGCGGCGAGGTCGAGGAGCCAGAGCGGCGGCGGGGTGAAAACGCGGAGGATATTGGCGCCCATCGCCGCCATCAGGCGGAAGTCGCGTCGGACGATGTCCCGCTCTGGAAACTGCGCCCCGTGCGAGCCGGGCCCGAACGGCCCATAGGTCACGCCCTTGACGAAGAACTTGGTCTCGCCGAGGAAAAAGAACTTGCCGTGCACGCGGATCGCCGCGCCGTCATGGCCCATCGGCGCCGATTGGCGCGCGGCAACGGCAGTCTCGACCGGCTGCATCGTAAGACGAACTCCCGTGACTTGCCGAAAACCCGCGCCTCAGGCGCGACCGCCGCGAGCGGCCATCCTCAGCAGAAAACGGCAGTGCGGTCGGCCTATTCCCCGCCGGGGATAGCGCCGCAGAACGCCCGATCTGTCAAGCGGGGCGGTGTCTAGCGTGCCGCCTCTGGTGCGGCAAAATGCGCCGCATGCCAGCGCCAAGCTGTGGCGACGATCGTGTCGAGGTCGGAAAACCGCGGGTTCCAGCCCAGGACCTGGCGTGCTCGGCTGGCGTCCGCCACCAGCGCCGGGGGATCACCGGCGCGGCGCTCGGTGTCGCGGCGGGGAACCGCGCGGCGGGTCACACGCTCGGCGGCGGCGATCACTTCGCGGACGGAATGGCCTTGACCAGTCGCGAGGTTGAAGGCACCACTGGCGCCGCCCCGTTCCAGGTGCTCGAGCGACAGCACATGCGCCTCGGCGAGATCGCTCACATGGATGTAGTCGCGGATCGCCGTGCCGTCCGGCGTCGCATAGTCCGTACCGTAAACCTCCACCCGCGGCCGTCGACCGAGGGCGGCGTCAAGGACGAGCGGAACGAGATGCGTCTCAGGCTCGTGATGTTCGCCGATCTCGCCGTCGGGATCGGCGCCGGCGGCATTGAAATAGCGGAGCGCCGTATGGGCGAAGCCGTGCGCGACCCCATACCAATGGAGCATGCGCTCGACGATGAGCTTGCTTTCGCCGTACGGATTGATCGGGCGCTGCGGCATTTCTTCGCGGATGGGCACCGACTCAGGAATGCCGTAGGTGGCGCAGGTGGAGGAAAAAACGATCCGCCGCACGCTCGCTTCCCGCATCGCCTCGAGAAGATTGAGGCTGTTAACCACGTTGTTTGCGAAATAAAACTCGGGCCTAGTCATGGATTCGCCAACATAGGCAAAAGCGGCGAAATGCATGACGGCACCGATCTCGAAGCGTCGCAGGCTCTCGCACAGCAGGGCCCGGTCGGCGAGATCGCCTTCGATGAAGGGGCCCCAGCGCACTGCCGCGCGATGCCCACGCACGAGGCTGTCAAACACAACCGGCTCATAGCCGGCCTGCGCCAGCGCCTTGGCGGCGTGGCTGCCGATATAGCCGGCACCGCCGGTGACGAGAACCCGATTGCTCATGCGCGAGACGGTTCGATCTTGATGCGGGAAGGTCAACAACGGCGGAGCCGGGTTGGTTCTTCCCCGGGCGACGCCTACGACCTGATAGGGCGAAGTTCGACGCACCGCAAGCGGGCACAGGACCGCATGGCGGCACTGTTAACCATAATTTCGCTGGATGTTGCGGGGCGGGCAAGCTAGGCAGGGCGCCCCCAGGGAATTTTTTGGCCGGCAAAGACGTTCTTTCGAGCGTCGCCCGACAGGAGAAAACATGCGCATTGCGATGATTGGCACCGGCTATGTCGGCCTCGTCTCTGGTGCCTGCTTTTCCGAATTCGGCGTCTCCGTCACATGCGTCGACAAGGATGTCGGCAAGATCGCCCGCCTGAAGCAGGGTGACATTCCCATCTACGAGCCCGGCCTCGACCAGATCGTCGACAGCAACGTACGCGCCGGACGGCTCGACTTCACCACCGATCTCGCCGCCGCGGTCAAGGGCGCGGACGCGGTGTTTATCGCCGTCGGCACGCCCTCGCGCCGCGGTGACGGGCATGCCGACTTGTCCTACGTCTTCGGCGCTGCCGAGGAGATCGCCCGTGCGCTCACCGGTTATGCCGTGGTGGTGACGAAATCGACGGTGCCGGTCGGCACCGGCCGCCGCGTCGCAGAGATCATCCGCAAGACGCGGCCTGAGGCGCAATTCGACGTGGTGTCGAACCCGGAATTCCTGCGCGAAGGCTCGGCGATCCAGGACTTCATGCGGCCCGACCGCGTCGTCATCGGCAGTGAGAGCGAGCGCGTCAAGGATGTGATGCGCGAGCTCTACCGGCCCCTTTACCTCATCGAAACGCCGATGATCTTCACGACGATCGAAACGGCGGAGCTGACGAAATACGCGGCGAACAGCTTCCTCGCCGCCAAGATTTCCTTCATCAACGAGGTCGCCGATCTGTGCGAGCAGCTTGGCGCCGACGTGCAGGATGTGGCGCGCGGCATCGGGCTCGACGGCCGCATCGGCCGCAAATTCCTCCATGCCGGTCCCGGTTACGGCGGCTCGTGCTTCCCCAAAGACTGCCTCGCCCTCGTGCGCACGGCGCAGGAGGCGGGGGCGCCGGTGAGCCTCGTCGAGACCACGGTCAAGGTGAACGAGACGCGCAAGGAGATGATGGCGGCACGCATCATCCGCGCCTGCGGCGGCAGCGTCGAGGGCAAGACGATCGCCGTGCTCGGCCTCACCTTCAAGCCCAATACCGACGACATGCGCGAGAGCGCGAGCCTTGCCATCATTCCGGCGCTGCAGGGCGCCGGCGCCACGATCCGCGCCTTCGATCCCGAGGGCATGGAGGAGGCGAAGAAGCTCCTCGGGGGCGCGACATTCTGCGAGGGCGCCTATGACGCCATGGAGGGCGCCGACGCGGTCGTCATCCTCACGGAATGGAACGAATTTCGCGCCCTCGATCTGAGGCGCGTGCGCTCGCTCTTACGCTCGCCCACTATCATCGACCTGCGCAACATCTACAAGCCCGCCGACATGGCGGACGCGGGGTTTTATTACTTCAGCATCGGCCGCCGCGCGGTCGAGCCGGCGCGCGGCCAGCAGCGCGTTCGGGCGCAGGGTTGATCGAATTCCAACGAATAAGCGACGAAGGATCGGCGGCCATGAACGTTCAGAAAAAGCGCGTGCTGGTGACAGGTGGTGCCGGCTTCTTGGGCTCTCATCTTTGCGAGCGGCTGTTGGCCGAAGGCCACGACGTCCTCTGCGTCGACAACTACTTCACCGGCCGCAAGCAGAACATCACCCACCTCCTCGACAACCTGAATTTCGAGGCGAAGCGCCACGACATCTGCTTCCCGCTCTATGTGGAGGTGGACGAGATCTACAATCTCGCCTGCCCGGCCTCCCCCATTCACTATCAGTTCGATCCGGTGCAGACGACCAAGACCAGCGTCTCCGGCGCGATCAATATGCTGGGCTTGGCGAAGCGCGTGCGCGCCAAGATCTTCCAAGCCTCGACTTCGGAAGTCTACGGCGATCCGACCATGCATCCGCAGCGCGAGGAGTACCGCGGCAACGTCAATCCGATCGGGCCGCGCGCCTGCTATGACGAAGGCAAACGCTGCGCCGAGACCCTCTTCTTCGACTATCACCGCCAGCACAAGTTGCGCATTCGCGTGGCGCGCATCTTCAATACCTACGGTCCGCGCATGCATCCCAATGATGGGCGCGTGGTGTCGAACTTCATCGTCCAAGCGCTCAAGGGCGAGCCTATTACGATCTACGGCGACGGCAGCCAGACGCGCGCTTTCTGCTATGTCGACGATCTCATCGAGGGCTTCCTCCGCCTCATGGCGACCTCCGATGACGTGACTGGTCCCATCAATCTCGGCAATCCCGTGGAGACCACCGTGGGCGAACTCGCCGAGAAGATCATCAAGGTGGTGGGTTCGCGCTCGACCATCGAGCGTCGACCGCTCCCGGTGGACGATCCTGTGCAGCGCTGCCCCGACATCTCGCGCGCCCGCGACATCTTGGGATGGGCGCCGCGCGTGCCGCTCGACATTGGCTTGGAGCGGACCATCGCTTATTTCGACCGCCTCCTCGGCGAGGCGCGCGAACCGCGCTCGACCGTCCTGCACCTTCGCGCCTGAGCGCGCCGGGCTCTCGCCCCGGGAAGCGCGGTACCGCGTTTGTGATGGCGCGTGACCGCGCCGGCGGTTTTTTTGGCTCGATTTTATAACGGTCGCTCCGTAACTTAGTGTCTGTCGCAGCGACCCATGCCCCGCTTGCGCCTCTTGGCCATCGCACAAGCCGCTTCACCCTGACTGACCCGATAACTGCCGGGTCGGAGTTGACGATAGCGATGGGTGTGACGCCCCACGAGAGGAGGAACGATGAGCACCGCGACGAAGTTGCCGGCAGGCTCGGTTTTTCCCGCGATGAGCTGGGCGCAGGTGGGCGGCGGCACCATCGATCCGTGGAAGGCACGGGGCTGGCGGATGCTGGATCGTCGACATCTCCAACACGCCCTTCGCGCGCCCCGATCTCGCCAGCATTCTTCAGGGCCTCAAATTCGTTCGGGAGAAGCGGTACCCGATTCGCGGCACGGCGAACTGAGCTGCCCTTTCAAAATGCCGTGAGAGGGGTCTCTCGCTGCGCCTCATCGTGTGGGAGCCGCTCCCCCAAAGGGCTATAGTCGCGCCGGTCGAGGCATGGGAGGCGAGATGGACGGCGGTAGCGTGCTGCGGATGGACGGCCCGGTGCTCGTCTTCGGTGGCCCTTACAGCAATCTCGAGGCGACCGAGGCGCTGCTGAGCGCGGCGGATCGCCACGGCATTCCGCCGCAGCAGGTGATTTGCACCGGCGATATCGTCGCCTACGGCGCCGATGCCACGGCGACGCTCACGCTCATTCGCCGCGCCGGTATTCGCGCCATCATGGGCAATTGCGAGGAATCGCTTGCCAGCAACGCCGCCGATTGCGGCTGCGGCTATGCCGCGGGGAGTGCCTGCGAGCTCATGTCGGTGGCGTGGTACGCGCATGCCGATCGCAACCTCGATGGCAAGACGCGCGCCTGGATGGCCACATTGCCGCGCCGCCTCGATATTGTCCTCGCTGGCAAACGGCTTGCCGTGGTGCATGGCAGCGTGCGCCAGATCAATCGTTTCGTCTTCGCCTCGACGCCCGCCGCGGTGAAGCGCGAGGAGCTCGACGCTGCCGCATGTGACGGCGTGATCGCCGGCCACTGCGGCATTCCCTTCACCGAGGTGATCGACGGTCGCCTCTGGCACAATGCGGGCGCCATCGGCATGCCTGCCAATGACGGCACGCCTCGGGTCTGGTACAGCATCCTGTCGCCGACGCCGGACGGGATCGCGATCGAGCACCACGCGCTTTCATACGATCATCGGCGTGCGGCGGAGAAGATGCGGGCGGAGCGGCTCCCGGAGGGTTATGCCGCCGCGCTCGAAAGCGGCCTCTGGCCGAGCTGCGACGTATTGCCGGCGGCGGAGTTCGGGCGGCGTGGCGTGGCGCTCGCGCCGGGTGTAGTCGGCTGGCGCGCGGATGGTGCTGCGGCATGGCCGATGACCGTGGCTGAACCCATGGCCCGGCTCGATCCGCAGAAATTCCGTGACCCGCAGCTGACGGTCACCGGCGAGCCGCGCGCCATCGTGGCACTCTCTGGCTTGAAGACGCTGTGGTTCAACACCGGGACGCTCTGCAACATTGCCTGCGCCCACTGCTACATCGAATCGAGCCCGCGAAACGACCGGCTCTCCTACCTGACGCTCGCCGAGGCAACGGCTTATCTCGACGAGATCGCGCGCGATGCTCTTCCGACGGAGGAGATCGGTTTCACCGGCGGCGAGCCGTTCATGAATCCCGACATTCTCGCCATGCTGGAGACTACGCTCGCGCGCGGCTTTCGCGTTCTCGTGCTGACCAATGCGATGCGGCCGATGCAGCGTCTGAAGGTGCCGCTGCTCGATCTCAAGCGGCGCTGGGGCGCGCGCTTGGCGATTCGCGTCTCGCTCGACCACTACACCTGCGCGCTTCACGAGGAGGAGCGCGGCGCAGGCACGTGGCAGTCCACTGTCGACGGCCTCCAATGGCTCGCTGCGAACGGATTCAATGTCGCCGTCGCGGGGCGGATGTTCTGGGGCGAGCCGGACGCTGCTATGCGCCAGGGCTTCGCCCGTCTCTTCGCCGAGCATGGTATCGCGATCGACGCCGAGAACCGCGATCAGCTCGTCATCTTTCCGGAGATGGACGCCGCAGTTGACGTGCCGGAGATCACCGCGGCGAGCCTCGACAACCTCGGTGCAGGGCGCGCGAGCCTGATGTGCACGAGCTCACGGATGGTCGTGAAGCGCAAGGGTGCGGCGCGTCCGACCGTCGTCGCCTGTACCCTGCTGCCTTACGACGAGGCCTTCGAGCTCGGCGCGACGCTCGCCGAGGCCGCCCTTCCGGTGGCGCTCAACCATCCGCATTGCGCCAAATTCTGCGTTCTCGGAGGCGGTGCTTGCAGTAGCGGGTGAGTGCTCGATTCCTGGCCAGCGCTCCCCTGGCGATCGTCGATCGCCGAATTTATTTATGCCCTGTCATCGATGTAATCACTTAGAGTTGATGACAGATCGTGCGGCTCGCTGGATTCGCAGTTTCATCGTCGTATCGCCGCGTGCGGCAGTAACCGCCATGGTGCGCGTGGCGAATACCGGAGAGCAGCGACGCTCTTTCGGATTCTACGACATGACCAAGCCCGTTTCATTCATCGCTCCCTCCATTGCCGCCTTCACTCTCTTGCTTCTGGGCGCTGCGGCCTGGCTCGAGGCGGTATGCCCCGACCGCCTCGGGCGAACAATGGCCGCGGTTGCTGGCGGGCCACGGTTCAAGCCTTACCATCTGGGCGAGAATCCCTGGGTCGCGGCCTGGGGTTCGGCGGGTGCGTCGATCGCGGCGCCGAACACGCCCGATGCCGGTGGTCAACGGCTTGCTGACCACTCTGCTTGGACGGATTCTTGCGAGCGCAAGAGCGACACCGCAAAGCCGGGACTTTCCTCCTGACGGATCCCGCCGGCTAACGCTCGTTCCGCGACTCGGCTGCGCCGTTGCCGCGCGGCACTCCCGCTCGTATGAGCACGTCTCTCTGCCGCTTCGCGAGCACCGTTGCATCGAAATCATCGATGAGCTCATGAAAGAGGCGGTGCCAATTGATCTCGGCCTTCAAATGCATGAAGACTGAGCCCAGGCCGATGGCGGCGCGGTCCATGAAAACGAATTCACGCGGCGGCTTGACCCCGCCCAAACGGCGGATGTCGCGATGGACGGCCTCGGCGACGTCGCGCCCATAAGCGCCTTCTTTCTCCTGGATGCGGCGCTGGCGGTCGTCGAGCAGCGGCGCATAGAGAAAATGGGCCCAGCGGTTCAGCACCCCGATCATCTCGCGCGAGAGATTGCGGAAGCCCCAGCTCTCATAAGCTTCGACCGCCAATGCCTCATCGCCGCGGTCTAGTGCGTGGTAAAGGTCGATCACGCCCTTGACGAAGGGCGTCGGAAAAACGCGGATGCAGCCGAAATCGAGGAGGTTGATGCCGCCATCATCGCGCACGGTGTAATTGCCGAGATGGGGATCGCCGTGAATGATGCCGTAGTAATAGAACGGCACGTACCAGGCGCGGAACATGTGCCGCGCGATCGCGTTGCGCCGCGCCGCGGGGGCTTTCACCGCGTCGAGGAAGGGCACGCCCTCGAGCCAAGTCATGGTGAGAAGGCGGCCGGTTGAGAGCGCGGGGATCGGTTCCGGCACGCGCACGGCCTCTTTCTCGGCGAGCATCAGGCGATAAAGCCGCATATGCGCGGCCTCGCGGCGGTAGTCGAGCTCTTCGCGCAAGCGCTCGGCGATCTCGGCGTGGATCTCGTCGGTGGTAACGGCGCGGTCGTAGCGCTCGTAGATCGAGAGAACGAGCTTCAACTGACGGAGATCGGCCTCGACGGCGGATGCCATGTCGGGATATTGCAGCTTGCAGGCAAGTACCCGGCCGTCGAGCGCGACCGCGCGATGGACTTGGCCCAAGGACGCTGCGCGCGCCGCCTCGCGTTCGAAGCTCTCGAATTTCTTCTGCCAGTCTTGGCCGAGCTCGCTTGCCATGCGCCGGCGCACGAAGGGCCAGCCCATCGGCGGCGCGTTTGCCTGAAGCTCGACCAGTTGGCCGGCATATTCCCGCGGCAGCGCCTCGGGAATGGTGGCGAGAAGCTGCGCCACCTTCATGAGCGGCCCCTTGATGCCGCCCAGCGCGGCCTTGACGTCGGCGGCGTGACGAGCGCGGTCGAGCGGCAAGCCCAGATAGCGTTCGCCCGCGAGCCGTGCCGCAAGTCCACCCATCGCGGTGGAGACGCGCGCATAGCGCCGGATGCGCCCTGTGAGATTATCGCCGTCGGCGCTCATGAGCGGCTCGCGAGAAGAGCTTGGTGCTGCATTGCCGCTGTGCGTCCTTCGACGGGCTCAGCATGAGGACTATCGGGAATGGCATTTTAGATAATGCCACAAAGAGAGGACCTCATCCTGAGCCCGTCGAAGGACGCACCGTCGCGAATGCAGCATCAGCCCATCGCCTCAAGCTCGTTGATGAATCCGGCGATGACGGAGAGCCCCTTTTTCCAGAATGCCGGGTCCGAGGCATCGAGGCCGAAGGGTGCGAGCAATTCCTTGTGCCGTTTGCTGCCGCCGGCGCGGAGCATGTCGAGGTATTTCTCGGCGAAGCCCGGTGTCGCGCTCTGGTAGACGGCATAGAGCGAGTTCACGAGGCAATCGCCGAAGGCGTAGGCATAGACGTAAAACGGCGTGTGGATGAAGTGCGGGATGTAGGTCCAGTAGTGCCGATACTCGGCCTCAAATCCGATGGCCGGACCGAGGCTCTCGCTTTGGACAGCGAGCCAGATTTCGCCGATGCGGTCGGGGGTGAGCTCGCCCTGGCGGCGTTCGTCATGGACGCGGCGCTCGAATTCGACGAAGGCGATCTGCCGCACCACCGTATTGAGCATGTCCTCGACCTTGCCCGCGAGCATGATCTTGCGCCGCGCGACATGGCTCTCTTGTGCCAGGAGCGCGCGGAAGGTCAGCATCTCGCCGAAGACCGACGCCGTCTCGGCAAGTGTCAGCGGGGTGTCGGCCATGAGCGCGCCTTGTGGTCCCGCCAGCACCTGATGGACGCCGTGGCCCAGCTCATGGGCCAGCGTCATCACGTCGCGTGTCTTGCCCTGATAATTGAGCAACAAATAGGGATGGGCGCTCGGTACCGTCGGATGCGCGAAAGCGCCCGGCGATTTTCCCGGCCGCACCGGTGCATCGATCCAGCGGTGCTCGAAAAAGCGGCGGCCGATGGCGGCGAGCTCCGGCGAAAAGGCGGCATAGGCGTCGAGCACGATGTCTTCCGCCTTGGGCCAGCGAATGATCTTCTCGTCGGCCTCGGGCAGTGGCGCGTTGCGGTCCCAGTAAGGAAGCTGCGCGACGCCGAACCAGCGCGCCTTCAAGCTGTAGTAGCGGTGTGAGAGCGTCGGGAACGCGTCGCGAACCGCAGTGATCAAGGCATCGACGACCTCGTCT
Source organism: Allostellaceae bacterium (assembly GCA_035945115.1). Taxonomy (GTDB): domain Bacteria; phylum Pseudomonadota; class Alphaproteobacteria; order ATCC43930; family CGMCC-115725; genus DAHUYF01. Next base: position 49,689 of record DASZAN010000117.1, read on the forward strand.
TCGACGAAATTGCCGAGATTGCGCGACGAGATCGGTCGCTTGAAGTGCCGCCAGCGGTCTTCGATCTCCTTGTCCTTGGCCAGCGTGTTGGTGATGAGGGCAAAGAGCCGCACGTTCTTGCCGAGCACGCCGCCCAAAGCCTTGGCCGAACGCTGGCGCTTGCCGGGATCGGTGTCGGAGAGGAGATGAAGCGCCTCGGCGCTGGTGAGCTCTTGCCCGTCGACGGGAAAGCGCAATCCCGCCATGGTCTCGTCGAAGAGCCGCGTCCAGGCGGCGCGTCCCGCCACGTATTTCTCGTGGAGCAGCTTCTCGAGCTCATCGCTCAGCTGATGCGGCCGAAAGGCGCGTGTATCGCGGAGCCACGGCGCATAGTGCGCGAGCTCGGTCGCGCGAAGCTTTTCCGCGAGCGCCGCGTCCTCGATGCGGTTGATCTCGAGCGTGAAGAACAAGAGAACGCTCGATAGCGTGTTCACCTTCTCCTGCATGTTCTGGAAGAATCGAGCAATCTCGACATCGTTCATGTCGCCCGCGTAGAGGAGCGAGGCGTAGCTCATGATGCGGCCGAGCGTCTCCTGTAGCCGCTCGTACTCGGCGATCGCCAGACCGAGCGCCGCGCCTGACAGCGCCGCAAGCTTGCCCTGATAGCGCTGGGCGAAGGCGTGTGCCTCGCGCTCGGTCATCTCGATGTCGCGCTTCAGGTCGGGACTGTCAGGCGCGGCATAAAGATCGCTCAGGTCCCACACCGGCAACGGGCCGAGCTCGCCGGTGGCGCCGCCCTGACTATCCTTGTCCCGCCTCGATGCCATGAACCGCTCCTTCATCTCCGCGCTCCATATGGCGCCCGTCCGCTGCGGCGCCAAGCGTCGCCCGGCTATTCCGTCGCCGCAGCAAAATGCCTAGAACACCGCCGCGAGGGGATTTGCCCATGGATTATCATACCTGCCCCAACCTCGCCGCCATGTTCTTTGAACAGGCGGCGCGGCGGGGGGAGCGGCCTTTTCTATGGCTGAAGCGCGACGGCCGCTACCGGCCGATCAGCTGGCAGGAGGCGGCACGGCAAGTGACGCACTTTGCCCGCGGCTTGCGCGCACTTGGGATCGAGCGCGGCGATCGCGTTGCGCTCGTCGCCGAGAACCGGCCCGAATGGATGATCGCCGACCTTGCCATCATCGCCGCCGGCGCCATCACGGTCCCTGCCTACACTACCCATAGCGTCGAGGATCACCGCCACGTTCTCGCTAACAGCGGCGCCAAGGCGGTCATCGTCTCGACGGCGGCGCTCGCCCATCGCGTCATGCCGGCCGCCGATCAGGTCTCCACGATTACCAGCATTGTCACGCTGGAGCCGCTGAGCACCGGCCAATTGTCGCATGCCGAAATTTATCGCTGGGAGGACGTGATGGCGAACGGCGAGGCCCGGGCGGACGACGTCTCCGCCTGGGTCGGCGCCATCACCCGCGACGACATCGCCTGCCTCATCTACACCTCGGGAACTGGCGGCGTGCCCAAGGGCGTGATGACGACGCACGCCAACATCCTTGCCAATTGCTATGGCGCCTATCGCCTACTGCAGACGATCGGCCTCGGCGATGAGGTCTTTCTCTGCTTCCTGCCGCTCTCGCATTCCTACGAGCATACGGCCGGGATGATGTTCCCGATCTCGCTTCACGCGGAAATCTATTTCGCGGAAGGCGCCGAGACGCTCGCCGCCAACATGCAGGAAGCGCGTCCCACCATCATGACGGCGGTGCCGCGCCTCTATGAGACCATGCATCAGCGCATCCTCCGCGCGATGGAGCGGCAATCGGTTGCGCGCGCCCGCCTCTTCAATCTCGCGCTCCGGCTCGGCAAGAAGGGTCTCGATGATCCCGAGGGGCTCACCATCGGCGAGCGCGTGCTCGATCTCGTGGCCGAGCTCCTCGTTCGCCGCAAGGTGCGCCGGCGCTTCGGCGGCCGGCTCAAGGCGATGGTGTCCGGCGGCGCGCCGCTCAATGCCGAGATCGGCCGGTTCTTCCTCGCGCTCGGCGTGCGTCTCTTGCAGGGCTACGGCCAGACCGAGGCCTCGCCAGTGGTAAGTGCCAATCCGCCCAAGCGCATCAAGATCGAGACGGTAGGCCCGCCTCTCGCCGGCGTCGAGGTGCGGATCGCCGATGACGGCGAGATCCTCGTGCGCGGCGCGGGCGTGATGAAGGGGTACTGGAACGATCCCGAGGCGACGCAGCGCGCGCTCGCCGGCGGCTGGCTTCACACCGGCGATATCGGCGGCACCGACGAGGACGGCTATATCAGCATCACCGACCGCAAGCGCGACTTCATCAAGAGCTCGGGCGGCGACATGATCTCGCCGGCGCGGGTCGAAGGCTATCTCACGCTCGAACCCGAGATCGGCCAAGCGATGGTGTTCGGCGATCGCCGCCCCTATCTCGTCGCCGTCATCGTGCCCGGCGCCGAATTGCTTGAGCGTTTTAGCGCGCAGCGGAGCGCCGTGGCGGTTGCCGATGGTGAGCTACATCGCATCATCGGCGCCGCGGTGGCGCGGGTGAACGCGGAACTCTCGCCGGTCGAGCGCGTCCGCCGCTTCATCCTCGCCGCCGAGCCCTTCACCACCGCCAATGGGCAGATGACGCCCACGCTCAAGATCAAGCGCCACGCCATCCGCCAAGCTTATGGCGAGGCCCTCCAGGCGCTCTATGAAAGCCGTGGCTGAGTCTCAGGCGACCGCCGGGACGGTCGCGGGTCGCTGCATATGTGTTGGCAATGTGCAGGCGGATGTCGGGTTGCCGGCGAAATCGAGCCAGCGGTGTTGGCGGTAGTCGTAGAGCTTGCAGCCCGCCAGCGTCCGCCAGAGATAGGCGGGCGAGAAGCGCTGCCGCACCGCGCGCGAGCCGAGGAGCCGGTTCAGTTCGCGCTGCGCCGCGGCGAGACGGTAGAGCGGGATCTTCGGATGCACGTGGTGCGCCGGGTGATCCATGATGTGGTGCGAGATGAACCCATACCAGCGCGGCACCTCGACTTGTACCGTCACTTCATCCTGGCCGGCGAGACCGCGCCACTCCTCGAGCGCCTCCAACCAGGGGACGCGCGCATGGGTGTGCTGCAGATAGGTCGTGGCGCCCATCATCGCATTCCAGACGAAGAAGGGGAATGCGAAGGCGAGAACGACCGCTTCGGCGCCGTCCCAGAGGAAGAGCGCCGTCACGAAAAAGCAGAATGACGTCAAGTTGAGGGCGAAGTCGAGCCAGCAGGCGAGGCGCGCGCGGTCGCTCGAACGCCGCGGGAAGAATTTGTCGCGCCACCAGCGCTCGCGGAGGTAGTAGGGCGCAAAGCCCAGGGGACCGCGATAGAGCCGCTCGAGCGCCCGCCGCCAATTCGGCAGCGCGTCGTACTCCGCCTTCGTGAGCGGCGACCAGGAATTGAAACCTTTGATGTTGACGAGGCGGTGATGGAGACGATTGTGCTGCACCTGCCAGAGACTGTAGTTGTGGAGCGCCGGCAGGAAGGCGAGGCGGCCGATCGTGCCGTTGAGCGCCCGGCTTGCGGTGAAGGCGCCGTGCGCCGCGTCGTGGCCGATGACAAAGAGCGAGGCGATGGTGGCGCCGGTGGCAATGCTGCTGAGAACGCGGAGTGCGAAAAAGGGGAGGAGCAGCGCGCCGGCAAGCGCGAGGCCATAGGCGGCAAGCGTCGCCGCAAACAGGGCGAGCGCGAGCGAGGTCGAGGGGCGCGCATAGGCGGCAAGCGCGGCGCGCAAGCTTTTCGCCTCAATGGCTCGCATGGGCCCTCCCCCGCCAAGTACGCCGCTGCCGATGCAGCGAGCGTCCCGGCAATGTTCTATCAATCAGGAGGTTAGACCATCCCGGTGGCGATGGGCAAATGTCATCGCCATGGCTCGGGCAAGATCATTGTGCAGCCGGCGCTGCAGTGGCTTCGCGCGAACGCGCCTCAGCGGCACTGCGATCGCGTAGATGGAGGGTTTTGGTGAAGTGTGCGTGGACCGTGCCCGCCGCGTCCACCAGGTCGACGGCATAGGTGCGCTCGATCCGGCCTTCCCGCGCGAGCGCCTGCCGAAGCGCCTCGATCTCGACGTCCTCGATGCGAAAGCGCCCATAGAGCGTCCCGCGGCCAGGTTTCCTGAACTCGATCGTCGCTGCCTTGTCCCAGACTTGGTAATGGGGACCGAGACGGCGCGCCAGCATGACCAGCAATACCGGATCGATCGCGCCGTACATGCTGCCGCCGAACGTCGTTCCCCAGTAACCGCGCGTCCACCAATTGAGCGGCAGCTTGACGCGGACCTCGGAGAAGTCACTGGCGATATAGACGAGGCGCGCGCCGGTGCGGCGATAACACGGATAGAAATTGAAGGCGAAGCGCAACAGCCGCGTCCTCAGCGATTCGCTCATGCCGATCTCAGCCCATCGGTGACGCTGAACGGAAATTTACCACCCTGGGCGATCAGACGCGATGGAAGTCTCGGTACCAAGCGACGAAGCGCGGCAATCCCACATCGATCGACGTGCTCGGCGAAAAGCCGAAGTCGCGTTGGCTCTCGGCAATGTCGGCATATGTGGCGGGCACATCGCCCGGCGCCATCGGCGCGAGCTCGATCGTCGCTTTCCGCCCGAGCACTGTCTCGAGAAGGCCGATGAAGCGCCGGAGCTCTTCGCTGCGATGGTTTCCAAGGTTGTAAAGGCGGTAGGGCGGCCCCTTGCCGTCGTCCGCGGGCGGCCGGTCGAGGCAGCCGAGCACGCCCGCGACGATGTCGTCGATATAGGTGAAGTCGCGCCGCATGTCGCCGTGATTGAAGACACGGATCGGTCGGCCCGCGAGGATGGCCTCGGTAAAGATCCAGGCGGCCATGTCGGGCCGCCCCCAGGGTCCGTAAACCGTGAAGAAGCGCAAGCCGGTGACCGGCAGGCGATAAAGGTGGGCGTAGCAATAGGCCATGAGCTCGTCGGCCTTCTTTGTCGCGGCGTAGAGCGAATGTGGCGTGTCGACGCGATCGGTGACCGAAAAAGGCAGCTTGGTATTTCCGCCGTAAACCGAGGATGAGCTGGCGAAGACGAGGTGCGTGAGGCGCGGCAGGCGTCGGCACGCCTCGAGCACCTCGAGATGCCCGACGATGTTGGCGCTGATATAGGCGTGCGGATTGCTCAGCGAGTAGCGCACCCCCGCCTGTGCGGCGAGGTGAATAACCCGGTCAACTGTCGGATCGCGCTCGAGAAGCGTTGCGAGGGCACCGCGCTCGGCAAGATCGAGGCGCTCGAAGGTAAAATTGGACGAGCGACGAAGTTCGGCCAGTCGCGCTTCTTTGAGCGCAACGGAATAGTAGTCGTTGAGGTTGTCGACGCCGAGGACGCGCTCGCCGCGGCGGAGCAGCACCGTGCCGACATGGAAGCCGATGAAGCCGGCGGCGCCAGTGAGAAGAATGGTCATGACGCTGCGGTATAGCCGGCCCGTTGCGATAAATCATCGGCCGAGTTGGCAGCGCGGCCGGGCGTCGCCTAAGCTTCGCCCAAAGCATATCCGCGGGAGGTTGCCATGAAGAGCTACGACGTCGTCGATTTTGCCCAGCCGCTGCAGCGGCGCGAGAAGCCCACGCCGCAGCCCAAAGGCAGCGAGGTGCTATTGCGCACCCTGGCTGCCGGCGTGTGCCACAGCGACCTCCACATCTGGGAGGGATGGTATGATCTGGGCGGCGGCAAGCGGCTCATCGCCAAGGAGCGTGGCCTCATCCCTCCGCTCACCATGGGGCATGAGATCGTCGGCGAGGTCGTGGCGTTCGGACCCGACGCCAAGGGCGTCGCCGTCGGCGACAAGCGCCTCGCCCATCCCTGGATTGGCTGCGGCGAGTGTCCGGTGTGCCGGCGGGGCGAGGAGCAACTCTGCCTCACCCCGCGCTTTTTGGGCGTGCAGAAGCCCGGCGGCTATGCCGATCACGTGCTGGTGCCGCATCCCCGCTATCTCCTCGATCTCGGCAAGCTGAGCCCGACCCAGGCGGCCCCCTATGCCTGCTCGGGCATCACCACCTTCGGTGCGCTGAAGCGCGTGGGCGAAAGGATCTTCCGCGAGGAGCCCATCATGATCATCGGAGCGGGTGGGCTCGGCCTCATGTGCCTCGCCCTCCTGAAAGCGCTCGGCGGCTTCGGCGCGGTCATCGCCGATATCGATCCGAAGAAGCGGGAGGCGGCCTTGAAGGCGGGCGCGCTGGCGGCGATCGACGCCGGCGCCGATGATGCCGTGAAGCAAGCGCAGGCCGCCGCCAAGGGGCCGCTCGCCGCGGCGATCGACTTCGTCGGCGCGAGCGCCACCGCGCGCCTTGGCGTCGACGCACTTGCCAAAGGCGGCAAGTACGTCATCGTCGGCCTTTTTGGCGGCGACATTACGCTAAGCCTGCCGCTCTTGCCGATGCGCGCCATCACGGTCCAGGGCTCCTATGTCGGGAGCCTCGCCGAGATGAAAGAGCTGCTGACGCTGGTGGCGACGGGGAAGGTGCCACCCGTGCCGATCAGCGCCTATCCGCTCGAGGAGGCCAATGCCGTGCTCGAATCGCTGAAGGCCGGGCGCATCATCGGCCGGGCGGTGTTGACGCCCTGAGCCCGGGTGGGCGGGAACCCTCCGGGTCGATTCACGTTCCTGTCTGCGGCGCGCGCCCTCTATCAACCAAAGGGAAGGTAGTGGGCGGCCATGGAACGCATTGCGTTCTCAACCGTTCGTCCGAAGCGCGCGTCCGCACGCCGACTTTGGAACGGAAGAGGCTTCCACATGCGATCCACCATCCGCACGGTTTTCTCGGCCCTGGCGCTGATCGGGCTGCTTGCGGCATGCTCCTCGGAGGGCTCCGGCTTGGCGCCACTCGAGGCGGTCAAGACCGACGATACCAACTATCGCCTCGGGCCCGGCGACAAGCTCCATATCCAGGTGCTGGGCGCCGAGGATCTCACCGGCGACTACGCCGTGGCCGACAACGGCACGATCAATTCGCCGCTCATCGGTGACGTGAAGGCTGGCGGTTTGACGCGCAGCCAGCTCGAGCGGGAAATGGAGAAGAAGCTGGGCGAGGGATACATCAAGCATCCCCACGTCAGCGTCAGCATCCTCACCTATCGGCCGTTCTATATCTACGGCGAGGTGACGAAACCCGGCGAATACCCCTATGCCAGCGGCATGCGGGTGATGAGCGCAGTGGCGACGGCCGGCGGCTACACTTACCGCGCCAACGAAAATTACGTCGTGGTGACGCGCGACGGGGTGCAGCGGAAGGCGCCGCCCAATGCACCGATCCAGCCGGACGACGTGATCAAAGTACCAGAGCGCTATTTCTAGAAGCGCTCGCTCGCGCCGAACATCGCCGGCGGAACTTACGCGCCGCTTCCGCCGTACGCACGATGGCAGGGTGTGCCTCCGTGTGGCGGCGAGGCGGTGATGGTCGCAATCGGCAATATTTTTTTCAGTGGAATGAAGCGCGGACGCGGGTCGGCCTGGCTCTGGCTTGGCGCCGCGTCGGCGATGGTTGTGGCGGGCGTCAGCCTCGCCGAGGTGACGGGCGGCGGCGAGCCCTCGCTGCAGGCGGCGATGGTCACCCCCACGACACTCGCGCCGACGGCAGCGACACCCGTCGTTGCGGAACCCGCCGCCGCGGAGGACGCCAGGCCGCGCCCCGGCGCCGAGGAGCAGCGGCGCATCTTCATGCTGCTGCTGCTCAACAGTGCCGGTCCACTGAGGCCATATAGCGGGCTTAGCCGCTAAGGAATCCGTAAAAAAGGCGAGGAAGACGATGGCGTCGGATCGGGAAAAGCGCGTCCGCGAGCGCGCCTACCAGATTTGGCAACGCGAAGGCGAGCCGCCAGGACGAGCCGCCGAGCACTGGGCGCAAGCCGAGGCGGAGATCGAGCTCGAGCACGAGCTTGCGACCGACCGTGCCGCGGCCGGGCAGAAGCCGACAACCGAAGCGCCGCTGCGCAGCGAGCCGGCGCGGCGGGCGGAGCGGAACGAGAAAGCGCCGGCTAAGCGGCGGCGCGGCGAAGCGGAAGCGACTTGAGGCCGCGCAGCACGAAGCTGTCGCTCCAGTGGAGCGGCTCGTCCGCAACCACAAGGTCGGGGAAACGCCGCAGCAAGGCGGCGATGCCAATTTCCGCCTCCAGGCGCGCGAGCGGGGCGCCGAGGCAAAAATGCATGCCGATGCCGAACGAAAGGTGACGGGTGCTGCCGCGCTCGATATTGAAGCGGTCGGGCTCGGGAAAGATTTCAGGGTCGCGATTGGCGGCGTTGAGGAGGGCGAAGATGCGGGCGCCCGCCGGGATGGCGCGCGGCGCGCCCCGATCGTCCGCAAGCGTGATCTCCTCGCACGCGATGCGCGTCATCGCCTGCGTCGGCCCGTCATAGCGGAGCATTTCCTCGACCGCGCTCGGGGTGAGCTCGGGTCTCGCGCGGAGCAGCGCTACCTGGTCGGGATGGCGCAGCAAGGCGAGGACACCGTTGCCGATGAGATTGGTGGTCGTCTCGTGCCCGGCAAAGAGCAGCAGCATGGCGCTGGCGACGATCTCCTCCTCGCTGAGCCGCTCGCCGTCCACCTCCGCAGCCAAGAGCGCACTCAGCGCGTCCTCGCGCGGCCGCGCCCGGTGATCGCTGAGCATGCGCCGGAAATAGGCGGCGAGATCGCGTGCGCCGCGCTCGGCGCGCTCGCGCTTGTCGGGGGTTGCCAAGGCGCTGCCGACGAAGGCCGCGAGGTCGTCGGACCAGGCCTTGAACTGGTCGATGTCCTCCGCCGGCACGCCGACGATACCGGCGATGACGATGGCCGGCAGCGGATAGGCGAAATCGGCGATGAGGTCAAAGCGCGAGCGCTCGGCGAGCCGCGCGAGCAGGGGTTCGACGACCCGCTCAATCGTCGGCCGAAGCGCGGCTATGCGGCTGGCGGAAAAGAGCCCGCTCAGCAACGCGCGGCGGCGGGTGTGGTCGGGCGGGTCGTTGAAGACGGCCCAAAAGCCAAGTGTGGTCAGCAGCTCCTGAAGCGCCGTCCGCTGCGTCGGTGGCAAATGGTCGCGGTAGGGCGAGATACGGTCGGCGCTGAAGCGGCGGTCGGCGAGAGCCAAGCGGACATCGCGATAGCGCGTCAGCACCCAGCCGCCGAGCCGCCCGCTCCAGTGGACCGGATCGCGCTCGCGCAGGCGGGCAAAGATGGGGAACGGATCGGCGATGATCTCCGGCCGGCGCGGATCGTAATCGACCGTCATCGGCGCGCTCGATGCCGAAAGGACGGCTCGCGCATGCAGTCAGGAGCGACGGTCGGCCGCGAGCGCGTAGCGCCGGTCGCCTGCGTCGGTGATGATACCGCGCGCCACCTGCCGAGCGAGGCAATCATAGCTCGCATCGGACATATGGAGCCGATCGGGCGCGAGCATGGCGGCCAAGCTCATCTGACCATCCTCCGCCCAGTGACGCATCATGGCAAAGCGATGGATGATCGCCGTATCCTCGCTGTGCGCCACGCCGGCGAGCGCATAGAGCATTTCACGATAGCCGGGATGCGCCAGCATCGCCGGCGCATATTGCAGGTCCATCAGCATCACATCGGCGCCAGCCGCCTTGAGCCGGGCGATGCCGCGCCGAAGGATCTCGATTTCGGCGCCAATGTCGCCGTCGCGCAGCACGGTGTTGGAGCCGAGCTGCCAAATCACCAGATCGGGTTTCTCCGTCACGACATCGCGGTCGATGCGCGCGGCCATCTGCTCGGCCATCTCGCCGCTGACGCCGCGATTGATGACGCGGATTGGCGTCCTCGGCAGGTATTCCTGCAGAATGGCGGCAAGCCGGCGTGGATAGGTCAATTCCGGTCGGCTGGCGCCGACGCCCTCGGTCGAGGACGAGCCCAGCGCAACGATTGTCAGCGTTCCGCCACTTGCGAGCCGTGCTGCGGTCTGCGGCAGCGCGGCACCGCCGAGGGCGAGCTCCGCTGGGACGGCGCAGCGATCGCCGGTGGCGCTGGCGCTCCGGCCGATCGGTGAGGCGATGATCGGGACGGCCGCGCCGAGGCCCAAAAGCAGCAGTGCTACCAAAGTACGGCGGCGTTGGCGAAACGGGGGGGCGATCTTGGGCATGGTCGTGGGCGTGGCCGTCAACGGAGCGCGCGCTCGATGGCCTCGGCGAGGCGATCGGCCAAACATTCATATACCTGCGCCGCGAGCGGAGCCCGGTGCTCCTTCGGAACATCGACAAAATTGAACACGCCGTTTTCGCTCCAGTACTTCATCATTTCAAATCGACGAAAAAGATAGACATCATCGACATCCGCCCTTTGTTGCATCGCTTCGAGATATGGCTCGAAATTGATTACCGAAGCCGTATTTCGACTATATTGCATGTTGATTAACATTATGTCCAGGCGATGGTTTTTCAAGTCGGCGAGCCCCGCTTCCAGGGATGTAGCGAAGGCATCGACCTCGAGGCTGCGCACGGCATCGGCGGTGCCGGTTTCCCAGACGACGAGGGTGGGAGCGAGTGGGTAGATGTCGCTGAGAAAGCGGTCGACCATCTCTTGCGTGGTCTGCCGCGCCACCCCCTTGTTGACGACGGTGATCGGTACGTCGGGGTGCCGGCGGCGCAGATTCTCCTCCAGCCGATGCGGATAAGCTTCTTGCTCGGGATTGGCCGCCGCTGTGCCGGCCGTCGAGGCGCCGCCGATGGCGACGATTGTTACCGGCTGCTTCTCGCGCACGCGCTCGGCCGTGGCCGGCAGATGCAGGTCCTCGCTGTCGATGAGTTCCGGCGGGACGCTGCAATCGCGCGATGCCGCTTGCGCCGGCAGGAACGGGAGCGTGGCTATCAGGGCGGCGAGAACGAGCGTGCGGAACGGCATCGCGGTCACTCCGAAGGGGTCGCTGGCACCGACGAGCCGGGCGGGCGCGCGCTTCCCGCCGCCTTGTACCAGGCGAGGAGCGCCGCCGTGCCGATCATCACGGCGAAACCGAAAATGTTGACGATGAGCTGCATCGGTAGCTCGCCATAGAACTCCGTCAGGACGAAATGGCCGAGCACGGCGAGCACGATGCCGAGGCAGAAGACGTAAAGCGAGTGCTGGCCGCAGAGAATGACGGGCGCGGCCACGCGCCAGCGCAGGAAGGCACTGTCGGGCGTCACGAAATAAATCGTGGCGAGCGCGAGCGCGAGGAAGTTGATGAGGCGCAGCGGCGCGAGGTCGGTTTTGTCGATGGAGTAGCTTAGCAGCTGTTTGGCGAGGATCGCCGGTACCGGCTCATAGAGCCAGTGAACGAGCCAACTCACATTGACCAGGATCAAAAAGGCACTCAGCACCACGGCCGCGCGCGGCAGCCAAACGCCGCTCGGGAACGGCCAGCGGCCGCTCACCCGCGCATGGCCGGCGCTGGCGCCGATGACGAAGAGGAACTGCCAGGCGAGCGGATTGAAGAACCAGACGCCTTCGGGATAGGCCCCGAACTCCCAGCCGCGGCGGAGGGTGAGCGCGTAAAGCGCCGCGGACGGCAACAGGGCCCAGAGAGGGCCCCGCTCGAGCGCCAACAGGACCACGGGAAAGATGCCGAGGAGCACGATATAGAGCGGCAGGATGTCGAGAAAGGCCGGCTGAAACTGCAACGTGAGCGCCTTCAGGACGGCGATGTGCGGCTCCTGCAGGAAGTCGGCAACCCGCGTTTCCTCGGCGTACATGGGATTGTTGACGGTGAGGATCGTGTAGGACACCTCCGCTGTGAAGATCATGAAGAGAAAGATGTGCGCGACATAGAGCTGCCAGACACGGCGGTAAATCTGGGCGGTTGCGAAGAATGGGCCGTGCTGATGGAGGCTTCGGCCGTAGACGAGCGTGGCGGTGTAGCCGGAGATGAAGATGAAGACTTCCGCCGCATCGGAAAAGGCGATCGAGCGCAGCGTGAACCAGCCGAGAAAATTGTTGGGGATGTGATCGATGAAGATAAAAAAAAGCGAAAGGCCGCGGAAGAAGTCGAGCCGCAAATCGCGTCCCCGGCGCGGGAAGGGATCGGCCATGTCCCGGCGGCTCCTCTCGCTCGCCCCAACCTTGGATGGTCGATCATAGAGCGCGCGGCGCGCCGACCCAAGGCCGGCGCGGTGCGTTGCCGGAGATGTCTCGAGCGCGCGCTCAGATCGCGTCGAGCTGGTAGGCGATATCGTTATGAAGGTTCCACAGATAACCGAGGTCCGCCGATCCCGCGAGCGCATAGGCGTGGCCGTTATGGCGCCAGCGCAGGACATGGATGTCGCCGCTCTGGCCCGGCTTGCCCGCCAAATCCGGCTCCGTGGTCTTGCCGATCACCAGCGTGATTGGACCCAGTGCTTTATTGTCGGTCGTGTAAAAGAGTTGGGTCGCCGGTTGGCCGCCGACGACAAGGAAGCGCACGCCTTGGAAGGTCAGGCCCCACGGTTTCAGATTGGGCACGCGGAAATCCTGCGGCAGCTTCTGTCCCGCCGGCACGTCGAAGCGCGCGGTGTCCTCGGGCCCGGCGTTGACGTAGAGCTTGTGATAGCCGGCGATGGTGGCATCGAAGGTGCCGGGCGGCGGCTCGGTGCTGGCGACCGGCTGTACGCCGCCATGCAATTGCGGGTCGCTGCCGGCGAAATAGCCCAAGCCGCCGCCGATGAGGAGGCCGCCCAGCGAGGCAGCCGCGGCCATGCCGGCCCACCAGCGGCGATCTCCCACGACCCGGCGCCAGCGCTGCTGCCGGGCGGCAGCGAGGTCGACTACCGCCGCCGGCTCGCCGCGCGCGGCGGCAAGAAGCCGCTCGGGCACCGGCTCATGCAGGGTTTCGTCGAAAGCGGCGCGCAGCAGCGCCGCGCTCTCGCTCAACTGCGCCGCGCGGTCGCGCAGCTCCGCATCTTGCTCGAGCCAACGCGCGATCTCGGCGCGCTCGTCCTCGCCAAGCTCGCCGTCGAGATAGGCAATCAGCCTTTCGTCACTCGGCCTTGACATCGCTCGTACTCCTTCGCAGGCCGGCTCCGGCGTCGAGCTTCGCCTGCAGCGCGATACGGGCGCGCGCGAGACGGCTCATGATCGTTCCCACCGGCACGTCGGCCACCTCGGCAGCCTCCTTGTAGCTCAACCCATCCACCGTCACGAGCAGCAAGGCCGCTCGCTGTTCCGCCGGAATCTCCCTGAGCGCGTTGCGCACCTCCTCGAGCGCCAACCGCGCCTCGGCGCGTCGCTTCGGCTCGTCGGTGCCGATGTGCGCGCCCTGATCCTCGGCGTCTTCCCGTCGGACATCCCGCGCGCGCAGCTGATCGATCCAAATGGTTTGCACGATGCGGAACATCCAGCTGTCGAAGCGGGTGCCCTCTTGAAACTGGTGTGCGCGGGACAAGGCCCGCTCGCACGCCGCTTGCACGAGGTCGTCCGCCTCGACGGCGGAGCCAGTCAAGCCGCGAGCGAAGCGCCGAAGCCGGGGCAGTACAGCAATGAGCTGGTCGTTGAAGCCCACGCTCACGGCGCGCCCCGATAGAGGCAATTCGCCCCAACTCGCCTGACATGAAGATAACGGGTGGGGATGGGCTTTATTCCCTGGCGAAAAGCGTGTGGCGCCGCTGGGCGACCTGCTCCCACCCGGCATTTTCCAAAGACGCGGCCATTGGGCAGGCGCCGATATCTTAATGAGCGGGCTCGAATATGAAAAGGCTAGTGCCATGCCGCACGCTTACCCCTGTCTCGGCGGTCTTGCTTAAGGAACCATTAACTGCACGCGAATTTCCCGCTACTTGGCCCCAAAGAGAGTCCCGGTCCTTGGGCAGGGTGGGAAGGCCCCAGCGCTTCACAAACGTCGGGCGCCACGTCATTGTGTCGCGCCGGCTACGCTTCAGGGGGAGCGGGCGCGAGGGGGCAAGGAATGTCGGTCTCATGAAAATCAGTGTGGCCAAGGAACGCCGCCCGCATGAGCACCGCGTCGCGGCATCGCCCGACACGGTCAAGCGCCTTGCCGGCGCCGGCCACGAGATCGTCGTGGAAAGCGGTGCCGGTTCCGGCAGCGCCTTTCCCGATAGGGCCTACGAGGCGGCGGGCGCCAAGGTGGCGGCCGACAGCGCCGCCGTGTTCGGCGGCGGCGACATTCTCCTCAAGGTGCAGCGGCCGCTGCGTCAAGGTGAGGGCGACATAGACGAGCTCTCGCTCATGAAGCGCGGCAGCGTGCTCATCGGCATGCTGCAGCCGCTGCAGCAGCGCGAGGACGTGGCGGCCTATGCGCAAGCCGGCATCGCCGCTTTCGCAATGGAGCTCGTCCCACGCATCACCCGCGCACAATCGATGGACGTGCTGAGCTCGCAAGCCAATCTCGCGGGATATAAGGCCGTGCTCGATGCCGCCGGCGAGTTCGGCCGCGCCTTTCCTATGATGATGACGGCCGCCGGCACCATTCCGCCGGCGCGTGTCCTCGTCATGGGCGCCGGTGTCGCGGGGCTGCAGGCGATCGCCACGGCGCGGCGGTTGGGTGGTGTCGTCTCCGCGACGGACGTGCGGCTTGCCGCGAAGGAGCAAGTGGAGAGCCTTGGTGCCAGCTTTCTCGCCGTCGATCTCGAGGCGATGAAGGCGATGGAGACGGCGGGCGGCTATGCCAAGGAGATGGGCGAGGATTTCGCGCGGCGCCAGCGCGAGCACATCACCGAGGCGCTCAAGAAGATCGACATCGTCATCTGCACGGCGCTCATTCCCGGCCGGAAGGCGCCGGTGCTGATCACGCGCGGCATGGTCGAGGTCATGCGTCCCGGCTCGGTCATCGTCGATCTCGCGGTCGAGCAAGGCGGCAACGTCGAAGGCAGCGAGTTCGGCAAGACCGTGACGACGCCCGGCGGCGTCACCATCATCGGCCATGCCAATGTGCCCTCACGCATCGCCGTCGATGCGAGCGCGCTCTACGCCAAGAATCTGTTGGCCTTCCTCGGGCTCCTCATCGACAAAGAGAAGCAGCTCAAGATCGACACGGCCGACGAGATCATCAAGGCGACGCTGCTGACGCGCGACGGCGCCATCGTGCATCCAGAGCTGGCGGCTGCGCGGTGAGGATGAGGGAGCGACACCATGGAACACAGCGACATCTTCGTCTTCTTTCTCACCGTGTTCGTGCTCGCCTGTTTCGTCGGCTACTACGTCGTCTGGCGGGTGACGCCGGCGCTCCACTCGCCGCTGATGAGCGTCACCAACGCAATCTCGAGCGTGATCATCGTCGGCGCGCTCATCGCCGCGGGGCCGGCAGGAATCTCCTTCTCGAAGGTGATGGGCTTCATCGCGGTCATCCTCGCGTCGGTCAATATCTTCGGCGGCTTCATCGTCACACAGCGCATGCTGCAGATGTTCCAGAAGAAAAAGAAGTGAGGAGCGCCCGCCCGTGAGCGCCAATCTCTCCGCTCTCCTTTATCTCATCGCTTCCGTCTGCTTCATCATGGCGCTGCGCGGCTTGTCGTCGCCGGAATCGGCGCGCGGCGGCAATCTCTTCGGCATCGCCGGCATGGTGATCGCGGTCGCGACGACGCTTGCCGGACCGGGCATCGAGTGGAGTAGCTTCCCGGTCATTGCCGTCGGCGTGATCATCGGCGGCGCCATCGGCACCTTCATTGCGCTCCGCATCCAGATGACGGCGCTGCCGCAGCTGGTGGCCGCATTCCACAGCCTCGTCGGTCTCGCCGCCGTTTGCGTGGCCGCCGCTGCGTTTTACGAGCCCGACGCGTACGGCATCGGCACTGCCGGCGCCATTCACACCAACAGCCTTATCGAGATGTCGCTCGGCACGGCGATCGGCGCCGTCACCTTTACCGGCTCGATCATTGCCTTCGGCAAGTTGCAGGGACTCATCACCGGAAAGCCGCTGGTGTTTCCAGGTCAGCATCCGCTCAACGCCGCCCTCGGCGTTCTCCTGGTGCTGATCATCATCTGGTTTTGCATCGGGCAGTCGGCGGTCGCCTTCTGGCTCATCGTTCTGCTATCGCTGGCACTGGGCTTCCTCCTCATCGTGCCGATCGGCGGCGCCGACATGCCGGTCGTGATATCCATGCTCAACTCCTATTCGGGTTGGGCCGCATGCGGCATCGGCTTCACGCTCGCCAACAGTCTCCTCATCATCACAGGCGCGCTGGTAGGCTCGTCGGGCGCCATCCTCAGCTACATCATGTGCAAGGGGATGAACCGCTCGATCTTCAACGTGATCCTGGGCGGCTTCGGCACGGAAGGCGGCGTGGTGGCGGCGGGCGCGCAGGGCGATCGCGCCGTCAAATCGGGCAGCGCCGAGGACGCCGCCTTCATCATGAAGAATGCGAGCTCGATCATCATCGTCCCCGGCTACGGTATGGCGGTGGCGCAGGCGCAGCACGCATTGCGCGAGATGGCAGACCTCCTGAAGCATGAGGGTGTGCAGGTGCGCTACGCCATCCATCCCGTGGCGGGGCGCATGCCTGGCCACATGAACGTGCTCTTGGCCGAAGCGAATGTGCCCTATGACGAGGTGCTCGAGCTCGAGGAGATCAACCGCGATTTCGCTTCGACCGACGTCGCCTTCGTGATCGGCGCCAACGACGTCACCAATCCCGCGGCCAAGACCGATCCCTCCTCGCCGATCTACGGCATGCCGATCCTCGATGTCGAGAAGGCGAAGACCGTGCTCTTCGTCAAGCGCTCGATGGCGTCGGGCTATGCCGGTGTCGAGAACGAGCTCTTCTACCGCGACAACACCATGATGCTCTTCGGCGACGCCAAGAAGATGTGCGAGGAAGTCGTCAAGTCGATGGAGTAGGGGCCAATAGGACGTGAGGGACTGGGCTGCAAATTGAGGCGGAAATAGACCAAATAATCGAACGCAGTGACGGGGTCTTCGAATTAGAGACCATTTGCACAAGTGCGCGATTTTTTACAATTAGTTCGTGGGCGTTGCCCGGTCCCGAAAGTTGCAAAGGGCTATGGGAGTATGATTTCTTTCGCATGGGACGAAACGGTCGGAGGTCCGATCGAAGTTGAGGTGTTTAAGAATCGGCTCGAGGTTTATCGCTTTTTCGATCAACGCACGGATATCCGGCATTTCGCTCATGCCCCCGGAGAGCCATTCCCTCCGGACTTCGTGACCGAGCTTCCGCCGCTTCCGTAGTGCGACAGCCAAGCGCTGCTGCTGGGGCGCGCTTGACCGCACCCGCCTTACGGTCGATCTTGCCATCGAGCAAAGGAGCGGCGGGGCCGCCTTTGGCGCGATATTGGAGCATACGCTACGGCACCGAGCGCTATCCCGAGCGAGTGGCGCGGCGGTTGCGCGCGCTCAACATCGCCGTCTGGATCGGCACGGGCGTATCGACCGGCTTCGCCATAACGCAAGTCTTCAACCCGACGCCGGGCCTCTGGAAAGTCGCGACGATCAATGTGCTCGCCGTGCCGCTTTTCGCCGGGGTACCGCTGCTTCATCGCTTCGGGGCGCTGGCGGCGCCGCTTGCCTTGTTCGCCATTCTCTACGGCGGCTTCTTTTTGATCATTGCGCTGGTCGGCACCGGTGCCGGTATGCAGTTGTACTATCTGGTGGGTGCCGCGCTCGCCGTGCCGTTCTTCGGCACGGAGCACATCGTCCTCGGCGCGATCTTCACAGCCGTATCCGCAGCGATCGTCATCGCCGTGGAGGCCCTCGTTCCCTACGACACAGGGCTCGAGCCCGCGACGATGTTATTCGGCACCTTCATCGTCACGGTGATTGTCAGTTGCGGCACGCTCTTCATGATCGTGTATTACGCCTTCCATCAAGCGTCGCGCGCCGAGGCGACCGCACAACGCGAATACGAACGATCGGAATCGCTGCTCGCCAACATACTCCCCGCCGCCGTGGCCGACCGTCTGAAGCGCCGTGGCGATGACGTCATCGCCGATCGCTACGACGATGCCTCCATTCTCTTTGCCGACATGGCCGGCTTCACGGCGCGCGCTAGCGACATGGCGCCCGATGAGCTGGTGCAATTCCTGAACGGCATCTTCAGCGAATTCGATCGGCTGGTGGACCGCCATCGCCTCGAGAAGATCAAGACGACGGGCGACGCCTACATGGTCGTGAGCGGCGTCCCGCTGCCGCGCGTGGACCATACGGCAGCGCTAGCGCGCTTCGCGCTCGACATGCGCGAGTTGGCAGCGCGCTGGCGCGATGCCGCGGGAAGCGCGGCGCCGATCCGCATCGGCATGGCGAGCGGTCCGGTCGTCGCCGGTGTCGTCGGCACGCGAAAATTCTTCTACGACGTGTGGGGCGATGCGGTGAATCTCGCCTCGCGCATGGAATCGACGGGCATCGAAGGCCGGATCCAAGTTTCACTAGCCGCCTACGAGCATTTGAAGAGCGACTTCCTGCTCGAGCCGCGCGGCGCGGTCGAGGTCAAAGGCAAGGGCACGCTGCCGACCTGGTTTCTGATGGCGCCCCTCGGACCAGGCGCCGATGCCGTCGGTCGCGGGGGAGGCGGGCTCAACGCGGGGCGCGAGACGCTGGGTCCATGAAAATACAAAAGCCGCCGCGGCGAGCCGGGCGGCTTTCTGTCGACGCCGGACGTGGCGTCAGTAGCCTTCGCGCTCCATCCGCTTGCGCAGGAGCTTGCGGTAGCGCCGTACGGCTTCGGCCTTCTCCCGAGCACGGCGCTCGGATGGCTTCTCGTAATTGCGGCGGAGCTTCATCTCGCGGAACACGCCCTCGCGTTGCATTTTCTTCTTCAGCGCACGCAGCGCCTGATCCACATTGTTGTCGCGAACGAGCACTTGCACGAGATCGCCTCTCCTTTTCCAAGGGTAAATAAAAACAGGCCGCGAAAACGCAGCCGAGCTGCCAGGTAAATAGCACGGCCTCGCGCTACTGTGAAGCGGATCGCCCCAAAGAGCCGATGCGGCCGACGGCCATCCGCGCTATTTTACACGCGATAGGTGCGAAAATGTCACACGAAACAATTGAACGCTCGGTGGCGGTGACCGCCATCCTTCTTGCACTGGCATTGGCGAGCTGTAGTGGTTCGGGCGGAGCTGATCAACCGCGGTCGAGCGGCAGCCTCTACAGCCATGACGAGGACGGGCCTTATAGCCGCCGCGGTGAAGGCGGTGGGGGCGGCGGCGGGTACTAGCGGGAGGCTGGAGCGCGGTCGCGCTTCGCCGGTCGTACAGCATGCCTAAAGCGACGCGAGCTGCTGCTTCGCGAGCTCGTACCACTGGCGTTGCGCGCGCCGCTGATGGCCAGGTCCGTACTCCACGAGCTGACGCACCTCTTCGAAGACGCGCCGCGCTTCGGTGCGCTCGCCTGCCGCCTGCAGCAGCAAGCCATAGCGGCACCGCGCCTCCTGGCCCGGATAGTAGATGGCGAGCGCGCGATACTCTTCGAGCGCGGCGGCGGTCTTGCCCTGCCGCTCGAGGCTTTGCGCATAGAGAAGGTGACCCTCGGGCGAGTTGTAAGTGGGGTTGGCCTCGCGCAGCTGGTCCAGCACCGTCTGGGTCTCGGCGGCATCGCCCGCGGCAAAAGCGGCGCGGGCCAGGCCCAGCATCATGGTCGGGTCGGTCGCGTGAATGCCGACGAGCGCGTCGCGGTAAATGTTCCGCGCCTCGGCGGCTTGGCCAGCGGCGAGATAGGCTTCGGCGAGCGCCGCTTTGTTTTCCGCCGTGGGCGTGATCTCGACGCGCCGCAGTGCTTCGCGCAGCTGCTTGCCAGGGTTGAGCGCCTTCACCATGCCGGAGGCGGCCCGCCGCGCGGCGCGGCTCTGCATCAGCTCCGGCACCAGCTCGGCGAAGAAATAGGCGGCCATGCCGACCACCGGCACGAAGACAATGATGTAGATCCAATAGTAGTTGCGCCCGGTACGGGCTACATGGACGGCGCAGGTGATTTGCGCCAAAAGCAAGACAATGCCGATCGCTGGCATGGAGGTCCCCTCGCGGCCGATCTCCGGTCTCCCGATCTTGCCTGCTCGAAGCAACGAAAAGATGAACAACCGCGGCGGCGGCTTTACCTCCCTGGCACGGCCGCACATATTATCGCCATGGCTATCCTGAAAATTGCGCGAATGGGGCATCCCGTGCTGCGCCGCGTCGCCGAGCCGGTTGCCGATCCGACGGCGCCGGCGGTGAAGCGGCTCGTCGCCGACATGATCGAGACGCTCGACGATATCGGCGGCGCCGGTCTCGCGGCGCCTCAGGTGCACGTCTCGCAGCGTCTCGTCATTTTCCGCGTGCCGGCGGAGCGGACCACCGGGCTGGCCGGCGATCCGCCGCAGCCGCTGATCGCGCTCATCAATCCCGTGACCGAGCCGCTGGGCGAGGCGCGCGAGCTCGGCTGGGAGGGGTGCCTTTCCGTGCCGGGTCTGCGCGGCGCGGTACCGCGCTGGGCGCGCATCCGCTACCGCGGCCTCACGCCCGGCGGCGACAGCATCGACCGCGTCGTCGAAGGCTTCCATGCCCGCGTCGTCCAGCATGAATGCGATCACTTGGATGGCATCCTCTATCCGCAGCGAATGACCGATTTGCGCCTTCTGATGTTCAACGAGGAGGGCGCCCGCTATCCCATCGACCTCGCGAGCGCCATTGGAGCCGCGGAGCCCGCATGAGAGACGACGATCGCCGCCGCGACGCGCTCATCGACGCGATTCTCCCGGACGTGCCGTTCGACGGGTGGAGCAAGGCTACGATCGTCGCCGCGGCGCAGCGCATTGACATGGACGACGCCGAGATCGCCTCGCTTCTTCCCCGCGGACCGCGCGACGCGGTGGCCGCCTTCAGCCGCTGGGCCGACCGCAAGATGCTGGCCGCACTCGATGAGACATCGCTCGCGGCGATGAAGGTGCGCGGGCGTGTCGCCACCGCCGTCCGGGCGCGGCTGGCCGCGCTCGAGCCGCACCGCGAGGCGGTGCGCCGCGCCTTGGCGCTTCTGGCGTTGCCGCAGAACATGGCCCTCGGCGCGCGGCTCCTCTACGACACCGTCGACGCAATCTGGTACGCGGCCGGCGACACCGCGACGGATTTCAATTTCTACACCAAGCGCGGTCTTCTCGCCGGCGTTCTCGCCTCGACCACGCTCTATTGGCTCGACGATCGCTCGTCGAGCGGTGAAGCGACGCACGGGTTCCTCGAGCGGCGCCTCAGCGATGTCATGCGCATTCCCCACCTCGGCACGAGGCTGCGCGAGGTCGCCGACAAGCTCCCCAATCCCTTCCGCCTTGCCCGCGTCGCACGGCGGCACTGACGCCAGATTGGTTCACGAAAGCGGCAGAAGCCGCGTCACGTGCCCCATCTTGCGGCCCGGCCGCGCGTGCCGCTTGCCGTAGAGATGGAGCTTGGCGCCGGGTTCGGCGAGCGTGTCGCGCCATTTATCGACATCGCCGCCGATCAGATTCGTCATCACCGCGTTCGAATGGCGCTCGGGCGAGCCCAGCGGCAAGCCGCAGATCGCGCGCACCAGCTGCTCGAATTGGCTGGTGCGGCAGGCATCGATGGTCCAATGACCCGAATTGTGCGGACGCGGTGCGAGCTCATTGACGAGCACCTCGCCGGCGCGCGTCACGAACATCTCGACCGCGAGCAGGCCCACGAGGTCAAGTCGCTCGGCGATGGTGCGCGCGATCTCCTCGGCGCGTCGCGCCATCCCCGGTGTGATTGGCGCCGGCGCGGTGGTGGTGTCGAGAATGTGATGGCGATGGCGATTCTCGACCGGCACGTAGCAGGCGGTCGTCCCGTCGAGGCCGCGCGCGATGATGACGGAGATTTCGCGGGCGAAATCGACGAAGCCCTCGAGAATGGCCGCGTCCGCGTCGATCGCGCGCCAGGCGGCCGCAAGATCACTGCCCGGATCAAGCATCGCTTGTCCTTTGCCGTCATAGCCGCCGCGTACTGTCTTGAGCACCCCCTTGGGACCGATGTCGCGCAAGGCGTTCCTTAGCGCCGCGGCGCCGCTCACCGCGCGATAAGCTGCCGTCGGCACCGCGATCGAACGGAGAAAATCTTTCTCGCGAAGGCGATCCTGCGCGATGCGAAGGATCGCAGGGGCTGGTCGCACGGGTTTCAGCGCCGCAAGTATCTCGGCGGTGTCGGCGGGGACGTTCTCGAACTCGAAGGTGATGACATCGACAGTTTCGGCGAAGCGCTGCAATGCGGCGCGGTCGTCATAAGCCGCAGTGGTCGCGTTGGGCGTCACTTGCTTTCCCGGGCTGTCGGGCTCGGGACAGAAGACGTGCGTGCGATAGCCGATCGCCGCCGCGGCGAGCGCGGTCATGCGCCCCAACTGGCCGCCACCAAGAATCCCGATCGTCGCGCCGGGCTCGATCATCAACTCTCGGGACGCTCGCCGACGGCGTCGGTCTGCTCGCGCCGCCAACGGTCGAGCGCCGCCGCCACGGCTTTGTCCGAGAGCGCCAGGATTGCCGCCGCCAGCAGGGCGGCGTTGAGCGCGCCCGCCTTGCCGATCGCCAAGGTGCCGACGGGAATGCCGCCCGGCATTTGCGCAATCGAAAGGAGGCTGTCCATCCCCTTGAGCGCCGCGCTCTCGATCGGCACGCCCAGCACTGGCAGCGGCGTCATCGATGCCACCATGCCGGGCAGATGGGCGGCGCCGCCGGCGCCTGCGATGATCACCTTGAGGCCGCGCTCGCGCGCCCCTTCGGCATAGGCGACGAGCCGCTTCGGCGTGCGATGCGCGGACACGATGCGCGCCTCATGGGGAATGGCGAGCTTCTGCAGCGTGTCGGCGGCATGGCGCATCGTGTCCCAGTCCGACTGGCTCCCCATGATGATGCCGACTGCCGCCGGGGTCCCACCCATCCTGTGCCTCGCTTCGCCGATAAAAGGCGCGCATTATAGGGATCGCTCGCTGCGGCGGCCATCCTTTGCGGCAAGAGCGATTTCTGGCATACTCGCGTCACTACGCGAATTAAAGCTGCGCGCTCGAACCAATGGAAATTCGCGACACCAAACCGATCGCCGGTGCCGCTCCGCGCCGTGTCGAGGCGCGCAAGGCGGCGGAACCGACCGGAACCGTCGCGGCGCTTCCTGACGACATCTTGACCATCGCCGGCGTGAGCGAGGCGGAGCTCACGCCCAAGCTGCGTCAAGCGATGATGACCCTCATGGCCGAGGTGGAGCAGCTCCGGCGCGAGCTTACCGACGCGCGGGCGCGCATCGGCTATCTCGAGCGGCTCGCCGACGAAGACCCGCTGATGCCGATCGCCAACCGGCGCGCCTTCGTGCGCGAGCTCACGCGGATGATGTCCTTCGCCCAGCGCTACGGCACCACCGCCAGCGTCGTCTATTTCGACATCAACGATCTGAAGCTGCTCAACGACCAGCACACCCATGCCGCCGGCGATGCTGCCCTCCTCCAGGTTGCCGGCACCTTCCTCGAGAACGTGCGCAACACCGACGTGGTGGGCCGTCTGGGTGGCGACGAGTTGGGCGTCCTGCTGGTCCAGACCGACCGCGAGCTCGCCGAGCAGAAGGCGGCGCAGCTCGCCGCCGCGGTGGCGGCAAAGCCGCTCGTCTGGCAGGGCCAGGACATCCCGCTCGGCGTCTCCTATGGCGTCTATGCCTTCACCGGCGGCGAGAATGCGGGCGATGCGCTCGACGCGGCGGATCGCGCGATGTACCAAGCGAAGCGCGCGCGGAAGGCGTCCCGGGCCGCCGGCTGAACCGCGGTGTCAGGCGATGATATCCGGTAGCAGCTGACTTTCGAGCCGCGTGATCAGGTCCTTGAGCGCGAGCTTGCGCTTCTTGAGCCGCTGCAGATGGACGGGGTCGAGGGGGCCCTGCTCGCCCAACCGCGTGATCGCTTCGTCGAGGTCGCGGTGCTCGCTCTTGAGCGCCTCGAGGCGCGCCTTCAAGGCTTCGACATCGAGATCCATGTCCGAAATGAACGCCTGCTCGTTACTGGGTTAACAGTATAGCAAAGCCGTGGCCGGATGGTGAGCGCCGGTGGTGTTTACCACGGCAGGAGGAGGAGCGAGCCGATGCCCAAATCCCCGAAAACGGTGGGAATCCTCACCAGCGGTGGTGATTGCGCCGGACTTAATGCCGCGATTCGCGCGGTGGTAAGCCGCGCCGTTCAGGGCTATGGCTGGCGCGTGCTGGGCATTCGCCATGGCACGATGGGCGTCCTGCGCCGGCCGATCGAGTTCGAGGAGCTCGACCTCCGTATCTCGACAGTCAATATCCTGCGCCTCGGCGGCACGATTCTCGGTACAACCAATCGCGGCGATCCCTTCGCGTTCCCGATGGCGGATGGCCGGGTGAAGGATCGCTCTGACGAGGTCATCGCCGGGTTGCGCGAGCTCGGCATCGACGCACTCATCGGCGTTGGCGGCGACGGCAGCTTCGCCATTCTCCGCCGCTTGGCGCAGCAAGGCGGCCTCAATCTCGTCGGCATACCCAAGACCATCGATAACGATGTCGGCGCCACCGAGAATTCGATCGGCTTCCATACCGCGGTGATGGTGGCGACGGAGGCGCTCGACCGCCTGCAGCCGACGGCGGCGAGCCACGACCGCGTCATGATTCTCGAAGTGATGGGTCGCGACGCCGGGCATATCGCGCTCGCTACAGGCATCGCGGGCGGTGCCGACGTTATTCTGATCCCCGAGATTTCCTACAGCATCGAGCGAGTCGCCGCACATATCGAGAAGGTGCGGCGCGAGGGCCGCAACTTCGCCTTGGTGGTCGTTGCCGAGGCGGTGAAGGACCACTCGGGCCAGGCGGTGAAGCGTCATCAGGCGGGCGGCGGTGTCACCTATGGCGGGATCGGTCACACCCTCGGTCATACGCTTGCCGAGCGCACTGGCGCCGAGACGCGCGTGACAATTTTGGGCCACGTGCAGCGGGGTGGCCAACCGACCTGGAGCGATCGCATGATCGCCTCCGCTTTCGGCGTGCACGCCGTCGACCTTATTGCCGAAGGGAAGTTCGACCGCATGGTGGCGTGGCAGAACCGTCGAGTCGTCGACGTGCCGCTCTCGGAGGCGGTCGCGGCGCCGCAGCAGGTCGATCTCGACAGCGCCTTGGTGCGCACCGCGCGTGGGCTCGGCATCTGTCTCGGCGACGAGTAGTTTCGCCCAGCGACTCGCTAAATCCGGCCGGAGCGAGAGGTTCTCGACTTCCTTCGCTTCTACTCCAAAAGGCGAATTCAAGGATTCGTCACGCAGACGAAACCTGCGTGCAATGCGGCGTCGATAGTCTCCTCTGTGTTGCGCCTTCTTGCGCAATTCGACACAGGGGAAATCGAAATGTTATGGACGGACTTGCCGCGGCCGCTCGGCCGCGCGCTCGGTGGCGCGTCTGTTGTCGCGCTCATCTGCTGCGGCCTCGCCACTGCGAGCCAAAGCGCGGACGTAGATCAAACCGCCGACCAACAGAAGACGGCGACACCGATAAAGCACGTGATCGTGCTCATCGGCGAGAACCACTCCTTCGACAATCTCTATGCGACCTACGTTTCTCCGAGTGGCGAGCAGGTCAAGAACCTCTTGTCGCAGGGGATCGTCAACGCCGACGGCTCGCCGGGCCCGAATTTCAAGCTCGCTCAGCAGTTCAAGCAGCTGCAGGTCAATGGCAAGTTCCGGCAGACTTATTTCATCAGCTTGAATGCGAACGAGAAGACGCCCTACGCGACGCTCCCGGTGCCGGGCCAGACTTTTGCGCCCGCCACGCCGATTCCGGTAAACACATTCTCGCCGACGGTTTTCCCGCAGGCGCCGATCAGCGGCGCCTCGCAGCAGCTTTTGGCGCAGATCGAGCCGTCGCTCGCTTTGGCCGACCTCAATCTCCTCACCACCGGCGCCACGGGCCTCGTGCCCGATCCGGAGCCGTTCCCGCAGAACCTCGCGCTGGATATCGACACGCGCGTCACGAACTTCGATCACCTCAAGAACGGCCCCTTCCAGATCACCGGACCGAAGCTCCCCTACGATTCCTTCACCGGTGACACCACGCATCGCCTCTACGAGATGTGGCAGCAATCGGATTGCAGCGTCGCGAACGCGACCGAGGACGATCCCTCAGGCTGCCTCAACGATCTCTATCCCTACGTCATCACCACCTACGTCGGCACCGACGACGAGGGCGGCAGCAACTCGATGGGCTTCTTCAACATGCACACGGGCGACGTGCCGGTGTTGAAGCGCCTTTCAGACGAGTTCACCATCAGCGACAACTTCCATCAGTCGTTCACCGGCGGTACCGGCATGAACCACATGATGATGGGCACCGGCGACGTCTTCTTCTGGAGCGACGGCAAGGGCAATCCGACGACCCCGCCCGCCGGCGTGATCGCCAATCCCCATCCTCAGCCGGGCACGGAGAAACACCTACGTCGTCGACCGCTTCTTCAACGGCAACTTCACCGACCGCGCCCACGCCGCAAAGCCGGAGGTCACGGCGATCACCAGCTATCTCGCCAATTTCAAGCTCTCGGATGTGACGTGCCAGGATAAGCACTTCTACTACATCAACAACACCAGCCCCGGCTTCCTCCCCACCGGTGACATCGACCAGGCCGCGATCGCCAAGGGCGGCAGGATCCCGCCGCAGACGGTTCGCACGGTGGGTGAGGCGCTCAACGAGAAGGGTATCTCCTGGGCATACTACGGTGGTGCCTATAACGCGGCGGTGGCGCTCACGAAAAATCCCAATAGCAACGATCCGACGGTGCAGGCTGGCCAGACCTATTGCGACATCTGCAACTTCGAGTCCTACGTCACCGCGATCATGGGCGATCCCGCCCAGCGCGCGGCGCACATCAAGGACGCGGTCGACTTCTTCGACGCGGTCGATCACGATGAATTGCCGTCGGTCTCCTTCCTGAAGCCCGACAGCTTCATCGACGGCCACCCGGCGTCATCGAAGCCCGACCTCTTCGAGGCGATGGTCGAGAACGTCCTCGACCATCTCCAAGCGAAGCCCGAGCTCTTCGCCGAGACGGCGCTCATCATCACCATGGACGAAGGCGGCGGCTACTATGACTCCGGCTTCATCCAGCCGCTCGACTTCTTCGGTGACGGCACGCGCATTCCGCTCATTGTGGTATCGCCCTTCACCACCGGCGGCCATGTCAGCCACGCTTACGCCGACCACGTCTCGATCTTGAAGTTCATCGAGCGCAATTGGGGCCTGAAGCCACTCACCGACCGCAGCCGCGACAACCTCCACAATCCCACCGCGGATCGCGACAATCCCTATGTCCCCAACAACATGCCGGCGATCAGCGATCTCTTCGACATCTTCCACATGGATAGCGACGATCTCCACGGTGACAACGGCAAGGATGATGGAAAGCCGCGCATCTAGGTTGCCCCTGACCTGACGACTCCGGCCGCGCTCTCGAGCGCGGCCGGATTTCTTTCCGCGACAGCGCGAAGCCGCTAATCTCCGCCGCCATGGCTGAAAGCGGCGACGAATTCTGGAATTTCTCCTTGGCGTTCTACGGCCGGCCCGGCGTGTCGGCGGCCTGCCTCGCGCTGCAGGATCGTCACGGGCTCGATGTCAACCTTGTGCTCTATGCTTGCTGGGTGGGGCTCTCCGGTCGTGGCCAGCTCACCGCTGCCGACATCGCCCGTGCCGCGGCGGTGAACGCGCCCTGGCGCGAGGCGGTGATCGAGAAGCTGCGGGCCGCGCGGCGCGCCATCAAGGAAGCGGCACCCGAGGCGACCGGACTTTACGCCAGCGCGAAAGCGATCGAGCTCGATGCGGAGCGGATCGCCCAGCAGCGCCTAGCGGCGTGCGCGCCCGGCGTGACAACCAACGCCGTGGCGCGCCGTGCCGATGCCACGGCCAATCTCACGCTCTATCTCGAGAATGAGGCGGCGCGCGGCGCGGCGCCGGCGATCTTCGCCGCCATTGCGGCTTGGGCATGAGTGCGCGATTGTGTGGAACCTTGGCGACGGCGGCCCTTGTGCTCGCGCTCTCGGTCGTGGCGGCGAATGCGGCGGGCAGCTATGACGGGACGTGGCGCGGCGCGACGACCGTGAGGTGGGGTGTGGGCTGCTCGATCACGACGTCGACGACCTTCGTCGTCCGCGGCGTACAAGTCGAAGGCGAGGAGGCAATCCCGCGTGATTCCTTCCT
>DASZAN010000118.1:0-4227 GCA_035945115.1 Allostellaceae bacterium
GGGGATAGAGGGGTTAAAGGGGTTTCCTCTAAGTCGTCTAAGAGAAGTGTCATGGTTAATAAAATGACATTTTATATAGGGGGCTTGGGGAACACCCCTTTAACCCCTCTATCCCCTTCCTGGCCGGAACCCCCCCTCTCGCCGCCTCTCCCGGCTCGCGCACACTCCCTGTATGGAGAGGCGGAGGGGTGCGGCTGGCGGATTTCCTGGCTTTCACCCCGGTCTTTTAGGGCGCCAATTTCTGCCCCTTTTACAGAGCGATATGCTCAACTTGAGCATAAGTCATCGCGAGCGGGTTCCTCCACCTCGCTCGTGTGGCCGGGGAATGCTCACCTCTCCCTGCTGCTGCCCCGCCAGCCCCGCGATCCCCGCCGCTGGCCCAGGCACGCGCAAAGCAGGCAGAGATGGCGTTCCCCGGCCTTCCCCGGCCTTCCTATTCGACGCCAACCACTAGCCACCTGAAGGAGTAACGTGTCATGTCCAAGCTAACTGACAGTGTGAAGAACGCTTTTAAGACCAAAGGGCCGGACCCGGCGGACATTCGCAAGCGCATCAGCGAGCAGGAGGCGAAGATTGCCTCGCTCGTGGAGCAGCACGCGGACGCCTCCGTCGCTTGGACGAGCGGCACCGGCCCCATCGCCGCGATGCACTCTCTCGACGCTGACCTTGCTGCCGCTCGCGCCGAGCTTCGTGGCCTTCAGGCTGCCGTCGTGCGCATCGAGGAGAAGGAAGCCGCCGCGCAGAAGGCATCGAGGGAGCGTATCTATGCCGCTCAACTCGGAGCCTGCAAGCA
Organism: Allostellaceae bacterium; assembly: GCA_035945115.1. Classification (GTDB taxonomy): domain Bacteria; phylum Pseudomonadota; class Alphaproteobacteria; order ATCC43930; family CGMCC-115725; genus DAHUYF01. Next base: position 794 of record DASZAN010000118.1, read on the forward strand.
TCACCTAAACGACCGCGACAAGGCCGGCGAGAAACTCACTGCCGCGCTCGAACTGGTTGATGTCGCGTACAACGAACTGCTCGCGAGCAGTGATCGCGCTTTGGCTGCCTGCCCGATTGGTCAGAAAATCCCACTCGGCGCGATGCTTGGTCTCGGCGAAATCAAGCACGCCATCGAGCGCGAGATGTTCAGGCTGATGGGCGATCCCGAGATTGGCGGCAAGCGCACATTCCCCGGCGCGCAGTCGCACGATATGAAAGCTCTCAACCTACCCAGCACCATCGAGCCGCTTCCTGTCCTCCTGAAGCGCGCTAGTGAGATGGTCATCGCGACATTGAAGGGCGGGAAGCCGCCGGCTCCTACCGCTTCGCCGGCTCCTGCTGTGGCGGCTACTGCAACGGTTGATCCTCCGGTCGCTGCTGCGCCTGCTGCGAACCTGAGCGATGAATTGGAACGGCAGACACTCGCGACCGGGCCAAAGATGGATGCACGCTTCTACACACCACAGAAGGCGAGGCTGTCGTGATCTCGAAAAAGAAAAAGGCCGGCGCTCTGGCCGGCCTTCTCCGTCAACGTGACCAGTTAGATGTTTTCGCCAGCGGCGCGACGACGCGATTGCTCCTCTCGTGGCCCACGCGGGCGCACCTGACAGGCTTCGTGGAACCAACGCGCATCAAAGTGCGGGTTATCGATGCAGAAGAGTTCGAGCAGCGCGCGTTCAATCTGAAGAATGACGCGCTCCGCTCTCTCCGACGTGTGCTTGTCGCGCGCCTCGCGAATGATGATCGCAAGGTCCTTGTAGTGCCGTTCCTCGTAGTGGCGTTCAGAAAACTCACTCATGTGCGTGTATTCCTCTGCTGGTTAGATGGGGAAGAAGTCTTCGAACTGGCTCGCATCCAACGCAGTGTAAATCTGCGTGCTGGTGATGCTCTTGTGGCCCAGGTACGACTGAATGGCGCGGACATCACGCCCAGCATTTATCAGCGCGTAGCCCGTGCTGTGTCGCAGGGCGTGCGGGTGGACGCGCAACGCCTCCAATCCAGCAGCCTTGCCAGCGCGCTGCATCATGCGTGCAAAGCCTTCCGTGGTCAGCGGTGCGCCGCGCTCGCTGATAAAGACGAACTCGCTCCGCGGCTTTTGCGCGCGTTCGAGCTTGCGAAGCTCTCGAAGCTCATCGCCGGCCAGGAAATGAGGACCGCTCACGCCATCCTTGACGCGCTGCAAGTGCAGCCGGCTGTCATCGAGCTTCACAGCACTCCATCGCAGGTTCACCAGTTCGCTGCAACGGAGCCCGTGGCGGTAGGCCAAGAGGATCATCAGGGCGTTCCGCTGACCAAACTTGCCTTTGCGCGCCTGGGCGATGAGCGCCTCGACTTCAGCCTTGACCAGATACTTCCTCTCTCGAAGCTCACTCGCTGGCCGTCGAATGGGCGTTACGCGCTTCACTGTTGGGTTAGCACTCGCTGGCGGGTGCTCCGCCGTCTCGTTCAACATGGCTCTGTGCCTCATGTGCTTAGGGTTGTGAGTTGGGTTTTGATGGAGAAATCCAACTCGTCAGCGGCGCTTGTTGAAGGCAGGAACGGCCACGCTGGTGTCTCTGGGCAGCGTCAAAGCGCAGCGCTCGATGTGGTGGGCGAGTTCCATCTTCTCGCGGGCCAGGAGGACAGTGACCAGCGCCGGCAAGATCAGGTCAGAGCCGTAGCTCTCTTCCAGCATCCTCATCCCGTTGATGAGACCACTGCTGCCGCGATATACGTGCGTGTAGATCGACATTGGAGTGCGTTCCTGTGTCGGTTTAGCAGGGCGCGTATCGTTCACAGCGGTGCGCGCTCTGCGCCTTCTCGGCAATCGAACGCTCTCATAAACCCAACACGCTGTCAAGCGCACAATTCAAGTTGTGCCTGCGCTGCAAGGGTTTCTGACCATCCCATCTCACATAATTTCATCGAGCGCCCTTGTCGGCCAAAGACCGGGGTGCAGCCGGGGGTGGGGTCGGGCAACCGCTTCGCCGGCCAAGTCGCCTCTCATGAAGCGCTAGAGGCGCGCAAAATCAAAATCGTTAATGCGGCGCGAAATTTTCTGCCGCGCGCGAGCAATTCTCTATCGCAGGGGAGGACCCAGCCGTGAGCGACACGAAACAGCAAGCGCTCATCATCTATGACGAAGCGACCCATGGCAAACTCGGGCCGGCGATGAAGGCACTCGGCACCGACAAGCAGCGCGCGTTCGTCATCGCGCTCGTTAAGTTGGGATGCACCGTGCGCCGCGCTGCGCAGTTGGCCGGTTACGCGGATAATCCGAACTCACTCGACTGTCGCGGCTACCAACTCTCTCATGATCCCAAAATCCAGGCAGCGTTGCAGGAAGAAGGCGTGAAGGCGTTGCGAACTTCTGGCGTCGCCGCGATCAGCGTCCTCGAAGAAATCATGCGCAATCCACAGTCCGCCGACCGCGACAGGATTTCAGCGGCGAAGGAAGTTCTTGGCCGTGGAGGGTTCGCCTCCCTCTCGGAGCACAACATCAACATCACCCATCGCAGCGAAGCGGAACTTGACGCGGAGATGGAGGCAGTTGGCCGAGAGCTTGGTTGGAGCGAGGAGCAGATCGCCAAGGCTGTCGGGCGCAAAGTCAAAAAGAAGCGCAGCGATGAGGCAATCGATGTGACGGAGGAGGTCACGATCATCGAGGCAGAGCCACAGCCGCGCGCACCGTGCCAAGTCTGCGGTAAGACGCACCCAGATCACGTTCCAGACTGCGGCACTTCGCTTGCACGCGAGCAAGGACAAGTGACAGACGAAAACCCAGAGCCGCTCTCTTCGTCGCCGGCCACGGGTGGAGAGGCGAGCGACGAAGCGGAAGACATCTCTGACCTCTTTTGAACAGGAGAAGATCATGACCACGCCAACCAACACACCGCCAACCAGCCCGGCAGTCAGCGCCGACACCGTTGCGTCATTCCAAGCGACGGCGCAGCGATTTGGCCTCTCCGCTGATGCTGTCGCAAAAACTCTCGCCGCGCATGGCGTGCAACCGCCGCAGCAGCAAGGCCAAGAGAATAAACCAGTCGGTGGTCCTGGCGGACAAAACGTCACGGCAGATCGCCCCATCGTGGATACGCTCGACAGCCACAAGCTTCCGTCGCTGTCGGATGCGCAGAAAATCAAGGCTGCGGAGACGCTCTCAAAATTTTGGACGGGCGACGCGAAGGTCCTCGAAGATGCTCTGAAAGCAGCGGGGATTGAGAGAGTTCCCGATGAGGACCTTGGCCCACACAAGCGTTCGCAGGCAGAGAGAGACTTCGACAATGCATTCGGTGGTGTCGCCGCTGACACCTATGACCTGCAAGGAGCCTATTTGGGTGCTCGCATCGAGGCTGCTGAACTCCCCAACGTTGATCGCAATTTCCGCTCGATGCTGGAAGCAATCTCGATGCC
>DASZAN010000119.1:0-10861 GCA_035945115.1 Allostellaceae bacterium
CGCCGCCGCCGGCTACAACTTCAGCCTGCTCCTCCGCTGGCTCGCGGAGTTTTTGCGCGCCTTGATCGCCGTGTTCTCCGAGAAAGCCGCTGCCTCTCAGGTCGCTTAAATCGCACCCAACCCGCGTTCTTCACGGTCGACGGGTCAATTTCAAAATTGCGGTCGACACGGCAGCAATCGCCGCGAACACGCATGCGGACAGGAAGACGTAGGCCGGCGGCAATCCGCTTCCCAGCAGAAACCCACCGAGGGGTGCAGCAGCGATGCCACCGAATTGTCCAACGCCACCCGTGAACGCGTAGCCGCTCGTCCGCATGCGGGCTGGATAGAGCTTGCCGCATGCGGCGGCTAAGCCCGTCTTGCTACCGAGTACCGTGACGCCCGCCAATAGGACCACGATGAGCAACACGGAATAGGGCATGACAACAAGCGCGATCAGCGCGATGAACACGATGCTTAGCGCGAAATGCGCCGACACCGTCCCCACACCGAAGCGATCAATCGTCCATCCGAGATAGACCGCCGCGAGGATCCCCCCGAGCGTATAGAGGCTCGTTGCAAATACCGATTGCGCCGGCGTCAGGCCGACCAGGTGCAAAACTTCCGGCAGCCAGAAAATGAGCAGGTAGATGTTCAAGAGGCCGCAAAAAGAGATGATCGACAGGAGGATCGTCTGCACAGCGAAACCGTCGCCGAACAGCATCCTGATCGTATTGCTCCGAGCGACATCAATCGCATGCACGTCTTCTGTTGAAGGAACGATGGTGAGCCGCAGTAGCAGCGCGCGATGGCGCGGCGTCAGGTTCGTTCGCAAGGCGAGAAAGCGTGGCGACTCAGGGAGCCAGAACGCCGTGACCGCCAGCAGCACGAGCGGGAGCACGCCGCCGATGATGAAGATGATGGGCCAATCGGCCCCTTCACTCATTAGGAGGGCGACGAGCTGGCCGCCGACAAAGCCACCGAGAGGTGCACCGGCGAGCGCCAGCATAATCATCATCGCGCGCAGGCGCTCTGGTGTGTAATCGCCAATGAGTGCCACTGTTCCAGCAAACCCACCGGCTATTCCAATCCCCGTGAAGAAGCGCGTTCCAGCCAGGAACTCGAGCGTGGGCGAAAGGGCGCTTGCCAGCGAGGCAATGCCGAATAGAGCTACGCTGATCATCAGCAAAGGTTTGCGTCCGACCCGGTCGCCGATCGGTCCCGCGACAAGAGCGCCCGCCATCAGGCCGATGTTGGACCACAGAAAGGCCAGCGCGAATGCCGATGGCGCGAGATGCCAGGCTTGGGTCAGCAATGGCACCGACCAGCCGATCGAACCCACGTCATAGCCGTCGCACATCTGAATGAGGCCGCAGATCACAGCAACACGAATCTGCAAGCCGCCGAGCGGTTGGTTTTCCAGCGCACGTTCGGTCGCGGAGAGCAATGCCTCCTCCGTCGTCATCACGCCTAGGTGAGCTCGTCCAAAAGGGCCTTTGCCTCTCTTAGGTCAGACGTATCGAAGCCTTCGGTGAACCAGCCATAAACTGACGCCAAAAGCTCGCGCCCTTCACCGTGGCTTCCTTGGTCGCGACGGAGGCGGGCGAGGCTCGCGGCGGTGCGCAATTCCCACATTTTGGCACCCTGCTGTCTCGCTACAGCCAGCGATCGTTCAAAGCAGGAGGCGGCCTCTGCCTGCTCACCGCTGCGATGGTCGATCACCCACTCGCCTCTGAGCCGGTGCAGCTCGGCGTCTAGCCATCGTTCACCGGTTCGCTCGCTCTTTTCCAAAGCTCTGGCCAGCACGTTCAGCGCTTCCTCGCGTTCACCCACCCTTTCTTTGGCTTGGGCCAGAACACAAAGATAATAGGCGTGATTATGATGCACGCCCCGCTCTGCCTCGCCGTTAATCGACTGTTGCACGATCGCGATTCTGTCGGCGATGCCTTCGTTAGTCGAGGCGACCAGCACTCGCCCAATATTGATCATTTTCTGAAAGTGAGACAACCTGTGCTTGGTGGCGACAGAGAACGATTCTTGCAACGGCGTCAATGCGGCCTGCTCGGAACGCCCAAGAAGATGAAAGCGCCAGCTGCTGTAGAGTGCGAAGCAGAGAGTCGTATAATTGTTCAGCTTCCGGCTCCAGCTCACCGCCTCCTCGATCCGTGCGGAAGCGCGGTCGGGATAACCGGCGATAAAGAGATCCAAAGCCGACACGCCCAAAGCAACGGTTTTGGGATCGTACGCCGCCACCGACGCGATCGTCTGGTGTCGTTCGGGATCGTAGAGGGAAAGCACCGAGTCGTAATGTCGTGCTGCACCAGCAAAATCGCCAACTTCATGCAAGCAAGAGCCCATTGCCTGGTGCCCCGCCAACCGTGCGATCGCGTCGTTTTTACTTTGACCCAGAAACAGCAGGTCGTCGGCGATCTGGCGCGCCGCACCCAGCGCGCCGCACATTAGGTAATGAGCGAATTGCCCCATTAGCACCGGCACCAACGACCCAGTGTCGCCGAGTTCTTCACAAACCGCACGCGCGCGAAGGTAGGCTTTTCCGGTTTCCGGCGACGCGGGACCTTTCGACGCGATCAATGCCCGGCCGAGGGCACTCTGCAGTTCCAGTTCTTGCCGCTGACGATTTGAACCCTCCGGTAATCCCGGCAAGAGATCCAAGCCTTTCTGGAATTGGGCAGCCGCTTCAACCATCGCAGAGCGCGCGAGAGACTTGCGCCCGGCCTTGTTCCAATAGCCAATCGCCCGCTCGCTCAAACCAGCCAGCGTGCAATGCTGCGCAAGAATTTCCGGCTGTTGTTCGACATCCTCCGGGAATCGCTCTTCGAGCACGGAAACGATCCGCGCGTGCAGCTCCTGCCGTGGACCGCGCAGCAGAGTGTCGTATGTCGCATCCCGGACCAGGGCGTGTTTAAATGTGTAGACCGCCTCTGGCGGTTCGCCGTGGCTGAAGACCAATTCAGAACGTACGAGCTGGCTGAGGGCCTCGCGCAGAGCGCCGCTGTTGAGTCGAGCGACCCCTTCAAGCAGAGAATAGGAGAAATCGCGGCCAATCGCGGCGCCGATTTGCGCAACGTGCTTCACCGGCGCCAACCGATCGAGCCGCGCCAGTAGCGAATCGTGCAGCGTCGTCGGGATTGCGAGCCACGACAGTGGCGCCGTCAGCGCGTAGCCATCGTCCGTCACTTGCAACAGGCCGCTTTCCAGGACCGCCTTGGTCAATTCCTCGATAAAAAGCGGTATCCCGTCAGTGCGGTCGAGAATTTGCTGCACCACCTCGGCGGGCAGTGCCTTGCCCTCGGCAACGCGCTCAATCAACGCGGCTCCCTCAAGCCGCGTCAATCGGGTCAGCGACAACGTTGTCACATGGGTGTGAACGGGCCATCGAGGCACGAATTCCGGGCGGGCGATGACCAGAACGAGCACCGGCAGCTGCTGCACCTGCTCAACAATGAGCAGCAGCAATTCCCGCGTCGTGGGGTCGATCCAATGGACGTCCTCGAACAGCATTAAGACCGGCTGCGTGGCCGCCAGCCCGGCAATGTGTGCCAGCAGCGCCTCTAGTGTCTTCTCCTTGCGCTGCTGCGGCGTAAGCTGAGGCACCGGATATCGTTCGTCACCTGGCAGCGACAATAGCTCGGCGATCAAGCCGATTGCTTCGGTGTGGGCCGAGGTGCGGGCGAGTAGCGCTTCGAGCTTTGCCAATTTCAGCGAGCCCGCGTCCTCGCGCACAAACCCGGCCGCGTGTTCGAAATAACTGATAACTGGAAATAGGGCGCTGTCCTGCCGAAGCGGTGAGCAGAAGAAGCCCGCTCGCGCATGTGCCTGGTTCGGTAGCCGATTTTCGAACTCGCGAACGATGCGCGACTTTCCGATTCCCGGCTCACCCGTCAGCAGGACGACGCAGCCTTCGCCGTCCTGGATCTGACGCCAGCGACGCGTCAGAAGATCGAGTTCCTCTTCGCGCCCGACCAGCGATGTCAGGCCGACCCCATGCTGTGCCTCGAACCGACCTTGGAAGGTTCTAATCCCCAGCACCTGCGATATGGATACCGGTGTGCTGAACCCTTTTATTTCCCGTGTCCCAAGGTCGCGATATTCGAACAACATGCCCGTCAGCCGCCGCGTGCTTGCCGCGATCACTACGGAGTTCGGCTCCGCAAGGGTTTGTAGGCGCGCGGCCAGGTTCGGCGTCTCGCCGACAGCGCTCAGCTCGTAAGCTGCGCCGCTCGCGATGAGATCGCCTACCACCACCAGGCCAGTCGCGATTCCAACGCGGGTTCTGAGCGCCACTTCATGGCCGCTATTAAGCTCGGCGATGGCTTCCACCACTGCCAGCCCAGCGCGCACGGCACGCTCGGCATCGTCCTCATGCGCTTGCGGGTAACCGAAATAGACGAGCACCCCGTCACCCATGTACTGGGCGACAAACCCATCGAAGCTCTTGACGACGCGAGCGACGGCTCGGTGGTACGCGGCGATAATCTCGCGAAGATCCTCGGGGTCAAGGCGTGCGGCAAGCGCCGTTGAGCCGACCAGATCGCTGAACATGACAGTGAGCTGCCGGCGCTCGGGATCGGCTTGCAGCGGCGTCCGGCGAAACGCTGGCGTCTCGACAGCGGGGATTGGTGCCTCGAGCGCGGCGACCGCGTCGAGGAGCTTGCGGCGGTGGCCGACCGAGTTCACGCCAAGGCTGGTCAGATCCTCGGCCGTCAGCCGGCGCAAAACCTGCTCGTCAATGTCGTTGTCGCGGAACGCGGGCGCATATTGTTCGAGCCCGAGGCCCCGCAACCAATCGGCCACATCCATCGGAGTTGCCCAGGACCGCAAGCAGAAAGTATTTTACAGTTTCCAGCGGCGATCCATGTCCAGGCGGCTCTCCGGCGTCGACGGGTTGGAACACGGTTCTTTATCGACGGGGCCGGCCGTCCATTGATCGGCTTCGTCTAGCAAGCCCCCAAGATACCAGTCGATCGGCGCCAGGCGGTGTGATGTTTCGCACACCCGGCCCGGTGCGAGGCAGATAACATACCTCAATTAAGCGCAGCTAGGTGACCGCCAAATCAGGCGAGGCAGGGACACATGAGGCGGCGCATTTCGGCTTTCTACTATTGCTTGCCATGAGGCGCGCAGGCCCGCCTCTGGGATGGCGCGTTTCAGACAAGCTGGCATGGGGTCTGCGAAGAACCCTGCCCGACGCTGTTACGGCACTGATGGTCCTCATTCTGGCGGCTATTCCATCTCAATCCGCTCTTAGCGCGGAGAATGGAATCCCGCCCTATATGTTCGGATCACCGGGGTACAACACGGCTTCATCTCCGCTAGTCCCTGGCCTCTACTGGCTGAACCAGACAACCTACCTATATCTGCACTCCCTTTACGGTAACGATGGCGAGAAGCTCCCGCTCGCCTTCCACGGCGAAGCTGTTGCCAACGTCTTTCGGTTCGTGGAAACGTGGCCGTTGGAACTGCCCGGAGGTGGGCTGCTTGCTTCATCAGTCGCAGTGCCCGTGGCCAAACTTATCTCGCAGCGCGTTGGACGCCTCGAAGGTAGTAACAGCGGCGTTGCGAGCGTTACCCTCGCTCCTGCAGTGGCAACCTGGCAGCTGTCATCGGATCTGACCATGCCGGTAGGGATCGCTTTTTTTACGCCAAGCCCCGCGTATTCTAAGAACCCGGTGAGGATGATAGGAGTGAACTATTGGTCGGTGCAGCCTACTATTGGGCTGCGCTATGGCGGCCCGAATGGCCTCGACATCGGAATCCTCCCTCGCCTTGCGCTTAATACGGAAAACGATGCGACGCATTATCAATCCGGCAACATGTTCTTCCTTGACTACTCGGTCAGCTGGCGTTTTGGCGATTTTGCACCCGGGGTGGTTGGCGGCCTCTGGAAGCAATTCAGCAACGACTTTCAGAACGGCCGGCTGGTAAATGGCAACGGCAATAGGTCGAGCGCGGTGGTAGTGGGGCCATCGCTTGCCTTTTTGTACGGCCGAATACTCTTCAACGTGAACTACCAGCACAGCTTCGCGATGCACAATACCGCCGGCACTGATGCATTTTTTCTCAATGTGGCCATACCGCTCTCCTCCCTGCTCTCCGGAGAGTCGAGGGCGTCTGTCCAATAGGGAAGGCAACTTGGCAAACATGAAGGTCTGCTTCTAGGCACGAAGGCGAAGAACGAACGTGCTCAGTCCGGATCAGCTTTAGGTCCGAAAGCGGCCCGTCCGGTCGCTGCCGGCTGGCGCGCGCTGGCAAAAGAGGACCGCTTGGATTTATCACGCAGCCAATTCGAGTATCTCGCGCACCTGTGCCGGTTCATTGATCGGCCTCGGATTGCGTGGAACCCATGGCGTGCTCATCGCCTGAACGGCCATTTGGTCGAAACTCTCTGATCCAACCTTCAGCTCGCGCAGACTGCGCGGCATGCCCAATCCGGCGATAAAGGTGTCCAGCACATCCACGGCATCCTTTCCCGGATGACCCATGGCGGCTGCCACCAGCGCCTGGCGCTCCGCGTTCGCCGGCTTGTTCCAGCGCATGACCGCCGGCAGCATGATGCAGGACGTATGCCCGTGCGGGATGTTGAAGAGCGCTCCCAAGACGTAGCCGATACCATGGCTCGCGCCCATCGGAACCCCGCTCGCGAGCGGTCCCATAGAGAGCCATGCGCCTATCTGGCAGTCGATGCGCGCTTGGAGATCCTTCGGGTCAGCCTTGACGCGCGGCAGCCCGGTGGACAGCAGCGTCAAGCCGTGAAGCGCCTGCGCGTCAGCAAAGGCATTCGCCTCTTTAGAGCAGACGCCCTCGACGCAATGGTCGACGGCGCGGATGCCGGTCGACAGCCACAGCCACTCGGGCGTGTGCACGGTAATCGCTGGGTCCAGGATCACCGCCCGCGGAATGATCCCAGGATGCCGAAAGAGCTCTTTCACCTTGGTACTTTCATTCATGACCCCGGCGATCGCGCTGAATTCGCCTGCCGACAGCGTTGTTGGGACCGTGACTTGTCGGATCGACGGTGGCTTGCATGGTGGCGGTCCGAGGACGCCGTCCGGGCCTTTGACGGGCCGGTAGTCATCGAGGGCATCGGCCGACCGGATGTCGTTGGCGAGACAGAGCTGCACCGCTTTGGCGCCATCTGTCATCGAGCCGCCGCCGATCGTGACGATGAGATTGGCGTGTGCTCGCCGCGCTTCCTCCGCCGCGGCTATGACGGCGCTCCGCGGTGTATGGGGCGGCATCTTGTCGAATATGCCGACGCAGTGATTGCCGAGTGTCCGGCGCACCCTGCCAATTTCGTCCGTGTCGCGGTTGAGGGTGCCGCTCACCATGAGGAAAACGCGATCGGCAGCGAGCCGTCGAGCTTCCTCGGCGATCGCGTCGGCAGTAGGCTTGCCGAACAAGACCTCGTCCATCTGGCTGAACACGACCCGGCCGAACTTCTGCATGGCACTTCTCCTCCCCTTCAGAATATTGGAGCACCACGGCTATGGTGGGGAAGGCCTCGCTGGCCCACGTTTCGCATCCGCTCGATAGTCATCGGACCTCCATCTGGCGATAGCGGAGGCGGGGCTAGCACCATAGGCTCGACCAATGGAGTGTTGCCGACCACGCTAAGGTTTGACGGGTGCTGCCTGTTCCGCACCGCGCGCGAGGATTACGGCCAGCGCCGCGCCAAATGCCGCAAGCGCGCTCATGGCGAAATAGGCACCGCCGCCGACCGCATTGTAGAGTGCGCCCGCCCCGAGCACGACGACGCCAGCAGCGACGCCGCAGACCGCGGCATAGAGGGCTTGCGCTGTCGCGGAGTGCTCCTCTGGAGCGTGGCCGGCGACGAAGTGCATGGCGCCGAGATGCGCCACGGCGAAGCTCGGCGCGTGCAGGAGCTGGGCCAAGGCGATGAGCGCTAGATCCTGCGTGATCGCGTTCACCGCCCAGCGCAGCGCGCCGCCAGCGCCACCCACCACGACGAGACCGAGCGCTCCACAGCGAAGGACGAGCGGCGCGCCCCAGAAGAAGAGAGCGATCTCGGCGGCGGCGCCCTCGGCCCAGAGCAGGGCGATGGTACGGCTCGAGAAACCGAGCGCCTGCCAATGCAGGGGGCCGAAGGCGTAGTACATGCTGTGGCTCACATGGACGAGCGCGCCCGCCGCGAGGAACACGAGAAAGCGCGGCGCCAGCAGCGTGCCGCGCGCCGCCTGGAGGCCCGCCCGCGCCGGCACGGCGAGGCGTGGCAGGAGCTGGCACGCGACGAGGAGCACCGCAGATGCGCCGATCAGGAGGTAGAGGATGACGTCAGCGTCGCGCCCGGCGAGCGCGTTGCCGCTCAGGAGTGTAGCGAGGATGAAGGCGAGCGTGCCCCAGAGACGCATGCGGCCGTAATCGAGACGTGCGCCCAGCGCGGCGACGAGGGCAAGATTGTCGCCGAGCGGGATGAGCGCGGAAAGGCAGGCGCCGGTCAGTGCCGTGAGGACAGCGAGCGCCGCAAAGCCGCGCGCCGGGAGGCAGACTGCGAAGGAGACTACGCCCGCTGCGGCAAGGGCGAGCATGGTGCGACGGCGATCCCCGCTGCGGTCCGCGAGCATGCCGGCAAGCGGCGTCGTCAGCGTCTTGAGCCCCTGGCCGAGCGCCATGACGGCGCCAATCTCGACCGCGCCCAAGCCGCGCGCCGCGAGCCACACGGGCCAGAACGGCAGTTGAACGCCGATCACCAGGAAAATCGCGGCATAGAAGAACGAGAGGCGCGGCGCGGAGCGTGTGGGCACGGCCCGGGAGTGTGCGCAGACTGCGCCGCGGTGGCAACGGGTCGCTGGGGCGGACGGTCGGCCTGAGTCCCGCCTGTCCGAGATGCGGTTGGCGCGTCGAGCTAGGAAGTTCTGAAGGTGCTTCTTGCGCTCTCATGCATCAGCTAATAGGCGATCGTCTTGGGGCCCAAGATGCGCTTGCAAAATTGGGCGTCGGCTGAAGGCAACTCAAGACAACAGGTTGACGTAGAACCCGTCGGGACCTTCGCTTCCATTATTTTGTGCTTCGCGCGGGGTGACGGAACGCTTTAGTACCGTGCTGACAAGCTGCGCTACCTCAATCCAAGTTCGCGCCCCGCCGATCGGCACATCATTTAAGACCACGACCTTGATCCTGAGTGGAGGCATGTGCGTTCAGAGCCGGAACAGGTCTGGCCCATGTACTTACCTCAAAATTGCCCCGCATGGCGGACAGTCGCATAAAATGCTGCGGACCGCGCAGCGCGGTATTATGTCCGCTCGATCGCTGTCTAAACTAGCCGCTGCCAGAAGGCTCAGCCGTCCAAATCGAGCCTTATCGGAATTCAGATTTTAGTTAACGGTTTGTGGTGGTGTGGCGCTATGACAGGTGATAGCGCGCCAGATCCCAAACTGAGACGGCCTACGCCCGGGGAACTGACGGACATTCTCCAAAGCCACCTGCGATTCGTCACCCGTAAAGCAGGTGGCCGGCGCGCGCTTCTTAGCTTTCACGATCTCTCCGACTATGACTTGGCCCGCGCCAATCTTGTTGAAGCTGATTTCACTGGCGCCTGCTTGCAACGCATTATTCTCACCTCGGCGCAGCTGATGCGCGCGACATTGTTCGCCGCTGACCTACGCATGGCAAATCTTGATCGTGCGGACCTCACCGCGGCCGATCTCCGCGGTGCCTGCTTCCGCGCGGCTTCTCTCCACGGCACCATTCTCGCGCGAGCGGATCTTCGTGAGGCAGCGCTCGCGCGCTATGATCGGCAGCACTCTAGTACTGTGGGATTCGCGACGTCCGCGGCCGACTTCACGTTGGCGAAGGCGTGCGAAGCCGATCTTTCGCAAGTTAAGGCGCCCGGCGCCATGGTCCTGCACGCCGACTTTACTGATGCACGACTACGCGGGGCCGATCTTCGTGGCGCCGACATGCGAAATTCAGACTTTACTGGTGCAATCTTGGAAGACGCCGACCTTCAGCATGTAAGGCTTGCCGGCGCCAATCTTCAGGGGGCCGTGCTGACCGGCGCGAAACTCACAGGGGCTGACTTGCGCGGCGCCGATCTCACGGGCGTGATCTTAGATGCCTGGCAAAGAGGATTGGCCGAAGTACGCGAAGCTCAACTCAGCCTGCAAACCGTGCCCACAGCCGCGCAGCTCGCTGAAATTCAACGACGTCATCAGCTGTGGATCGCGGCCAAAGGTCAAAAAGGGCAGAGGGCGGTGCTCACTGGTCTGGACCTATCCGGCTTCAGCCTGCGTGGTGCGGATCTCGTCATGGCGGTGTTCGACCGCGGTAATTTGCAATCGGTGGACCTCTCAGATGCGTTGCTTGCGCGAAGCGAGATGATCGCCGTCGATTTGCGCGGCTCGAAGTTGATGCGAGCGGACCTACGCGGCGCAACACTGTGGCGAGCGCATCTCGGTGGCACAGACCTCAGCGGAGCAAATCTTTCGGCGCTGGCGGATGTCGGCGCGAATAAGGTCACCGTCCCGACCAACCTCGAGCGGGCGCGTCTTGCCGGAGCGAAAATTGATGGCGCGTCGCTTCGAGGTGCGCGGCTGGTTGGCGCGGACCTTAGAGGAGCCAGTTTGGTCAACTGCGATCTGAGGGATGCCGATCTCCGGAACGCTGAACTGAAAGGCGCGGATCTGACGGGCGCCAAGATGGAAGGCGCTCACGGCATAAGGCGATAGGGCGATCGCGAGCGGATCGTCGCTTCAGGAGCCGAAAACGCCTCAACCCCGCATAGCCGCAGCCATGCGGGGCGAGGCGTTAGGCCGCGAGCTGCAACACCTTGCCGGCTTCCCGCTCCAGTTCGACACGTCGATCCTGGTGCGGGATGGTGCGCGCGAGGGCAGTGACGGCGGTC
>DASZAN010000120.1:0-2353 GCA_035945115.1 Allostellaceae bacterium
TCGCGTAGTGCGCGATTCTGCATGGGCAACGTCTGCTGGTCGTGGCTGGAGACTCGGGCATAAAGACCGACCCGGAGCGCCGATTTCGGCCGTTTGCCGGGGTGGCCAAAAACCCTTCGCGATTTACGCCTTGCGGAGGCCCGTTTCACGGGCATTTCGCGCTGCCTGACTGCCATGGCCCCAGAGTATCCTTTTCGGCCATGCAGGTTCATCATAACTGGGCAGTTCGCATCAAGGTGTCGCGATAGTTCCAGGGCATCCATTCCGATGGGGAGGCGGCCAGCTGGCGAGCATGGCGCTGCAACTCGACTAGATAGTCGAAGGAGTTGGCGCCACACAACTGGCAGGTGTGGATCAGGCTCATGAACAGATCGCCCACTTGTGCGCCGTTCAGAGTGCGATAGTACAGAGCGTTCTTTCGATGCAGAACAGCTCGCTTCAAGCTTCTCTCAACGATATTGTTGTCCAGTGGTGCTCCGGCTTTGCGAAGGAACAACGTCAAGGGCTGCCAGTGCCGCAGCAGATAGTTGATCGCCTGACCGAGTCCGGAGTTAGGCTCTGTCTTCCGCTCCGCCAGTTGCGACTCCAGCCAGAGGTGCAGCTCGTCCATGATCGGAGTGCTGTGTTGCTGATGAAGCTGCAACCGCTGGTCCGGTGTCATTCCAAGTTCCCGCGCTTCGGCATCGTTACCGTATACCTGGGCGAGCATCTCCAGCACGTAGCGGCATTCGCCGGGGAAGTTCTCCGCCACATCTACGAACTGTCTTCTTCCATGCGCCATACAGTTGGCCAGCAGGATCTCTACTCCCGGAGCTAACTCCGGCACGTTGCGCGACAGTGCATCGCACATCTGAATCGGCGCCGGCAGTTCTCGACTGCGCTTCTTCAGCACGTCGGCAAGGTTTTCGCCGGCATGCTTGGGTCCGGTGAAGTACAACGCGATCTTCCGTCCCTCGCTGGTGGCGACGATGCCGCTGGTAAACACACCGGTGCGCCCGTCCCTGGGATCGCGCTCGAGGCGTAGCACGCGCATGCTGGTGTCGTCGTTGTGCACCACCTCGCCTTGCGCCGCCTGCCGGATCAGCTCGTCACGCGCCGGTTTGATCGGGTGCGCGGCCCGCGCAACGATCTCCCATTGCGTTGCCGCCGGCAACGCAATGCCCATCTGCTTTTCCAGTTGCTCCAACCGGTTGAACGGCGTGCCGCTGCCATATTTGAGCTGGGCGATCATGGCCGCCGCCGACTCATCGTACTTACCCTCGCCCACGCCTTCCGGGGCCTGCGCCGTGAACACCTGCCCGCAGGCGCCGCAGCGCAACCGCTCCAACGAATAGACCGTGGCCGCCAGCGGAGCTTGGCCGATGACGCGCACCAGCACCTTCGGCTCCTTCTGCGCATACACGTTGCCTTGCCCGCACGCCGGACAGCGATCTCCGTGGGCCAGGGTCGCGTGCTTGACCTCTACTCGTGTGGCGCCGCTAAAGGCTTCAGTTCCGTTGCGCCCGTGTCCTGGTGGCGGAGGTGCATCTGCGTCCGGCTGCTTTCCACTGTCGCCTGCTTCGTCTTCGGGCTTCCCCACTACCGAACTGGTCTTCTCCGTATTGCGCGGCCGCACCAGCATCGCCGCCAGCGCATGCAGCGCTTCCCGCAGCTTGCGATGATCTTCTTCGCTGAGCGGCGCCTCACGCGCTCCATCCAGCACCCGGTCCAGTTCTTCCAGGTTCACTTCGATGCGCCGCCTGGGCTGCTTCACACCGCGCCTCCCAGCAGTTCGCGGAACCGCCTGGTCAACGGGTAGCCGAGGACCTCTTTGATCGAGCGGTTCGGAACATAGCTGTTGGATTGCTTGCCGCGTCCGGTGGTCCTGCCCATCAGCACCCAGTTGGCTGCTTTATAACAAGTGCCGCGGAACCGCTCCGGATCCACGAACGTCTCCAGGAAGTAAATCGGATGCCCGTAGAGTTGCTGCCAGTCATCGGAGATCTGCGCCGCCATGCGGCCCAGGATGTGCGAGGCCAGATGCTCCACTCGCACCCACGGCAGGATCAGGAAGCGCGTGTTGTAGGCGATGAAGCGGATGCGGCTGCGCCGCGCCGCGGCGTCCCAGCCGATATAGTGATCGCGGCTGGCCAGGTGACGCGGCGCCGAGGACCAGGCCAGGCACGCTACAGGCCGATTCTGTGCCCACACTACGTATTTGAGATGCTCACCAACAGGCTGTTCATAGCCAAGATAGTGATGCTGTTCCATCAGGCTGTTGAACAGCGGCTCCTGCGCGGTGCGCCGCACCTGCTCCAACTCCAGCGGCTGCAGCTTCGAGAGCCTGTCTTCGAGGGGAGTACTATCGATCAGC
>DASZAN010000121.1:0-4398 GCA_035945115.1 Allostellaceae bacterium
GATCCATTCTTCAATATCCGACGCGACCAGCTGGTGATGCTGGCTGCACGCCACAAGTTGCCTGCCATCTACGCCTGGCGCGAATATGCCGAAAGCGGCGGCCTCGCCAGTTATGGGACGAATGTCGCGGATGCATATCGTCAAGGAGGCATCTTGGTCGGAAGAATTCTCAATGGCGCAAATCCTGCGGACCTGCCTGTTATGCAGCCGACGAAATTCGAGCTGGTGATCAACCTCAAAACAGCGAAATCCCTTGGCCTCGAAGTTCCGCCATCGGTCGTTGCGCAAGCCGATGAGGTGATCGAGTAAAGGAGGCGGCGCACCGCATCTGTGGGAGTGCACCATGCGAGAGCACACTGGATGGAGCTGCTGTGAGCTGTCGCGCCGACGTGCGCTTCAAGGGGCGTTCGCGACTGTAGCGACCGGAGTCCTGGGCGAGGTGCACGCGCAGCCGGCGCCGGCCGTACAAGCTGGTGTGCGGTCCATCGATACGCATGCGCACTATTTTCCGCGCGAATATCTTGATCTCTTCAACGACATCGGGCGGCCTTTGGGTGCCGAATTTCATACGAGCGATCAGGGCTTCTTCTTCAAGACGCCCACGCAAACCTCGGGTCCGCTGCCGACCAAGTTCATCGACCTGAAGCAGCGCCTCGCCGATATGGACGAGCAAGGCGTGGCAGTCCATGCGCTTTCTCTGACAGGCCCGATGGTCTATTGGGCGGACGGCGAGATCTCGCACCAGCTCGCACGCGCATGGAATGATGCCGCATCGGCTGCGCACCGCGCCCATCCCGACCGCTTTGTCGTCTTGGCGACGCTGCCCATGTCCGATCCTGATCGCGCCCTGGACGAGCTCAATCGTGCGAGCAAGCTCCCAGGCGTTCGCGGCATTTACACGGGAACGAACATAAATGATCGCGATCTCGACGATCCCATGTTCGAGCCCGTCCTGGCGCGTATAGAGGCTCTGGACCTGCCGCTGTTCTTGCACCCGCTTGCTCCTGTGGTCGGCGGCAAGCGGCTGCTGCCCTATTCCTTGCCTAATCTCGTTGGGTTCCCGATCGATACCACGATTGCGGCCTGTCATTTGATTTTCGGCGGCGTGCTCGATCGTCACCCGACGCTTCGCGTCAATCTTCCGCATGCAGGGGGTGTTTTGCCGACGCTCGTTGGGCGGCTCGATCACGGATGGAACGTCATCGCCGCGGCAAAGAAATCGGCGAACGCGCCAAGTTCATACCTTCGGCGCTTCACCTATGACACGATCGCCCATTCGAAGCCGCTTATGGAGTATGTCATCGCAGAGGTTGGCGTCGATCGGATCATGCTAGGCAGCGACTATTGCTTCGTGGTGGGATACAAGCATCCCGTTCAATTCGTCGATGAACTCCGTTTGAGCCCCGATGAACGTAACATGATACTGGGTGGAACAGCCGCAACACTCCTGAAGATTTGATCGCGTCAGCTTGCTTAGTTCGGGGGGAAGCGGGTAGCCGAATTGGGTCGGCATCATGAGCCAGCCGTGATCAGTGACAACGCGCACGCGCGACTAGCCGGCGGCCCAGGACGAATCTTGGTGCCCTGACCGCGGCGAGCGAAAGAACCCAGGCTGCAAGGCCGGCCGCCGTGAGGGAGCGATCGAAACTTTGGCTGATTTTGGCTCCATGTCCGGTTCACGCCTATCAGCGGAAATCCCTGGCGCCGTCAGCCACTTCCGAGTTGTTGCCAATTGCCGACGTTCGTCGCGCAGATTGGTGTGGTATTCGCCAGAGATCGTGATGGTTCGGTCCAAGGCGCATCGCGCGGAGCGCACTCGACCGAAGCCCTTCAACCCACATCCGATCCACGCCAGCATCTTCGCTAACTGCCGGCACTTCCCAAGCCGGCGGCGAACAGGTCCCAACGGCCCGGTAGCCCCTTCAGTTCGTGCGACCCTCGCTCACTGAAGCGCAAGCCCGTCCCTGCCACGAGATCGGTCACCACGCGCGAGACTAGCACCTCGCTTGGCTCTGAGTGGGCCATCACGCGAGCGGCGACATGTACGGCGACGCCGGCGACGTCGTCACCGCGCGCTTCAATCTCACCGGTATGAAGACCCGCCCGTAGAGGCACGCCAATGTCCGCAGTGGTCTTGGCGACGGCGAGCGCGCAGCGGACGGCTCGGCCTGGCGCGTCGAACGTGGCGAGAAGTCCGTCGCCAGTCGTCTTTATAAGTTTGCCGCGATGGCGTTCGACCATCTGCCGGCCCAGCCGATCGTGCTCGTCGAGCATCTGCCGCCAGCGTTGGTCGCCTAGCGCGACCGCACATTGCGTCGAGCCGGCGATGTCGGTGAAAAGCACTGTTGCCAGGATACGCTCGAATCCGCCGGTGCCGCTGTCGCGCTGGCCCGTTACGAACTCTTCTATGTCACCCAACAGCTTTTCGGTGTCACCTGTCCAAAAACAATGATCGCCCTCGGGATACTCGATGTACTTAGCGCCGGGGATGTGTGCCGCCAGTCTCCGTCCCTCCTCTACGGGGACGTTTGCATCGGTCCGGCGGTGAAGGACTAGCGTCGGGACTCGGATGGTGGAAAGGACCTGGGTCACGTCGATCTTGAAGTTCATGCGAATTAGGGCTGCGAGGGCACCCGGACTCGCGGACATCCGCTCGACCTTGCCGAATAGTGCCATAGTTTCGGCGCTGACTGGTCGGGCCGCCGACGCGGCTATCTTCGCGTAAACGCCGCTGCCCCAGCCCTTCAGGCGTTCAGCAATTCTTTCTTCCGCTGTTTTACCGACGTAGGCTGAGTTAATAAAACCGCCGAACAGAATCAGGCCCGACACGCGCGCAGGGTAAGTCGCTGCGAACAGTGCGCTCATAGGCGACCCTTCGGAGAAGCCGGCAAGGACTGCGCGTTTCGAGCCAACCGCTTCCATGACGGCGCGGACGTCGTCCATCCGCTGCTCAAGGGGCGGTACGTCGGATACCCTGTCGGAAAGTCCTTGCCCTCGCTTGTCGAAGGTGATGACGCGGGCGAAGGCCCCGAGCCTGCGCAGGAAAGCCGTGTAGCCCGGTAGCTCGTGGAAAAGCTCAACGTGCGAGAAGAGACCGGGGACCATCACGATATCGACCGGTCCTTCACCCATGACCTGGTAGGCGACGTTGATGTCGCCGCTCAGGGCATAGCGCGTAACAGGGAGCGAGAAGTCGGGCATCTGATCGACATTTTTGGGTAAAAATTCTCGTTTGGTAAAGCATTAAAACGACCAGCCGATGTCTGTTGGCGGCACAAGCCGGCGGTGCCAAGGCATCGGCGGCGTGGCCGCTTTTCATCTAACTGCGGACCGGCCACCGATGATCGTGCAACCTACCGACAGGCGGCCTAGGGTCTGGGCGCAAGAGGCGCTCGGCACTTTTGGCGCGCAGCGGTCTGCTGGTCGCCATGCCCTGTCGCTCGTGTCGACCTCGGAGCGGCTGAGCGCTTGCTACATCTCGCGCCATTATGTCCAGCCGCTCTTTGCCCGCTGGCGCGAAACCAGCGCCGCTCCCAACGCGCGTCGCCTTTCAGCTCGATGTCGAGCGCCGAGCCACCCGAGGGGCGAACTCAAGCACGACGGTCACCGGCTTGCCTCTTCCTCGACGGTCATGACGACGGCTTTTCTACCTACTTTACCCAATTTATTTTGAATGGGCCTATGCCGTAGATTTCGATGACGCTGTCCTTCGCCACGGCAAAATGCTGCATGCCGTTGGGGAGCATGATGTGCGATCCGGCTGGCATGTCCTTGGAATTGGCTGCGTCGAATTTGTCGCCTTCGCCTCCACAAAAAATACCTGAGAGCACAGTGATATGCTCGTCGGTGGGATGAGAATGGACAGGGACAGGTACGATTCCGAGCCTTGACGAGCGCAAGCGGAAGAGGAACGGTTCGCCTTCCTTTGTGGGATCGCCCCACATTATCGCGATCTCGGGCGGCGGTGTCGGGGTTCCGAATGATGGAGGTGGCCCATTCGTCCAATCGCGCGGCATCGGCTCCCACTTGATTGTGTCGGGCGATAGCAATTCGTGACTGTGTTGGGCGCTCGCGCCGCCGGCCAGCAATACCGCGATCCCTGCCGCTGCGAGCTGCGTAAGACAATGTGTATTTTTCATCAGAGCCTCCCTCGCTTTATTTACTGTACTACAATCGCCGTCGGGCCACCCTTAGCGCAGAGCCACACCGGCGTGTCCGATCGCTGCTCTCGGTGACCGAGATGCCCTGGCGATGCAGAAACGCCTCAACCCCGCATAGCCGCAGCCATGCGGGGCGAGGCGTTAGGCCGCGAGCTGCAACACCTTGCCGGCTTCCCGCTCCAGTTCGACACGTCGATCCTGGTGCGGGATGGTGCGCGCGAGGGCAGTGACGGCGGTC
>DASZAN010000122.1:0-30299 GCA_035945115.1 Allostellaceae bacterium
CTCCCGCTCCGGCACCGCCCGCGCCTGCTCCAGCTCCAGCTCCAGCGCCAGCGCCGGCACCAGCACCCGCTCCGGCACCGCCCGCGCCTGCTCCAGCTCCAGCGCCAGCACCGGCGCCCGCTCCGGCACCGGCGGCACCCGCTCCAGCTCCGGCTCCGGCACCGGCGGCACCCGCTCCAGCTCCGGCTCCACCACCGCCTGTGGCGTAGACTTTCTTCACCAGCAAGCCATCGTCATCACCAAGGGTGTAAGGTGCGACGAACAACAGGGCGAGGGCCGCGGTCGAAGCGAAGAGCCACGGGCGAGCGATGAGCGCAGAACGCATGAGTGGCTCCGGTTGATGGATGTTCGCCCGAGCAAACCCGCAACTGGCGATTCCGTTCCTCCGCTGTAACGAAATGCAGCTGCGAGTCATACGCCGACCAGCAAATGGCAACCGCCGGTATCAGCACGGCGCAGCCTTTCGCATCGCCGGCGCGGCGGCGCCAGCGGGTGGCGCTTCATTCGCCGGCGCGTTGGCGATGTCGGCGAGGTGCCGCAACAACGCGTGAATGCCGCGCAGCCGCTCGCGCGTCTCTTCCCAATGGCGCATGACGACGAGGTGCTGATCGGGCCTGAGCTTCGCCGTGCCCGCCTGCTCCTGGAGAAAACGGACAAGCCCCGCGGGGTTGGCGAAGCGATCATCGTGGAAGCGCAACACCGCACCTTTGGGCCCCGCTTCCACCTTCGCCACCCCGGCGTCGCGGCAGAGGCGTTTGATCGCGATGATTTCAAGAAGGTTCTCGACTTCGCGCGGAAGTGGACCGAAGCGGTCGATGAGCTCGGCGGCGAACGCATCGATCTCGCGGCGGTCGACGAGCGCGGCGATGCGGCGATAGAGCCCGAGCCGCACGTTGAGATCGGCGACGTAGGTCTCGGGGATCAGCACCGGCGTGCCGATGGTGATCTGCGGCGTCCACTCCTCCTTGGCCTCGCCGAGTTCACCAACGCCGCTGCGCGACTGCGCGATCGCTTCCTCGAGAAGATGCTGATAGAGCTCGACGCCCACTTCGCGAATGTGGCCTGATTGCTCCTCGCCCAAGAGGTTGCCCGCGCCGCGAATATCGAGATCGTGGCTTGCCAAGGTGAAGCCGGCGCCCAGTTGATCGAGCGTCTGCATTACCTCGAGCCGGCGCTGTGCCGTCGGCGTCAGCATCTTTCCGGCTGGGAGCGTCAGATAGGCGTAGGCGCGGAGCTTGCTGCGGCCGATGCGGCCGCGGAGTTGATAGAGCTGCGCCAGGCCGAACATGTCCGCGCGGTGCACGATCATGGTGTTGGCGGTGGGAATATCGAGGCCGGACTCGATGATATTGGTGGAAAGGAGGAGGTCGTAGCTGCCGTCATCGAAGGCGCCCATCACCCTCTCGAGCTCGGAGGCCGACATCTTGCCGTGCGCCACCGCCACCTTGACCTCTGGCACCAGCTCCTTCAGTTGCTGGCCGACATCCCCCAGATCGCTGATGCGCGGCGCCACATAGAAGATCTGCCCGCCGCGATGGCGCTCGCGCAGCATCGCCTCGCGCAGCACCACCGGATCGTAGGGCATTACGAAGGTCCGCACGGCGAGGCGATCGACGGGCGGCGTGGCGATGACGCTCATCTCGCGCACGCCCGCAAGCGCGAGCTGCAGCGTGCGCGGGATGGGCGTGGCGGTCAGTGTCAGCACGTGCACATTGGCCTTGAGCTGCTTCAAGCGCTCTTTCTGCGCCACACCGAAATGCTGCTCCTCGTCGACGACGAGGAGGCCCAGATGCTGGAAGCGTACGCCTTTGCCGAGCAGCACGTGGGTGCCCACGACGACATCGATGCGGCCGTCGGCGAGCTCGTTCTTGATCTGCGCCGCATCGCGCGGCGAGACGAGGCGCGAGAGCTGCGCAAGCCGGAGCGGCAGGCCGACGAAACGCTGCGAGAAGGTGCGGAAGTGCTGCCGCGCCAAGAGCGTCGTCGGCACGACGACGGCCACTTGCGCGCCCGACATCGCGGCGATGAAGGCAGCGCGCAGCGCCACCTCGGTCTTGCCGAAGCCGACATCGCCGCAAATGAGGCGATCCATCGGCCGGCCCGAGGCCATGTCGGAGAGCGTGTCGAGAATCGACTTCTGCTGATCCTCGGTCTCGGGATAAGGGAAACGCGCGGCGAATTCTTCGTAGAGCCCTTCCGGCGCCAGCATCGCCTCGCCGTTCTTCAGCTGACGCTCCGCCGCCACGGCGATGAGCTGGCCGGCAATGTCCTTGATGCGCTGCTTGACGCGCGCCTTGCGCGACTGCCAGGCGACGCCGCCCAAGCGGTCGAGTTGGACGTCCGTCGCCTCCGAGCCGTAGCGCGACAGCACCTCGATGTTCTCGACCGGCACGAAGAGCTTGTCGTCGCCGGCATAGATCACACGGAGGCAATCATGTGGCGCCCCCGCCACATCGAGCGTCACGAGCCCGTCATAGCGGCCGATGCCATGCTCGACATGGACGACGAGATCGCCCGGCTGGAGCGCCGAGACCTCGGCGACGAATTGCTCGAAATTAGCACGGCGGCGCGGCGGCCGCGCCAGGCGGTCGCCGAGGATGTCCTGTTCGGTGATGACCGCGGCGGCGTCAAAGCGATAGCCGTGTTCGATCGGCAGCACGGCGAGCCCGAGACGCCCCGGCGGCATCGCCACGGCGTCCTCCCAGGTGCCGGCCATGGCGATATCGTCGAGGCCGCGCTCCCCGAGCAGCGCCTTGAGGCGATCGGCCGAACCCAGGCTATAGGCGACGATGAGGACGCGGCGGCCCGCCTCCTGCTCATGCCGGACGTGATCGCGCACGGCATCAAAGAGGTTGAGCTTGGGGTGGGCGCGCGCTTCGGCGAAATCGCCAGCCCTCCGGCCGTCGGCATCGACGCTGTCGCTGCTCTCCGCCGGCAGCTCGAAGGGGGTGAGCGCGCCCGTCCGCCGGGTGCCGAGCGTTGCCGTCCATTGCGCGTCCTCGAGGTAGAGCTGGTCGGCTTTCACCGGCCGATAGACCGGAGCCGCCGCATTCTTGACACGCAGTCCCTCGCGCCGCGCCGCATAGGCATCGGCGACGGCCTCGAGGCGATCCTTGCGCACGTCCTCGGCTTGGTAGTCGAGCGTAACGGCGGCATCGGGCAGATAATCGAAGATGGTTTCGAGCGTCTCGTAATAGAGCGGGAGCCAGTGCTCCATGCCGATATAGCGTCGCCCTGCGCTCACCGCCTCATAGAGCGGATCGTCGTCGGCGACGGTACCGAATTGCTCGCGATAGCGGGTGCGGAAGCGATGGATGACGGCGTCGTCGAGCAGCACCTCGTTCACCGGCTTCACCACCAGCTCCGCCACCGTGCCGCTTGAGCGCTGCGTCAGCGGGTCGAAGGGGCGCATCGCGTCGATCACGTCGCCGAAAAAGTCGAGGCGGAGCGGCGCGGGCGCACCCGAGGGAAAGAGATCGACGATGCCGCCCCGCACCGCGAACTCGCCCGCCTCGCGCACGGTATCGGTCCGCGTGTAGCCGTTCCGCTCGAGGAAACTCACGAGGCGATCGCGCGGGATGCGGCCGCTGCTGCCCAGCTTCAGCACGCGGTCGCGAAAGAGCGACCGCGGCGGCACCCGCTGAAGCGCGGCATTCACCGTCGTCAGGACGATACGCCGCGCCGGCGCCGGACCGCTCACCAGCCGGGTCAACGCGTCGATGCGCCGGCTCATGATCTCGGCGTTGGGCGAGACCCGGTCGTAGGGCAAGCAGTCCCATGCCGGGAAGGTGATGACCTCGATCGTCGGATGGAAGAAGGCGAGCGACGCCGCCATCCGCGCCATGCGGCCGTCGTCGCGGCATACATGAAGCAACGTGCAGGCTTCTGCGCGCTCGACGAGACCGCCGAGGACGAAGCCGTCGTGGCCTTCCGGCGCGCCGGCGATGCGAAGAGGCGCCGCCGACGCGCCGGGCGCCGCGGCGAAGAATCGATCAAGCGCGTCGGGCATCATGCGCATGGTGGAACTCGATGAGGAGCCGCAACACGTCGCTGTCATGCTCGGCGGGTGGCGCGAGGCGCCGGGTGACCCAATCGAGGAGCAGCCCGTCCTCCACCTCGAGAAGCTTCTCGTAGCGGCCGAGCTGATCCTCGCTGAGCGCGCGCAGGTGACGGTCGGCGAAGCGGCCGAGCAGCAGATCGGTCTCGCGCATGCCGCGCCGCCAGCTCAAATAAAGCAAACGCTTGCGCCGCAGGTCGAGTGCTTCGCCCATCGTCCAGGTCCCGGATTTGCCCTACGATATAGCGAGCCGCACCGCCATCGGCCAACGCCTCTTCGTCCAGATCAGCCTCATCGTGCGCCCCGAGAGTCTCTTTCCCCTGTTCGCGCCCGCGACATCGCTGCCGGGCGTCGGTCCCCGCTTTGCGGCACTCCTCGAGCGCGTCGCGGGGCCTGGCGTCGTCGATCTTCTCTGGCATCTGCCGACCGGCATCATCGACCGCCGCTTCCGTCCCAAGGTGGCGGAGGCACCGGCGGGTGTCATCGCCACGTTGACCGTGATCGTCGATGCGCATCTGCCGCCGCACAATCCGCGCCAGCCCTATCGCGTCCGCTGCCGCGACGAGACGGGATTCCTCCACCTCGTCTACTTCCATGTGCGCGGCGACTATCTGAAGAAGCTTCTCCCCGTGGGCGCCACGCGCGTGGTGAGCGGCCGGATCGAGCATTTCAACAATCAGATCCAGATCAGCCATCCCGACCACGTCGTCGCGCCGAACGAGGTGAGCGAGTTCCGGCCGATCGAGCCGGTCTACGGCCTCACCGCCGGATTGCCGCCGAAGATCATGCAGAAGGCAATCGCCGGCGCGCTCGCGCGGCTGCCCGAGCTTCCGGAATGGCTCGAGCCGAGCCTCATGAGCCAACGCGGCTGGCCCACCTGGAAGGCGGCGCTGTTGGCGGCGCATACACCGGAGAATGAGACCGCGCTCCTCCCAGAAGCGCCGGCGCGCCAGCGCCTTGCCTATGACGAGCTCTTCGCCAACCAGCTCGCGATCGCCTTGGTGCGCGCGCACACCAAGCGCCTTGCCGGACGCGTGATCACCGCCGAGGGCCGCTTGCGGCAGAAGGTGATCGCCGCCCTCCCCTTCGCGCTCACGCCGTCGCAGATCCAGGCGCTCGCCGAGATCGCCGCCGATATGGCCGCGCCCACCCGCATGCTGCGGCTGTTGCAAGGCGATGTCGGCAGCGGCAAGACGGTGGTGGCGCTCATCGCCATGCTCGATGCGGTCGAGGCGGGAAGCCAGGCCGCGCTGATGGCGCCAACGGAAATTCTCGCGCGCCAACACCTCGCGACCTTGACGAAGCTTGCCGCGCCCGCGGGCGTCGAGGTGGCGCTGCTCACGGGCCGCGAGAAAGGCCGCGCGCGGGACGCGCTGCTGGCGCGCCTCGAAAGCGGCGAGATCAAAATTGTGGTCGGCACGCACGCGCTCTTTCAGGCGGATGTCGCTTTCCGCGATTTGGCGCTCGCGGTCATCGACGAGCAGCACCGCTTCGGCGTCGAGCAACGCATCGCGCTCTCTGAAAAGGGCCGCGGCGTCGACATCCTCGTCATGACCGCGACGCCCATTCCGCGGAGCCTGATGCTCACCGCCTACGGCGATATGGATTCATCGCGCCTTACCGAGAAACCCGCGGGACGGCGGCCGGTGACGACGCGCACCGTGCCGCTGAAACGCCTCAATGAGGTGATCGACGCCGTGCGCCGCGCGCTTGCCCGCGCCGCCAAGATCTATTGGATCTGTCCGCTCGTCGCGGAAAGCGAGACCACCGACCTTGCCGCGGCCGATGAACGCTATCACGCGCTCGCCACGCTCTTCGGCGCCCGCGTCGGCCTCGTCCACGGCCGCATGAAAGGCGCCGAGAAGGACAAGGTGATGGCGGCCTTCGCCGAGGGCGGCATCGACCTTCTCGTCGCCACCACCGTGATCGAGGTAGGCGTCGACGTGCCCGACGCCACGATCATGGTGGTGGAGCATGCCGAGCGCTTCGGCTTGGCCCAGCTGCATCAGCTGCGCGGCCGCGTCGGCCGTGGCGAGAAGCCGTCATCCTGCCTCTTGCTCTACGCCGAGCCGCTGAACGAGACGGCGAAACAGCGGCTCCACATCCTCCGCGAAAGCGAGGACGGCTTCCGCATCGCCGAGGAGGATTTGCGCCTGCGCGGCGCTGGCGAAGTGCTGGGCACGCGCCAAAGTGGCCTCCCCGATTTCCGCCTCGCCAACCTTGCGGCGCATGCCGACCTCATCCCGATCGCCCGCGACGACGCCCGCCTCGCTCTCACGCGCGATGGGCAGCTCAAGTCGCCGCGCGGCCAAGCGCTGCGCACGCTGCTCTATTTGTTCGAGCGGGATGTGGCGGTGAAGTATGTAAGGTCGGGATAAGCTGCAGTTCCGGCGGTGCGCCCTTCGACAGGTTCACGATGAGGTTCTTCCTTTATCGCACAGGAAGATGCCGTTCTCGATCTTCCACATCCTGAGCCTGTCGAAGGGTGCAGCACATTATTGCAGCCGATTTGGAAGCGGCGCTTACCCCCGCCCCGAACGCGAAATCACGATCTCCTCCGCCGCCCGCTCCGCCGCGATCGCGCCCGAGGGATGGCGATCGGGCGGGGTGACGATGCCGCCCGAGATCACCATCTTGATCGCCTCCTCGACGGTCATCGAGAGGAGAATCACCTCGCTTCGCGGCACGAAGACGAGATATCCGGAGGTGGGATTGGGCGTCGTCGGCACGTAGACGCTGACGGGATCAGGGCCAGAAAGCCCGCGCACCTCGCCTTCCGTGCGCGAGGTGATGAAGGCGATCGTCCACATGCCGCGGCGCGGAAACTCGACCAGCACCGCCTCGCGGAAGGTATTGGATTGCTTCGCCAGCACCGTCTCGAAAATCTGCTTCATCGCGCCGTAGAGGCTGCGGATGACCGGCATGCGCGCGAGAATGCGTTCGGACAGTCTGACGAAAATGCGGCCGACATAGCCCGCGGTGAGCGCGCCGATGGCAGTGAGGGCGGCGAAGCCGATGATAAGGCCGAGCCCGGGAACGTGAAGATACGTGGCGGGGTTATAGCGATCGGGCAGAACCCAGCGCACGGCGCCGTCGATGAGCTCAATGAAGAGCCAGACAAGGTAGACCGTCAGCAGGATGGGGCCGGTGACAAGCACGCCGGCGAAGAAATAAGCGCGGAGCCGCTCGATGAGGCGATGGTCCGCCCGTTTTCGCGGCGCTGAGGGATCGGCGGGTTGCGACAAAGGTGGCCTTACCGAGGCTGGACGTTGACGTCGGAACGCGACGGATCGAGGGCAAGGCGTGCCACCCACTCGCCGATCACGGCGAAGTGTTCGGCGGGCGCTAGCATCGCCATCCCGCGCCGTGGCATGCCACGGGTGCGCCGACGGCAGGCCCCGATCCTCGCCGCTCGCGCTTTTGTGAAGTCCCCGCTCATCGAAACTCCGGCATTAATAGAGTGTACGTTCGTTCTCATTACGGTGCCAGGGCCCAGAACCGGGACTTTAGCGACGCCGGGAGCGCTTCGCCAGTGACCGTCAATGCCACTCGACCTCGCCTTCTTGCCCTCGCGACCGCGGTGCCGCCGTTTGCCCTCGGTCAAAGCGAGGTTACCGTGCGCGCGGGCCATCTCTTCACCGAGCGCGGCGCCGCCGACCTCGAGCGGCTCATGCCCGTCTTCGCCCATGCCGGCATCGAACGCCGCTATTCCTGCGTCCCCATCGACTGGTATAGCGCGCCGCATGGCTGGGGGGAGCGCAATGGGCTTTATCTCGAGCATGCCGTGCGCCTTCTCGAGCGCGCCGGTCGCACCGCGCTGGCACGCGCCGGACTCACCGCGCCCGCGATCGATGCGGTGGTCGTGGCCTCCACCACCGGCATTGCCACGCCGAGCCTCGATGCCGTGCTGATTGGCCGGCTCGGCTTGCGGTCGGACGTGCGGCGGCTGCCGATCTTCGGTCTCGGCTGCGCCGGCGGCGTCATCGGGCTCGCGCGTGCTGCCGACTTGGCGCGCGCCGCGCCGGGAACACGGATTTTGTTCTTGGCGGTGGAGCTCTGCGCCCTCTCCTTCCGCAAGAACGACGTGTCGAAAAGCAACGTCGTCGCCACCGCTCTCTTCGGCGACGGTGCCGCGGCGGCGGTGCTCGGCAGCGACGGCGAGGGTCCAGCACTCGGTGCATCGGGCGAGCACACCTGGCCCGAATCCCTGGGGGTTATGGGCTGGGACGTGGCCGAGGACGGGCTCAAGGCGATCTTCTCGCGCGACATCCCAGCGCTAGTGCGGCGGCATATGCGCGACGTCGTGGCCGAATTCCTCGCGCGACACCGCCTCAGCCTGGGCGATATCGATCATTTCATCTGCCATCCCGGCGGCGCCAAGGTGATCGTCGCGCTCGAGGAAGCTTTCCGCCTGCCTGAAGGCGCGCTCGTCCATGCGCGGAGCGTGCTCCGCGACTATGGCAACATGTCGGCGGTGACCGCGCTTTTCGTGCTCGAGCGCGCACTCGCCGCCGGCGATCGCGGGCGCATGCTGATGACGGCGCTCGGGCCCGGCTTCAGCGCCGGCATGCTGCTCCTGGAGACCCATTGAGCTGGATTTTCGCCGTCGCGACGCTCGTCGCGATCCAGCGCGTCTCAGAACTCATCTATGCGCGCCGCAACACCGCGGCGCTCCTTGCCCGCGGCGGCATCGAAGTGGGCGCCGGCCATTATCCGCTCTTCATCCTGCTGCACGGCGCCTGGCTCGTGAGCCTCGTCGCCCTGGTGCCGAGCGACCAGACGCCCGCCTGGCCATGGCTCGCGCTCTTCATTCTCCTTCAGCTCTGCCGGCTCTGGATCATCGGGAGCCTCGGCCCCTATTGGACGACGCGCATCGTCACCCTGGCCGATGCGCCGCTGCTGCGGCGCGGTCCTTATCGCCTCATGCGCCATCCTAACTACGCCGTGACGGCGGGGGAGATCGCCGTGCTGCCGCTCGCCTTCGGCGCCTGGCGCATCGCGCTTGTCTTTTCGGTGCTGAACACCGCGCTTCTCGCGTGGCGCATCCGCGTCGAGGAGCGCGCGCTGGCGCCCCGTCGCCGGAGCGCCGCGCCGAGCTGAACGCTACTTCTCGCTGAAGGCGCGATGGAAGCTGTCGAGAATCGGCGACAGCGCATAGGCTGCGACAGTCGTCTCGCCCGTCTTGATCATCGCTTCACTCGGCATGCCCGGCACCAGCTTCACCTCATCGCCAAGCCCCGCCAGCTGCTGCTCGTCGACACGGAGCTTCGCCTCGTAATAAGGCTCGTTGCTATGCTTATCGACGAGGCGGTCGGCTGAGACATAGATAACGGTGGCGGCAATGGGCGGCGTGCGCCGCTGCTTATAAGGAAGGAGCCGCACTTGTGCCGGCAGGCCCTCATGGACACGGTCGATGTCCTCGGGCCTGACCCGCGCCTCGACGACGAGGCGATCGGCCTGCGGCACGAGGTCGAGGAGCGCTTCGCCCGGATTGACGACGCCGCCCGGCGTATGCACGCGAAGCTCGGTGATTGTGCCGTTCTCGGGTGCCCTTACCTCTGTGCGCGCCAGCACGTCGGATGCCGCGTGGCTCTGTTCCTCGAGCTCGTGCAGCTTCTTCTCGGTCTCGCGCAGCTCGTCCGCCACGTCCTTCTGCCGGTCGTGCTTCAAGCCGAGAATATCGACCTCTGATTCGGCGATGGTCTGCTTCGCCTTGGCGATCTGCGCCAGCGTATCGCCGCGTTTTCCCTCCATATCCGCCATCTCGCGCTGGAGCTGGAGGAGGCGCGGCTTGCGCTCGAGGCCGTGCGAGACGAGCTGCTCGACGCCGGCCATCTCTTCCTGGAGGAGCGCGATGCGCTTCGTCAGCGAGGTGATCTCCGCCTGGTGGCCGTTGATCTGCTCGTTCACCTGCGCGATGCGCTCGTGGATGGCGGCGATCTTGCTGTCCATCAGCAGCCGCCGCGTCTCGAAGATCTTGCGCTGGCCGGCAATTGCCGCCGCAATCGTCGCGTCGTCGGCGGCGCGCGCGAGGAGATCGGCGGGAGCATCGATTGCCTCCAAGTCGTCGCGCTCCGCTAGGAGACGCGCTTGGCGCGCTTTGGCGTCGGCGAGCTGGCCCAAGAGCGCGCCTAACGTGGTGCGCGCCTTGGTGTCGTCGAGGCGGATGAGCACCTGGCCCGCGCGCACGCTATCGCCGTCATGGACGAGGATGGCGCCGATAATGCCGCCTTCGAGATGCTGCACCGTCTTGCGATGAGAATCGGAGACGACGGTGCCGCTGGCGACCGCCGCGCTCTCGAGCGGCGCCATCGCCGCCCAGGTGCCAGCGCCGATGATGAAGATGCCGACCAGCGCCGCGCCCGCCACCACCAGCTCGCGCATGCGCGCGAGCGGCGTCTCCGGCACGCGGGGCGCGTCGGGAACGATCGTAATCATGGTCATGGACGCGCTCTCCTCAGGCGCTGTGCGGCTTCATCTGCGCCGTCATCGGCGCGGGCCGGTTCATGGGGACGGCGACCTGGCGGTTCGCCTGGTTGAGCTTGGCGATCACCTCGGTGCGGCTGCCATAGGCGTCGACCGTGCCATTGCGCAGCACGAGGAGCTTGTCGGCGAGGCCGAGAATGCTGGGGCGGTGCGCGATCATGACGATCGTCGTTCCCATCTCCTTGAGCTTGGCGATGGCCTTATGGAGCGCCTCCTCGCCTTCATGATCGAGGCTGGCGTTGGGCTCGTCGAGGACGACGAGCCGTGGCTTGCCGAAGATGGCGCGGGCGAGCGCGATGCGCTGGCGCTGTCCGCCCGAAAGCTTCAAGCCGGCCTCGCCGATCTCGCTGTTGTAGCCGCGCGGCAGCCGCATGATCGCCTCATGCAAGCCCACGAGCTTCGCCGCTTCGATGATGGTCGACGGGCTCGCCTCGCCGAGCCGCGCGATATTGTCGCGCACGGTGCCGGAGAAGAGCTCGATGTCCTGCGGCAGATAGCCGACATGATGGGAGCCGTTCGAATCGTGCCACACCGAGATATCGGCGCCGTCGAGGCGCACCTTGCCGGCGATCGGCGTCCAGGTGCCGGCGATGAGGCGCGCCAAGGTCGACTTGCCCGCCGCCGAGGGGCCGATCACGCCCAGCACCTCACCGGGCGCAAGCTCCAAGCTCACGCCGCGCAAGGTCGGCTCGTCGCCGCCAGGCGGCATGAAGACGACGCGCTCGACCACGAGCTCGCCTTGCGGCCGCGGCAGCTCCATGCCCGCCTCTTCCTCGGGCACGGCCGCGACCAGCTCGGTCAGGCGGCGCCGCGCGAGGCGCGCGGTCACGAGCGACTTCCAGGTGCCGATGGCGTTCTCGACCGGCGCCAAGGCGCGGCCGAGCAGGAACATGCTGGCGAACATGGCGCCGGGGCTCGCTTCATGCTGAATGACGAGCCAAGCGCCGGCGCCCAGGATCACCGTCTGCACGGTAAAGCGCGAGAAGCGCGAGAGCGCCAGCACGGCGACGCCGCGCGTGCCGGCGGCGCGCTGCGCTTCCATCGTCCCGGTGCTTTCGCGCCGCCAGATCCGGAGCACGCCGTTACCCATGCCCATGGCGCGGATAACCTCGGCATTGCGCAGCGCCGCCTCGGCACGCTGGTGCGATTTGCTCGCGGCAAGCCCCGCCTCGCGCAGCGGGCGCTTGGTGAGGAATTCGTTGAGCACGGCAAGGGCGAAGAGCATGGCGCCGCCGATGACGCCGACGAGCCCCAGCACGGGATGGAGCACGAAGAGCGCGACGATGAAGATCGGCGTCCAAGGCGCATCGAGGAGTGGGGTGACGCTGGGTCCGGTGATGAAGCCGCGCACGGTCGCGAGATCGCGCAAGCCCTGCGCCGCCCGCGCCGGGTCGGAGCGGAGCGCGGTCTTGAGGGCGCCCGAAAAGACGGTGGGGCCCAGGCGGTCGTCGAGCCAATTGCCGATCCGCACCAGCATCTGCGAGCGGATCGCCTCGAGGAGCGCCATCACCGCGACGGCCAAGACGGTGATCAGGGTCAACATGATCAGGGTATCGCCGCTGCGGCTCGCCAGCACGCGGTCGAAAACTTGCATCATGTAGAGGGGCGAGGCGAGTTGCAGAATGTTGATCGCCAAGCTGAAGCCCATGATCACAGCGAAAGTGCCGCGGCAGGCACGCAGGGCGCGCGCCACTTCGTTCATATGCTGATTCATCATCACATCCCCAGAAACAAGCTTATGGGCACAGAAAATTGCAGGCACGATGGAGAGCGGCGCGGGAACGCGTTATTGCGCCGCCTCGTGGATTACTTCGCAGGATTGATCGAAGACAGTTAATTTTTGCTAACGTGCCGTCCAGGTCACAGAAATCACATAGTAGGTTGCGCGAGGGTAGAACGAGCTTTCCGACTACGTCACCATTGGTTAACCAATTCCAGCTAGCGTGCGGGCGTTCGCCGACCATGACCGCGTCCAACCCGCCGATTCGCCTCAACCCGAGTGACGCCGTCGTCGGCAGCATCCGCCAGGCCGCGCAGGCGACCGACGTCGATTTCGGCCTCCTCATGGCGCAAGCGCAGCAGGAAAGCGGCTTTCGCGCCGATGCGAAAGCGTCCGGCAGCAGTGCCACCGGCCTCTTTCAGTTCATCGACTCGACCTGGCTCGGCTTGGTGCGGCAGTTCGGCGACAGATATGGTGTGGGCGCGCTCGCACGCAGTATCAGCGTTGACAGCGCGGCGCGGCCCAGCGTCGCCGACCCGGCGACACGCCAGCGCATTCTCGACCTGCGTGAGGATCCGCGCCTTTCCTCGGCGCTTGCGGCGGAGTATGCGCGGCTCAATAAGGGCGAGCTCGAGCGCACCCTCGGCCGGCCGGTCGGAAACACCGAAATCTATCTCGCACATTTCCTCGGCGCCCGTGGCGCCGCAAGCTTCCTCACCGCGCTCGCGCAGCACGGGGACACGCCCGCTGCCGATCTCCTTCCCGAGGCGGCACAGGCCAATCACGGCGTGTTCTATGACGGGCTTACCGGCCGCGCCCGCAGCGTTGCGGATATCTATCGCTCGTTCGGAAAGCGCATCGAGGGCGAGGCCGCGCGCTTCAGCGATCCCGCTACGCCCGCCTCATCGGCGCATGCCCCTTTGCTCGATCCCTCATCCGGTGGACACGCGCTCAGCTTCGATCCGCGCCGGCTGAGCTCGCCGCTCGCGGCAATGCTCAACCTCTTCGCTTTTTCGGCACTCCATCTCCTCGGCGGCACGCCACAGGCACCGCACGCCGTCCGACGCGCTCTCTAGGCGGCTGCGAGGCCATCGGCGACGCTCGCAGATTCCGCACTGCCCTCGAGCTCGGCTGTCTGCTGGCGCGGCTTCATGTCCATGAGATAGCGCAGCATGTCGCGGCCGCGCGAAAGCCGCGAGCGCACCGTGCCGACGGGAACGTCGAGGACGGTCGCCACTTCCTCGTAACGCATGCCTTCGAGGCCGACCAACAGCAGTACCTGACGCTGTTCTTCAGGGAGCCGCGCCATGGCGCGATCGAGATCGCGCAGCAGCAACGTGGCGCCTTGCGTCGAAGGCACCGTCAGCACCGGCGCGACATCGTCCATCGGCACGTTGATGCCTTCGCGCACGGCGCGCCGGACATCGTTCACATGCTGATTATGGAGAATGGTGAAGAGCCAGGCACGGAGGTCGGTGCCGGGCTGCCACAAATGCGATTTCGCCAACGCGCGGGCGAGACAGCTCTGCACAAGGTCGTCGGCGCGGACGGCATCGCGCGTCAGCGCGCGAGCATAGCGCCGCAGGCGGGGAATTTCCGCTTCGAGAAGCTTGCCAAATCCCTCCATTGGCGCCCTCCTCCCAATCATTGGGGCCTCATTGCGATACAGAACTTGAACGATACCTGTCGACGGATAGCAGATATCTTTATGTAAAATCTTGTAACTACCGATCGTACTTTATAAATACCTCGATGGATCGTAGATTGTATTTGGTTCACCAGAGGATGATTTGCGCGAAGCCAATTCTTCCGCTGTCGCCAAGAGTCACGGCAATGTTCGTCCAAAGTACCTTTATCGCAGCGGGAACCATTTCTGTAACAGAGCGTGACCGAATCAAGGCCGTTCCGTCGTTGACCCCTCACGGCTGCACGCCTATTGTCCGCGCCCATCATTCCGAGCCCGTAGCTCAGCCGGTAGAGCACTTGACTTTTAATCAAGGGGTCGCGGGTTCGAATCCCGCCGGGCTCACCAACAAAACAAGGACTTAGGCGGTTTGGCAGGAGCAAGAAAATGGCCTGTCCGCCGGGTGCCCGCGCCGAGGCAATGGGCGGACCTTCGGTCTGATGCCCGCTCGCCCGGTGGCGCGTTGCTCTGAGGTGCCGCTCGACACGCTCGGCAAGCTCACCGATCGTCGGCACAGGCTCGTCGGCTGGTGCCATGTCAAGCATCCCGATCTAATGAAACAGCGTGAGCAGGATCGATAGGAATTCGCATCGCGCCCCGCCCTCAGCTTCGCTAATCATGATCGCGCTCGATCTCGATTTGCCGACCATCGACGCCCTGCTAATCCAAGGTGGCGCTCGGCTTTTTCACTTCGTCGAAACGCTGGAGCGTCTCCACAAGAGGATCGCGGTAGTTGTCGGGTCGGGACCGCAGTGAACGCGCCCGCCGTCTCCGCGCTTGAGACAGGCCAGCCCTGACGACGTAACCAGCAACGCAGCCGGCGACAAAGGCAACAATCACTTCCATGTCCCACACAAACATGACCACGACGCGGCACTGTTCCGCTCGTCATGTCCGGTTCAATTGACCGAAGCCAATGAAGCAACCGAGCACGTGGGCGAGAGCGACAACGACAACGACAGCGAACGGAATGATGAGGAGGAGAGCTTGAAGCGCGGCGGCTGTGATGGGTAATGCTCCATGGCCGCGGTGCGCCGGCCTGGCAACGCCGCGGCTCGCCCCAGGCACGCTGCTCGCCTCGGGGTCCTTAGGGCACAGGAGTCCGCTAATCGGGCCGGCCTCAACTGTTACATCAGACTGAGACAGCACCGGCCGAAGGCGCTCGTGGCGAAGCGACCGCCCGCCATGCCATAGTCGCCGACGTGGAAGCCAGCTACCGCATCATCAGCCAAGCTGACGGCACCTTCGCCGTTTAGCGGACGGAGCCCGGTCAGGAGCCCGTCGTCAGCGGCCACTTCGAGACCGAAGCCGAGGCCCGCGCCCATGTGGCCGACCTCAAGAAGATGGCGCCGCGGGACCGGGACTAGTTAGGCACTACTCTTTGAATCGGCTTTGCGCGCTGGCATCGTCTTGGCGCAACTCCTCGGCTATCCGGTCACGCTGCGCAACGTGGTTGGCGAGCGTTGTTTCGAGGGTCTCAAGCAGCTCGTTCGCGAGCACCGTATCGTGCTCGTCGCGTTCCAACCCGGCAACGATCTTGCGCTGCCGGCTGACATGGCGCTCGCCTTCTGCAATGTGCTCTTCGGCTTGCCTCACTGGCTCGTGAAAGTTCGGATCGAAGCGTAGCGATGCCAGCGTTTGGCTCGCTGGCGACCTCTATCAGTTTTCTCGCGAGGGGCACGGGAACGGCTCTGAACAAGCGCGTCCGTCTCAAGGCTTTGGATTGTGACGGCGATCACAGGCTCGCATCTCGACCAAAACCATCTTGAAAGACGTTGGTCTCTCGTTGACGGGGTGAGTGTCATGATGAAGTTGGTCGCTGCGTTCGCTTCAGGGGTCGTCATCACGGCTCTGATCGCGTTCGCCACGCAGGGTCATGCCAAGACTGCTGCAACGGCTGAGATCGCGGCGTCGCAGATGACAACGGGCCAGTACCTTTCGCCGGAGCGACTGGCCGACTACTCGCTAGTATTCCCATGATCAACCGACGGCGCCGGGCCGACGAACGCGAAAATCCAGAAGGCTAGGTCGCTTAGTGACCTAAGCCGCGCAGCGCCTGGGCGACCGCCGCCTCGATCTGGTGGGCGCGGATCGGCTTGAACAGAAGCTCGCCGAGACCGATCGCATCGTCAGCGCGCGAGAAATAGCCGGTCGCAAACAGCACTCTGAGGCGCGGTCGCAGCTTCTTCGCCTCCCGCGCTAGCTCGATCCCATCCTGACCCGGCATCACGATATCCGTGAAGAGGAGATCGACGTGTTCCTCGGCGAGGATACGCATCGCCTCGACAGCGCTTTCGGCGGCGAGCACGCGGAATCCCTGCGCCTCAATGATACTGACGACGCTGCCCCGCACCAGTGGGTCGTCGTCGACGATGAGGATGGTAAATTCTGCGCCGGCCGGTCGCGTCAATTGGTTCACCTGAAAGTTTACATGGCGTCCTATACGCGCGAACGGAAAGGCACACCATCCCTCCTTTCGGACCGCCCCGTTGCGTTCACACGCCGCGGTGGCGTTTCAGAGCAAATCAAGGACGAAGAAGGGATGGCCGATGCCAACGCCAGGGTCGTGCAAGGCGTTCCACGATCGGTATCGCGGGCCGGGCAATTCGCTACTGCGGGTCTTAACCTCCGGTCTGCCCTGCTCACGGCGGAGCGTGTCGTCGAGAGTCGCAGCGAAACCGCTCCGGCGTCACGCCGGGCGGCTCGCTTGCTCGACTCCTCTATGCGGATTTGCGAGATGGTGTCGCTCGATCGAGATCGCCACCGGAGGTTCTACTGATTATCGCGTCTGGGTTGCCGGCTGTGGCGCCCGAGCCTGGCTCGTTTGCGGCGGAGAAGGTGCGCCGCTTCCGGTGGTGGCGAAGACGCCGGCGCGCGGCATCGTTATCTCCGGATGCGGGTCGAAGACGTTCGCATAGATCCGGTTGTCGGAACGACTGATCTTGGGAAAACCCGGAAGCTCAGGATGCGGATTGCCAATGCTCGCGTAATAGTCCGAGCGATCGGCCGACTGCGCGAACGCGGGCGCACTCGCGAGGGCAAATCCGAGGGAAAGTGCCACAATCGCGGCGCGGCTCAGGCGATGCTTGTATGACATGGCAAAGCTCCGTGTCTGTCAGTCACTCTTGTCGCGACTGCAGTTGGGGCTTTGCGACGGGAACGTCTTGTGACGCGCTTCACTTGCGGCAAGGCGTCATGCAAGCTCGAGCGCGGGTCCGAGGTCGTCCCCCTCCATACGCGTTCGGCCGAATCAGCCGCCGGCGGCAATGACGATGGCAACAACGTCCTTCCGAGCGGGGCCAGCCTCGAGACGCTTGCGCGCCTTCCCGGCATAGTTCTGGCGACGTTGATCACCTCTGATGCGAAACATGCGATCTGCCATCCGGGCGACGCGCTCGGCCGAAACCTCGATCTCGCCGTCCTTCGTCTTCAGTGTCGGCATTCATTTTCTCCCTTGGCCGACGGCATGACCCTACCCTAGAGGAAGATTCAGCCGGAATGTTGGGGGAATTTCGCAGACACACCTTTCCCGCGAAAGCAACCGTCCCGGCGCGGTGCGCATCGCGCCATGCTTTTGCGTCGATCGCCGCGCGCTATCGCCTTTACGAAGCCGATCAGTTCTTGCATTCTAGAGCGTCGTCGCCGCAGGCACGCGGCGATATGCTGAATCAACACGGGGGGTTCGATGGCCCGCACGGGATCTAAGTCGAGAGGCGCCGGACGCAAGAAAGCGAAACGGCCGGCGAAGAAAACGGCGAAGCGCCGCAGCGCTGCCGCACGCACTGCAAGCCGCGCCAAGAAGGGCGCCGCCGCCAAGCGGCGCGGCCGTCCGGCGGCGAAACGCAAGACCGCGGCCCGCAAGGCGAAGCCTGCGCGCAAGACCGCTCGGAGAGCGGCGCCGAAGAAAACGGCGACCGCAGCGCCGCGCACCCCGGCACCAGCCGCGACGGCACCGAAGCCCGCGCCCAGCATGAGCGCACCGGCCCCGGCGCCGAAACCCGCAGCCCCGCCGCCGCCGCGTCCGGCCGCCGTCGCGCCAAGCCCGCCGCCGAAGCCGCCGACCGCGCCGCACAGCCCGTCGAGCGCCGGCACGACCACCGGTCACTCGCCAAGCGCGCCGAAGCCGGCCGAAAGCTCGCCGGCGCCGACACCGCCGAAGCCGCCGGGAAGCTGGAGCGGCTCCTTCTAAGCCTGAGTCGACCGTCCGCCTCCGTTCGGATCGCTCGGGCGGAGGCGGCGGCGTTCTTCACAACGGCGGAGGAACATGCGTCGTCCTCCTTTCACCATTGGCGTGGCGATCCTTCTGACCGCTCTGATGCTCGGGGCTTGTGCGCTGCGAGCGCCCGCGAGCACCGGAAGCACGCAGGAGGAAGCCTATCCCCACGGCTATGATGGCGGCGGTGGCGGAGGAGGCGGCGGTGGCGGCGGCGGAATGTGAACGGCGCCGCTACTCGGCAGCGTCGCGATCCGGACGAACGAGCTGCGCGCCGGGCCAAAGATCGCGGCGGCTTCGCGCATACTGAGGCGGATAGGCGGCGTTCGCACCCAAAGCTTCGGCTGCGTGCCAGGGCCAACGGGGATCATCGAGAAAGGCGCGCGCCATCGCCACCATATCGGCTTGCCCCGAAGCGATGACCGTTTCCACTTGGCGCGGCGCCGCCAACAGGCCGACCGCGCGCGTCTTCATGCCGCTCTCCTGCCGCACGCGCTGGGCAAGCTCCAGTTGGTAGCCCGGCGCGACGGGAATGGGGACCTTCGGCACGATGCCGCCGCTCGAGACGCAAACATAGTCGCAGCCGGCCTCGCCGAGGCGGCGGGCGAATGTGACCGCGTCCGCGACTGTCCAGCCGCCTGCGAGCCAGTCGGTGCCGGTAATGCGCGCGCCGAGCGGGCGTTCGCTCGGCCACACCGCCCGCACCGCCCTCGCCACAGTCAACGGTAGACGGAGGCGGTTCTCGAGACTTCCGCCCCATTGATCATCGCGCCGATTGGCGATGGGCGAGAGAAACTCGTGCAGGAGGTAGCCGTGCGCGCAATGAAGCTCGAGCACGTCAAGGCCCAGTCGCGACGCCCGGCTTGCCGTCGCGACGAAGTGCTGGATGAGC
Organism: Allostellaceae bacterium; assembly: GCA_035945115.1. Classification (GTDB taxonomy): domain Bacteria; phylum Pseudomonadota; class Alphaproteobacteria; order ATCC43930; family CGMCC-115725; genus DAHUYF01. The sequence goes on from DASZAN010000122.1 coordinate 19,053, forward strand.
GCCTCGATCTCAGCCTCTGACATCGCCTGCGGCACCGGCCAGCCCTCGTCGAGCGGCAACGCCGAAGGCGCGAGCGTCGGCCAAGCGCCCTCGGCCGGGGTCAACGCGCGAATTCCCTCCCAGGGCCGCGTCGCCGACGCCTTGCGCCCGGCGTGCGCCAGCTGAATGCCGAGTGGCGTATTGCCGAAGCAGCGGCACGCGGCGACGACCCGTGCCAACGCTGCTTCGTTGGCGTCGCTGTAGAGGCCGAGACAGCCGTGGGTGATGCGGCCTTCGGGCGCCACCGCCGTGGCCTCGATCATCAAGAGACCGGCGCCGGAAACGGAGAGGCTGCCGAGATGAAGCAGGTGCCAATCATTGGCACTCCCCTCCTCGGCACTGTACTGGCACATCGGCGAGACCACGATGCGATTGGGCAGCGTAATGTCGCGCAAGCTCAGCGGCGTGAAGAGGGGGCTCGGCATCGGCGCGCATGCTCCTGTTGCGCGCGCAATCTATCGAGGAGATTGCGGACACGGCAACCGGCACGCTTGAGCTGACGCAACAGCCCAAGGCGCCCCGCCCACCGCTTTGGAGGAAGGGGGTGTGAGCGGGGCTGACCCAGGGGTCTTCGCCCGCCAAGGGGGTTGGAACGGGCGTCGCGGCAGAGCCGCTTGCGGTATTACCGCGCAGCCTGCCTGGCGAGCCAAGTTAAATCGCTGTTAGCTTGAGCTAACTGCCTCAGTGCTCACGAGAGCAGCGCCGCGATCGTGCAGAGAACCGCGCCCGCCGCCAAGGTGAGCCACGAGAGCCACCGATCGGGTTGAACTTTGCGCCGCGCCACGCGCGGCTCTGTCGACTGCATTGGCGGGATCAACCGTCGAGATTCGTTCTACTGGCGATCCTATGCAGCGGGATCGTCCACCATCCCCGCGCCGCTCAGGGATTGACCAGGAGATGAATGAGGCTCGACGTGTCCCAGCGCCGCCCGCCGCGCTCCTGGATGCGCTGGTAGAACTGATCGATGAGGGCGGTGACCGGCAAAGCCGATTTGTTGCGCCGCGCTTCGGCCAGGCAAATCGCGAGGTCCTTGCGCATCCAATCGACAGCGAAGCCGAAATCGAATTTGCCATCGACCATCGTGTGGGCGCGGTTCTCCATTTGCCAGGACTGCGCCGCGCCCTTCGAGATCACCTCGACGACGAGTTTCGGATCAAGCCCGGCGTGCACCGCGAAATTGAGGCCCTCCGAGAGGGCCTGGACCAACCCGGCGATGCAGATCTGATTGACCATTTTGGTGAGTTGTCCGTTGCCGACCGGACCCATCAGGGTGACGGCACGCCCGTAATGGGCCATGGCCGGGGCGGCCGTGCGGAAAGGCGGTTCCTCACCGCCCACCATGATCGTGAGCTTGCCATTGACCGCGCCGGCTTGGCCGCCCGAGACAGGGGCGTCGAGGAAACTGACGCCTCGCGCTTGCGCGGCGGCCGCAATCTCGCGTGCGAGCTCGGCCGAGGCGGTGGTGTGATCGACGAGAATGGCGCCACCGCGCATGCCGGCGAGTGCACCCTGCTCGCCATGCACCACGTGGCGGACGTCGTCGTCGTTGCCGACGCAGGTAAAGACGATCGCGGCGCCGCTCGCCGCCGCAGCGGGCGTGGGGCGATAAGCGCCGCCGTATTCTTTGGCCCACGCTTCGGCTTTGGCAGCAGTGCGATTATAGACCGTGACCTCGTGACCGGCCTTAGCGAGATGGCCCGCCATCGGATAACCCATCACGCCCAGCCCCAAAAACGCCAGCTTCATCGACCATCTCCCTCAATGCGGCGCGCCATGCTAGCGGCTGGCTCGGCGCTGACAATCCCCGCGGAGCGCACCTGCAAGGAAAACTCTTGGTTTCCGCGACATCGCGATGTCTTGACCCTCCGGCGACGTGAATTGCGGGGGTAGCAGGCCGAGGCGCGGCGCAAGACCGGCGCGCCGAAAATGACCTAGGCACCGCCGCGCGTCCTTTCCTTTGACTTTGGCGCCGGCGGACCGCAAGATCGCCGCCATGGATCGAATTCGCATCACCGACGCGAGCGCTCGAAAGCCCCGCTTCTCGGGGCTTTCCTCTCTTCGCGCGCGCTGAGCGACAAGCGACATCGCCGCAAGATTTGAGAGGCCCCGCCGGTACGGACGGGCCCTTTAGTTCACACTCGTCTTTCCCGGCCGCTCCGCTTCGAGGAGATGCGCCAATGAAGATAATATGAACCACGATCGCCGGCTTTCCGGCATCTGGCTGCCGCTCATCACCCCCTTCCGCGAGGGCGCGCTCGACGAGCCGTCGCTGCGGCGCCTCGTGCGGCACTATCGCGCTGCACCTGTCGATGGGCTCATCGTCGCCGCCACGACCGGCGAGGGATTGACGCTCGATGATGCCGAGACCGAACGCGTCGTCGCCGCTGTCGCCGCCGAGCTCGAGGGCGCGAAGCCGCTCTATCTCGGCCTCTGCGGGAGTGACACGCGGCGGCTCGTCGCGCGCCCTCGCATGACGGCGGAATGGCCGATCGCCGGATACCTCATTGCCTGCCCCTACTACTCGCGGCCCTCGCAAGCAGGATTGGCACTTCACTTCACCGCGCTCGCCGATGCCGCCGCACACCCGATTGTCGTCTACAACATTCCCTATCGCACCGGCGTCAATCTCGCCAACGACACGCTGCTTACGCTCGCGGCTCATCCCAAGATCGCCGGTGTCAAGGACTGTTGCGCCGATCCCGCTCAAAGCTTCGACCTGTTGCGCCGTCGGCGCGCCGGCTTTGCCGTTCTCACCGGCGAGGATGCCTTCTTCCATGGCGCGCTCGCGCAAGGCGCCGATGGCGGCATTCTCGCCTCGGCGCATATCGACCCCGCCGCCTTCGCGGCCGTGCGAACGGCGTATCTTCGCGGCGATCATGAGGAGGCTCTCGAGCGCTGGCGCGCGCTCGTCGATGTGGTGCGCCTCATCTTTGCCGAGCCCAATCCCGCACCGATCAAGCATTGGCTCTGGCGCGCCGGCCTCATCACCTCACCCGAGCTGCGCCTGCCGATGACGGGGATCAGCCCTGACCTGGCGAACCGGCTCGACCGCTTGATCGAGAGCCGCCCGGCTGCGGCATAATCGAAGGGAACACAAGGAGAGGCGCATCATGACAGCGACGCAAATGGACAAGGCGAAGCGGTTCCGCGAGCTTCATCAACGGCCCGGCGCCTTCGTCATTCCCAATCCCTGGGATGCGGGCGCGGCGCGGCTGCTCGCCATCCTGGGCTTCGAGGCGCTCGCCACCACAAGCGCCGGGTTCGCCTTCACGCTCGGCCGCAAGGACGGCGCGGTCACGCGCGAGGAGGCAATGGCACACTGCCAGCTTCTCGTCGCCGCGAGCGAGCTCCCGGTCTCGGCCGATCTCGAGAATTGCTTCGGCGATGATCCCGCGACTGTGGCCGAGACGGTGCGGCTCGCGGCAGGCACCGGCCTCGTCGGCTGCTCGGTCGAGGACGCGAGCGGCGATGCGCGGCGGCCGATCTACGAGTTCGGCCACGCCGTCGAGCGCGTCGCCGCCGCGGTCGAAGCGGCGCGGAAGCTCCCCTTCCCCTTCACGCTGACGGCGCGCGCCGAGAATTTCCTTCACGGCCGCCAAGATCTCGACGACACCATCAAGCGGCTCCAAGCCTTCGAGGAGGCGGGCGCCGATGTGCTCTATGCGCCCGGTCTACCATCGCTCGATGCAGTCAAGACCGTATGCGGCGCCGTCGCGAAGCCGGTCAACGTGCTCGCCAACGGCCGCTTCTCGGTGGCCGAGCTCGGTGCCGCCGGCGTCAAGCGCGTCAGCGTCGGCGGCATGCTCTCGCGGGTCGCCTATGGCGCCTTCCTCCGCGCCGCCCGCGAGCTCAAGGAGCACGGCACCTTCCGCTTCGCTAGCGAAGTGGCCGTGCCGCATCCCGAGATCAACGGCATGATGGCGGGAAAGAGCTGAGCCCTACCCCGCCGCACGGCGGCTCTTGAAGCGGCGGAGATCGGCGGCGCTGAGGCGCACGGCGACATGCGCTTCGCGCTCGTCGTCGCGCCGGCTCACCACGTCGCCGTGGCGATAAAGCCAAGCGAGCGATGCGCCGTCGCTCACGGACACATCGAGATGGATGAGCGCGCGATCACCGTCGAGGCGACGATCAAGCAGATCGACCAACGTGTCGCAGCCCTCGCCGGTGACAGCCGAGAGCGGCACGGCATCGCGATTGCGCTGTGCCTGATTCATCAGCACGACGCGGCGCTCGGCATCGAGCAGATCGATCTTGTTGAGCGCTTCGATGAGCCCGTTCTCGACCGCCTCGCCGAGGCCGAGGTCGCTCAGCACCGCGTGGACATCGTTCCGCTGCGCCTCGCTGTCGGGATGATGGACATCGCGCACGTGAACGACGAGGTCGGCCTCGGTCACCTCTTCGAGCGTGGCGCGAAAGGCGGCAACGAGATGCGTCGGCAGCTCGGAGACAAAGCCCACCGTGTCGGAGAGGATGGCCTGCCGCCCGGAAGGGAGCGGCAGGCGTCGCATCGTGGGATCGAGCGTGGCAAAGAGCTGATCGACCGCGACCACGTCGGCGCGCGTGAGGCGGTTGAAAAGCGTCGATTTCCCGGCGTTGGTATATCCCACCAGCGCCACCACCGGATAAGGCACGCGTTTCCGTGCGCTGCGCTGGAGCGCGCGGGTGCGCTTCACGTCCTCGAGCTCGCGCTTCAATTTGGCGATGCGCTCGCCGATGAGCCGACGATCGATCTCGAGCTGGCTTTCGCCGGGACCGCCGAGGAACCCGAAGCCGCCGCGCTGGCGCTCGAGGTGGGTCCAGGAGCGCACGAGACGCGAGCGCTGGTAGGAGAGCGCTGCCAGCTCCACTTGAAGCTGGCCTTCGCGGGTGTGGGCCCGCGCGCCGAAGATATCGAGAATGAGGCCGGTGCGGTCGATGACCTTGCACTTCCATTGTCGCTCGAGATTGCGCTGCTGCACCGGCGTCACCGTCGCGTCAATCACGGCGACGGCGATCTCCATCTGCTGCACGAGCGTGCCATAGCGCTCGACCGCGCCGCTGCCCATGAGTGTCGAGGGCCGCCAGCGGGCGACCTTCACCACGTCGCTCCGCACCACCTCGAGGCGAATGGCTTGCGCGAGCCCGATTGCCTCCTCGAGCCGTGCCTCTGGCGAGCGCATGCCGTCCTCGCGCCCGTTCGGCGCGAGACGCAGGACCGGATGGAGAACCAGGCAACGCCCGGAAGAAACTGCGGCGCCGTTCAGTGTCCCCGCCATCCGCTCAGGCTTCGTCGCCCTCTTTGCCGGGCTCGAAGAGCTGCACCGGTTGTCCCGGCATGACCGTCGAGATCGCGTGCTTGTAGACGAGCTGCGAATGCGCGTCGCGGCGCAGCAAGACGCAGAAATTGTCGAACCAGGTAATGATCCCCTGAAGCTTGACGCCGTTCACGAGAAACACCGTAACCGGGGTCTTGTTCTTCCGGACGTGATTGAGGAAGACGTCCTGGACATTTTGCGACTTTTCCGACGACATGGGGATACCCCTTATTCCCGTTATTAGAGCCGGTCGGAGCCCGCAGAGCGGCAACCCGAAGGGTGCTGCCATTATGCGCTCGGTTAATTCATAGCAGATGCGCAAGAGAAGGGGAATCACAACCCCCCGACATACTCCTGAAGGGCCATGCAACTTCGTGAATGGAGGGCCGGCGGAAAGCGGGCAAAACTCTCCTCCTCGAGCGCGCGCGCACCCAAGAGGACGCCGACGCACCCGGCGTTCTTGGCGCATTCGAGATCGAGCGCGGTGTCGCCGACATACCAGGTCTCGGCGCAGGAAATGCCGCTTCCTTCGAGCGCCAGCAGCACGGGCGCCGCCATCGGCTTGTCGACCGCGGCATCGCCGGCGCCGACGAGCCGCCGGAAGTGGTGCGTCCAGCCGAGATGCTCGGCCTCGCGGCGCAAGACACGGCCGGTCTTGTTGCTGACCACGCCCAGATAGAAGCCGTCCGCGGCGAGCTCGGTTAGCAGCGCCTCGGCGCCCTCGATCGGTCGGAGCCGTTCGAGATGGATCGCCGTGAAGGTGTCGAGATAGAGCTTTCGCGCCTCCTCCCAGCGCTCGCCGAAGAGGGCCGGGAAGCTGTCGCGGAGGCTGCGCGCGACGCGAAGCTTGGTCTCGGCCATGGTCCAGGGCTCGTGCCCCATCGCCTCGAAGGTCACGACGAGCGCCGCGTGGATGGTATCCCAGCTATCGATGAGCGTGTTGTCCCAGTCGAAGAGGAGCGCGCGCGGCCGGGGCAGAAGCGCCGTCGTCATTGCGCGAGGGTCTGAGCCCGGACGTAACCGTCGTAGGCGGCGCGCAGCTTGCGCACGATCGAGCCAGGATGTCCGTTGGCGACGGGTGCACCGTCGATCGACACCACCGCCAGCACGAAATTCGTCGTGCTGGTGAGGAAGGCCTCACGTGCCGCCTTCGCCTCCGCGACGCTGAAGGGCCGCTCGACGAAGCGCAGGCCCTCGCGTTCGAAGAGCGAGATAAGGCCAAGCCGCGTCACGCCGTTCAAGATGCTGTTGTCCGCCTGGCGGGTCACCACCTCGCCCGCCGCCGTGACGATCCACGCGTTGCTCGAGGTGCCCTCGGTGACGTTGCCGTCACGATCCACTTGCCAGGCCTCGTAGGCGCCGGCTTCGCGCGCGCGCTGCTTGCCGAGCGCATTCGGCAACAGCGCTACTGCCTTGATGTCTGGCCGCGCCCAGCGGATGTCGGGAATGGTGATGACGCCGACGCCATGCTCAATGAGCGCGGGATTGGGACCGCGACCGCGGCGTGCGATCATCACCACGGCGGGCTTCACGCCCTTAGGAAAGGGAAAATCGCGCGGGGCGACGCCGCGGCTCACCTGGACGTAGATCGAGCCGTCCACGACGCCATTTCTTCGCACCACCTCGCGCATGACCGAGCCCAGCGCGCGATCGCTCATCGGGCGGGCGATGCGGAGCTCGCCGAGCGAGCGGGCAAGTCTCTTCACATGCATCGCTTCATCGATGAGCTCGCCTTTTCGGATCGCGATCACCTCGTAGGCGGCGTCGGCGAATTGATAGCCGCGGTCTTCGATATGAACGTTCGCGTCGCGATGCTGGAGATAGCGACCATTCACATAGGCAATGCGCGACATCGTATCGTTCCGGTTAGATCAAGCGCCGAGCTTCGCCGTGCGCTCGCCATTGAAGACGCCGAGCGACTTGAGCTTGCGATGAAGCGCGGAACGCTCCATGCCGACGAAGGCGGCGGTACGGGAGATATTGCCGCCGAACCGCGTCACTTGCGCCAAGAGATATTCGCGCTCGAACACCTCTCTCGCATCGCGGAGCGGCAAGGTCATGATCTCGCCGCCCTTGTCCCATCTGACGACGGTGGGCGCGATCGAGCCGATCTCAGAGGGCAGCATGTCGGCGCGGACGGGATCGCGCGATTCGCCGGGCGCCATGATCATGATCCATTCGACGACGTTGCGCAGCTGGCGCACATTGCCGGGCCACTCATAGGCCTGGAGCGCCGCCATCGCATCCTCGCCGAATTCACGCGGCGCGAGCCGGCTCGCATCGGCCCAGCGCCCCATGAAATGGCGCGCCAGCAGCGGAATGTCCTCGCGGCGATCGCGCAGCGGCGGCACGCGCAAGGGCACCACGGCGAGCCGGTAATAGAGGTCCTCGCGAAAGCGGCCGGCGGCGATCTCGAGCGCGAGATCGCGATTGGTCGAGGCGAAGACGCGCACATCCACTTCGACGCGACCGCCGCCGACGCGCTCGAAGGTTTGCTCTTGAAGCGCGCGCACGATCTTGCCTTGCGTCTCGAGCGGCATGTCCGCGACTTCGTCGAGGAACAAGCTGCCGCCATGCGCCTGCTCGAAGGTGCCGACCTTGCGCGGCGCGTCGCTCGCCTCGACGCCCGCTTCGCTGCCGAAGAGCTCGAGCTCGAGGCGCTCCGGCCGCATCGTGGCGCAATTGAGCGCGACGAACGGACCGACCGCGCGCCGCGAGTAGGTATGCAGGAGACGCGCCACCACTTCTTTGCCCGAGCCGGGCGGGCCGCTGATGAGGATGCGGCTCCCCGTGGGCGCAGCGCGCTCGATCTGCTGGCGGAGCTGGTTGATGATCGACGAGACGCCGACCAAATCCTCGTCGCCGCCGGCGCGCAACTTCAGTTCTTCGTTCTCCCGCTTCAAGCGCGCCGCTTCGATCGCGCGCTCAACCATCAGCAGGAGGCGATCTGACTTGAACGGCTTCTCGATGAAGTCGTAAGCGCCGATCTTGATGGCGGCGACGGCGGTCTCGATCGTGCCGTGACCACTGATCATCAGCACCGGCAAATTGGGCAGCTCGCGGCGCACGATCTTCAGGATTTCGAGGCCATCGAGCTCGCTTCCCTGGAGCCAGATGTCGAGCACCACCAACGTGGGCTGGCGCGAGCGGATGGCGGCGAGCGCCTCGGCGCTGTTGCCAGCCTCGCGCGTCTCGTAGCCCTCATCGTTGAGGATGCCACACATCAGCATCCGGATGTCGGCCTCGTCGTCGACGACGAGAATATCATGCGCCATGGATCGCCGCCTCCGCTCGCGCGCCCGCCGTTTCCGGCGCCGGCGCAGCACCGCGATTGTCGACACGATGGAAGACCAGCATGACGCGCGCGCCGCCTCCTTCGCGATCCTCCATGATCAGCTCGCCGCGATGATCTTCCATGATCTTCTTGACGATGGCGAGACCGAGCCCAGTGCCCTTCGCGCGCGTCGTTACGTAAGGTTCGGCCAAGCGCTCGCGGCCTTCCGAGGGGAGACCGCGGCCGTTGTCCTCAACGATGAGCGAGGTCTGCCCTGCCGCCCCGATGATGCGGATGACGATCCGGCCGGGCGGCGCCTCGCCGTCCCGCGCTTGAATCGATTCCGCGGCGTTCTTCAAGAGATTGACCAACGCCTGGCTCACCTGGCGCGCATCGCAGGAGAAGCGGAGACTCTGGGGAATGTCGAGGGCGATGGCGATTTCCGGCGAGGACGCGCGCTGCAGGAACGCCGCCTGGCGCACGATCTCGACGAGGTCCTCCTCCTTCATGACGGGCGCTGGCATGCGCGCGAATGACGAGAACTCGTCCACCATGCGGCCAATGTCGCTCACATGGCGGATGATCGTGTCGGTGCAGGTGGTGAAGGTCTCGGGATCGTTGCGGATCTCGCGGAGGTACTTGCGCTTCAAGCGCTCGGCCGAGAGCTGGATCGGCGTCAGCGGATTCTTGATCTCATGCGCGATGCGGCGCGCCACGTCGGCCCACGCCGCCTTGCGCTGCGCCGAGACGAGCTCGGTGATGTCGTCGAAGGTCACGACATAGCCTTTGATCTCGCCCTCCTCGCGCTCGGCGGTGATGCGCACGAGGAGGGTCTGCGCTCGGCCGCGGCGCACCACCTGAAGCTGCGACTGCGCGAGCCGCTCCGGCCGCCGCGCCGCCTCTTCCAGGAGCGGCGCCATCTCCGGCACCGCCCCGGCGAGATTCTGGCCGATCGCCTGATCGAGATCGGTGTTGAGCAGCACCGAGGCCGATCGGTTTGGCAGATTGACGCGACCTTTCTGGTCGAGGCCGATGACACCGGCGGAGACACCCGCCAGCACGGTCTCGGTGAAGCGGCGCCGCTGGTCGAGCTGGCGATTGGCTTCGACGAGCTCGCTGCGCTGCGCTTGCAGCTGATGCGTCATGCGGTTGAAGGCGCGGCGGAGCGAGCCGAACTCCTCATCGCCCTCGCCTTCCGCCACGCGCGCGCTGAGATCGCCGCCCCGCACCTGCTCGGCGGCGGCAATGAGCGAAGTGATCGGCCGCGCCATGTGCGTGGCAAAGCTCAAGCCGACCCAGACGGCGCCGGTCAGCAGCAAAAATCCCACGGCGAGAAAGACAAGCGAGAAGGTGGTCTGGAAGCTCGAGCGCTCGCCTTCGAGCTTGTTGTAATCCTTCACCGCGCTCTGCGTCTGCTCCATGTGGTTGAGCACGGTGGGGTCGACGAAGCGCCCCACATAGAGATAGGCGTTGCCGAAGGCGGGAAGGCGGATGAGCGCGCGCACGCGATCGTCATTGTCGCCGGTGAGCACGGCGACATCGCCGGAATCGGCCTGATGGATCGCCCATTCGGGAATGGGCTCGAGCTCGAGCGAGAGGCTGAAGCCGGTGCGCGCGAGGAGACGACCGTCGGCGGCGAACACCACCGCCTCGCTCAGCGAGCGGAGCGCCGCTTGCGCCGCGACGATCTGATTGAGCCGCGCCGGGTTGACGCTCAGGAACGCGGCATCGCGGTTGAGGTCGCTCGCCATGCTCGCGACATCGGCACGGATCGTCTGCTGATGCTCGTGGAGATATTGTTCGGCGACGGAAAGCGAGTTCGAGAGCGCGGTGCGGACGCGCTCGCTGAACCACGCCTGGACGCCGAAGCTGAAGAGCAGGTAGGAGAAGACGGCGACGACGATGGTCGGCACCACCGCCACCAAGCTGAAGAGCACGACTAGCCGCACGTGAAGGCGCGAGCCGGCAAGGCCGCGGCGCCGCTCCGTCCATACCTGGACGACGCGCCAGGCGACGATGGCGCAGAGCGGCAGCACCAACACGAGATTGAGGAGCAGGAAGAGCTGGTCCATGTCGGGCCGGCGGCCGCCGAACGGCGGCAAACCCCGGAGCGCCGCGTATGTCCCGGCGGCAGACGCCAGCGCCGCCAGCGAGAGCGCGATCGCCGCCTTGCGGACCAACCGTACCCGCCCCGCCCAGAGCACCAGCTCCCGCGATACGCTCATCCCCCGCCTTCGCCCGCTCCATCGCGGCCAGAGCCGCGCAGGCTCTATTTTATGCTGCGGGCGACATCGATGTCCAACGCCCGGATTTTTTTGCGCAGCGTATTGCGGTTGAGGCCGAGCAATTGCGCGGCCTTGAGCTGGTTGCCGCGCGTTGCGCCCAGGGTCAGCATGATGAGCGGTCGCTCCACCTCGCGGAGCACGCGGTCATAGAGGCCGGCCGGCGGCAGGCCGCCCTTGTGGGCCGCGAAATAGTCGCGCAGATGCCGCTCGGCGGCGCCGCTCAGCCCTTCATTGGCGGGCATTTCGGCCGCGACCGCCGCCGCAGGCGAAGCTTCGATGAGTTCCGCCTCCACGGCCTCGGGCCCGATCACCTCTTGCGAATAGAGCGCGGCCAGGCGGCGCACGAGATTTTCGA
>DASZAN010000123.1:0-92072 GCA_035945115.1 Allostellaceae bacterium
CGCCGGGGAGAGGGATAGGGTGAGGGGGATGGCGAGGCGTCGCCATCAAGTCCGGAGCTACTTGCTCGGCGCCGCCTTGAAACGCGCCCACTCGGATTCGTAGGCCTCGACGCTCGCCGGCCAGCGTTGCTGCCAGGTGCCACCCGCCTCGAATTTCTTTTTGACCCCGGCGTCGATGGCGGCGATGCGCTCGGCTTTGGCCGCCGGGAACTCATCGGAATGCTGCTTGGCGTAAGCCGGCGCCTGCGGGTTCGTCATATAGCCGCGCAACTCCGTGATCTTGGCGCCGTACCAGCCGCCGAGCATGAAATCGAGCAGCTGATAGGCGGCTTGCGTCCGGGCCGCGCTCCGCGCGGGATTTTTGACGATGTAAGCAGCCATCGCCCACAGCAGGTAGCCTTCCTTGGGTGCGGCGTAGACGGCGTCGATGCCTTTGCTCTTGGCGACGAACACCATCGGCTCCCAGCAATCGAGAACCTTCACCTCCTTGCTCACCAGAAGGTTCACCGCCTGCTCGAAGCTCGACCAGATCGTACGAAACTGGCCTTCCTTTTTCTTCTCGATGAGGAAGTCAACGACGGCCTTCATCTCGCCGGGCGTGAGATTGGCGGGATCGCCGATCGTCGCCTGCTTGCTGTCCTTGAGATAGAGTGCGGTCTTCTGGCCGGCCGTGGTGTAATTATCCTCGAGCGCGACGAAACCGCGCCACTTCGGATCGAAGAGTGCCGCGTATGAGTCGAGTTGCCCGGTCGCTTCCGGGAGAAAGGCAAAGCTGTCGCCCTGCAGCACTGTGGGCACGCCGTAGATCTTGCCGTTGTAGCCGATGAAGTCGAACCCCGGCGACCCCGGCTTCAAGAACTGGGCGATGTAGGCGTCCTTGCCCCAGTTCGGCAGCTTCGCCGTCTCGATCGGCTCGATGAGATCGTTCTCGACGAGCGGCTTCTGCATGCCGCCGACGATGTTGATGACGTCATAGGTCTTGGTGCCGCCGCCCGCGATCAGCACATTGAGGATCGCCGACGGGGCATTGCCGATCGCGACGAGGTTGACCGTGTCGCCTTGGCTTTCCTTGGTGAAGTGCGACCAGTCGCCGCCGGGATCGCCGACGCCGATATCGGCGAAATTGATCGCTTCCGCGGCGGCCCTCGCCAGCCACCAGCGGCTGCCGATCGCCAGCGCCGCGCCGGCGCCGGTTGCCGAGGCCAGCAGACGGCGCCGCCCCATGGTCATTCCGCGCATTTTCCCCTCCCCGTGTCGCGGCGGCATCAGCCGCCGGCCGGAGAAGAGTGACCTGGGAGCCGGCCCGGTGCAAGCTGCCGCGCCGTGACTGCGGCACGCTTGTCGCCGCACGTCGGGAGTGCCAGCTTATGGAAGAGAGATTCGGGGAGAGCGCATGAAACATATCTGCGATACCGCCGACGGCAAGAGCTGGTTCCGCCTCGAGACGGAGCTCGAGGCGGCGCAGGAATCGGATCTCATGCAGCACGCGGTGGAACGGTACTTCCGCGAGGAGAAAGAAAAGGCGGCGACACGCTTCGCGCCGGCGTCATCGCGGTTCATCGAACAGGAGATCGGCCTCAAGGCGCATCTGCAGCGCACGATGCCCTTGTTCTTGACGCTCCGCGACAGCGACGGCACGGCGCTCGTCACCGCCATGCTGCCACCCGACGGCCGCGACGACCCGACCTTCCGGCCGATCATCGTCGGTCGCGGCAATTCCGATCCCTATCCCGAGCACGGCAACGCCATCGACGCGCTTGCCGCGCGTTTTGGCCTAAGCCTCAGCCGGCAGCGCTGCTACCCCTATCGCCGCGCTTGACGCCGCCGGAACCGGCGGCGGGCGACTTACTTCCAGACGGGTTTGCCGAGGTCGACTTGCGAGGGCGTGGTCGCGGCGCCGACGCCGGCGCCCGCGGCCGCGCCGATCGCCGCGCCCGCGAGCGGCGCGCCGACAATGGCGCCGCCGACGACGCCGACGGCCGCGCCGATCGCCGCACCACTACCGGCGCGATCCCCCGTAGTGCTGCCGCAGCCGCTCAGCAAGGCGGCAACCGCGACGAGACAAATGCCGAAACGTGAACGCATCAGCCTGATCCTCCGAAACCTCGCCCCCGCGCCGACATTCTAAAAGCCAGCAACCGGCGCGAAAAGAGTCCTGGTTGCTTACTTCACCGAAAATTGTGTCATCGTCTACAAGCCACTGATTAACCTAGAAGATTTCATATTGACAAGTTCTTCTCGAACTTTTTAAAAGTGCCAGTCCGGACCGGCACCGCATTATAAAGCGTGAGCTGATGCGCGACTCGATGGAGCCGGTCTCACACAGGGGCCGGGGCCGACTTGCCACCGGCACCCGGTTTCCGTGCGATAGATCTTATGTCCGCGACCGGCGCGGGAAGCGTCAATTCTCGGCCGGTGAGTGTGGAGCGCTCGAACATGACCGACAATGACGATCAGTTATCGCCCGTCGAGCGGGATGACGGCGATCTCGAATGGGAAGATGACGATTGCGGCGGCATCGGCATTGTCGGCTCCGCTGAGTTCGTCGCGAAGATGATGCAATCTGCGGTTATGGATAAGTTCCGCGCTCGATATCTCATTGCTTACGCGCTGCACACCGCCATCGAAGCTTTGAAGCGCGAAAAAATCCGCGGTTGCCCGATATCAAGGATATGGAAGAACTGTTCGATCAAGACCGCTGCTCGCCACTGTGTTCCGCAAAGCCGAGGTTCTCAAGACCGCGCGCAATCTGTGGCGACAACCAGTCGCGGTGGCGCGCTGGTGCAATCGCACGGCGTAAAGAACTGGCGTCCGTACCAAGCGTTGGCGCCCGTCTCGCGAACTTACTACGAGGAAAATGAGCGGGGACCGACAGCGGAACTTGTCGATTTGTTCCGGCGCAAGGGACTCCGCATCGGCCGAAAGGAGAGTCGATTGGCGGCACGGTAGTCGATTCGACGATCTTGTGGCGGTTTGATAGGCTTTATGTCCGTCGCGGAGCCTGAGGCGGAAGAAGCGCGATGCGCAAGTCATCGACGAATGATCGCAAAGGCCGGTCCACGAAGGTCTTTCTTGTCGCGATCGATGGCTCAGAGGGCGGCACCGCTGCCTTGCGCAAGGCGACCGATCTTGCTGCTACCGAGAATGCCGAACTCGTCGTGCTGGCCGTGATGCCCAGAGATATAGAATTGAGGACGATGGCCGAAACGGTCGGAGAATTCGCGCACGCCGAGCACCTTCGCGGGGGCGTGATCGAGGCCGGCAGGTACGTCGCGGAGAATATACTCGAAGAAGCGAAGGCGATTGTGGACCGGCACAATGCCAAAGCGTCCTACATCTTACGCGCGGGAGATCCGGCCAAGGAGATCGTTGCCTGCGCGCGCGAGCGTTCTGCCGACATCCTCTTTCTCGGGAGCCGCGGCCAAAGCCCGCTCGGAGCGTTCTTCTATGGGAGCGTCTCGCGGCAGGTGGCCGACTCGGCCCCTTGCGCCGTGGAGATTGTACCGACGGGCAAATGAGGCTTGATGCAGGTCAGCGGCGGGCTCACCGACCGCGGCCAAACAGGTACTGAAGAATTTCCAGATTCTGAGCTGAAGAATTGCTCCCAGTACTAAGTGGAGGAGCCACCACATACAGCATCACCAAGAGAACAACGATTGCGATCACCACAGCGCTGACAATCACCCATCTTTGTTGCTGTTCATTAAGAGCAACGTGTCGTGTCGTCTGCATCAATCCGCTGCGGCGAGAGACGGCGGCCGGCGCTTTCGCAAGAGGGCTAGCCTGGCGGATGCGAGTTCTCGGCGCCGGCGTTCTGCTAGCAACACCCATTTGGCGCCTCCCGCTTTTGTCGATCGCAGCTCGCCAAGGACGCGGCGTTGAGGCGCTTGCACATTGTTTGCGCTTGATACTCATTGTTTTTCAAGCGTGCATTCAGCACCGACCTTCTCCTCTGCTCCCACTCAGGAGAAAGTGCTTATTTATTAGAATCGCACACCACTCGGTGGGTAACATTGAGATAGGTCAATCGGCCTGAGCCGGTGAAAGGGCGGCTTGCGTCCAGCGAGCGTTCTGCTGATATCCTCTTTCTCGGGAGCCGCGGCCAAAGCCCGCTCGGAGCATTCTTCTATGTGCGCGTCTCACGCCGGGTGGCCGACTCGGCCCTTGCCGGTTGAGATTGTGCCAGCGGGCAAATGACGACTTGACGCAGGTCAATGCCAAGGGTTCTGACTCGTTGCAAGTTGACGCTATTCCCAAGTCGAGACGACGGAGGGCGTCGATGAGATCGATCCTAATTGCATCGCCGATAATCATATTTGCTTTCACGGCCGCGGCCGCCGCTCAGACAATTCCGAACGTCCCTAACCTGCCGACTGGGGAGAAGCCGGCGGCGACGGCACCGAGCGCAATCCCGAGCGGCACTTCGATACCGGGCGCGGGGCAGACATCTAATCCGATCGACAAGGCGAAGACCGAGGCGGAGTGCAAGATCCCGACCAACGCCACCAAACGGGAATGCATCGAGCTGATGCTGAAGAAATAATACGCGGAGATACCGAGCGTCGGCAGTGTGCCGCACGGCAGACGCTACGCGCCGCGAGGTGCAAAAGGCTGGGCCGCGGCGGCCTCAAATTTGCTCATGCGAGGTTTCTCGTCGCCTGCGCTGTCAGCGTGCGTGGCCGACGACGGTATCGACGTCCACTGCTTCGATGTCCTCAGGGGTCACCTTGCCGTCCTTGCGGCTCGTGGATGTTGGTCGACGTCGAACTACCCGGCTGATAGAGCTTGGCACCCGAGTCGCGGCGCTTACATGAAGAGCCGCTCGCTCGAGAGACCCTGATACATCTGGGCCACGAACTCGCCGTAGCCATTGTAGAGGAGTGTCGGCCGGCGCTCGTCGACGCCGAGGACGCGCTCGCTCGCCTGGCTCCAGCGGGGATGCGGCACCTCGGGATTCACATTGGCCCAGAAACCGTATTCGTTGCCCTGCAACTTCTCCCAGAAGCCCACCGGGCGCTGATCGGTGAAGGTGAACTTGACGATCGATTTGATCGACTTGAATCCATACTTCCACGGCAATGCCAAGCGAAGCGGCGCGCCGTCCTGACGCGGCACCGGCTTGCCGTACATGCCGGTGACGAGGAAGGCGAGCTCGTTCGTCGCCTCCGCCATGGTGACGCCCTCGATATAGGGCCAGGGATACCAAAACTGCTTCTCACCCGGCATCACCTTGGGATCCTGCAGCGTCTCCATACGCACGTATTTCGCCGATCCCAGCGGCTCCGCCATCTCGATGAGCGCCTTCATGGGAAAGCCCGCCCACGGCACCGCCATCGACCACGCCTCGACGCAGCGGTGGCGATAGAGCCGCTCCTCGAGGGTGACGCGCTTCAGGAGGTCGTCGATGTCGAGCTTCGTCGGCTTCTGCACCATGCCGTCGATCGTCACCATCCAGGGCCGGATGGGCAGGCGCTGCGCATCTTCGGCGATCGTCTTCTGCGAGCCGTATTCGTAGAAGTTGTTGTAAGTGGTGGCGAGCTTCTCGTCGGTGACGGGCCGATCGAGCGTGAAGCGGTCGTTGCGCTTAGCGGGATAAAGCCCGGCGGAAGGATCGGCCGCAGGCGCGGCGCCGAGCGCCGCTTCGCCGGCGCCGCCCGCCGCGGCAATGAGCGCGCCGAAGCCCATGGCCTTCACCACACGACGGCGATCGACGAATACACTTTCCGGCGTCGCCTCGCTCTCGCGGATTTCCCAGCCGCGGCTGCGCTTTACCAGCATGGCCTTCTCCTCACCCGATCAGCCTCTTGCAGCAGATAGCGCGCGCCGCCGATCGCGGCAAATCACGCCCGCGCGAGAAGCCCGGCTGACTATAATTCGCCGGCGATCGACGCGAGGTTACTGCGCCGCCTGTTCGCCTCGGCTCGCGATCGCCCGCTCGGCGAGCTTGCCGGTGAGCTCCTGCAGATGGTCGAAGCGGTCGACATACGTGCCGACGCCCAACGTCACCGAGCGCAGCTCGACGATGAGATCGTGCAGCTCCGATTGCGGCAGGTTGGCGGTGACAGTGTCCCAACCTTCCCAGCCGGGCTTGGCGTCATACCCCAAGATCTGTCCGCGCCGTCCCGAAATGAGCCGCTGCACGCGCGAGGTGAAGGCGTTCGGCACGGAGATCTCGACATAGTGGATGGGCTCGAGCAGCACGGGATCGCATTTCGGCATCGCCTCGGTCATCGCCTGGCGCGCGCAGGTCTTGAAGGCCTGGTCCGAGCTGTCGACGGCGTGGAACTGGCCGGTGATGAGGCTCACCGAGACGTCCACCACGGGAAAGCCGAGCGGCCCGTGGCGGAGCGATTCCATCACGCCTTCTTCGACTGCCGGGATGTAGTTGCGCGGAATGGCGCCGCCCACCACGGAATCCTTGAAGTGGTGACCGGTGCCGCGTGGCAGCGGTCTGATCTCGATCTGGATGTCGGCGAATTGCCCATGACCGCCCGATTGGCGCTTGAAGCGCGAATGCTGCGCCACGCCTTTGCGAATCGTTTCCTTGTAGGGCACGTGCGAGCGGTGGGCGTTCACCGGCAGATTGTACTTGTTGCGCAGCCGATCCATGGCGATCTGCAAGTGTATGTCGCCCTGGCCCCAGAGGATCATCTCCTGCAGCTCGGGATTCTGCTCGAGGTGGATCGTCGGGTCTTCCTCGATGAGCTTCGCCACGGCACCCGTGAGCTTCACGTCATCGGCACGCTTCTCGGCGGCAATGGCGAGCCCGTAGACCGGCTTCGGGACAGGCGGCTTCGGCAGTTGCGACGGGGTACCGGTCGACAGCACCGTGCCGGTGCCGATTCCTTCCATGCGCGCGAGCGCCACCACCTCGCCCGCTTGCGCCGCCGGCAGCTTCTCCTGCTGCGCCCCGGTGATGCGCAGAATCCCGGCCACGCGCGTGCCGTTGAGGCTCATGCCTTCGCTCACCTGCCCGCTCCACACGCGCACCAACGAGAGCTTGCCGGAATGGGGCGCGTGATAGGTCTTGATCACCTGCGCCACGGTATCCTTCCCCGCGGCTATTCCGAGACGCGCGGCGGTCTCGGCGACACCGGGGGTCTCGTGACGCAGCGCCTTCCAGAGCCGGCGCACGCCATGCTCCTGGTGCGCCGAACCCAAGAACACCGGCACGATGAGGTCGCGCCGCAGATCCTGCGTCAGATGGCGATAAATCTCCTGCTTCGAGGGCTGCACGTCCTCGAGCAGCTGCTCCAAGAGCTTGTCGTCGAAATCGGCGAGCTTCTCCACGAGGCCGGCGCGCGTGGCACGCGGCTCTTCGAGCGCCTCGTTGGGCAATTTGATGAGGTCGGAGGCTTGACCCGGCTTGTACTTGTAGGCGCGCTCGCTCACGAGATCGACATAACCCGTGACTTTGCCGTCGGCATCGGGCAGCGGCACCTGGCGCAACACCAGCGGCTTCTGCGACACCGATTGCAGCGCCGCCAGCACCTCGCTGACGCGCGCCGAGGCGGTGTCCATCTTGTTGATGAAGACCATATGCGGGATCTGGTGGTCGTCCAGAAACTTGAAGAGCGGGCTCAAGGTGAGGACCCGCTCTGTTTCCGGCTCGGCGACCACCACCGCCACATCGGCGGCGAGCAAGGCGTTTTGTGCCTCCCAGGCGAGCTCCACCGAGCCCGGGCAGTCAAGAATCACCCAGGGATCATCGAGGAACTTGGCCGCGGCGACATTGAGCTCGGTCGACATCTGCCGTGCTCGCGCCTCGGGCACGTGATCGCCGACGGTGTTGCCGTCCTTGGCCGTGCCGCGCCGATTGGTCGTGCCGCTGGCATAAAGCAGCGCCTCGAGCAGCGTGGTCTTGCCGGCGAGATAAGGCCCAACCAGTGCAACGCAGCGCGGTCCAGCGGCTCTGTCGGTCATAAGCGCTTCCTCCCCGAAGTTGGTGGGCGCCACTCCAGACCGCGCGACCGACCGCCGCCCTGCCCGCGACGCCTCTTCATCAGGATTTGATCGTCGCGCGGGCGTCACAACGGTGCAACGGGAATTTCCGTCGCAGCAACCCGCATGCATTTTCCGGTTGACAGATGAACGCAAATCGCGTATGAACCAGGCGCCGCCTTGCGAGCTACCCGCACGACGGACTTGCTAACCGCCCCTGATGTCGACTTCCATGAACCGCTGCCGGAGATCGAGAGGCTCAGGCCGCATCTCGTCGAGTGCTGTGCTAAGCGAGTGGCCAGGGTACGACCCGTACGCTAACAAAAAAACCCATGCTCGAGCGCGCCGAGATGGAATGATGAAAATTGCGAAACGAACCCAATTTGCCGAGCTGCATCGAACCATGAGGTGCCCCATGTCGCCCCGCACCGCCGCCGCCATCTTAACGGTCGGCATCCTCGCCGGCTGCGTCTATGTCCCGCCGCCGCCGGAGCCGGTTTACAGCTACGTCCCCTGTCCGCCCTCGCCGGCGCCGCCACCCGGTGCCGCCGCGCCGCCGCCGGCGACCGGCGGCGCGAACGCCAATCAGTGCCTCGCCGCGACCGTGCCCTATCCGCCCTACCAATATTACATCCCGCCCAGCTACTACCCTTACGGCGGCCCCTACTATCCCGGCGCCGGCGTCAGCTTCGGCTTCGGCGTGATCCGCTGAGCGACCTAATTGAGCGCGGCGCAGGCGCGTTGGATGCGCGTGCAGGCGTCGCGGAGCGCTTCGGTAGACGTGGCGTACGAAATGCGGAAATGCGGGCTGAGTCCGAAGGCCACGCCCTGCACCACCGCCACGCCTTCGGCGTCGAGGAGGTATTCGACGAAGTCGGTGTCGTTCTCGATCACCTTGCCCTTGGGCGCGCGCTTGCCAATCGTGCCGGCGCAGGAGGGATAGACATAGAAAGCGCCTTCCGGCCGCGGGCAATGGAGACCTTGCGCGCGGTTCAGCATGTCGACGACGAGGTCACGCCGCTCCTTGAAGGCGGCGTTGTGCTTGGGGATGAAATCCTTGGGGCCGTTCAGCGCCTCGACCGACGCCGCTTGGCTGATCGAGCTCGGATTCGAGGTCGATTGCGACTGCAAGGTCGCCATCGCCTTGATGAGCTCAACGGGACCACCGGCAAAGCCAATGCGCCAGCCGGTCATGCAATAGGCCTTGGAGACGCCGTTCATGGTGAGCGTGCGCGGATAGAGCTTCGGCTCCACCTGCGCGATCGTGGCAAATTCGAACGCGTCATAGACGAGATGCTCGTACATGTCGTCGGTCAGCACCCATACCTGCGGATGCTTGAGCAGCACATCGGCAAGCGCGCGCAGCTCGGCCGCGGTGTAGGCGGCGCCGGTGGGGTTCGACGGAGAGTTCAAGATGAGCCACTTCGTCTTGGGCGTGATCGCCGCGTCGAGGTCCTCCGGCCTGAGCTTGAAGCGATTGTTCTGTGGGCACGCCACCGGCACGGGCGTCCCTTCGCAGAGGAGGACAATGTCAGGATATGACACCCAATAAGGCGCGGGGATGATCACCTCGTCGCCGGAATTCACCGTGGCCATGAGCGCGTTGTAGAGCACCTGCTTGCCGCCGGTGCCGACGGTGATCTGCTCCGGCTTGTAGTCGAGGCCGTTCTCGCGCTTGAACTTGGCGGCGATCGCCTTCTTGAGCTCGGGCGTGCCGTCGACGGCGGTGTAGCGCGTCTCGCCGCGCCGCATGGCGGCGATCGCCGCCTCCTGGATGTTGAGGGGCGTGTCGAAATCGGGCTCGCCGGCGGAAAGGCCAATCACGTCGCGGCCCGCCGCCTTCATCTCGAGCGCGCGCTTCGTCATCGCCAAGGTGGGCGACGGCTTGATGGCGGACAAACGGGTGGCGAGGAACGACATGACGGCAGGTCCGAGCAAGCTTGGGAGTCGAGCTCTACCCTAATTCGCGAAGCGCCCCCGCGCAACTTGGGAGCGCGCACGAAGCTTGCGTTGCGCGGCCGGCGCCGAGCGCAATGTTGCGTCGGGATCAGGCCGCGCGAAGCCGTCCGAGGAAACCATCAACCGCGTCGCTGAGCGCGGCCGAGCGCTGACGCAGCTCTTTCGCTGCCGCGAGCATCTCCTCGGCGGTATCGCTCACCGCGATGGCGGCGCGGCTGACGGTGCCGATGCTCCCCGAGGCGGCTTCCGTGCCACTCGCCGCCTGCTGCACGTTCTCGGCGATCTCCTGCGTCGCGCTCTGTTGCCGCTGGACGGCGGCAGCAATCGCTTCGGCGATGCCGTTGATATCCGAGATGGTGCTGGCGATATCGCGGATCGCGGCGACCGCCTGCGCCGTCGCCTGCTGCATCGCCGAGATCTGCGCACCGATGTCGTCGGTCGCCTTGGCGGTTTGCGTCGCGAGCGATTTCACCTCGCTCGCCACCACGGCGAAACCTTTCCCGGCATCGCCCGCGCGCGCCGCCTCGATCGTCGCGTTGAGCGCCAGCAAATTGGTTTGGCTCGCGATGTCATTGATGAGCTTCACCACTTCCCCGATCTTGTGGGCGGCCGCGGCGAGGCCCTGCACCGTCACATCGGTACTCCGCGCCCGCTCAGCCGCGCTGCGCGCTACGGCGTGCGAGCGCTGCACCTGCTCACCGACGCTGGTGCACGAGGACGCGAGTTCCTCCGCCGCGCCGGCCACCGTCTGCACGCCGCCGGATACTTGCTGCGCTGCTGCCGCGGCTGCCGATGCCTGCTCGCCCGCCTCCGCGATCGAGCGCGCCGTGCGCTGCGCGTTCTCTTCCATCTGCGCCGCCGCCGTGGACAGCGCCGCTACCACGCCCCCGACATCGCGCTCGAACTGATCGGCGAGCTCGGTGACGGCGCGCTGACGCTCGATCGCGGCACGCTGCTCCTGCTCGGCTTTCTCAGCCTCGAGCCGCACCACTTCCTTGCCGTGCTCGTTCAGGATCTGGAGGGCACGCGCCATGTCGCCGATTTCATCCCGACGCTTCAGCGCCGGTATGTGCACGTCACTCTCACCGTCGGCGGCCCGGGTCATCGCCGCGGTGATGCGCCGGATCGGGCGCACGAAGAGCGTGCCGCTGATGGCACCCAGAGCCAGCGCGATGAGCGCGATGACGACGGCGGCAATCAGCATGTGCGTGACCACGGCGTGGACTGCGCCGAACGCTTCGTCGGCGGGTGCATGGACGAGCGTCACCCAGCCGAGGCCGGGGTAGTCATAGGCGCCCAGGCTCGGCGCGTAGCCCGAGACCTCCGGCGCATGGGTGTCGCGGTCGGGCGCCACCAGCCAGCCCTGCTTCCCCTCCAATGCCGCCACGGCCGCCGGCACCTTGTCGGCGAGGAGATTGGGCTCGCTCATCTCCGCGAAGTGGGGACGACCACCGCCGCTGGCGCGCGCCCGACTATCGAAAATGATGTCGCCGTCGCGGTTCAACACTGAGATGCGCGCATGGAGAAGGCCGTTGGCGACCAGCCGATCGTGCGCCGCGGCGAGGATGCCTTCGACCACCGCGCTGTCGAAGAAATTCGCCCATACCGCTATCGTCTTGCCGCTCTCATCGCGGACCGGCGCGGCAAAAACCACGACCTCGCCGTCATCGCCATAGACGAGCTGTACCTGATCGACGTTGGCCTTGCGCACGGCGACGGTGCCGAGTCCATCGCGCCCGTTCAAGAGCCGGCCGTCGAGCGCATCTCTGAACCAGCTCATGCGGCTCAAGTCTTTGCGATAAAAGAACTCCGTCGAGATCTCTTTTCCGCTGCTGTCCACGCCATTCACGGCGAGGACCTTGCCCTCCGCCGACAGCAGCATCATCAGACGATAGACGCGGTAAACCGGCATATAGCCGTCGATTACCTTGGCGATCGGATTGTGCGGCTTTCCCGCCTCCTCCATCAGCGTCGGCAAAGCGGGGTTGAGCGCCATGGCACGGGCATCGCCGTAGCGCTGGAACAGCGTGCGATCGACGACATCGCTCAGCTGCGCCGCCTGATCGGAGAGCGACTTGCCGGCGGGCGACTCGAGAGCGCCGCGCTCGACCAGCACGACGCCCAAGAACGCCGCCGCCGGCAAGACGACGGCAAGCGCCAGCTGCAGCATCAGCTTCGCGCGAAGCTCGAAGCGACGGTTGCGCAAGGACATGCGGAGCCGACGCGGATTTAACCGGCCTAGCGGGGTGCGCAGGAAACTTACTTGGCGGAACACCATGATCGCTCCGGTCAGTTGGCAAGGCTCGCCAATCGGACCGGCCTGATTCCGTTGAAGAAAGCTAAAGATTAGGTGAATGGCGCACGCACGGTGCACCATCCAATAGGGAAAAGCCAGATTTGCGACACAATCCGCAGCTCACTCCCGTTACCGTGGCAACCATGAAAAATGGCGGCGCTGGCGCACCTCAAGCCGGCCACTTATCTTAAGCGGATGCTCTCCTCTCCAGTCGTTCGCGCCCCGGCCAGCGCCAGTCAGCGCTTTCGCATTCATTCCGAATTCCAGCCGGCGGGCGACCAGCCGCAGGCGATCGCACAGCTGACGGAAGGCGTGAACCGTGGCGACCGCGAGCAGGTTTTGCTGGGCGTCACCGGCTCGGGCAAGACCTTCACCATGGCCCATGTCATCGAGCGGACGCAGCGGCCGGCGCTGATCCTCGCGCCCAACAAGACGCTGGCGGCCCAGCTCTATGGCGAGATGAAGAGCTTCTTCCCCGAGAACGCCGTCGAGTATTTCGTCTCGTATTACGACTATTACCAGCCCGAGGCGTATGTGCCGCGGAGTGATACGTACATCGAGAAGGAATCCTCGATCAACGAGCAGATCGATCGCATGCGCCATTCGGCGACGCGCGCCATTCTCGAGCGCCGCGATACCGTGATCGTCGCCTCGGTCTCCTGCATCTACGGCATCGGCTCGGTCGAGACCTATTCCGAGATGGCCTTCACGCTCGAGCTCGGCGAGCGCATCAATCGCCACCAGCTCCTCGCCAAGCTGGTCGAGCTGCAATATCGCCGCAACGACGCCAATTTCGCCCGCGGCACCTTCCGTGCCCGGGGCGACGGCATCGAGATTTTCCCCGCACACTACGAAGATCGGGCGTGGCGGCTCTCACTCTTCGGCGACGAGCTCGAATCGATTCACGAATTCGATCCGCTCACGGGCGAGAAGACGGCGGCGCTCGAGGAGATCACCATCTATCCCAACAGCCACTACGTCACGCCCAAGCCGACGCTGCTGCAGGCGATCGAGCAAATCAAAGTCGACCTCAAGCTCCGGCTCGAGGAGTTTCACGCCCAGGGTAAGCTCCTGGAGGCGCAGCGCCTGGAGCAACGCACCACCTTCGACATCGAGATGATGGCGGCGACGGGAAGCTGCGCCGGCATCGAGAACTATTCGCGCTATCTCACCGGGCGCAAAGCGGGCGAGCCGCCGCCGACCTTGTTCGAATACCTGCCCCAGGACGCGCTCGTCTTCGTCGACGAGAGCCACGTCACGATCCCCCAATTGGGCGGCATGTTCCGCGGCGACTACAATCGCAAATCGACGCTCGCCGAGTACGGCTTCCGCCTGCCTTCCTGCGTCGACAACCGGCCACTGAAATTCGAGGAGTGGGACACGATGCGCGGCCAGACTACTTGCGTCTCGGCGACGCCTGGTCCCTGGGAAATGCAGCGCACCGGCGGTGTCTTCGTCGAGCAGGTGGTGCGGCCGACCGGTCTCGTCGATCCCGTCTCAATCATCCGGCCGGTCGAGAACCAGGTCGACGACCTCATGGCGGAATGCCGCGACTGCGCGCGCAAGGGCCAGCGGGTGCTGGTGACGACACTCACCAAGAAGATGGCGGAGGCGCTCACCGAGTACTTCCACGAGAACGGCATCCGCGTCCGCTACATGCACTCCGACGTGGATACGCTCGAGCGCATCGAGATCATCCGCGATTTGCGTCTCGGCGTCTTCGACGTGCTCGTCGGCATCAATCTCCTGCGCGAAGGGCTCGATATTCCCGAATGCGCACTCGTGGCGGTCTTGGATGCCGACAAGGAGGGCTATCTGCGTTCGCGCACCGCGCTCATCCAGACGATCGGCCGCGCCGCTCGCCACCTCGAGGGCCGCGCCATCCTCTATGCCGACCGCGTTACCGACAGCATGACGGCGGCAATCGACGAGACCAACCGCCGCCGCGAGAAGCAGCAGGCCTACAACGCCGCTCACGCCATCACGCCGGAAAGCGTACGCCGCGCCATCGCCGACATTCTCGAAAGCGTCTACGAGCAAGACCACGTCACCGTCGGCCTTGGCGAGAGCGACGCAGCGCATTATCAAGGCTCGAACTTCAAGGCCGTCATGGCCGATCTCGAGAAGCAGATGCGCACCGCCGCCGCCGATCTCGAATTCGAGGAGGCGGCGCGGCTGCGCGACGAGATCCGCCGCCTCGAGCAGCTCGATCTCGGTCTCCCTGCGGACGGCGCCGGGCCGCGGCCACAGGGACGCTCGCAGGCCGGGCGCGCCGGCACCTCGGCGAAGGCTTTGGCGAAGGCCAAGGCGCGCGCGCGCCACCGTCGAGGGCGGTGATGGCGGCGCTGCACTATCCGAAAGCGGCGCTGGTCACCGGCGCAGGCAAGCGCATCGGCCGCGCCATTGCCCTCTCGCTGGCGCGCGCCGGCTGGGCCGTGGCGGTGCATTATCGTCAATCGCGGCAGGAAGCGGAGGATGTCGTCCGCGAGATCATCGCCGCCGGCGGGCGCGCCGCGGCAATCCGCGCCGACTTCCTGCGCGAAGAAGAAACAGAAGCGCTGGTGCCGCAAGTCGCGGCGGCACTCGGGCCGCTCGGCTGCCTCGTCAACAGCGCCTCGGTCTTCGAGAACGACGCGGCGCTTACCGTCACGCGCGAGAGCTGGGAGCGCCATTTGGCCACGAACCTGCAGGCGCCCTTTGTGCTTATGCAAGCCTTCGCCCGCCAGCTTCCCGCGGAAGCAGACGGCGCCATCATCAACCTGCTGGACGAGCGCGTCTCGAACCTGACGCCGCATTTCGTCTCCTACACAGTGAGCAAGGCGGGGCTCTGGACCTTGACGCAGACGATGGCGCTGGCGTTGGCGCCGCGCATCCGCGTTAACGGCATCGGTCCCGGACCGGCGCTGCCGAGCCCGCGGCAAAGCGAGGCGCAATTTCGCCGCCAGCAGCAGATCATGCCGCTCCGCCGCGGCACCACGCCCGAGGAGATTGCCGCAGCCGTGCAGTTCATTCTCTCCGCGCCGGCGATGACCGGACAGATGATCGCGCTCGATGGCGGCCAGCATCTCGGCTGGGCGCAACCCGACGACCGCTCACCACCGGACGAGTGACGAGGAGAAGCAACTCCCATGGACGAAGCGGAAAAGACGCGCACCACACAGCACGACAACAGAGGCCGCGACGACTTCCGCCCCCTCGCGCCTGGACACCGCCGCGTCCTCGTGCGCGACCTCGTGCTCGCCTGCGAGATCGGCACCTTGCGCCATGAGCGCGGACGCCAACAACGGGTGCGCGTCAATGTCGAACTCGACGTCCGCGAGGACGCGACCCCCATCGCCGATGATCTCCGCAACGTCGTCTGCTATGACGAGATCGTCAGCGCCATTCGCCGGCTCGTCGCCGGTGGTCACATGAATCTGGTCGAGACGTTGGCCGAGCGCATCGCCCAGCTCTGCCTCGGCGATGCGCGGATCCGAGTGGCGCGGGTGAGGGTCGATAAGCTCGACGTCTATGCCGACGCAGGGAGCGTCGGCATCGAAATAGAACGGTTCAACCGTCTCCCCTAAGGCCCTCGACAGCCGGGCCTTTTGGCCGGTGCGCCGAACCCGCCGAGTTGTTCACAGGGGCTGGCGCGGCGCGGCGGCCTGCCGTCCCGACTGGCGCGTCGGCGCCAACCCCGCTGAATCCAGCGCTGCGCCGGTAATTAGCGAGCAAAATCAAGGAAATCCGCCGTGCGCCAGACGTTCCTCGGTCGGGTGCCGCCGTGGGCCAGCGGGGCCCGGTCGGCGCTGCGGCCAAAGGTTTTCGACAAGTTTGTCCACAGCCCGCCGTGGATATCCGCGAGACCGGCCGCCGGCGTTGACGGACCGCTCGTCTTGGGTCAAGTGAGAGGCAAATGTCCGAAAGCGACGTCGACACCTCCGTGCCGGAACACCGCGCCCCGACCAGTCTGGCGCGTGGCATTTCCATCATCCGCGAGGCGCTTCGCAGCATGCCGCCAGGCCCCGGCGTCTATCGCATGCTCGATCGCCGCGGCGACGCGCTCTATGTCGGCAAGGCGCGCAGCCTCAAGAGCCGCGTCGTCCACTACACCAACGCCGGCAATCTCTCCACGCGCTTGAGCCGGATGGTGGCCGAGACCCATGCGGTCGAAGTCGTGGTCACCCATACCGAGGTCGAGGCGCTCCTGCTTGAGAACAATCTCATCAAGCGCCTCATGCCGCGCTACAACGTGCTGCTGCGCGACGACAAGTCTTTTCCTTACATCCATCTCACCGGCGATCACGACTTTCCGCGCATTCTCAAGCATCGCGGCGCGCGCAGCGCACCCGGCGACTATTTCGGCCCCTTCGCCTCGGCGGGCGCTGTGGCCCGCACCGTCGTCGCACTGCAGCGCGCCTTTCTGCTGCGCTCTTGCAGCGACAGCATCTTTGCGAGCCGCACGCGGCCCTGCCTCCTCTATCAGATCAAACGCTGCAGCGCGCCGTGTGTGGGGCGCATCGATAAGGCGGGATACGAGCGGCTCCTCGATGAAGCGCGCGGCTTTCTCACCGGCAAGAGCAAAGAGGTGCAGGAGCGGCTCGCCGCCTACATGCAGGAGCTCTCAGACAACCTCGATTTCGAGAGTGCCGCCTTCATCCGCGACCGCATCCGCGCGCTGACCCACGTCCAGGGACGACAGGACATCAGCCTCGATGGCATCGCCGACGCCGACGTTATCGGCGCTCACCAGGCGGGGGGCCACACCTGCGTTCAGGTGTTCTTCTTCCGCGCCGGTCAGAACTGGGGCAATCGCGCCTATTTCCCGAGCCACGACCGGCAAATGCCGGTGGAGCAGGTGTTGAGCGCATTTCTCGGGCAATTCTACGAGAACAAGCTGCCGCCCAAGCTGATCCTGCTGAGTCATGAGCCGAGCGAACTCGCTCTCCTCGAAGAAGCGCTCGCAACCCATGCCGGCGGGAAAGTCGAGTTGGCGGTGCCGCAACGGGGCGACAAGCGCAAGCTGGTGGAGCACGCGCTCTTGAATGCGCGCGAAGCGCTGGGCCGACGGCTTTCGGAAAGTGCGACACAGCAGAAGCTGCTCGAGGGCGTGGCGCAGGCGCTCGGGCTCGAGGCGCCGCCGCAGCGCATCGAGGTCTACGACAACAGCCATATTCAAGGGAGTCACGCAGTCGGCGCCATGATCGTCGCCGGTCCCGACGGCTTCGTGAAGAACGCCTACCGCAAGTTCACGATTCGCGGCGCGCGCGCCGCCCCGCAGGGCGACTTGGCCGCCGCGATTGCCGCCTCGGCGGAGCCGGAGACGAGCGCCGCGGCGCTCGTGCCTGGCGACGACTATGCCATGATGCGGGAAGTGCTGAGCCGGCGCTTTGCTCGCGCCATCAAGGAGGACCCGACGCGCGAGAAGGGCACCTGGCCTGACCTCGTTCTCATCGATGGCGGCGCCGGTCAGCTCTCTTCGGCACAGCAGGTCCTCGCCGACCTCGGCATCACCGACATCCCGCTCGCCGCCATCGCCAAGGGACCCGACCGCGACGCGGGACGCGAGCGTTTTTTCCGCCCAGGACGCGAGCCCTTCAGCCTCGATACCAAAGACCCTGTGCTCTACTATTTGCAGCGCCTGCGCGACGAGGCGCATCGCTTCGCCATTGGCACGCACCGCGCGAAGCGCACGAAGGCGATCGGCGCCTCGCCGCTCGACGAGATTCGCGGCATCGGCGCGCGGCGCAAGAAGGCGCTCCTCCACCATTTTGGCTCGGCGCGCGGCGTAGCCCGCGCCGGACTTGCCGATCTCGAGCGGGTCGAGGGCATCAGCAAGGCGGTGGCACGGCGCATCTACGACCATTTCCACGCGGAAGCCTGACGGCTGTGACGGTTTGGGAAATGGGGTTCAGGGGCGTTAGACTGGAACGAAACCATCCCTCGCCGGAGGGAGTGAGACAATGCTGACGACGCTGCCCAACCTGCTGACGCTCTCGCGCATCGCAGCGATCCCGCTGGTGATCGTCACCTTCTACCTTCCTGCCCCCTATGGACCGTGGGGCGGCTGCGTGCTCTTCGCCATCGCCGGCGTCACCGACTGGCTCGACGGGCGGCTCGCGCGCCTCTGGAAGCAGCAATCGGAGCTGGGCCGCTTCCTTGATCCGATCGCCGACAAGCTTCTCGTCGCCGCCATTCTCTTCATGCTGGCGGCACTCCATCGCATTTCCCACCCGACGCTCTTCCCGGCGCTCGTCATTCTGGCGCGCGAAATTCTCGTCTCGGGCTTGCGCGAGCACCTCGCCGAGCTGAAGGTGCGGGTGCCGTCCTCGCGCCTCGCCAAGTGGAAGACCGGCATTCAAATGGGTGCCATTGGCGTGCTGCTGGTGGGCGATGCCGGACCAAGTTTCCTGCCGGTCACCTTGATCGGCGAGTTGATGCTCTGGGCGGCCGCCGTGCTCACGCTCGTCACCGGCTACGACTATCTGCGCGCTGGCCTCACGCATATGGGCGATGAGCAGCCGGCGGTGAAAGTCGCCAAGCCGAGCGGCGCGGCGTGAGAGGCGGTGCGGCGGCGATGCAGGTGTTCGGTCTCGCCGGTTGGAGCGGCAGCGGCAAGACCACGCTGCTCATCCGCCTTCTGCCAGTGCTGATCGCGCGCGGACTCACCGTCTCCACCGTCAAACACGCCCATCACGCCTTCGACGTCGATCAGCCGGGCAAGGACAGCTGGCGCCATCGCGAGGCGGGCGCCAGCGAAGTGATGGTCGCCTCCGCCAATCGCTGGGCGCTTATGCACGAACACCGCGGTGCCACCGAGCCGAACCTGTCGGCGTTGCTCCAGCAGATGAGCCCCGTCGATCTCGTGCTCGTCGAAGGCTTCAAGGGCGAGACGCACGCCAAGCTCGAGGTGCATCGCACGGCCATCGGCAAGCCACTGCTGTGCGAGGACGACCCGAATATCGTGGCGATTGCCAGCGATGCGCCGCTCGCGGGTCTCCGCATCCCGGTCTTGGCGCTCGACGACGTGTCGGCGATTGCCGCGTTCATTCTCGATCACTGCCGACTAGAGGCGGCCTGAGATGGCGCAGCTCAGCGATGATTGCTTCGCCTTCGGCGGCGATCTCCTGTCGATGACCGCAGCACTCGAGCGGGTCAGCACGATCGAGGCGGCCGTGGCGAGCGAATGCGTGCCGCTCAAGGCGGCGCGCGGCCGTATTCTCGCGGCACCGCTCGTGGCGGCAATGAACGTGCCACCGCACGCCAACTCGGCGGTCGATGGCTACGCCGTCGCCTTCGACGATCTGCGGCCGAACGAGCCGACGACCCTGCTGATCGGCGGCCGCGCGGCGCCGGGTCGCGCGCTCGGCCAGGCGGCGCGGCGCAGCGAAGCCGTGCGCATCTTCACCGGCGCGCCAATGCCGGAAGGACTCGACACCGTCCTCATGCAGGAGGACTGCACCGAGGCCGACGGCACCGTCACCATTCCGCCGGGGATCCGGCGCGGCGCCAATCGCCGTCACGCCGGCGAAGACGTCAAGGCCGGCAGCACCGTGCTGGTCCCGGGACGGCGCTTGCGCCCACAGGAGATCGGGCTCGCGGCATCGCTGGGCATCACGGCGCTGCCCGTCTATCGCCGGCTTCGGGTGGCCGTATTCTCCACCGGCGACGAGGTGCGCGATCCCGGCACGCCGCTGCCGCCGAGCGCCATCTATGACGCCAACCGCTATGTGCTCGCGGCGCTGCTCGAGGGGCTGGGCGCCGCGGTGACGGACCTCGGCATCATTCCGGATCGCCAAGCATCGATCGACGAGGCCCTGGCCGGCGCCGCCCGCGATCACGATCTCATTCTCACCTCGGGCGGGATGTCGACAGGCGAAGGCGATCACGTGAAGGGCGCCGTCGAGGCGCGAGGAAAGCTCCACTTCTGGCGTCTTGCCATCAAGCCCGGCCGTCCGGTCGCCATGGGACAGATCGGCCGCGTCCCCTTCATGGGCTTGCCGGGAAATCCCGTGGCGGTGATGGTGACGTTCTTGATCCTGGCGCGTCCGCTCATCTTGAGGCTGGCGGGCGCGGTCGACCTGGCGCCGCGCCGGTTTCGCGTTGTTGCCGGCTTCGAGCACAACAAGCGCAGCAATCGCCGCGAATATGTGCGCGCGCGCCTCGAGGCGGGGGAGGGCGGCTGGGTCGCCCGCAAGTTCCCGCGCGACGGCGCCGGTATTTTGTCGTCGATGGTGGAATCCGAAGGTCTCGTCGAGATCGGCGAAGGGATCAGCGCGACCAAGCCCGGTGATGTCGTCGACTTCCTCCCCTTCAGCGAGGTGATTGAATGAGCGACTCGCTCGATCTCGCCAATCCGCTCGGCGCCTTCCGCTGCGACGGCGAGCTCGCCGTGGTCACGGGTGGCGGCAGTGGTATCGGCCGCACCGTGGCTCTCGCTCTGGCGCGGGTCGGCGCGCGCGTTGCGGTGGTGGATATCGACGCCGTCACCGGCGCCGAAGTGGCAGCGGAGATCAGTGGTGCCGGCGGGGCGGCCAGCGCTCATCACATCGACGTCGCCAACGAAGCCGCGGTCGAGCGCGAATTCCAAGCGCTCTTTGAGCGGCACGGCCGTCTCGACATCTTGGTGAACAGCGCCGGCATCGCCATTCGCAAACCCGCGGTGGAACTCCCGCTGGCCGAGTGGGAGCGGGTGATGGCGGTCAACGTCACGGGCTCATTCCTTTGCGCGCGGGCCGCGGCCCGTCACATGCTCGCGCGCGACGGCGGCCGCATCGTCAATATCGCCTCGATCATGGGGTTTTCAGGTGGCATCTACCCCAACGTCGCTTATCAGACCTCGAAGGGCGCGGTGGTGAATCTGACGCGAGCGCTGGCGATCGAGTGGGCGCGTCAAGGCATCCGCGTCAACGCGGTAGCGCCCACTTTCATCCGCACGCCATTGACGGCGGCGCTGCTGCAGCGGCCCGATGCGGTGGCCGAGATCGAACGGCGCACGCCCATGGGCGTCATCGGCGAGCCCGAAAACATCGTCGGCGCCGTGCTCTACCTCGCAAGCCGCGCCTCGGCGCTCGTGACCGGGCACACCCTTCCCGTCGACGGCGGCTTCCTGGCACAATAGGTGGAGCGGGACGGACGCCATGAAAATCCTCTATTTCGCTTGGCTGCGGGCCAAGATCGGCAAGGCCGAGGAGGAGATCGAGCTGCCGACCGACGTCACCACCGTCGCCGGGCTGCTCGATTGGCTGAAGGCGCGCGGGCCGGGGTTTGCCGAGGCGCTCAAGGACCAACGGGTCGTGCGGGTAGCAGTCAATCAGCATTATGTCGGCTGGGATCATCGGCTGCAGTCGACCGACGAGGTGGCGCTGTTCCCGCCGGTGACGGGAGGGTGAGGTGACGATCCGGGTGCAACACGAGGATTTCGATCTCGGCGCAGAGATTGCCGCGCTGACGCGCGGCAAGACCGGCATCGGCGGTCTTGCGAGCTTCGTCGGGCTGGTGCGCGACGTGGCCGGGAGCGAGCGGATCGCGGCGATGACGCTCGAGCATTATCCGGGTATGACCGAGCGCCAGTTGGCGGAGATCGAAGCGGAAGCGCGCCGGCGCTGGACGCTGGACGCGGTGCTGATCATCCACCGCGTCGGCCGGTTGCTGCCCGGCGACCGGATCGTGCTCGTCGCCACCGCCTCGGCCCATCGTCAGGCGGCGTTTGAGAGCTGCCAATTCCTCATCGATTGGCTCAAGACCAAGGCGCCCTTCTGGAAGCTCGAAGAAACGCCGGCGGGTGGGCGCTGGGTCGACGCGCAGGCGAGCGACGACGCCGCAGCTCGGCGATGGGTGGCGGAATAGGTCGAGGACACTCTCGCTGGCCCTAGGGCGGCGCCCCGCTTATCATGCGCTCGGCCGCGCTTGTGGGGGGGTGAACGGTGGAACGGACGGCGGTTCAACGTCTGGCGGGCACGCTTCGGCCGCTGCGGCTCTTACTGATCGCGGTCATCGTCGTGCCGATCGGCCTCTTCGCCAGCGCGGCGTGGCTCAACTATCGCTGGGCCTTCGAGAAGGCTGGCGCGGAGCTGGCGCGCACCACCGACGCGGTGCACGAGCACGCCCTCAAGGTCTTCGAGATCAACGAGCTCGTTCTCGACCAGCTCGCCGAACGCTATGGCGAGCTCGACGAGGCGACGCTCGCCGCCGCGCCGGAGCTTCGCACCTACGTCAAGCAGGTCGCCGCCCGCGCGCCGCACATCCTCAGCGCTGGATTCATCTTCGGCGATGGGCGCATCATCTCGAGCAATCTCGATCTCCCGCCCGGCAGCGCGCATCACCATGAGTTCATGGCGGCGCCGCGCAACGGCAAAGAAATGCTCATCGGCGAACTCGAGGTCAGCAATCACCGAAACCAGCTCCGCTTTCTCATCGCGCGCTCCAAGCCCGCGGCGGCGCGTGGCGCCAACGCCGATCTCATCTTCACCTCGATCAGTCCCGACTACTTCAAGCGCTACTACTCCGGCGCCTTCGGACCTGATCACGCGATCTCGATCGTCCGCAGCGACGGTGCGATCCTGGCGCGCTCGCCCGACCTTCCCGATCGCTTCGTGCTCCCGTCCGACAGCGGTTTTCGCCAGTCCATCCTCAAGAATGAGGATCACGGCAACTACACCGCGACGTCGGCGGTCGACGGCCGCACGCGCGTCTTTAGCTATCGACGGCTCGGCGATTACCCGCTCTACGTCGCGGCCGGCCTCGATGAGGCGACCGTGTTGGCGGGATGGCGGGCGCAGATGGCGAGTCATCTTATCTTCGGCATTCCGGCGACGCTGGCGCTCATCGCCATCACCTTGATCGCGCTCCGCCGCTCGGCGAGCGCGCACGCCGCCATGCGGCAGGTGGAAGCGGAAACGCGGCGCCGCCAGCAGCTCGAGGCGTCGCTCCACCAGGCGCAAAAGATGGAGGCGGTGGGCCAGCTCACGGGCGGGGTCGCACACGATTTCAACAATCTCCTGACCGCGATCATCGGCAGCCTCGAGATGATCGAGCGGACTGACGTGCCCGACCTCATCCAGAAGTACACGACCGCGGCCCTGCGCGCAGCCGATCGCGGCGCCCGCCTGACGCAGCAGCTCCTCGCGTTCTCGCGCCGTCAAGTGCTGCGGCCGGAAATCGTCAACGTCAACCGGCTCCTCGGCGAGTTCGAGACGTTGACGCAGCGCGCGGTCGGCGAGAGCATCGAGGTCACGTTTGCGCTCGATCCCAAGGTCGATCCCTGCCGCATCGATCCGGCGCAGTTCCAATCGGCGGTGCTTAATCTCGTCGTCAATGCCCGCGACGCGACGCCGGCGGGCGGCCGCATCATGATCGAGACGCGCAATGTCAATCTCGATGCCGAGAACGGCGCCGTCGAGCTCGGCCTCAATCCCGGCCGCTACGTCATGATCGCGGTGAGCGATACCGGGAGCGGCATGGCCCCCGAGGTACGCGCGCAAGCCTTCGACCCGTTCTTCACCACCAAGGAAGTGGGCAAGGGATCGGGCCTCGGGCTTTCCCAGGTTTATGGCTTCGCCAAGCAGTCGGGCGGACATGTGACGGTCGAAAGCGAGCCCGGCCACGGCACCTGCGTGCGCTTCTATCTCCCCTCGGTGGAGGCGCCGGCGCCAGCGCGGAGCGATCGGCCGCTCGCGCCGCTGCCCGAACGACGGACAGGCTCGGTGCTCATCGTCGAGGACGATGAAGCCGTTCTTGAAACGGTGAAGGGCAGCCTCGATGAGCTTGGCTACCGCACCGTCGTCGCGCGGAGCGCCGCCGAGGCGCTCGACGTGCTTCGGCGCGACGAGCCGATTGACCTGCTCTTCACTGACATTGTCATGCCCGGCGGCATCAATGCCGTCGCCTTGGCTCGCCGCGCGCGGCAGCTCCGCCAGGATATCAAGGTGCTGCTCACCTCCGGCTATGCACCCGCAACCGCCAACCAGCACGACGGGTTCGCGGTGCTGAGCAAGCCCTATCATCAGGGCGAGCTCGCCCGCGTCATCGCCGGCGTCCTCGGCGAGCGGACGTCGTCGTCCGGCACCGCATCATGACCGAGGTCAAATCGGCCGCCACGCTCCTCTTTCTCCGCGAGGAGGAGCTCCGCCAGGGAATCGAGCTCCTCTACTACGCCTATCGCGATTTCACGGCCGAGCCCGACGCGATGCTCGCCCGCTACGGCTTCGGCCGCGCTCATCATCGGGTCATCTATTTCGTCGGCCGCCATCCGCAGATGACGGTGAGCGACCTTCTCGGCATCTTGCGCATCACCAAGCAAAGCCTGAGCCGCGTGCTGGGCCAGCTGGTGCGGCAAGGGTTCATTCGTCAGCAACCCGGCGACCGCGACCGCCGCCAGCGCCTGCTCGATCTCACCGAGAAAGGGATCGAGCTCGAGCGCCAGCTCTCGGAAAATCAACGCCAACGTGTTGCCAAGGCCTATCGCGAGGCGGGCGGGCAAGCGGTCGAGGGCTTCCGCAAGGTCATGCTCGGCATCATCAGCAGCGAGGCCGATCGCCGCCGCTTCGAGCGCGGCGGCGGCCAGCCACGCTGAGCGGGACTGTCGGCACCGGCCGGGATCGGTATACTCGCCGCCATGGACGGCGCCGAACCGCATCTCCTCGTCGTTGACGACGACGCTCGGCTGCGCGAATTGCTGCGCCGTTATCTTACCGACCGGGGCTTCCGCATCACCACCGCCGGCGATGCCGCGGAAGCCCGCGCCAAGATCGCGAGCCTCGACTTCGACCTTCTCGTGCTCGACGTCATGATGCCCGGCGAGAACGGCCTTGATCTAACACGAAGCCTCCGCGCCGAGAGCCGCATCCCCATCCTGCTGCTGACGGCGATGGCCGACACCGGCGACCGCATCAACGGGCTCGAGCGCGGCGCCGACGACTATCTCGCGAAACCCTTCGAGCCGCGCGAGCTGGTGCTGCGCATCCGCAACATCCTGCAGCGCGTGCCCAAGCCGGCGATCGCCGCCGCCGACATCCGCTTCGGCGGCTATCGGCTCGAGATCGCCCGCGGCACGCTCTATCGCGGCGGCGATCCCGTGCATCTGACGCAAGCGGAAGCGGCGTTGTTGCTGGCGCTGGCGCGGCGCGCCGGCGAGGCGGTCTCGCGCGAGGCGCTTTCGCAGGAGGCGCAGTTCAGCGGCAATGTGCGGACCGTCGACGTACAGGTGACGCGGCTCCGGCGCAAGATCGAGCAGGACCCCAAATTCCCGCGCTACCTCCAGACGGTGCGAGGAACGGGATATGTTCTCAAGCCGGATTGAGGGGAGCGCGCTCATCGAGCCGTCGGCGCCGGCCGTTGACGACCATCGCCGTTGGTTCAAGCGCCTTCTGCCGCGCTCGCTCTTCGGGCGCTCGCTCATCATCATCATCCTGCCGCTGGTGCTGGCGCAGCTCATCGCCACCTGGGTGTTCTACGACCGTCATTGGGACACCGTGCAGCGGCGGCTGGCGACGAGCGTTGCCGGCGACATCGCGCTCACGCTCGACGCCATGCGCTATGCCGATAACCCCGGCGAGCTCGAGGCGCTCTTCACCCACGCCACCGACACCACCGAGCTTTACTATCTCTTGCGTCCCGGCGAGAGCTTGCCGCGCGACGTGCGCATCTCCGGCGGGAGCCGCATCGAGGAGCAACTCGCCGCGGCACTCGCCGAGCGGGTCCGGCGGCCGTTCCAGATCGATGCCGACTTCGATCCGCGCGACATCCTGATCTCGATCGAGTTGCGCGACGGGGTGGTGCAGGTAGCGGCGCCGCGCAAGCGGCTCTTCACGCCCACCACC
Organism: Allostellaceae bacterium; assembly: GCA_035945115.1. Classification (GTDB taxonomy): domain Bacteria; phylum Pseudomonadota; class Alphaproteobacteria; order ATCC43930; family CGMCC-115725; genus DAHUYF01. Next base: position 25,996 of record DASZAN010000123.1, read on the forward strand.
TATATCTTCGTGCTGTGGATGGCGGGCTCGTCCTTGGTGCTGCTCGCCGTGGCGTCGATCTTCATGCGCAATCAGGTGCGCGCGCTCCGCCGCCTCGCGGCGGCCGCCGAAAGCTTCGGCAAGGGCCGCGACGTCCCCAACTTCAAGCTCGAAGGCGCGACCGAGGTGCGCCAGGCAGCAACCGCTTTCCTCAAGATGCGCGAGCGCATCCAGCGCCAGATCACGCAGCGCACGGAGATGCTGGCAGGCGTGTCGCACGATTTGCGCACGCCCCTGACGCGGATGCGGCTCGCCCTCGAATTCCTGCCCGGCAGCGGCGCCGCGGTCGAGGAGCTCAAAGCCGACGTGGCCGCCATGGAGCGGATGGTGCAGGGCTATCTCGATTTCGCCCGCGGCGAAGGCGCCGAGCAGCCGCGCGACGTCGATGTGGCGATCCTCATCGAAGAGGCGGCGGCGGGGGCGCGCCGCGAGGGGGTCGAGATCTCGCTGGCGCTGCCGCAACAGTGCCTGCTGCCACTGAGGCCCGACGCGATGCGGCGCTGCATCGCCAATTTGCTGAGCAACGCCCGGCGCTACGGCAGCCATATCTGGGTGACGGCGCTGCCGGTGGGTGATGGCGTCGACGTGTTGGTGGATGACGACGGCCCGGGCATTCCCCCGGCGCAGCGGGAGGCGGTGTTCCGGCCGTTCTACCGCCTCGACGCGTCGCGCAATCCGGCGACCGGCGGTGTCGGCCTCGGCCTCACAATCGCCCGCGACGTGGCGCGCGGCCATGGCGGCGAGCTTACCCTGGAGGACTCGCCGCAAGGCGGGCTGCGTGTCCGCCTCCACCTGCCGCGCTGAGCGGCAGAGTGACAAAAGACGACAAAAAAAGAATGAGGCCGCCGGAGCGGCCTCATTCATGGTCCCTCAGGGAAGGTTCTTTGAGAATTCTCTGATTACTAGCGAGCCGCGCGGTGCTTGGCGTAGTCGCGGATCTCTTCGAGACTCTCGGCGACGCGCTTCTGGATGACCTCGAAGGCCTCGCTGTTGGCCTTGCTCACGAGCTCCGCCAGCTCCTTGGCATTGGCGAGACCCTTCTCGAAGGCGTGCTTGGCGAACTCGACGTTCTTGGCAAGCCGGTCTTCGGGAGCGCCAGGCTGCGCCAGCTCGCGGAAGGCCGCCGAAGCCTCGTCGACCGCCTGCCGGGCGATCTCCACCTGCCGGCGGGCAATGGCTTGCACGCCCTCAACCGCCAGTTGATTGGCCTGGGTCAGCGCCTCGAGATTCTTGCGCTGCGATGCGACAATCGATTCCACATCGAGGCCGGGGAAGGTGAAGCCGGCAAACGCCTTGCTCACATCGAGATCGAGAAAAGACTGCTTTCCGTTGGTCGTCATGTCCATTTTCCTCGCCGCTGGTCTGTCGTGCTCTGCCGCGCATTCATGTTGCGCTGCACAATGACCCCTATATGAGCCGATTCCCGGCCGTGGTCAAGGGCGGTTTGCCAAAATTTTTTGCAATGCAATAGAAACAATCGTCAGCCGCCGCCGCCGGCGGGCTGGCCGACGCCGCCCAGCCAGCCATCGACCGCCCGAAGGCGCCGATCGAGGGCCGCCATGGTCGCCGCGAGGTCGGCGCTCTCGTCGCCCAGGAACACCCGCAGCACCGAAAGATAGACCCCCGCCAGCACATGCACGCGAAGCGCGCCCCGCCAGCCGCCGGCGCCGATCGCGGCGGCCTCGAGCATCCAGGCCATCGAGCGCAGCAATGCCGGGGCGGCGAGGAGCGCTGCGGGATCACCGAAGCTGCCGCGCAGCATGGAGCGGAGCGCTCGCCGATGCGGCTGCAGCGCATCGAAGCGCCGCATCAGCAGGTCGAACAGCCGCTCGCGCGGCAACCCCTCGGCCTCCGGCGGCGCCGCCAGCGCCGCTTGATCGAGCCGACGCGTGAGCGCCGCCAGCAGATCGAGCTTGGAGCGGCAGGCGGCATAGGCCTCGGCGAGCGGCAGCCCCGCCTGCTGCGCGACCTCGCCAAGGCCGATGCCGGCCCAGTCGCGTTCCGCCGCAAGCGCCAAGGCGGCATCGAGCATGCGCTCGCCGGCATCGGCGGGACTGCCGCGCTCGCTCTTTTGCTTGCTGGTCTTTCGCCCCGCGCGCTTTGCCATCGCCACCCCTCGAGCCGCCACCCTTGTGCCAAAAAGATATGGGATGGGACGCGGCGACGCCAGGCGCGCTTGGGCTAGCCGGACAATTCGCGCGAGCGCCGGGCGGCGGCGAGCACGGCGCGGGTGAGGAGCGGCTCAAGCCCGTCCTTCGCCATCAGCACATCGAGGGCGGCCCGCGTGGTGCCGCCGGGGCTGGTGACGTTCTCGCGCAATTGCGCCGCCGTCTCCGGCGAGAGCCGCGCCAGCTCGCCGGCGCCCGTCACCGTCGCCCGCGCCAGACGCGCGGCGAGATCGGTGGGCAAGCCCGCCGCGATGCCGGCCTTGGCGAGGCATTCAATGAGCAGGAAGACATAGGCGGGACCGCTGCCGGAGACCGCCGTCACCGCGTCGATGAGCGCTTCCTGCTCGACCCAGGCCACCTCGCCGACCGCGGCGAGCAGCCGCTCGGCCACGTCGCGCTGCGCCGGCGTGACGCGGGGACCCGCGCAGGCGACGGAAATGCCGCGCCCGATCGCCGCGGGGGTGTTGGGCATGCTCCGCACCACGGCCGCCCTATCGCCGAGGGCGCGGGCAAAGAAGCCGAGCGTCTGACCGGCGGCGATCGAGAGCCAGAGGCTGTGGCCACCGGCGAAGCGGCGATAATCGCCGAGCGCCGCCGCCATCACCTGCGGCTTCACTGCGAGCAAGATCGCTTCGGGGACGAGTGCGGGATCGATCGAGGCGGCGGCCGCGAATAGCTCGATACCCGGCCGCGCGCGAAAAACCTCGGCACCCGGACCGGGCTCCACCACGAGATAGCGCTGGGCGACGCCGCGCTCGAGCCAGCCGCTGAGCAGCGCCCCACCCATCTTGCCGCAACCGACGAGAAGCAGCGTCGAAAGCGCCGGCGCCGCCGCTCTGCTCACGCCTCGCCCAGGGGATCGATCATCGCCGCGGCAAGCGCTTCCTCGGCCGCCTTTCCGCCCCAGACCACGAGCTGGAAGGCGGGAAAGAAGCGCTCGCATTCGGTGACGGCGATGTCGACGAGATCCTCGATTTGCTCGACGCAGGCGCCGGTCGCGCCCCGGAGCAGCACGCCCTGACGGAAGGAGGGCGACGAATCCCGCGGCGAGAGATCGAAATGGCCAAGCCAGAGCCGCTCATTGACGACGGCGAGGAGTTCGAACACGGCGCCCCGCCGCGGCTTCGGCACCTTCATCTCGAAGCCGCAGGAGAAATGGAGCGCGCTCACTTCACGCTGCCAGACGAAAAGGAGTCGGTAGTCGCACCAGCGGCCGCCGATCTCCACCACCATTTCCTCGTCGCTGGCGCGGTCGTGCGCCCACTCATTCGCCTGCACGATTTCCTCGACGAGGTCGATGGGATTGGCGGCGAGGGTTGAGGTTTCCAGCGACAACGACGTCATCGGCCCTCCCTGCGGGCGCCGGGCGGGACGGATGTCTTGTGGGCACTTCCCCGGTTCACCACAACATCTAGCATGCCAAACCCGGGGCGCGGACACAAGCGGTTGTTAGGCCGGCGGCGCGCCGGGATCGGCCGACTTGCTCTTGCGCGTCCGAGACGGCGCCTCCCCCTTCGCCTCCTGCTCGGCGAGCTTCGCCTCGAGCGCGGCGACGCGGGCCTCGAGCGCCTCCTGGGCCGCACGCGCATTGGCCGCCATCGCCTGGACCGCGTCGAATTCCTCGCGCCGCACCAGGTTCATGCGGCCAAGGATGCGCTCGAATTGCTCGCGCATGCGCGTCTCGACCTCATCGCGCACGCCCGTCAAGGCGCCAAGCGCGCCGCTCGCCACGCGCGCGAGATCGTCGAGCAAGCGGTTTTCCGAGGACATGGGCTAACTCCTCATCTGCTGCGGCGAGGCGGCAAAACGTTGCCGAAAGCTCGATGATCAGCAATATGTACATCCGCCGGAGCAAAATCGAGAGCAGTCCGGCGCAATGAAATGCTGCACGCCTGTGGTGCGACCTTGATGCAGCTGCCCGCACAAGCGGCTTTGCGCCCCGAACGGCAGCGCTTATAAACAGCGCGGCAGCGGAGGGCGATGTTCGTGATCGTCATCACGGGGGGCGCGGGGTTCATCGGGTCCAATCTCGTGGCGGCGCTCGAAGAGCGCGGCGAGCGCGATCTCGTCGTCTGCGATCGCCTCGGCAGCGACGGCAAATGGCGCAATATCGGCAAGCGCGAGCTTGCCGCCATCGTGCCGCCCGAGGCGCTCCTCGATTTTCTCGATGAGCGCGGCCGCGAGATCGACATCCTCTTTCATCTGGGCGCCATCTCCTCGACGACGGAGAGGGACGCCGACCTCATCGCCGCCACCAACTTCACGCTGTCGCAACGCCTCTGGGAGTGGGCCGCGGCGAGCGAGACGCGTTTCATCTATGCCTCCTCCGCCGCCACCTACGGCGACGGCGAGGCGGGATTCGACGATGACGTCGCGGCGACGGCGCTCGCGCGCTTGCGGCCGCTCAACGCCTATGGCTGGTCGAAGCATCTCTTCGATCGCCGCGTCGCGCGGCTCCTCGAGCACCACGGGCAACGGCCGGCGCAATGGGCAGGCCTCAAATTCTTCAATGTCTACGGGCCCAACGAGTATCACAAGGGCGCCATGCAAAGCGTCGCCGTGCAGATTTACCGCCGCGCCGCCAACGGCGACGCGGCGCGGCTCTTCCGCTCGCATCGCGACGGCATTCCCGACGGCGGCCAGAAACGCGATTTCGTTTATGTCCGGGACGCCGTCGACATGATGCTCTGGGTTTACGACCATCCCGCGGTGAACGGGCTCTTCAACATCGGCAGCGGCGCGGCGCGGAGCTTCGCCGATCTCGCTGCCGCGGTGTTCCGCGCGATGGGGCACGCGCCGCGCATCGACTATGTCGACACACCCGTCGAGATTCGCGACAAGTATCAATACTTCACCGAAGCGCGGATGGACCGCTTGCGCGCCGCCGGATACGACAAGCCCGCGACCTCGCTCGAAGACGGTGTCGCCGACTATGTGACGCGCTATCTCGCCGCGGCCGATCCTTATCGCTGAGAATGCTGGCGCCGATGCTGCTCATTCCCTTTCCGAACATCCATCCCGAGATCTTCTCGATCGGGCCGTTTCATCTCGACGGCTGGACGCTCGGGCCCTTCGCCATCCGCTGGTACGCACTCGCCTACATCGCCGGCCTCATCATCGGCTGGCGCTACTGCCTGGCGCTTGCCAGGCGGCCGCCACAAATCGCCAAGGCGCAGGACATCGACGATTTCCTGGTGTGGGCGACGATCGGCGTCGTGCTCGGCGGCCGCATCGGCTATGTGCTCTTCTACGACCCGCTGCGCTATCTCGCCGAGCCCGCCGAGATCATCAAGCTGTGGCATGGCGGCATGTCCTTCCATGGCGGCGCGCTCGGCGTCTGCGTCGCGATCTTCCTCTTCTGCCGACAGCGCCAGATCGCCTTGCTGGGTTTTGCCGACATCATCGCCTGTGCCGTGCCGATCGGCCTCTTCTTCGGGCGCATCGCCAATTTCATCAATGGCGAGCTCTGGGGGCGGCCGACCGATGTCGATTGGGCGATGATCTTTCCCGGCGATCCCGACCATCTGCCGCGCCATCCGAGCCAGCTTTATGAAGCCTTCCTCGAAGGCATCGTGCTCTTCCTGCTGATCTGGGTCTTGCAACGCTTCTTCGCCGGGCGGCGGCGGCAGGGCTTGCTCACCGGCACCTTCCTCGCCGGCTACGGCATCGCGCGCATCATCGTCGAATTCTTCCGACAGCCGGACGCGCAGCTGGGATTTCTCTTCGCCGGCGCGACCATGGGTCAGCTGCTGTCGCTCCCGCTGGTCGTCGTCGGCCTCTGGCTGGTGCTGCGCGCGAAGCCGGCGCCGGCGCGGGCGTGAATGAGCTCACGCGTCTGTTGGCGCGCCGCATCCGCGCGACGGGGCCGTTGAGCATCGCCGAGTACATGACGGAGGCCCTCCACCATCCGACGCTCGGCTACTACGCCCGGCGGGATCCGATCGGCCGCGCCGGCGACTTCATCACCGCGCCCGAGGTGAGCCAGATCTTCGGTGAGCTCTTGGGGCTCTGGTGCGCCGACGTCTGGGAGCGGATGGGCCGCCCCGATCCGGTCATCCTCGCCGAACTCGGCCCCGGACACGGCAGCTTGATGGCGGACGCGCTCCGCGCGCTCCGCGTGGCGCCGCACTTCCGCCGGGCGCTGCGGCTTCACCTCGTCGAGGCGAGCGCGATGTTGCGCCGCCGGCAGGCGGAAAAGCTCGGTGGCGCCGAGCCCGTCTGGCATGACGATCTTACGCGCCTTCCCGACGGACCGCTCATCTTGATCGCGAACGAGTTCCTCGACGCGCTGCCGATCCGGCAATTCGTGCGCGGCGCATCGGGTTGGCACGAGCGGCGCGTGGTGCTCGCCGAGGACGGCGAGCGCCTGGCCTTCGCGGTCGATAGCGCGCCGAGCCTCGCGCCGGCGCTCGCCCCGCCGGCCCTGCAATCGGCCCCGCCCGGCAGCATCTGGGAGATATGCCCGGCGGCGACGACGATGGGCGCCACCCCCGGCGCACGATTGAAGGGGCAAGGCGGAGTCGCGCTCTTCATCGATTACGGCTATGTCGCGAACGCCGGCGGCGACACGCTACAAGCGCTGAAGCAGCATCGACGCCACGACGTGCTCGCGGATCCCGGCGACGCCGATCTCACCGCCCATGTCGACTTCGCCGCCGTCGCCGCCGCCGCGGTCCAAGCCGGCGCGCGCGCCTTCGGCCCCGTGAGCCAAGCCGCATTTTTGAGGGCGCTCGGGGCGAAGGAACGCGCGGCGCAATTGCGTAAGCAGGCAACGCCGGCTCAAGCGGCGGCGATCGAGAGCGGGTGTCGTCGCTTGTTAGACGAGAACGAGATGGGCACGCTCTTCAAGGCCCTCGCCATCGTCGATCCCAAGCTCGGCGTACCCGCGGGCTTCACGGAGGAAAGACCGCCGTGCTGAACCGCACTTTTCCAGATCGCGTGTGCCGCCCCCTCCCACCCCCAGGGAGAAGAGAGGGAAAGAAAAGCACCCGCGCGTCCCCTCTCCCCTTGTAGGAGAGGGACAGGGTGAGGGGACGTCGCGTGCTCACATCGTCAGAATGTTTGCGCGCGACCGCGCTCGACCTTCCCATCATCCGCCATGGCTTTTTCACGCGGCAAGGCGGCGTCAGCGAGGGGATTTTCGCCTCGCTTAATTGCGGCTTCGGCTCGAGCGATGACGCCGCGAAGGTGGCGGAAAATCGTGTCCGCGCGATGGCCGTGCTCGGCCTCAGCGGCGATCGTCTCGCCACCTGCTATCAGGTGCACAGCGCCGAGGTGGTCGTCGTCGATCGCCCCTGGCCGCGCGACCAACGACCACGCGCGGACGCCATGGTGACGCGCACGCCCGAGATCGCCCTCGGCATTCTCACCGCCGATTGCGCGCCGGTGCTCTTCGCCGATGCCGAAGCGCGCGTCATCGGTGCCGCCCATGCCGGCTGGCGCGGCGCGCTCTCGGGCGTGCTCGAGGCGACGGTCGAGGCGATGAAAAAACTCGGCGCCACGCCGCCGCGCATCCACGCCGCGATCGGCCCGTGCATCGGTTGGAATTCCTACGAGGTGGGCCCAGAATTTCCCGCGCCGTTCCTCGCCGAGAATGCCGCCAATGCCTCTTTCTTCCGTCCCGCGCCGCGCGAAGGTCACTTCCTCTTCGATCTCGCTGGTTACGGCGCGGCGCGTCTCAAGCGGCTCGGTCTCGCGCCGATCGAAACGATTCCCGGCAATACCGCTGCCGAGGCGGCGCGGTTTTTCTCCTATCGCCGCTCCTGTCGCCGGAAAGAGCCGGACTACGGCCGCGAGCTCTCGGCGATCGCGCTCGCGCCTTGAGCGGAGCTTCGTCCGCCTGCTCGCGCGTTACGATCAGCAACGTGAATTCGATGAGCGAAGCAAAATTGCGGGCGCACGCGAAGTCGCATGCAGGCTGTTAACAATTGAGCTTTACGTTTGCCGGATGACCTCGGGGCGGACGGATTGACCGCATTCGGGGCACACACCTTGCGCTTGCGGTCGCTGCGCAGTCGCTCCAGCGCCGTCCTCGCCCCCGTCGCCATGCGCTCGCGCTCGCGGACCCTATAACCGCACAAAATTGACGCGGGAGACATGAACATGAGCGTAGCCGACAACGCCATCGCGGAAGACCGAGCCGGGATCGTCACGCAGTTCGACGTGCCGGGCAATGGAATGCAATTTTTCGGCATAATGATCATGCTCTTGGCCGTTGCCGTTTTCCCGCCAGCCTGGTTCATGATCCACGGCGACGAGGGCGCGGTCGTCACATCCGCGTTCCTGACATGGACCGTGATGTTCCTATCAGGCGCGGTCTTTTTCGGCTGCGGCAAGATCGTCACGCAGATTTGGCGGGCGACCACGTCGTAGCCTATCGCCGCACACCCCCCGTGCCTCGTTCTACAGAGGCGCGGCCCCACCTCAGAACGGCCGCGCCTCTTCCTCTGCTCTGATCAGCGGCGTGAGGGGGTAAACCATCACGCTCCTGGGCTTTAAGCCTCGCGCCGGAACGGATTGCGCAAGACGCCGATGCCGGTGATCTCGATCTCGACCACGTCGCCGGATTGGAGGTTCGGCGAGGTGCCGTCGGTGCCCATCCAGACGACATCGCCGGGGTAGAGCGTGAGATAGCGGCTCATCGCGCTGAGATATCGCGCGACGCCGAACAACATCGCGTTCGTGGGAAAGCGCAGCGTCTCCTCGCCGTTGACGCGGACGATGGTCTGGAGGTCGTCGAGATCGACCTCGGTCTCGATCCACGGACCCATCGGCTTGAAGGTGTCGGTGTTCTTGGCCCGCCACAGCGTGCGATCCGAGCGCTGCCAGGTGCGTTCGCTGACATCGTTGCCGATGGTGTAGCCGAGCACGCATGAGAGTGCGTCCGCCTCGGAGAGATGCTTTGCCTTCTTGCCGATCACGACCACCAACTCGCCTTCGTACTGAACCTTGTCGCTCGCATCGCGCGGGATGATGACGGTCTCGCCGGCGGCGATGAGCGCGTTGTTGGCGCGGTAACCGATATCGGGTTGCTTCGGCAGCTCCGGCGGCACGCCACGCTTCCGCGCCTGCTCGAGTACGTGGGCGCTGTAATTGAGCCCGGCGCAATAGAAGGTGCGGGGGATGACGGGCACCTCAATCTTGACGCCGGCGAGCGCGTGGCTCCTCGACGTCCGCGCGTAGCCGGCGAAGGGATCGCCTGCCACTTCGGCGATGCGCTCGCCTTCGAGGATGCCATAGGCGGTCTTGCTGTTCGCGGTGAATCGGATCCAGCGCATGATCACCACCTCGTGCGCCGATGGTAGCGCATCTTAGCGGCAGCGACAGCGCATGCCGGTTTATGGCGGGTTCGACGAGGTCGCGCTCAACAACCCCGCGAGCCGCGCGATGCCCTCGCCGATCGTCGCTTCGTCGGCGCGGGAGAAGCTGAGGCGGAGCGTGTTGGCACCGCTGCCGTCGGCGTGAAAGGCGCGGCCGGGGACGAAGGCGACGCGGGCTTCTTTGACGGCGCGCTCAAGCAGCTGCGCGGCATCGATCTCCGCCGGCAAGGTGAGCCAGAGGAACATGCCGCCTTGGGGCTTCGTCCATTGCACACCCGGCGGCATCTCGGCGGCGAGCGCTTGCAGCATGGCGTCGCGGCGCGCGCGGTAGGTGGCGCGAATGGGCGCAATATGCGCCGGCAGCACCTCTTGCACCACCTCGTGCATCACCATCTGGCTCAGCGTGGGCGTGTGGAGATCGCTTGCCTGCTTGATGAGGACGAGCCGGCGGATCACCGGCAGCGGCGCCGCCACCCAGCCGAGGCGCAAGCCCGGCACCACCGTCTTCGAAAACGTGCCGCAATAAAGGACGCGGCCTTGATCGATGCCGCCCCTGCGCGCTGCCTCGAGCGCGAGGAGCGCCGGAACCGCGGTGCCGTCGTAGCGAAGCGCTTCGTAGGCGGCGTCCTCGATCACCGGCACGTCGGCGGTCGCGAGCGCATCGAGCAGCGCCCGGCGCTCCGCGGCATCCAGACTCTCGCCGGTGGGATTGGCGAAGCTCGGCATGACATAAGCGAGCGCGGTGCGGCCGCGGCCGCTCGTCACCGGCGCCGGCCGATTGTCGCCGCGCCGCGGCAGGGGTGCATAGACGGGCTCGTAAGCGCTCATCGCCTGCAGCGCGCCAAGGTATGTGGGACGCGCCACCAGCACGGTGTCGCCAGCGCCGATGAAGAGCTTGGCGATGAAGTCGAGCGCCTGTTGCGAGCCGCTGGTGATGAAGATGTGCTCGACGGTGCACGGCGCGCCGAGCGTGGTCATGTATTGGGCGATCCATTCGCGGAGCGGCCGATAGCCTTCGCTCGGCGAATATTGCAGTGCCGCCGCGGCGCGTTCGGACTCGCCGAGAATACGGTGATGAGCGGCCGCGATGGCTGGCACCGGAAAGAGCGCGGGATCGGGAATGCCGCCGGCAAAGGAAATGATGTCGGGCTGGTCGAGCAGCTTCAGCAGCTCGCGGATTTCCGAGGCGACCATGCCGCGCGCGCGGGCGGCGTAACGTTGCTCCCAAGCGGTCATGAGCGCCCCCCAGCAAAATTGAGACAATATTATTGACCTATTTTGCCGCTCCGGGCAAGGTGAATTGCGGGCGCGAGCGCACCCCTCCTATGATCCCGCGTCCATCGCCATGCCTTACCTCATCGCCTTCATCATCCTCTTCCTGCTGGGGCTGCTGGTTGCCTGTGTCGTCTCTTAAGCGTCCTACGCGAGGAAATTCCTCCTCCCCCCTTGAGGGGGAGGATGCCCGAGGGCCAGTGGCCCTCGGGCAGGAGGGGGGACTGCGCGAAGCGCCTGAAGACTCCCCTTCGACGAGACATCGGCTGCGCCCCCCCTCCCTACCCGCCCCCTCAAGGGGGGAGGGGCGTGCGAAGTTGCAGGGGCTCGCGCTCGCGATGCTCGCGCTCGCCGCCTGTCAGCCGCTGCCGCATCCCTTTGCCGATCAGGCGCCGCCGCCGCATGCGGCGATCCTCTCGCCGCGCGACAGCGCCGGGATTCACGTGGAGCGCATCGCCGGCGTTCCCGCGGCGTTTTCGGACGCGCTTGCCGAATCGCTCGCCGCCGCTCTGCGCGATGCCGAGATTCCCGCGAGCACGGCGGGGGCCAACAAGGCGAGCTATCGCGTCCTGGGCGTCGCCCATCCCGCTCGTTTTGCCGACGGGCGCGAGGCGATTGCGGTCGATTGGGAACTGCGCGGCCCCAATGAGCGAAGCCTTGGCCATGCGACGGCAGGGATTCCCGCCGCCGACTTGTTGGCGGCGACCCAAGAGACTGCCGCCCACGCGCTCGCCGAGCAGGCGGCGCCCGTTATCGCTCGCCTCGTCCAAGAGGAGCCGCCCGCCGAGGTGGGGGAGCCACGGCTTGCCATCCAGGCGGTGAGCGGCGCGCCCGGCGACGGCGACCGGGCGCTCGCCCGCGCCATCGACGGCGCGCTCCGCCGCGTCCATGTGCCGCTCGTCGAGAAGCCGGCGGACCAGGCGAGCTTCGTCCTCGCCGGCACGGTCGCCGTGTCGCCGCCGCAAGGGGGAAAGCAGCAGGTGAGCGTCCGCTGGGCGCTGCTCCGCCCGGACGGCAAGGAAATCGGCAAGATCGACCAGCAGAACGCGGTTCCGGCCGGCAGCCTCGATCATGCCTGGGGCGACATCGCCTATGCCGTGGCGGAGGCGGCGGCGCCCGGGGTGGCGGCGCTCATCGAGAAGGCAAAGGCGGCGGAAACCGGCTCCTGAGCCGCCCTGCAAGGGCGTTTACAGCACAAGACATGCTTGTTACAGTCGCGCCCGCTCGGCACGGGGGTCCTCGGCGGGCTCTTTGGGGCGCAGCACCCGCAGACCGGCGAAGCGTTCGGATGAAAATTCTCACTTGCAACAGCAATCGGCCGCTCGCCGAGGCGATTTCGGCCTACCTCGCAACGCCCCTCACCAATGCGAGCGTCAGGCGCTTCGCCGACATGGAGGTGTTCGTCGAGATCCACGAGAACGTCCGCGGCGAGGACGTCTTCGTCGTGCAGTCGACGTCATATCCCGCCAACGACAATCTGATGGAGCTGTTGGTGACGCTCGACGCGCTGAAGCGCGGCTCGGCCAGGCGCACCACCGCCGTCATCCCCTATTACGGCTATGCGCGCCAGGACCGGAAATCGGGACCGCGCACGCCCATCTCGGCGAAACTCGTCGCCAACATGATCACCGCCGCCGGCGCCGACCGCGTGCTCACGCTCGATCTCCATTCCGGGCAGATTCAAGGATTCTTCGATATCCCGACCGACAACCTCTATTCGGCGCCGGTCTTCGTCAAAGACATCAAGGAGCGCTATAACGGCGACGATCTCGTCATCGTCTCGCCCGATTCGGGCGGCGTGGTGCGGGCGCGCGCGGTGGCGCGGCGCTTGGACGCCGATCTCGCGATCATCGACAAGCGGCGCGAGCGCGCCGGCGTCTCCGAGGTCATGAACATCATCGGCGATGTCGACGGGCGCCGCTGCATCCTCATCGACGACATCGTCGACAGCGCCGGCACGCTCTGCAACGCCGCCGAAGCGCTGAAGGAGCGCGGTGCCAAATCGGTCGCCGCTTACGTGACGCACGGCGTCTTCTCGGGCGGCGCGGTGGCCCGCGTCACCGCCTCGCCGATGGAGGCGATGGTGACGACCGACAGCATTCTCGCCACCGAGGCGGTGCGGGTTGCCAAGAACATCCGCCAGCTCACCATCGCGCCGCTCATCGCCGAGGCGATCCAACGCATCAGCGAGGAGCGGTCGGTCTCGAGCCTGTTCGACTAGGTCTTAGCGCGGGCGCCCCGGCACCCCTGGAGGCCGGCGCTCGCCAGCGGGGAAATCCGCGCAATGGCGCGCGGATCCGCGTGTTGAGGAGAGAAGGAGTTTGGGATGAGCAACCTCGTCACCATCCGCGCCAGCGCGCGCGACCGGGCCGGAAAGGGGGCCGCCCGGGCGACGCGCCGCGAAGGTCGCGTTCCCGGCGTCATCTACGGCGAAAAGCAGCCGCCCGTGCTGATCAGCGTCGATCCCCGCGAGCTCATGGGGCATATGGGCAAGCAAGGATTCTTCGCGCGCCTCGTCAATGTCGAGTTGAACGGCAGCGCCGTGCGCGCGCTGCCGCGCGACGTGCAGCTCAATCCCGTCAGCGACAAGCCCGAGCATGTCGATTTCATGCGTGTCGGCGCCGACACCCGCGTCACCGTCGAGGTGCCGGTGGTGTTCGTGAACCAGGAGAAGTCGCCGGGCATCCGCCGCGGCGGCATCCTCAACATCGTGCGGCATGAGATCGAGCTCGTCTGCAAGGTCGACAACATCCCCGAGCGCATCATCGTCGACGTCGAGGGGCTCGAGATCGGCGACAGCATCCACATCAAGCAGGTGACCTTGCCGGCAGGCACGCGGCCCACCATCGCCCGCGACTTCACCGTCGCATCCGTGGCGGCGCCGACAGCGGTGCGCGAAGAGCAGGCGGCGGCGGCGGCGGCCGCGGCGGCGGCGGCCGCGGCAGCGGCCGAAGCGGAAGCGGCGGGGATCGTGCCAGCGGTGCCGGGGGCACCGGGCGCACCTGGTGCACCGGGTGCGACGCCGAGCGCAGCGCCAGGCGCAGCGGCGCCGGGCGCACCTGGTGCTCCGGCCGCAGGCGCAGCGGCGGCACCGGCAAAGGAAACGGGCGGCGCGGGCAAGGGCAGAGGCTGAGCCCTTGGCGCTTCGGCTGCTGGTGGGGCTCGGCAATCCCGGCGCCCGCTACGCGCGCAACCGGCACAATATCGGCTTCATGGCGGTGGACGCAGTCCACCGCCGCCACCGCTTGCAGCATTATCGCGCCAAATTCGAAGCCGAAATCGCCGAGGGTGAGATCGGCGGCGAGCGCGTCTATGCGCTGAAGCCCATGACCTTCATGAATGGCTCGGGCGAGGCGGTGGGCGCAGCGGCGCGCTTCTACAAGATCGCACCCCAAGAGATCGCCGTGCTCTATGACGAGATCGACCTCGCGCCGGGGAAGCTCCGCGTCAAGCAGGGCGGCGGCGCCGCCGGCCATAACGGCATCCGCTCCGTCGATGAGGCCATCGGCGAAGATTTCTGGCGTGTCCGCCTCGGCGTCGGCCATCCCGGCGTCAAGGAGCTGGTCCATCCCTATGTGCTCAGCAACTTCCCGGCCGAAGAATTAACCGAGTGGGTGGCGCCGCTGCTCGAGGCGGTCGCCGAAGCGATTCCGGTGCTGGTGGCGGGCGATGCCGCGGGCTTCATGAACAAGGTGGCGCTCATCCGCAATCCACCCGCGCCGAAGCCGCCGCGGCGCGACGGCGGCGAGACCTCCGAGGGAAGCAAGGAATAGCGGCGGCAAATGGGCTTCAATTGCGGCATTGTCGGCCTTCCCAATGTCGGGAAGAGCACACTCTTCAACGCGCTCACCGCGACGCAAGCGGCGGAGGCGGCGAACTATCCCTTCTGCACGATCGAGCCCAATCTCGGCCGCGTCGCCGTTCCCGACGAGCGGCTCGAGGTCGCCGCCAAACTCGCGAAGTCGGCCAAGGTCATTGCGACGCAGCTTGAGTTCGTCGACATCGCGGGTCTCGTGCGCGGCGCCTCCCGCGGCGAAGGCCTGGGCAACCAGTTCTTGGGCCACATCCGCGCCGTCGACGCGATCGCCCATGTGCTGCGCTGCTTCGAGGACCGCAACATCACTCATGTGGAAGGCGCGATCGATCCCATCCGCGACGCCGAGACGGTGGAGACGGAGCTCATGCTCGCCGATCTCGAGAGCCTCGAGCGGCGGCTCCAAGCGACGCAGAAGAAGGCGCGCGGCGCCGACAAGGAGGCGAAGGCGCAGGCGGCGGTCATGGAAGCGGCGCTGGCGCGCTTGCGTGAGGGGAAGCCGGCGCGCGGCATGGCGCTCTCAGCCGAAGAGAGCGCGATTCTCAGGAGCTTCGAGCTGCTCTCGGCGAAGCCCGTGCTCTACATCGCCAATGTCGAGGAGAGCGCCGCGGCCAGCGGCAATGCGCAATCATCGCGCGTCGCCGAGTATGCGAAAGAGCGGAACGCCGAGAGCGTCGTCATTTCCGCCGCCATCGAAGCCGAGGTGGCGCATCTCGCCGATGAGAGCGAGAAGCGCGAATTCCTCGCCCATCTCGGCCTCGAGGAAGCAGGGCTCGCGCGCCTCATCCGTGCGGGCTATCGCCTCCTCGACCTCGTCACCTTCTTCACCGTCGGCCCCAAGGAAGCGCATGCCTGGACGGTGGCCAAAGGCACGAGAGCGCCGCAAGCCGCCGGCGCCATCCACACGGATTTCGAAAAAGGCTTCATCCGCGCGGAGGTGATCTCATACGACGATTTCGTCGCGAACGGCGGCGAGCAAGGCGCCAAGGACGCCGGCAAGATGCGCCTCGAAGGCGCTGAGTATGTCGTGCAGGATGGCGACATCCTCTACGTGCGCTTCAATGTGTGAGGTTCGGGGACGGCTCCTATGCGCATCTCGACCTGGCAACGGTTTTTTTACGCATTTTGACGCAGAATCGTTGAGAAAGCTCCTCTCTCACTGCGGAGGCTTGGTCGATGCCGCGCGGAGCGATCGAGGAGAGGGTGCGCCATGCACCCGCCTCATCCGAGGCCATCTGCAACGTCGAAGTGGGCAGCGGCTCGAGCGCTGCAGAGGATGCCTTTGACGCCGGCGCCGCCGCCGCTCGCGCCGCCATCGCCTCGATCAAGCGCCACCCGCTTTCCGCCCTGATCGTCTATGCGTCGTCGCGTTACGATGCCGCCGAAATCCTCCACGGCGTCGCCAGCGTGGTGAGCGACAAGACGCCCGTCTTCGGCGTAACGACGGCCGGAGAAGTCGCCAATGGCCGCACGACGCGGAGCGTCACCGTGGCGGCGCTCGCCTCGCCCCATCTCGTCGTCCATTGCGGCGTCGGCACGCATGTGTCTCGCGATTGGAAGGGCGCGCTCGCGGCGGCGATCGCCGCGCGCGCGATCCGTCCCTTCTTCGACATGTCAACGGCGGTGCGCCAGCAGTTGGTCCGCGAGGGCAAGAGCGTCTTCGCCATGCTCTTCGCGCCAGGAAATACGCGGCATCACGATTCGCGCGGCTTCGAGCTCTTGGAAATGCTGAAGGCGCAATCGCTGGGATATTTCCCGGTCGTCGGCGGCGCCGCCGCCGATGATTGGTGCTTGGAGAAGAACGCAGTTCTCCTCGGCCGAGACGTCTACACCGACGGCGTGTTGATCGCCATCTTCGAGACCAAGCTGCAAATCGGCATTGGCCTCGGGCACGGGTTCCGCTCGACCGGACGGACGACCACCGTCACCGACTCGCGCGGCCAGGAGCTCTTGGCGCTCGACGGCCGGAAAGCCGCCGACGTCATCGCCGAGCTGGTCGGCCAGCCGCGGGAATCGCTGACCGGCAAGCATGTGACCCTAACCACCGGCCACGTCGTCGGCATCGCCAACGCCATGGGGCAATTCGGGATCAGCGTGTGCACGTTCATGACCGCCAGTGGCGGTGTGCGGATGTCGCAGCCGGTCGCCCCCGGCACGGTCCTCAGCATCATGGAGCCGGACCCGGACCATATGCGGGCCGCCGGCGCCGATGCCGTGCAGAAGGCGATGCTTCGCGGCGCGGTCACGCAGCCGGCCATCGCGCTCGTGAACTATTGTGCGCTCCGAGCGCGCATCGTCGGCGCGGAGGAGGCGCACCGCGAGCTGGTCGATATGGCGCGCCCGATCGGCGATGCGCCTCTGGTCGGCTTTTGCAGCTTCGGCGAGGCGGGACTTGGCGATGACGGCATCAGCCGGCATGCAAACGCCGCCATTTCCGTGCTTGTCATTGGCAAGGAGCTGTCGCATGCCGCGCGGGTCGCGCTTGAAGCGGAGGACCTGCGCAAGGCGCTTGAACGGAAGACCGAGGAATTGGAGCAACGCGTTGCCGCTCGCACGCGCGAGCTGCAAATCGAGAAGGAGCGCGCCGAGGCCGCCGAACGGAAGCTCGCCCACGCCCAAGCGCAGCTCATCGACGCGATCGAAACCCTGCCGGAAGGCTTCGTCTTCTACGACTCGAGCGACCGCCTCGTCCTCTGCAACCAAAAGTACCGGGAGCGCTATCCCGAATCGGCCGATCTCTTAGTTGCCGGCGCTCGCTTTGAATCGGTGCTGCGCGACGGACTCGCGCGCGGGCAATATCCGGAGGCGGCTGGCCGCGAGAATGAATGGTTGGCGCAGCGAATGGCCGTTCACCGCCAGCCCTATGCCAGCTTCGAGCAGCAAGGAGCGAACGGACGATGGCTCCAGGTGATCGAGCGCCGCACGAACGACGGCGGCACCGTCGGCATCCGCATCGACATCACGGAGCGAAAGCTGAGGGAATCGGAGCTGCTGCGCGCCAAGGAGACGGCGGAAGTGGCGAGCCGCACGAAGACCGAATTCCTCGCCAATATGAGCCACGAGCTGCGCACGCCCTTGAACGCGATCATCGGCTTTTCCGACGCGCTCAGTCTCGGCGCAATGGGCGGTGAGCTCAGTCCGAAGCACCGCGGCTACGTTGACGACATCCATCGCTCCGGCATTCATCTGCTCGAGATCATCAACGATGTTCTCGATCTTTCGAAGATCGAGGCCGGTCACCTTGCGCTGCACCCACAGCCGACGAGCATCGCAGAAATCCTCGGCGTCTGCGAACGTTTGATCCGCGAGCGAGCGCGCGCCAGCGGCATCAAATTCGCGATTGCCATGCCGCCCGACCTGCCGGCCGTGATCGCCGATCCGCTGCGCATGAAGCAGATCCTGCTGAACCTGCTGTCCAATGCTGTCAAGTTCACGCAGCAGGGCGGCCGCGTCGACCTCACGGTCTCCTGCACCCCAAGCGACCTCAGCTTCGTCGTCGCGGACACCGGCATCGGCATGCACCCACAAGACATTCTTGTCGCCCTCGAGCCCTTCCGACAAATCGACGGATCATTGGCGCGGCGCCACCAAGGCACCGGCCTCGGGCTGCCGCTCGCCAAACGGCTGACCGAACTTCACGACGGACGCCTCGAGATCGCAAGCGAGCCGGGCAAAGGCACGCAGGTCTCGGTTTCGCTGCCGAGCTCGCGATTAGTGCCAGCGCCGCCCGCTCCCACCGTGGACTTGCAATAGGGGGCAGGCCCGGCGACATTCGCCGCCGGTGCCAAAGACCGGTGTCAAGGACGCCGGCAAGATGCGGCTTGCCCGCAATGCCCCGAGTTTTTCGCGCTCAGCATCGGCGACTCCCTGAACCCGTCAGGCGGCAACCAAGCGCCTCTCGATCGCCCACGCCAAGGTGTCATCGAGGGCGCGCTCGATCCGCACCAGCAACTCGTCGATCTCGCTTTCAGTCACGATCAGCGGTGGACACAAATTGACGACGTCGCCGAGACCCCGCGTGATCACACCGTGCGAAAGCGCGCACTTGGCCACATGGGCGGCGACGGCATCGGCGGGCGCGAAGTTCTCGCGCGTACGCTTGTCCTTGACGAGCTCGAGTCCGGCGACAAGGCCAACGCCGCGCGCCTCGCCGACGAGCGCGTGCGCGCCGAGGCGCCGCACCCGCTCTTGGAAGCGAGGTGCCACACGGCGCACATGGCCGACGATGTCGCGATCCTCGTAGATCCTAAGCGTCTCCAAAGCCACCGCGGCGGCAACGGGGTGGCCGCCATAGGTGAAGCCATGGCCGAAGGTGCCGATTTTTTCGCTCTGCTGCACCGTCGCGCGGTAGATCTTTTCGTTGATCATGAGCGCGGAGATCGGCTGATAGGCGGCCGAGAGCTGCTTCGCCATCGTCATCATGTCGGGCTGGAGACGGTACGTCTCCGTCCCAAACATATTGCCGGTGCGGCCGAAGCCGCAGATCACCTCGTCGGCGATAAGCAAGACGTCGTATTTGCGCAGGATCTCCTGGACCTGCTCGAAATAAGTACGCGGCGGCACGATGCAGCCGCCCGACACCATGACGGGCTCGGCGATGAAGGCGCCGACGGTCTCGGGCCCTTCGCGGAGAATGAGCGCCTCGAGCGATTGGGCGCAACGCGTCGCGAACGCCTCTTCACTCTCGCCCGCTCGTCCAAAGCGGTAGTAGCCCGGGCAATCCGTGTGGAGGACGCGGCCGATCGGCAGATCGAAATCGCGATGATTGTTGGGAAGGCCCGTCAGGCTCGCGGCGGCGACCGTGACGCCGTGATACGCCCTGATGCGCGAGATGATCTTCTTCTTCTCCGGCTTGCCGATGGCGTTGTGGTAGTACCAGACGAGCTTCACCGCGCTGTCATTGGCCTCGGAGCCGGAATTGGCGAAGAAGACTTTCGACATCGGCACCGGCGCAAGCCCAATGAGGCGCTCGGCGAGCTCGATCCCCGGCTCGTTCGATTTGCCGCCGAACACGTGATAGAACGGCAAGGTGCGCAACTGCCGCACCGCGGCATCGACGAGGCGCTCTTCGCTGAAGCCCAACGAGGCGCAGAACAAGCCGCCCAACCCTTCGATGTAGCGATTGCCCGCGTCGTCGAAGACATAGATCCCCTCGCCCCGCGTGATGACGAGCGGCCCCTCCTTCTCATGCGCGGCGAGATTCGTGTAGGGGTGCAGATAGTAGGCGATGTCGCGAGCTTGCGCGGAATTGAGGCGAGCGCTCATGGGATGCCTCCGGCAACAGCGCCCGACGAACGCCGCCTCGTCGAGATCCGGGAGCTGCGTTGCGTCAGGCCGATATGGAATGCCAAATGGTATACCAACTGAGGCCGACGCGTCAAAAGCGGCTCGTGTCGCCTCAGTTTGGGTGTGACCGCTCGCACCGGCA
This sequence comes from Allostellaceae bacterium, assembly GCA_035945115.1. Taxonomy (GTDB): domain Bacteria; phylum Pseudomonadota; class Alphaproteobacteria; order ATCC43930; family CGMCC-115725; genus DAHUYF01. The sequence goes on from DASZAN010000123.1 coordinate 46,036, forward strand.
AGCCGGATAACGCAGCGTCGGCCGAACATCCGCTTAGCCCCCGATCGCGGCGCAAAAGCGAACATGGCGAGAGGACCGGGTTGTGCCACAACCGGAAGTCAGTCGGTTGTTCAATCGCCTCGTCGGCGCCGGCAAGACGGGACGGGGGAAGACACTCGCGACCGCCACCGCGACGAAGAAGTTTCCGCCGAGCTGATCGAGCTAGACCGTTCGCAGGAACTCCACCACGGCTGCGTTTACTTCGGCCGCGCGCTCCTGCTGAACGTGATGGCCGGTGTCGGGGATGATATGTGTCCCTTTGAGGCCGGGAACCGTATTCGGCAGTTGCCGAAGAGCCTCTGCGCCAAACCCTTTTATGAAAGCATCTTCGCTGCCAGCGATAAAGAGAGCGGGCTGCCGTACTTTCGTGCCTTCCCATGCCGCCGACAATTCCCAATTACGATCGATATTGCGATACCAATTCAGCCCACCTCGAAAGCCCGTGCGCTTATATGTGTCGACGTAGTAAGCGACATCCTCCTCAGTCAACCAGGATGGCGTCTGGTCCGGCACGATGCTTTCGCCAAGGAACCCTTGGCCGGGCTTCATCATCAGTGATACGCCCTTGCCGTAGAGCATAGTTCGCATCGTCCGATCAATATCCCGCTCGAACTCGGCCTCAGCGACACCGGGTGTCTGAAAATACTGCGCATAAAAAGTCGTCGTCCCCGCATCCCGAAGAGCTTTCAACGGTGCCTCTGGTCCCCGCGGGAAATAGGGATTCATGGCAACGACGGCGCGAAAAACATCAGGTCTGAGCTGCGCACAGGCCCACCCGACGAACGCGCCCCAGTCATGGCCGATGATGACAGCCTGCTTTCCGCCAAGTGTCGAGACGAGTTGAACCATGTCGCCGACATTGTGGACAATCGTGTACGCCGATATGTCCTCGGGCGCGTCGGTCTGACCAAAACCACGCATATCGGGCGCAACTGCATGAAAGCCCGCGTCTGCGAGCGCGCGAAGCTGGTGCCGCCACGAATACCAGCACTCTGGCCACCCATGGCAAAGAAGCACGAGCGGCCCTTGACCCTGTTCGGCGATGTGAAAGCGAATGCCAATCAGCCTAACCATCCGATGCGTCAGTTCGTTCTGCATATTTTGCTCATCATCGGCAGCGACGGCACGTGGGATGAAAGCAGGCGTCAACGTTGAGAGGGCAAGTGCCTGGAGGAAGGTCCGCCGTTCATATGGACCAATCATGATGGCTCTCCTTGCATCCAACCCGCTACCCATTCAACGCGAATAGACTCGCGGCCCTTACTCAATCACCTCGTCGGCGCGGACCATGATTGTTGGTGGAAGCACCACGTCGAGCGCCTTTGCAGTCTTCATATTCACAACTAGGGTAAATCTCGTTGGCTCCTCGACTGGCAAGTCCGACGGTCGCGCTCCCCTAACTATCTGGTCGGCTAAAGCAGCCGTGCGGCGGTAACTCTCCGCTAATGATGGCCCGAAAGACATCAAGCCGCCGTCCTGCACCTCCGGCGGAAAGGAGTGGATGGAAGGGAGATGATGAGCAAGCGCCAGCTCGGCGACTTGCTTCCGCCGCCCGAACAGTGCGTTGTCGGTCATGAAGACTAGGCCTTGTGCCCCAGCTCTTACCGCGTCGTCGAATGCCGGGGCCAAATCATCGACTCCCGCGAGTTCGCGCGGATAGACTTCGATGGCCAATCTCGAGGCTGAGCGGCGAATGTCATCGAGCATCGCCGCATTCTCAAGCAGTGAAGCGCTCCAGATCACCGCCACGCGCTTCGCGCTTGGAATAGCATCCACGAGCAGCTCCAGACGCTTGCCGCCTAGCTCCGCTTCGCTATAAGCAACTCCGGTGAAATTCCCCCCGGGATGCGCGAGGCTTTCGACGATGCCGAGCCCAACCGGGTCCGCGACGGATTGGAAGACGACGGGCGTCACGAGACCCGCGCGTTTGATCGCCAGGACAGCGGGAGACGTAATGGCGATGATCACGGTTGGCTTCTCGGCGCCAAGATGCTCGACGAGCATTCTTAAGCGCTCCTCATTTCCTTCGGCGCCGAGCAGTTCAATTTCAGCGGTGCGGCCATCCTCGTAGCCGAGCGCGCGAAGCTCCGCGAACAAGTATTGGACTGGTGATCGATTTGGGAAGCCACTGTGCAGGATGCTGATGTGCGGTCGTCCTTGCGCAGATGTGGGGGTTGCACCGGCGATAAGCAGCGCTGCGGTAGCTGTTGCTGGGCCGAAGAGAGCAATGAACGTCCGCCGCCTCATTTGTCCCCCTTATTCGTCGGACGCGGCGTGACCAAGCTGCGCCCAATCGCTCCTATTCTATCAGGCTACAAGAGGAAGGCGTGTGCGAAACGTCACAGCTTCTGGCTCTTTCCGGCTTCCGGCACTCGCCATCGCTGCCGCAATCGCGACGTCTGAGTTGGGTCAACAGCAGCGGTCGAGACAGCGCCCGCATCGCGTCTGCGTACCCGCGGATTGTGTTGTCAAACTCGGTTTTTCTCGGCGAACCGGACCCAGAGTTGCGGATTTGCCGCCTCACGCCGGGCTGCCTGGCATAAGTCTAGGCTGGGCAGGCAGATCCCGCCGTTGGCGGCGCGCGCCAGAGGAGTTTGGCAAGTCGTCTCAGGTTCTGCGCCGTTGCCGTGAGCAGGACCTCGTCCCTGGCACCGCTTAACCCTCGCAGACCAGGTCGTCGCTGGCTGCGGCTCGGTGCCAGAAACTGACCCACAGGGTAAAGCCCTTTCTCCGCGATCGCCGCGACCTTATTGGCGGTAGCACCGTGCGCATTGACGTTCGGCCGGACGCCTAGCCACCCGCCGCCGGCGTCAGTCCGTTTCGATCGGCAATGACATATCCTTCGCCCATTCACCCATAGAGCCGTCATAGAGCAATAGATTGTCGTAGCCCAGCTGGTACAGCAGGAAGAGATCGATGGTGGCAGAAATACCGCCGCCGCAATAGCAGATGATCTGCTTCTCCTTGGTCACGCCCTCCGCCGCGAAGCGCGCCGCAGCATCGCTCGGGGCAACGAAATCTTTCGCCGCGGGGCTTATGAGCGCCGCGGCCGGGACATTGACGCTGCCCGGGATCCGCCCTGGCCTGCCGTAGCGGCTGGGATCGCGACCGCTGTGGAATTGCGGGCCAAGCGCATTGACCAGGACGACATCCCGGCAATCGAGCGCCGCGAGGACCGCTTTCTTGTCGACGAAGAAGCCCGGCCGCGGTGCGGCCTCGAAGACGGAAGGGGGATAACCCTTGGCGGGTCCGCTCTCGGTGGGACGACCCTCAGCCCGCCATTGTCAAAGCCGCCATCGAGCACCGCCGCTTCGTCGAAGCCGAGCGACTTGAGCATCCACCAAAAGCGTGTCGCCCACATCATCGTGCCGATGCTGTAGAGGACGACACGAGTTCCCTGGCCGATGCCGTGACGCGCAAAAGCTCTCTCGAGCGCGGCCGCCGTTGGCATCATGAAGCGCAGCCGCGTGGCAGCATCGGAGAACTCGCCCTGCAGGTCGAGAAAATCGGCGCCGGGGACATGCGCCTCTTCGAAGCTTTTGCTCCCGGGAACGGGAAGGTAGGGGTCGTCGCTGCCAGGGGGCGCGGGAGCGAGATAGGTCGTGCAGTCATAGACTCTCAGATCCGCGCGGCCCAGCTCGGCGGCCAACTGCGCGGTGCTGATGAGCGCCTTCGAGTCGCGCATCACCTTCCTCGAAAAACTGCCGTGATTGAACGGCGATCCTAGCATTATTCGGCAACGCCATTTAAGAGTTATCGAGGGTCCGAGATGGGTCAAACTCATTGGCCTCGGAGCCGGAATTGTGTCGCCTCAGTTTGGGTGTGACTGCTCGCACCGGCGAGCCGGATAACCCGTCGTCGGCCGAACGTCCGCTTAGCCCCCGATCGCGGCGCAAAAGCGAACATGGCGAGAGGACCGGGTTGTGCCATAAGCAGAAGTCGGCTGCTCATTCAATCACCCCGTCGGCGCGCGCAATCAGCACTGGCGAAATCTCGAGGTTAAGCGCCTTCGCGGTCTTTAGATTGATGATCATGTCGAAGTGGGTCGGCTGCTCGATCGGGATGTCGGCTGGTTTCGCGCCCTTGGCGATGCGATCGACGTACAACGCCACATCTCTGAGGACAGCGGTGACAGTGACGCCATAGCTCAGCAGTGCACCCGATTCGGCGTGCTCGGGAAACGCGCCGATGGCGGGGATGCGACGCTCGAGCAGAAGCGCGAGAAGCGCCACCCGATCGCGATAGAAGCGCGGAGTCGCCGGGATCACCAAGGGCGCACCCGGTGTCTCTGCCATGGGTGCGAGAGCGGCCGAATAGTCGGGCGGCTCGCCGCTAGCCTCGACAAGATGAGGCTCGAAACCGAGCGTTCTCGCCACTTCCGCTGCGGCGTCGGCTTGGTCGCGCGATACCGCATCCCACAGCAGCCAAAGCGCGCGCGCCTCGGGCATGGCTTGCCGCGCGAGCTCGACGCGCTTCTTTGCCAACTCGATTTGGCGAACGAATATCCCGGTCATGTTGCCGCCGGGCTTGGCGAGGTTCGTGACAAAGCCCTTCGCGAAAGGATCGAAGTCGAGGGCAAAAAAGACCACAGGAACTTGGTTTCCCGCAGCGCCCACTGCCGCGCTGAGCGCCGCCTCGTTTCCAGCGGCAATGAGAATGTCGCAGCCGCGAGCGGTCAGCTCGCGATAGCCCGCCGCATAGTCGTCGAGGCTCCGTATGTGCACGAAGTCAAAGGCGAAGTTCGCACCCTCTTGGTAGCCGAGCTCGCCCATGCGCTTCACAAACGCGTCGTGCTGCGCCGAGCGTGGCAGCAGCGTGACATAGCCGACGCGCAACATCTTCTGTGGCGACTGCGCGACGGCGCGGGCCAAGGGGACGAGGACAGCGGTCAGCCCTCCAAGGGCCGCACGCCGGGTCATACCGGCGCTCATTCGATCACCTCGTCGGCTTGGGCGAAGAGCGAGGGCGGGATGGTCAGGCCGAGCGCATTGGCGGTCTTGAGGTTGATCACCAGCTCGAATTTAGTCGTCCGCGCCACCGGCAGGTCGGCGGGTTTTTCGCCCTTGAGAACGCGGCCGGCGTAGACGCCAGCGAGGCGATAGGAATCCGCGCGGCTGGCGCCATAGCTCATCAGGCCCCCGGCCGCGACGTAGTCGCGATACTGGTAGATCGAAGGTACCCTGTGTTTAGCGGCCAACGCCGCGACCTGCTCGCGCCGGTCATCTAACAAATTCCCGCTGCCGACCATGAGCGCGTCGGCGCGCGGTTGGGTTAATTCCACGAACGCCGTATCGATCTCACCGGCGGTGCTGGCCTTGAGGATACGGATTTGCAGCCCGAGCGCTCGCGCCGCCTCCTCAATCTCATTGGATTGGGTCTCCGCTCGCGGATCGTTCGGGTCCACGAGCAACCCGACAGTCTTGGCCGCAGGGAGCAAATCGTGCAGCACCCCTAGTCGCTTCGCCACCAACTCGGAACTCAGCTGGGTGACGCCGGTGGCGTTGCCGCCCGGCCTGTTAATGCTCGCGACGAGGCCGAGTTTGACGGGGTCACCGGCTGTCTCGAAGACGATCGGAATGACCGTGGTCGCGGCCTTGGCTGCAAGGGCCGCGGATGTACCAGCCGCTGCGATCAGGCTTACCGGGCGCCCGACCAACTGCGCCGCAAAGGCTGGCAGCCGATCCAGTCGATTTTCCGCCCAGAGATAGTCGACTGTGACGTTTTGACCATCGGCGTAGCCGGCTTCCTTCAGGCCCGCGACAAAGGCCGACGTGTTGCGCCGAAGCGGCGCGGCCGATCCGCCGCTGAGGTAGCCGATCGAGGGCATGGTCGCCTGCGCGCGCGCCGCCAGCGGCCACGCCGCAGCGCCGCCGACAAGCGCGATGAAATTCCGCCTCCTCATGTGTGGATGGCCCCCGCGATGCAAGAGGTCATGGAGCGCGTGGTGCCTCACTCAATCACCTCGTCGGCGCGGACCATTAGCGAAGGTGGAATTGTTAGCCCGAGCGCCTTTGCCGCCTTTGCATTGAGAACCAGCTCGATCTTGGACAATTGCACCACCGGAAGATCGGCGGGCCTTGCGCCGCGGAGGATGCGCCCGACATAGGCGCCAGCCTCGCGATAAGCGATTGCGTAGTCCGGCCCGTAACTCGCGAGGCCTCCCGCCTCGGAATAGTAGCGCGTATCGAATATCGCCGGCACAGCTTGGCGAGCGGCAAGCGCAACCAATTGCTCGCGCCGGCTCTCGAAAAGCGGACTACTCGAGACCAGGAGTGCATCAGGGCGCTGCTGAGCAAGGCTCGCGAAAACGCGGTCGAGTTCCCTCTCGCTGCTGGCTTTGAGGACATTGAGCCGCACGCCAAGCCGGTTCGCTGCTACTGGTAAAGATGCAGCGTCGAACTCGGCAACCGCGGTACCGGGATTGACGAGGACGGCGATGTTCTCAGCGGTGGGCACGAGATCGTGCAATATCTCAAGCCGCTTGGCCGTTAGCTCCGAGGAAAGCAGGCTAATGCCGGTGACGTTTCCGCCCGGTCGGTTGAGTGTTGCGACGAGGCCGGAGGCGACGGGATCGATCCCGGCGGTAAACACGATCGGAATATTGGCAGTCGCTCGTTTTGCCGCTCGTGCTGAGCGGCCGCCGCCGGTCGCGGCGATAACGGCGACGCCGCGTGCGGCGAGATCGCGCGCCAATTCGGCGAGCCGATCATCGTTGCCCTCGGCCCAGCGGTACTCAATCGCGACATTCTGGCCCTCGACATAGCCGACCTGACCAAGGCCGATCTTGAAGGCCGCGACGCGCGGCGCCCACGGCGCGGGCCACGCGCTGTTGAGAAAGCCGATCACCGGCATCGGCGTCTGCTGCGCACGCGCAGCAAATGGCCACGATGCTGCCGCACTCACGGCGATCATGAAATCGCGCCGCCTCATGTCTCCCCCTGGCCCCAACCGCCCCTATTCTATCAGGCTACGGACTAGCCGGCGTGCGAAACGTCACAGCTTCCGCTCTTACGGGCCTTGGGCGCGCACGAATACCGCCGCTCCTTGCGATGTCTCAGTTGGGTCAAAGTGAGAAGAGCTGTGCCGTCACGCATAGGTCGGTAAACCGCCTGAAGGCGGACTTGCGGAGAGCAAAGCGTTTGGTTGCACTTTGACCCTAACCGGTCATTGTCCTTGCTAACCAGCCGGCGGCGGCAATGAGACCGAGGCGGGCCAATTGATACGGTCGAAAACGTCACCGAATTCGCCACAGGCGCCGCGCCTCTCACGCGAGGTTCCGGATGCTCCGATGACGGTGCGGTGCAAGCTCCCGCGGAAGCGCCCTCCGGTTCAGCCCGCCCTCGTCGATCCATTTCTGCGATGATCGGACGGCCTGTTCGATGAGCGATCGCGCGGCCGAGAAATCGAAGGGAGACACGGCGAGCGGGCACAGCGTCGGCACGACGTGAACCTCGATGTCCTGGGGCATCCGCTCCAGTTCATAGATGAGCTGCCAATTAATCATCAAGGTGATCGCGTGCAGCGCCTTGGCGATCGCGCGCTTCGGCGGTTCTATCAGCGCGCAGGCGTAGCCGGTCGGAAGAATGATGATCCGCGACGCCCCGAGCTCAATGGCCAGGCGCACGGGTGTGTTGGCCGCAATCGCTCCGTCCATCAACGCTTCGCCCTCGATCTCCACGGTCGGGAAAACCCCAGGGATCGCCGTGGTCGCCAGAATGGCCTCGACCGCCAGACCAGTGGACAGGCGAACCGCCAGCCCCTGCTGGTTCGTCGCCATGATGTGGAGCGGAATCTGCGCCTCCTCCAGACGCTCAAAGGGCAAATTTCTTTCGACCACTTGGCGGAGCCCACCCGGATCGACGACGTTGCCCGGATGTCTGATGAGCCCGAGGACGCTCCCCAGGGTCAACGGAAAAATGTCTGAGCGCCGCAGACCCGACCAGATCCGCTCCAACGCGGCGACCCCTCCGGCGTTCGGGGTGCCTGCAAAGTAGCTCGCGTTGATCGCGCCGACCGACGCACCAACCACGAAATCTGGTTGCACCCCAGATGACAATAATACGCGCAACATGCCAACTTGGATCGCACCGAGGCTTCCCCCGCCGGCGAAGACGAATGCTGTTTTCCTGCCCTGAGCCACAGAGCCCCGTCCTTCTTCCTGCCCGACCGCCGGCCCCCTCGACAATCGGTCGACCTTGCTTATTCCATGAGATAAGTCGCCATTCCCGCCGAGCGCCCTATCGACTGATCAACAGCGGTCATGGACTGACGCGAGATCACCCCCTCGGGAGCTTCTCGCGCAGCACGACGCCGATCCCAAACTTGTAGACCAACTGGCCGCACGAGATCAGTGGCCAATCCCGGCAACGGATCGTAGTCCCCCCTCCGCCCAGCGGTATTCGATTGCAACGTTCTGACCCTCGCGATAGCCCGCTTCACTGAGCCCTTGCAGAAAGCCCGCCAAGTAAGGCGCGTATCCCTGTCGCGATGCTCCATTGAGAAAGCCAATCACCGGCATCGCCGCCTGATCGGCGCGCGCCAGCAGGGGAGCCGCGACGGCTGTGCCGAGCACACCTATGAAATGGCCCCGCCGGATTTGTCCCCCCTCGTCGCCTGCTCTGGCGAAACCTCGCTGCGCTGAATTGAGGCTATTCTATCACCTTGGCATCGGGCGGGTGTGCGAAACCTCACCCGGTGGTACCCTAGAGCCCGAACGAGGGTTTTTATGGAACTGAACGCCGACTTCTCCAAACGCGCCGTCGTTCATGCCGCGCGCGTTTCGTGGGTGCCCTCGCCAATTGCTGGGGTCGAAAGGCGCATGCTCGACCGGATTGGCGAAGAGGTGTCACGCGCCACGTCGATCGTGCGCTATGCGTCGAACTCGCGTTTCTCCGCGCATACCCATGGCGGCGGTGAGGAGTTCATCGTCCTCGACGGTGTGTTCTCTGACGAGCACGGCGATTTCCCAGCCGGCTCTTACATCCGCAATCCACCGGGTTCACGCCACACGCCGGGCTCGGAAAAGGGATGCATCATTTTCGTGAAGCTCTGGCAGTTCGATCCCGAAGACCGCAAGCACGTCCGCATCGACGCGACCAAAAGACCGTTTTTGCCCACGCGGGATCGGCCGGGGGTTGAGGTTTTGCTGCTGCACGAAGACGCGCGCGAAAACGTGCGCCTTGAACGTTGGAGCGCGGATACGCAAATCTTTCTGCGCGCTACCGGCGGAGCGGAAATCCTGGTTCTCGAAGGTGGCTTCAGCGACGGCGACGAGACGTTTGAACCGCAATCCTGGTTGAGGTTGCCCGTCGATGCGATGCTCACGGCTCGGCCCGGCGCGAACGGTTGCAAAGTCTGGGTCAAGACCGGCCATCTCGCGCGACCGCAAACCGCGCCGAGGCTTTAAGTCTTTCGAACCTGTCGCAAGGCGTAGGCGCTAAAATGTTCGGCGCCCTCTTGGTCGCCAAGCTCGCCCCGCTAAAGGATCTTCGAGAGAAACGCCTGCGTCCGCTTTTGAACGGGGCTCAGGAAGAGGCGGTCGGGCGTGCCCTCTTCGACGATCCGGCCGTCGTCCATCATGACCACGCGATCGGCGACCTCGCGGGCAAAGCCCATCTCGTGCGACACCACGATCATGGTCATGCCCTCGCGGGCAAGCTCCCGCATCACCTCGAGCACCTCGCCGATCATTTCCGGATCGAGCGCGCTGGTCGGCTCGTCGAACAGCATGAGACTCGGCTTCATGGCGAGCGCGCGCGCGATCGCGACGCGCTGTTGCTGACCGCCCGACAATTGCGCCGGATAGACATCGACCTTGTCGGATAGGCCGACGCGGGCGAGGAGGTCACGGCCGATTGCAACGGCCTCGCGCTCGGGGATGCCCAAGACATGGATCGGCGCCTCGATGACGTTGCCGAGGGCGGTCTTGTGGTGAAACAGGTTGAAGCGCTGGAAGACCATGCCGATTTCGCGCCGCTGCCGCGCGATGTTCCGCTCGCGGTCCTCCATCAAGCGGCCACGGCTTTCGCGATAGCCGATCAGGTGTCCGTTGACGAAGATGCGGCCGCTCTCGATCTTTTCGAGGTGGTTGAGACAGCGCACGAAGGTGGTCTTGCCGGACCCGGACGGGCCGATGATGACCACCACCTCGCCGCGCCGAACGGTGAGCGACACACCCTTCAAAACCTCGAGCTTTCCGTAGGATTTGCGCACCTCGACGGCGCGGACCACCTCCTCGCTCGCGGGCTCGGGGACGCCGCCGATCGACGATACAATATCCGCGCTGGCGCCGCTCATGCCTTCTTCCGCACCGCCGCGAAAATCGCGGAGCCGAAGAAGCGCTCGCCGAAGCCCGGCACGATGGTGGCGCGGCCCGAGGGCTCGCTGCAGCGCAATTCGATCCGGTTTTGGATGATGCCCCAAAGGGTGGTGAGCGTGAGATAGTAGAGCGCCACGACGGAATAGAGCTCGAACACGCGGAACGTCGCCGATGTCAGCGTCTCCGTCGTGAGCAACAGCTCGGGCACGCCGATGACGCTGACCAGCGTCGTGTTCTTCAGCATCGCGTTGAATTCGTTGCCGAGCGGCGGGATCACGAAGCGCGCCGCTTGCGGCAGCACAATTCGCCGCATCAGGAGCCCATAAGTCATGCCGACCGATTTCGCCGCCTCGGTCTGCCCGCTATCCACCGCGGAGATGCCGGCGCGGATGATCTCGGCCATATAGGCCGTCTCGTTCAAGCTCAGCGCGACGAGGCCCGCTTGGACATTGCCGGGGATGGTCAGGATGCCCAGCGAGATGTCCTCGAAGCGGAAGATGCCGCCGGCAGCAAGGCCCGTGTAGATGAAGACGATCTGAACCAGGAGCGGCGTTCCCCGCATGATCCAGATATAGCCGCGTACCAGATACTGGAGCGGCGCTAGTCGCGACATGCGGCCGAGCGCGGCGAACAGGCCTAAAAGCGTGCCGAGCGCCTGTGCGGCGACGCTCAGCACCAACGTCAGCATCAGGCCATGGAGATACGCCGAACTCGGACGAAGCAAATAATGCCAGAAGAAAGGCCAATCAAAGCTCATCGGCCTTCCTCACTTCATCATGTCTCCCTCGATATGCCACTTCTTGAGGATAGCGAGCAGTGCGCCGTCCTGCTTCATGGCATCGACCGCCTTCTGGACTCCCTCGGCCATTCCCGCATCGTTCTTGCGCAGCCCGATCGCCGTGAGGATCTGGTGGAAGGGCGGACCCGCCACTTCGAACGTCTTCGGCGACTTGTCCATATAGTAGGCAGCACTCTCGAGTGTCGTGCCGTAGACGTCGACTTGACCGATCTGCAGCGCCTGCAGCGCGTCGGTATCCTTCGGGAAGACGACGACGTCGGCTGACTTCTTTCCGGCCGCTTGGAACTTCTTGTTCTGATCCTCGATCAGCTCCTGGATGGTGGTTCCGTTCTCGACCGCCACCTTGTGGCCGGAGAGATCCTCGATCGAATGGACCTTCTTGGGATTGCCGGAATGAACCAGGAACGCCTCGCTCGAATTCATGTAGTCGACGAGGTCGATGGTCTGACGCCGCTCGGGCTTGTCGAAGAGTTGCGAGATGACGGCGTCGCATTGCTGCGCCAACAGGGCGGGAACGAGGCCTTTGAACGGAATATTCTTCCATTCGACCTTCACGCCGAAGCGCTTCGCGATCTCGTTGCCGATGTCGATGTCGGAGCCGACCGGCTTGGTGCTCTCGTCGAGAAACTCGATCGGCGGGCTCGTCATGTCCGAGCAATAAACGATCGCGCCGGAGTCGGCGATGCGTTTCGGCGCCATGGCGCTGGCCGCCGCAGCGCTGCCGGGGAGCGCCACGCCCCATCCGATGAGCGCGGAACAAGAAACGACCAGCGATAGTATCAGGCTAGGGCGAGCGTCTCGCCCGGCTTGCTCGTGTAGCATGATGCTGCTCCCTATGTTGCGCGGTTATGACCCACAGCGCGTCTTCCCAGGAACGCTTCACATGTCGCGTAGCGATCTTGGCAGCGCGCTTTTCGTCGCGAGCGGTCACGGCATCGACGAGCTCGCGATGCTCTTTCCGGGTGAGTGGCCATTTGTCAAACCACAGCACGTCGATCCAGGTCAGCAGGCGCAGCCGATCGTAGATCTGAAGCAAGGTCTCGCGGACGAAGCTGTTGCCGCTTTCGCGGGCGATCACTTCGTGGATGCGGAGCCCCAGCTGGACCTCTTGCCTGAGTTCCGCCGCACGGGGGTTTTTCTTCCGTTCGAAAACGGCAAGCTGCCGGATGATGTCCCTGAGCTCGCGGATGCCCTCGTCGCTGATCAGCCGGGCGGCGGCGCGTACCGCATGCACCTCGAGCAGCTCGCGGAATTCGTAAATCTCGTCCACCGCCTTGGGATCGAACTCCGGCGCGAAATAACCCAGGCCGGGCTTGCTGACGGCGAGACCGTCCCGTTCGAGCCGCCCCAGAGCTTCGCGCAGCGGCGTGCGGCTGACCTGAATCCGGCGCGCGAGCTCGCGCTCACCGAGGCGTTCGCCCGGACGCACCTCGCCGGATAGGATCATTGATCTCAGCGAATCGTACGCGATCTGGCTCAGCGACCGGTCGCTTTCTTGATCCGTCATGCCGCACTCAGAGTGGTGTCAACGGAGCTGATCCGTTCATGGCGCCCGCGCAGTGCGCTAATGCTGCGCCACAAGGTGATTGGCTGATTGACAGCCGCGCTGCGGCAGGCATACCGTATGGTATACCAGCGATGAACGACGTCAAGCACAGCCTTCACGCGGCGCGCTCTCAGTCGTCGCTGCCGGCGTCGCTCTGGGCGGCGACCGCATCGCCGTGTCCGGCGCTCGAACAACTGACCGGCCACCGCACGGTCGACGTCGCCATCATCGGCGCCGGATACACCGGCCTCTCGACGGCGCTTCATCTCGCGGTCGCGGGCGTCGATTGCGCGGTCATCGATACGCACGAGCCTAGTTGGGGCGCTTCCGGCAGAAATGGCGGACAAGTCTTGCCCGGACTCAAAGTGGCGAAAGCAGCGCTGCAGCGCCGATTTGGCGAGGACATCGGCAACCGCGTTCACAAGCTCTGCGAAACCGCCGCCCAATTCCTCTACGACCTCGTCGAGGAGCACGGGATCGGCTGCGATTTGGCACGGACCGGGAGCATCCGCGCCGCCCACAACCGAGCGATGCTGGCAATGCTCAGGGAGAATTTCGCAGCGCTTGTCGCGGAGGGTGTGCCGGCGCGTTTTCTCGGTGCGGATGACATTGCGCGCTCGCTGGGCACGCGCGCCTATCTCGGCGGCCGCTTTGATCCGCGCAGCGGGACGCTGCACCCGCTCAAATACGCTCGCGGTCTCGCCGCTGCGGCATTGCGCAAAGGCGCGATGATCTACCGCGACTCCCCGGCGACTGCCTTGAGTGGGAAAGGCGGGCGCTGGCATGTGACAACGCCCGACGGAGTGCTCGTCGCTCGGCAGGTTGTCGTCGCCACCAACGGCTACACGGACAGGCTTTGGCCGCGCCTCGCCGCCACGATGTTGCCGGTGCACAGCTTCCAGATCGCGACGGCTCGGCTCAGTGGCGACGCAACCGCCTCGATATTGCAGGACAGGGTCTGCTTCTCGGATACGCGGCGACTCATTCTCTATGCGCAGCGCTCGGCCGACGACCGACTCGTGCTCGGTGGTCGTGCCTCGTTCACCCTCGTCGACCGTGCCGCCGACTACAAGGTCCTGCATCGCGTGCTGGTCGGCCTCTTCCCGCAACTTCGCGCGACGCCCATTGAGTATCGATGGGCGGGTCGCGTGGCATTGACGCGGGATTCCATTCCCCATCTGCACGCGCCCGCGCCCGGCATTCTCATCGCCACCGGGTTCAACGGGAAGGGCGTCGCGATGACGACGCTGATGGGCAAGATCCTCGCCGATCATATTCGTTTCCCGGACGAGCCCTCGGCCTATCCGATCACCGAGATTCGCCCGATTCCGCTTTATTTCGTCCGCGAGCCGGCGCTCAATCTCGCCATGTACTACGAGACCTTGATGGATCGGCTCGGTCGGTGAGACGCGGCGAGATGAACCCCGTCGATCTCGCTCTCGGGACATCGGCATCGGCGATGGTCGTACCCGCTCGGGGGCGGCTTGCAGCGGCCTCGCCGTCTGCCATTGCCGTCGACGGCCGCAATCTCGTCAAGACCTTCAGCGCCGGTGCGGTTCGGGCGCTGGACGGCGTATCCGTTGGCATCCGCGCCAACGAATTCTTCACGTTGCTGGGACCCAGCGGTTGCGGCAAGACGACCTTGCTGCGGTTGATCGCCGGTTTCGAAACGCAGGATTCCGGCACGATCGTCGTCGAGGGAAAGTCGCTCGACGGCCTCCCGCCCTATCGCCGGCCGGTGAACACGGTTTTCCAGAGCTACGCCGTATTCCCGCATCTGACGGTAGCCGAAAACGTCGCCTTCGGTCTCGAGATGCAGCGTTGGCCGCGGGCGGAGATTGCATCTCGCGTCAATGAGATGCTCGCCCTCGTGAAGTTGGAGGGGCTGACGGCGCGCCGGCCGGCACAGCTCTCGGGCGGCCAGCAGCAGCGCGTGGCGCTCGCGCGCGCCCTCGCCACTGGGCCGCGCGTGCTCCTGCTCGACGAGCCGCTCTCCGCCCTCGATCTCAAGCTCCGCACCGAAATGCAATTGGAGCTGAAGCGCCTGCAGCACGAGGTCGGCGTAACCTTCGTCTTCGTGACACACGATCAGCACGAGGCGCTCACCATGTCCGACCGCATTGCGGTGATGCGCGCCGGCCGGATTCTCCAAGTGGGCACGCCCGAGGAAATCTACGAGTATCCGAGCGAGCGGTATGTCGCCGACTTCATCGGCGAGGCCAATCTTCTCGACGCCACGCGCATTGGTCCGAAGCGATTCCACCTCGCTTCCGGCGTCGACATCGACACGACGGATCCAGGACCGCCTGACGGCAGCGTGACTTTGATCATTCGACCCGAGCGCGCCGTGCTCGTGCCCTCCGGTGGTGCGGCTTTGTCCGCGCGCGTCGAGCAGGTCGTCTATGTCGGCAGCGATACGGTTTATCTGCTGCTCCTGGAGGGCGGTCTGAAATTCCGCCTGCGCGATCAAAACCGGGACGGTGCGCGCTCGCGAGCGCGCGTCGGCGACAATGTCGGGGTCGTCATGCCGCCCTCGGCGATCCGCGTGCTCGCACAGTGATCACCATGCTTCGCCGCGTGGGTTTGTTGGCACCCACGGTTTTGACCATCGGGGTGCTGTTGATCGTGCCGCTGGGGATCATGGCCTATGTCTCGACGCTGGCGCGTGGGCCGACGGGCGGCGTCATCTGGACCGAGCACACGGCCGCGGCGTACGCACAGTTTCTGTTCGAGCGCGATCTGGCCGATCGCCTCGTCGTCAACACCGACTATCTGCACATCTTCGCCCGGTCGATGGGACTGGCGGCCATCACGACTGTCGTGACCTTTCTTGTCGCGTTTCCCATGGCGCTGTGGATGGCGTTTCAGCCACCACAGCGACGTATGCTGCTGGTCTTCATCGTCACCGTTCCGTTCTGGACCAACATCCTCGTGCGAAATTACGCCTGGATCCTGCTGCTCAGAAATGACGGCGTGATCGATTGGGGGCTACGTAAGTTGGGGATCACGACCGGCTCGCTCGACGTCCTCTACACGCCCTTCGCCACCAGCATTGGCCTGACCTACTCGTTTCTCCCCTACATGGTGCTGCCCATTTATGTGAGCCTCGAGAAGCTCGATCGGCGCCTGATCGAGGCCGCGTTCGACTTGGGTGCCGATCGTTGGCGCGCCTTTCGCCGCGTGATCCTGCCGCTGTCGCTGCCAGGCGTCATCGGTGGCGCCATCCTGGTGTTCATTCCGGGGCTCGGCGCCTTCATCAGCCCGGAGCTGCTGGGCGGGGCCAAGTCGATGATGATCGGCAGCTTGATCCAGCAGCAATTCGGGCAATCGCGGAATTGGCCCTTCGGCGCGGCGCTGTCCTTCGTCTTGCTTATTCTCGTGGTGCTCGCGCTCTCGGCGCACGCCGTGCGCTTCCGGCGCCAGGCGGGCAGGCGATGAGGGAGAGGACGATGGCACGGCACCTCGACCTTTGGCGCTGTCCCGGTACGCGCGCTGTCGCGATCGCTGCGTTTTTCTACCTCTACCTGCCGATCGTGGCGCTGGTCATTCTCTCCTTTAGCGCCGGCGACTCCTCGCTCGCGCGGTGGGAGGGCTTCAGTTTTCGCTGGTATCTCGACGTCCTCGACAATGCCGACATGCTGCGTGCCATTCGCAATTCCCTGGCCGTCGCCAGTGTTGCGACCGTGACCGGCACTTTCGTTGCGACCATGGCGGCGCTGGCGACCGCCGGTCCACGCTTTCGCCTGCAAGCCGTGTTCGAAGGAATGATCGGCCTACCCCTGATCGTTCCGGACATCGTCGCGGGGATCGCCACGCTGCTCTTCTTCGTGATCGTCGGCATCCCCCTTGGTCTCGTGAGCATCATGCTCGCGCATACCGTCTTTGCCGTGCCGTTCGCCTATCTGCCGATCCGCGCGCGGCTCGATGGGCTCGATCCCGCCCTCGCCGAAGCGGCGGCCGATCTCTATGCCACGCCTTCCCAAGGCTTCCGCCGAATCATCCTGCCGCTGATCTGGCCGGGAATCGCCGCGGGTGCGATGCTGGCCTTCATCAGCTCCCTCGGCGATGTCGTGATCAGCTACTTCGTCTCGGGACCAGGCGCTACGACGCTACCGGTCTATGTCTTCAGCATGGTGCGCATGGGCGTGACGCCAGCCGTCAACGCTGTCTCGACATTGCTCATGCTGGCCTCGATGTCGCTGCTCACCGTCTCGTATCTGCTCAGCCGCAGCTTGCGGTGAATGCTTCAGCATCAACAGGGGAGGATGATTTCATGCGACAAGGTATCGCCCTAGCAGCGGCCTTCATGCTTTCCTTCCTCGGCGCCCGCGCAAACGCCGCCGAGGAAAAGCAGCTTCTGCTCTTCAATTGGTCCAACTACATGTCGCCGGACTTGCTGAAGCGCTTCGAGGCGGAGACCGGGATCAAAGTCACGCTCGACACCTACGACACGAATGAATCGATGCTGGCAAAGCTGCAAGCGGGCGGCGCCGGATATGATGTCGTCGTGCCCACCGGCCCGACCCTGCAGCAGATGATCCGCGACGGGCTCGTCCTCAAGGTCGATGCGAACGCCATGCCGAATTACAAGAATGTCAAGAAGCCCTTCGACCATCCCGACTTCGATTCCGAGCGCGGCTTTTCCGTCCCCTATATGTGGGGCTCGACGGGCTTGGTCTACGACACGACGAAAGTCGCGGGCGGGAAGATCGACGACAGCTGGAAAGAGCTCTTTGAGCCGCGGCCGGATTTCGTCGGCAAAATCGGCATGCTCAAGGACATGGGCGAAGTCATGACGGCCGCCGCCTACTATCTCGGCTTCGATCAATGCACGGAAAAGCCGGAGGAAGGCCAAAAGATCCTCGAGCTTCTCGAGAAGCAGAAGCCAGCCGTCAAGATTTACTCGGCCGAGGGAACCGTTGACCGTGTTGCCGGCGGCGAGGTGACGATGGAGCATATGTGGAACGGCTCGTTTCATCGCGCGCATGCGAAATTGCCGACCATCGTCTACGTTTACCCGCGCGAAGGGCTGAACCTTTGGGGCGACAATTTCGCCGTGCCGAAAGGGGCGAAGCATGTCGAGAATGCCAAGCTCTTCCTCAATTTCATGATGGACCCCAAGAACGCCGCGGAAGCGTCGAATTTCACCGGCTACAACAATGCGATCGCTGGCTCGGAGGCGTACCTCAAGGAAGATCTTCGCAACGATCCTGCCTTCAACACCCCCGAACCGATGATCACTCGGCTCAAGCAAACGCGGCTTTGCTCGAAGGCCGCCCTCGATCTGCGCGAACGGATCTGGACGCGGCTGTTGCGCTAGACCATTTCCTATTCCTGGCGGTACGGCCGCAAGCCGCTCCGCCCCTTGCGGGGCGGAGCGCACTTAGATCGGTACTCACCTACTTGCGGCGTTCAGTGCTCACGCCGGCTCGGATGCCTTGAGGCGTATGAGCTTGCTCAGGAGGGCGTCGAAGCCCTGACCCTCGCCGGCGTGGAGGTCGATCCGACCCACCTTCTCGACCAGCCGCTCGAGGCTCTCGAGCTCCTTGAGCCTGAGGAGAAGCGGGTTCTCCTCCATGAGCTTGGCGGTGTTGAGGAGCGAGCGCGTCGCCGCGGTCTCTTCCTGTCGGCGGATCAAGTTGGCCTTGGCCATCCGCTCCGCCTCCACCACCTTGTTCACGAGCTCGCGGATCTCGCCGGGAAGGATCACATCCTTCACGCCGAGCTCAGTCACCTCGATGCCGGTCTCGACCAGACGCTCGCGCACATAGGCGCGCAGCTCCGCATCGAGCACGCTCTTGGCCGACAGCACCTCGTCGAGCGTGCGCGCCGCAACTGCCTCGCGGATCGCGAACTGCACGAGCCGGTAGAGCCAGCCATCGACGTCGACGACCGCGCTCACCGCGCGCTCGGGATCGACGATCCGGCGAAGCGCCGTCAAGGTCACGCGCAGTGCGATGCGATCCTTGGTGAGCATCTCCTGCGCCGTGATCTCGACCGCCTGTGGCCGGAGATCGAGACGCTTCACCTCGACCTTGCGGTTGACCGACCAGTAGGCGTGCCGGCCAGGCGCGAGCCGCTCCACGAGCCGGCCCTCGACGTAGAGGAGGCCCGCCTCGTGGTTCTCGACCACCGTCTCGGCGAGATAGGGGTTACGCGCCCGCTCGACCAGCGCCAGATGCTGCGGTGCTACCTTCGGATCGCGTGCGACGTCGATGCGCTCGACCTCGACCGTGGTCGCGACCTTCCAGTAGGCGCGGAGCTGCCACGGGCCAATGAGCTGCGCTGGCCGACCGTCGAGGCTGATGATTGCGACCTCGTCGGCACGCGTCTCGACCGCCGTGAAGAGCTCGAGCGCGATGTCCGGCCGCTCGGCCTTGATCACGGCGTAGCGCTCTGGCGGGAACTCGGTGCGCACGACCGGGAAGGTCTCGACCTTGAGCTCGCCAAGCGGATCAAAGACGCGGTGACGGCCCGGCGGCAGCACGCGCTCGAGCCGACCGTTGCGCAGCAGAAACGCGCGCTCGCCGTCCTTAACGATCACCTGCAACACGACAAGGTACCTGGTCATGACACTCTCCACACTTGGCTGCGCGACGGATTTCGCGCGGCTGGCTTCGGATCGAGGAGGGTGGGTTCCGGACGCGTCTTCCCGCGGGAGGCGGCGGGCCGGGGCTTGAGCCGCACGGGCGGCGGGCACACGTCCCCGCCGTCAGCTCAAGGCATGACGAGCGAAAGCGCTACCCGACGCCCGCGCGGGCGATATCCACCCCGGCGCAGGGCCGTTCCAACGGTGTCTGGTACGGGCAAGAGGCCTTTCGGCCAAACGACCGGACCGCGACTGAAGCGCGCGTCCGGTCCCCCTCAGAGGTGTTCAGTTTTCCAGGCTGAACCGGCGCGTAGGAGCGGGAGTCGAACCCGCGACCCGATGCTTAAAGGGCATCTGCTCTAACCACCTGAGCTATCCTCGTTTGTGCAACCGATCGGACTCGAACCGATGCCTCCGGGTTTCCCCGGCGCTCTTCCCTTGAGCTACGATCGCGGCCTTCGTTCAGCGGAACACGAAACGCACAGAGTGCGATCGCGCCAGCCGGGACCCAACGAACCCGGACACGAAGCCGAGCGAAGGGAGCGCGCTTGTACATGAGTCGCAATCGGCGCACAAGGTGAAAAACGCGCACGACAATTGCTTTCTTTTTCGACGGTGAGAAATTTTCTCGCGACGAGGCCAAAACGACCGCTCCATGAAATGTGCAAATGCGCCGTTCATGAAATTCTGTGCTGGAAATTCGAAGACCGTCTGCCGTTCTGAATTAGGAAAAGCCGCCCGATGAAAAAAATTTTTTGCGAAATGGATTGCAAGTGCCGCGTCGTCCGTTCATATCTAACGCCATGACACAGAGACTGAACATATCATTCGCCAGGACTGCCGCCATGTTAGTGGCGACGCGGCCGTGGTATTGCGCGCGCCAATCGCGACCCGAACGTAAATTCGGGACGCGGCACGGCAGCAGCGACGGAGATTCAGCCGGGTGAGTGCACCCGCATCGACCGAAAGGTTGACTGAACCCCGCCGCGCGCAAGCCCGAGCGGGGTTTTTCATTGCGGTTTTTCAATGGGCCGACTTGTAGTCGTGTGGGCTCAGACCCACCTTTGCGCTCAAATTTGGGCGGGCTGGTTTCAAGCGGTCGGATCGAGAGGAGACAGCCATCTCCTCTCGTTCGTCAATTTTTCGGGCCGAGCGCTGGGCGCGGCTGATCCTTGCAAGATCGGAGCGCTGAGTTCGATTCTCAGTCGGTCCACCAGCCTTCGCTCGCTTCGCGAGCTACGGCTCGGCAAGCCAGGCTCGATTTGACCAGCTAAGCGAGCGAAGGCTGCCGCGCCGTAGCCCAAAGGGCGGAGGCGGGCTGCTGCCGTGAGCTACCAGAGCAACGACATTGGCATGACCTACGTCTATATTCTCCAAAGCATGCAACGGCTCGAGCGGTTTTACGTCGGGGTGACAGCCGACTTTAGATCTCGTCTTCGGAGGCACAACGCGGGTGAAGTGTCGCATACGTCGAAATATACGCCTTGGGCGGTGAAGACCTATATCGCGTTTTCGGATGAGACGCAGGCCTATGCGTTCGAGAAATATCTCAAATCGCCGTCCGGAAGGGCCTTTGCGAAGAAGCGTCTTTGATCGAACGACAAGCCCAGGACAAAACTGGGCACTTACACCGCTGCTACTGCCACGTTCGTATCTCGTGCAGCCGCGGATCACCCATGTAGATCGCGTCAATGAGCGCGAACACTTGCGGTGCAAGCGGTGTTCCGATGATCTCCGACCGCTTGAGCGCCGAGTCTGCGAGGTCGCCGTCAGAGGTCAGACGACCTTGAGCGTCAACAACCATGAACTGAGGCGATCCCTCGACAATTCTGTAGTCGAGCGCGACGGCATAACGGTCCTGCTTTGTCGCGGAAGCTCCCCACTTTCCAAGTATCAAATCGAAACTTGCGCCGTGATCGGGACGTTGCTCCGCCCAGCCGACGAAGTACGCGGCCACTGCCGCGCCGCCCCTGTGGATGAGACCCCAGACGCGTTTGGTAGTCGAGCCGCAACAATCACAATGTCCATCGCTCGTGCCACTTTGCTCGACCTCGAAAGATCGCCAATCGACCGGCCCGTCATTTGGAAGCTCAGACACTTAGCGCTTCGCAGCTAGCCGTTTATCACGTTGCGAGTATAGCTAACTTCGTGAAGTTAACAGACATCATTTCTGCGTCTGAGCGATCTCTTGGTCGGTATGGGCAGTTCGAAAATCCAGTGCCCAATTGGTCCACCAATTCGCGGGCATAGCTCAACGGCAGAGCATTGCGTTGCCAACGCAAAGACGAGGGTTCGAGTCCCCCTGTCCGCTCCATTTCGGTTGTCGGCTCTGGTGAGCGGGTGCGCCTTATAAGCGCGCGAGAGCGGCTGGACGAGCTGCGACGGGTTGGTTCGATCCCAACGACAACCACCATTGCTGCGGGGTGGCACGGTGCCCGCGTCGGCTCATAACCGGCGTCGCGTCCGTTCGACTCGGACCTCCGCAACCACTTGCCTTTCTGGTGTAGATGGTCTGCACGCCTGTCTGAAGAACAGGAGGTCTCTGATCGTTACAGAGGGAAGGCGCCGCGGCGCTTGTAGTTTGGTGACTGCCTTAGCCTTCCAAGCTAATGAGGGCGGGTTCGATTCCCCCGCGCCGCTCCAGTTTCATTCCCAGCGGTCCCCATTGGCAGGGGAACGAGACTGTTAATCTCGTCGCTCCAGGTTCGAATCCTGGGCTGGGAGCCATTTAAGCCCGAGCTGAAGCCAGCCGCCCGGTCTCCAAAACCGCGGCGCGTGGGAGCGTTACCTACCGGGCGTGCCAGTGCCGTGGCGGAGTGGTCATCGCCGGGGTCTGCAAAACCTCTCTATCTGGGTTCGATTCCCAGCGGCACTTCCATGGTGGTCGTGGACCTCTGGCGAAGTCGGCGCGTCGTGACCGCGCTCAGGCGAGTTCGATTCTCGTCGGCCACCCCAGCCCGCATAGCACAGCAGCAGTGCAGCCGCCTTGTAAGCGGAAGGCCGTGGGTGCAAATCCTACTGCGGGCACCAGATTGATGGCGGATTACGGCGTGGTCGCCGCGGCCGGCTCTGACCCGGCTTGATTAGAGAGTTCGATTCTCTCGTCCGCTGCCATGACGCGGGGCCTCTAGCGAGGGCGCCGGCCTTTGAAGCCGGCCAGATCGGTGCGATCCCGGTACCCGCTGCCAATCATGTCCCATTCGGCTACTGGCTAGGCCGCCACCCTCTCAAGGTGGAAAAGGCGGGATCGAAACCCCCATGGGACACCAATTCGCGCGCGTATCCCAACAGGCAGAGGAACAACGTTGAGAGCGTTGACAGTGCGCGTTCGAATCGCGCCGCGCGCACCAGAGGGCCGGTAGACCAATCGGTAGGAGTCATCGCGCTTAGAACGCGAGCAGTGTGGGTTCGAATCCCTCCCGGCCTACCATTTTACGGAAGGTGCCGCTGAAAGGCCGGCAACTGGTCTTGAAAACCAGGGTAGCGTGATGAGCGCTAAGGGTTCGATTCCTTCACCTTCCGCCATTTGGAGAGTCAATCGGCGAGGTCGCCGAGCGCGCCTGCTAAGCGCGGCGCCGTTCGCGTGGCCGGTGAGTTTCGATTACTCGGCTCTCCGCCGCTCGTGTAGCTCAATGGCAGAGCAGCGCATTGGTATCGCGCCGATTGCGGTTCGATCCCGCACATGAGCTCCAGTTTCGGGAGACGCCAATAAGGTCGGGCTGGTGCCGACGCCGCGCTGTAAACGCGGTCCCGCACGGGCAAGAGGTTCGATTCCGTCCGTCTCCCACCATGGGCCTCTCGTCCAATGCAGGACACGCGCCTGATTAGCGTGGAATCGCAGTGCAAATCTGCGGGGGCCTACCAATTCCGGGGTCGCTAACTCAACGGCAGAGTACCCGCCTCTTAAGCGGTGAGATCATGGTTCGAATCCATGGCGGCCCACCATTGCGCCGAGAGGCGCGGCATCGGCACAGGTCCGCGAGCAGCCGATGCACCCGCACTGTGAGCCATGTGGCCGAGGCGCTGCCCAGTCACGGCAGATAGACGGGTTCGATCCCCGTACAGTGCGCCAGTTTCGGCGGAGTGTAAGTCAGCAGCAGACGGCTTGCTTTGGAAGCAAGCAGACGGGGGTGCAAGTCCCTCCACTCCGACCATTTGCCCTCGCCGCTGAGACGGAAGCGGGTTTCCTAAACCTGCGCAGCGCGGTTTGATTCCGCGCGGGGGCGCCATGGGCGCTTAGTAGAGTGGTCATAACGGCTGGCCTACACCCAGCAGACGGTGGTTCGATTCCATCAGCGCCTACCATTTTGCAGCGTTACGCTTCCGGTGAGGCGCCCCGCCTTTCAAGCGGGAGAGGCTCGGTTCGACTCCGGCACGCTGCACCAATTTCCTGGCCCACCCGCTGAGACGGACGCGGCGCTTCGAACGCCGCAATGCGGAGTTTGATTCTCCGGTGGGCCCCCATGCGCACGCAGCTCGATGGACGAGCGCCGCTCTGCGAAGGCGGAGGCTGAAGGTTCGATTCCTTTCGTGCGCGCCAATTCTGGTCACGTCCCGATGGATCGGGCATCCGCCTTCTAAGCGGGTTGAATGCGGGTTCGAATCCTGCCGTGACCGCCGCGCGACTAGCCCAATTGGCAGAGGCGGCTCGCTCAAAACGAGCAACGGTCTCGGTTCGAGTCCGAGGTCGCGCACCACTGCGGGCGTATAGCTGGAAGGACAAGCTGCCGCCTTTTAAGCGGTTGATGAGAGTTCGATTCTCTCTGCGCCCACCATTGCCGCTCCGGTCGTTCAACAGTAGGATGGCGCCCTCGTAGAGCGCAGATTTCGGTGCAACTCCGAACTGGAGCTCTTTCTCACGAGTTCCCCAGCACCGTCTCCGCGGCGACATAGCCCCAGGTCATGCACGGGCCGAGCGTCGTTCCGGCGCCGATGGCGCGGGTGCCGATCGGGTTCGCCATGGCGTTGCCGGCGGCGAGCAAGCCGGGAATGACGGTGTGGTCTTGGCGCAGCGCCTGCGCTCTGTTATTGGTGCGGACGCCGCCCTTGGTGCCGACGGTCATGAGATCGATGGCCATCGCGTAGAAGGGCGGCTGCTCGATCTTGCCGAGTGCTACGCCCGTCCGGCCCAGCTTGTAGTGCTCCCACACGCTTTCGCCACGGTGAAAATCCTCGTCACGGCCCATCTCGCAGAAGCGGTTGAAGCGCTCGACCGTTGCTTTGAGGGTCGCCGCGGGAATGCCGATGCGCCCGGCAATTTCCTCTAGGCTCGTTCCCTTGATGACCCAGCCCTTCTCATGCGACGCATACCAGCGGAAGGCCGCGCCGTGCCGCAGGTAGCGGCTGTCGGCGATGACATAGGCCGGCACATGCAGCAGCTCGCCCGAACTCGGATCGCGCCGGTCGAGCGCCTCGCCCAGATTGTAGGAGAGTTCGCTCACGAAGCGTCGGCCGTGGCGATCGACCAGGATCGCATGCGGCGCGGCTTGGAAGGTGGCGGGGATGCCGGAAGGCTGGCCTTCATAAGTGACCGGCAGCAGCGGGTAGATATTGGCTTGATCCATACGGTCGAGCCGCGCACCCGCGGCTTCGGCCATGCGCTGGCCATCGCCCTCGTTGCTGCGCGGACTGCCGATCCGCTGGAAGCGTCCGCCGAAATGACGCTCGACGAGCGCGGTATTCCACTCGAATCCGCCGGTGGCGAGAAGGACGCCGCGCCGTGCCCGGATCGTCACGGGTTTCCCGTCGCTGAGCCCCGTCACGCCGACGACGCCACCCGTGCGATCATCGAGCATGAGGCTTTGGGCGCGCGTCGCCAGCAGCAAGCGGCAGGATCGGTCGAGACACGCCTTCAAGAGCCCGGCGACGAGCGCGTTTCCTTGGCCGATGCTATCGGTGATCCGCCGCCGCAAGAGAGCCGGAAGGAGTCGGAAGCCGGTTCGCACGGGGTGGTGATAGGGATCGAGCGCGAGCACCTCTTGATAGGTGAAGATGTGCGGCAGCGTCGACCGCCGGATCCTTTGCGCGTAAGGCCCCAAGATTTTGCGGCTAAGGAGACGAGGCGAGACCATGCGGCCCACCTTCTTGCCGCCGGCATACTCGGCCATTGGGTCGGGCTCGTTCGTCAAGGCGAAGCGAAGCGGCGTGTTCTGCTCGACGAACTCGAGCATGATGGGCGCGGTCGCGGCAAAGCGCCGCCAGAGCAAATCCTCGCTGTTGTGCCAACCCGGCGGCGCGGTGGCGCGCAGGTATTGCAGCGCCTCGTCCGGGCTGTCGCTCAAGCCCGCGGCACGGGCGTGGTGGTTCGCCGGGATCCAGATGCCACCGCCCGACATCGCGCTCGCGCCGCCGGCAAGCGCCGCTTTTTCGAGGATGGTGACACTGAGGCCGCCGGACGAGGCCCTGAGCGCCGCCGTGAGCCCGGCGCAACCCGAGCCGATCACGAGAAAATCGGTCTCGATTCGGTTGGGATCGCTCATCCGATCAACCCGAGGACGTTGCGTCGCGCGTAGAGCCGGTCCCCATACTCCCGGAGATCGGCTGAGAGACGCAAGCCATCGCTTGCCGTTACTATGGCGAGGCCACGACCTCTGTCGCCGTTTCACCTCGCTCGACCATGGGGAGATGGACATGCCCTCGACAACGCGGCGCGATCGCAGCGCGCTTGAAGCTTCCCTTTCCGCCGGCACGGTCGTCGTCGCCTCCACCGGCGTTGGCAAGTTCCAGCAACTCATGTTGGACGGACGCCACGCGCTCCATGGCGATGAGCCGCGCTCGGCCGGCGGCGATGATACCGGGCCAGGTCCCTACGAGCTGCTGCTGATGGCGCTCGGCAGCTGTACGTCGATGACGGTCCATCTCTATGCCGCGCGCAAGAAATGGCCGGTGGAGCAGGTCGTCGTCCGGCTTCGCCAGGAACGCGTTCATGCGCGGGACTGCGCTGATTGCGAGCAGCCGGGCGCGATGGTCCATCGCATCGAGAAGACGATCGAGCTCGTCGGCGCGCTCGACGAGGCGCAACGACAGCGCTTGCTCGAGATTGCCGACCATTGTCCGGTTCACCGCACCTTGACAGCCAAGATCGAAATCGCGAGCGCCCTCGCCCCCACCGGCGACTGATCATGGCAGCGAGCTTGTCGACGCGATGCTTGCGCCGCGTTTCTCGCCGCCTATGATCGCGTGCATCACCAGGGAGGAGATGCATGGGACAAATGGTTTCGCTTACCGCCAAGGACGGCCACAAATTGTCCGCCTACCGCGCCGATCCCGCGGGGAAGCCCAAGGGCGCGCTCGTCGTCATTCAGGAAATTTTCGGCGTCAATCATCACATCAAGAATGTCGCCGACGGCTTCGCCAAGCACGGTTACGTCGCGGTGGCGCCGGCGCTCTTCGATCGCGTCGAGCGCGGCATCGAGCTCGGCTATGACCAGAAGGACATCGAGGCCGGCCGCGCCATCCGCATGAAGGTCCCGCTCGACGGCAGCCTCGCCGATCTGCAAGCGGCCATCGACTACGCGAAATCGGTCGGCAAGGTGGGAGTCGTCGGTTACTGCTGGGGCGGCGGGCTTGCCTTCATCGCCGCGGCACGCTTGCCGAACGTCGCCGGCGCGGTGGGATATTACGGCGGCCTCGTCGCGGCGCATGCCAACGAGAAGCCGAAGGCGCCGGTGCTGCTCCATTTCGGCGAGACCGACCAGAGCATCCCGCTCAGCGATGTCGAAAAGGTCCGCCAGGCGCGGCCCGACGTGCCGATCCACATCTATAAGGCAGGCCACGGCTTCGCGTGCGACGAGCGCGGCAGCTTCCACGCCGAAAGCGCCAAGCTCGCCCTCGACCGCACCCTCAGATTCTTCGCCGAGACGGTGGGATAGGCGCGTCTCTCAACAGCGGCGCGTGTTTGGATGCACGGCTTTGAGCTGGCGTCGCGGCACCGCAGCGCGCGTGCGGGCAATCGATGGCGCCCGATGCTCTTTCTGACCATCTGGCGGGCGCGGCGGGCGATCCGGGGGATTGCGCGGCGCTACTCTCCGCGGGCCAAAGTATTTAGCTTCGGCGCCACGTGGATCGATCCGCGCCATCTCGCGATTTGGATCGCGACCGAGACGGATGACGAACGCGACCGCCTTAGCGCGATGCCGGATGTGATCGACGCCTTCCGCCGGGCGCTACTGGAGGCGGGCTATCCGCCGGCCGCGGTTCCCGCGGTCGGCTTCGAATTCGAATCGGAAGAAACTGTCCGGCGCGATTACAAGGGCAATTGGTTCTATCGCATGAAGTGACGCCGACGTTGGGCGCCGCTCGCGCGCGAATCCTTTGCCAAGACGGTAGGATAGAGGCGCGCCGTCAGCGCGCGCCCGGCTGCGTGGTCGCGATGCTGGTGCTGGCGTTTTGCAGCTTGGCGCGGAGCGCGTGGATGGCGTTGAGGAGGTCGTCGGCGAAGGCGACGACGCGCCGCGCTTCAGTGGCGACGAAGGCGTTCGTTCCGCAATCGCCGGCCGCGAGCGAGGTCAGGATTTGCTGCGACGCGCGGGCGTTGGCGACTTCGACCTTGAGCGCCTTCTCCACCTGATCGTCAACCGTGAATTGATCGAGGGGATGCGCCATTCTCGCCGCGAGGCCGATGAGCACGCCAATATTGCTGCCGTCTCGCACGAGATCGCGGACCTCCTGAGCGAGCGCGGCAAAGCAGCGATCGCCCGCGCCGGCGCCGGTCCCACCGGCGACGTCGGTGAGAAACTCCTCAACCGCGCTGACCCGCCGCATCATCCCCGCCCAGTTCGCGCGGTCGCTCTCGTCGAGCGTCGGCGGCGCGGCGCGCGCGGTTGAAGAGAAAACGAGAAAGCCGCACAACACAAGCGGCACGGTGCGCCCGATGGCGTCACCAAAACGGTGCACGGTCATTTGCCCCCCCCGGCGGATGAGAGGGGCAGTATATACCGAAGGGTGACGCCCTTCGGAGATTTTTCTTTAGGGTAGCTGCGTCCGCGCACAGCCGGATCGATGGCGCGGGTCATGACAGCCGATCGCGCGATCCCCACATAGGCGACGGTGGAGGAGTGGCACATGATCACGTTTCGCGACCGCATGGCGCGCGGCGAGAGCCGGACCGGCTGGCTCGACAGCCGCCATACCTTCTCCTTCGCGGATTATTGGGACCCCGCGCAGATGGGGTTTCGGACCCTTCGGGTCATCAACGAGGATCGCGTTATTCCCGGTGCGGGTTTTCCCACGCACGGCCATCGCGACATGGAGATCATTACCTATGTGCTCGAGGGCGCGCTCGCGCACAAGGACAGCCTCGGCAGCGGCGCGACAATCCGGCCGGGCGAGGTCCAGCGCATGAGCGCGGGCACCGGCATCCGCCACAGCGAGTTCAACGCGTCGAAAAGCGCGGGCGTGCACTTCCTGCAGATCTGGATTCTGCCGGACCGCGCGGGCTTGCCGCCGAGCTACGAGCAAAAGGCGTTTCCGCCGGCGGAACGGCGCGGCCGCCTGCGCCTCGTCGCATCGCCCGACGGCGCGGAAGGTGCCGTGACCCTGCATCAGGATGCGCGGCTCTATCTGGGCGCGCTCGGCGCGGGCGAGCGCGTATCGCACGACATCGCCAAAGGCCGCGGCCTCTGGCTCCAGGTGGCGCGCGGCATCGTCGCGCTCGACGGCACGGAGATGCGCGAAGGCGACGGCGCCGCGGTCGAGGGTCAACCGTCGGTCGCGATCACGGCAGAGACGGACGCGGAGATTCTACTCTTCGACCTCGCCTGACCCGCCTCGCCCTCCCTCTCGATTAGGGGAGAGGGGGTGCGCGATGGCGCTCTTTTTTCCCTGCTTACTCGTCCTCGGGATGGATCTTGTGCCAGCGGTCTCTTAGGCCCTGCATGGCATTTTCGAATCCGTGCTTGGCGCGATCCCAATGATCGGCGCTCGCGGTTTGCAGCTGCTGCGCCGCTCTCTTGGTTTTGCTCCAGGCCTGATCGATATCCTTGCCGGCGTGCTCGCCCTTGCGGTGGAGCTTGTCGTTCCACTCCTCCATTTCGCGGTTCGCGTCGCGCACGTACTCGTCTTTTTTGGCGGAGAAATCGCCCTCGGCGGCCAAGCGGAGGTAAGCGGCGTCTTCGGGTGGCGAAAGGCGCGGCGCGGCGGCTGCCGGCAACACGCTCGCCAGGACGAGCCCAGCACTGAGACATGAGATGAGGATCGGTTTCACGATGCACTCCCGTGATGATTGATCGCCATCCATGCCCAACGCTCGAGTTCATGGAAGCGTTCCTGCAATCAACTGCGCAGCGCGCTGGCGTGCATCGCCGCCATCCCTCAAGATGCCCCTCATGAGCCCACACGACACCGAGGCGATCGCCGGCTGGGTCGTGGCGCAAGGCCTCGCCGGCGCTGCGGAGAAGACGCTGCTCGACGGGTTTTGCGAACGCTGCCGCGACGGCGGGATCGAGCTCTCGCGGGCCGTCGCCATCATCGACACGCTCCATCCCATCTATGAAGGCCGCGCCTTCGAGTACCGCTCGACCAGTGTCGGCGAGGCGGCGGAGAATTGGCGGCGCAGCGCCTTCTTCCATTTGATGTCGACCGGCGCCGACGAGGTGCGGCGCCGCATCGGCCTCGGCGATCCCGCGGATTTTTTCAATCTCGATGTCATGAAGGCGGAAGGAAACACCGATTACGTGGCTTTCGCCCAACGCTTCGCCAGCGGTGGCGTCATCGGCGAGATGGATTGCTTTTATTCGCAGTGGGCGACGCGGCGGGCGGACGGATTCCGCGAGAGCGATCTGGCGGCGCTGCGCCGCCTCGTGCCGTCCTTGGGGCTCGCCATCAAATGCGCCTCGCTCGCGCGCATCGCCGGCACGCTCGTCGAAGTCTATCTCGGCCGCGATGCCGGGCAGCGCGTGCTCGCAGGTCGCATCTCGCGCGGCGTCGCCGACCGCATCAACGCCGTGCTGTGGTTCTCGGATCTGCGCGGCTATACCGGCATTACCGACAGCGCGCCGCCCGACGAGATCATTCCCCTGTTGAATGACTACGCCGAGGCGGTCATTGCCGCGATCCACGAGGCGGGCGGCGACGTGCTGAAGCTCATCGGCGACGGCACGCTTGCCATCTTCAAGGCGGATGATCCCGCCGCCGCCTGCACCGCCGCGCTCGCCGCCGCCGCCGATTTGCGCCGCCGCATCGGTGCGCTCAAGGAGCGCCGCGCCGGGGAAGGTCGGCCGGTCACCTCGCTTTATCTCGGCCTCCATCTTGGCGACGTCTTCTACGGCAATATCGGCAGCGAGGACCGCCTCGACTTCACGGTGGTGGGCCCGGCGGTCAACGAGGTGGCGCGCATCGCCGCGATGTGCCGCTCGGTCGATCGCGGCATTCTGCTGTCGTCGGAATTCGTCGCGGCGATGGAGGAAACCGAGCGCTGGCAATTCGTGTCGGTCGGCCGCTACGCGCTGCGCGGCGTCGGCCGCGCCAAGGAGCTCTTCACGCTCGATCCCGCAACGCTTTGAAGGTGCGCTCGAAGTCGGAGGCCGTTTCGTCCAACGGCGCGGCCTCGGCGCGGCGCTTGCGCTTCGGCCGCTCCCAGACGATGCCGGGAAAGCCCTTGAGCGGGACCAGACGGGCGCCGGCATAGGCCCAGTCCTGCCGCTCGGCGATGCCGACATGGTAGAGCGGCTCGCGCCCGGAACGGCTCTGAAAGAGCGCGCGGGGGATGTTCACCATGTGCGGCGACCGCGTCCGCTCGTAATAGAGGGGCGTGCCGCAGCGCTTGCAGAAGGCGCGTGTCGTGCCGGTTTTCTTGTCCTCGTAGCGGGCGATCCGGCTCTTGCCTTTGACGATGCGGAAGCGCTTGCGCCAACTGCCGACATATGTCGCATAGGCGGCGCCGTGCGCGACGCGGCTCGCCGCCGAATGATCGTGCCAGGCCCAGCGCGCGGGATAGTCGATCTCGAGGCGGACATCGCCGCAAAGGCAGCGCGCCGGAACGCGCTCGCGGTCTTCGCTGCTCTCTTTCATGAGCTAATGCGCCAAGGGATCAGGCCTGATCTGGATCTTGATCGCGCGTGGCAGGTTGGCCGTGCCGCCTTCGAGATGGAACATCGTGCGCGTGCCGTCGGTGGTCCAGAGCGCGCGGCCTTTCCAGCCGTTGCTCTCGTCGTCGATGCGCGCATCGACATTCTTGGCATGAAGACCCATCGGATAGGGCACGACGAAGTTGAGGAACTTGCCGGCGACGAAAGCCATGACCGAGCTGTTGAGATTGCCCATGACGAAAGGCGTGTCCTTCCCCAAGCCCATCACATTGAAACGGTCGGTCCAGACGTAGTAGCTGCCCTCGGCGCTGCCGCCGTCCCTCACCTCTTTGAATTGCGGGCCCGGCAGCGTGTAGAGCGTCCAGCCTTCGGGACAGTGCTTGCCGGTGGCGGTTGGGCCTTTCAGCACCTTGCATTGCCGGCGATCGAAGCGGCCCAAATGGCCGCTCGCGAGCGACACCCAATAGATGCCCGCGGAATCGACATCGCCGCCGCGCGGGCCGAAGCCGGGCAAAGGCAGCTCGTAGATTTCCGTGAGCGCGGTGTGGATGGGATCCTTGCCGGGATCGACGCGCAGGATCGCGCCGGGATAGCCGATGACCGTCCCCCAAATGGCGCCGTCCGAGGGGCTGATGGCGACGGCGTAGAGATTGGCGGCGATGCGCTTGTCCTTCGTGGGGTCGACGGGCTCTCCGGGGTCGACATAGTCGTCGCGCTTGCCGTTGCCGTTGGTGTCGAGGACGAAGGGCGTCCAGCCCTGCGCCTTCTGCTCGTCGCCCGTCTCCTCGAAGAGGCGGCGGTTGAGCCAGCCGATGACGCCGGGTCCGGCAACACCCGCACTCGTCCACAAGGTCTGATCGGCATCGGACGCGAAGTTCAGGTGATGCGTCGGAAAGCAGGTGTCGATGAGCGTGAAGTTGCCGCTCTTGGGATCGTACATCGAGAGCTGGCGATTGCTCTCCTCGAGCGGAAAGGCCTTGGCCGCGGGATGATCGGAGCCTTTGCGGCAGAAATCGGGATTTTTCGCCGGCCGGATGCGCGGCGTGAACCAGATGCGGCCCTCTTCGTCCATCATCGGATTGTGATTGATGTTTTGGCTGTCCCAGATGGGCTTATCGCCCCAATAGGGCGAAGGTGCCATGGGATTGTCCTTGGTCGAGGGCGTCCTCGGATCGCGCACGGGATGCTTCACCTCGGCAGCGGTATTCCCGACGGGATCGAGGATCGGCACGAAATCGGTGCTGTCCTCGGGCGAGCCATAGAGCTTGCCGTTGGCGTTGAGGCGGGGATTGCGCCGATCGGTCGAGACCTCGTCATGCAGGTACGAGGTGGGATGGCCCCACTCCCATTGCGTGATGACGATGTTGCGCTCGACGCCTTTGGGCCGCTCGGGCTTGGCGAAGGGCAGCTCGCCCGCGGCGATGCGATCGGTCCAGTCGCCGAAGAGCTGCAGCGCCTTTTCCGTGTCGAGCCGGACGATATCGCGCGCCATGAACATCTGCGCGCCGCCCGATTGGAGGCGCCGCTCCCAGGCTTCCGCCGAATTCTTGAAGCTGCCGAGTGCAGGCGAGATGGTGCGCGTGCCGGGTGTGCCGAGGGGATGGCAGGAAAGGCAGGCGCCCGATTTGATGGTGTTGAGCCAAGCGCCCTGGCTCTTCATCTTCGGCAGCGGAAATTCGCTCGCGGCCGGCACGTGCAGCATCGCATACCAATAGACCGCGGGATAAATCTCGGCCGCGGTCTTTTCGTTCGGCGCTGGTGTCGCGGTGAGATCGAGTACCCGGCCCGGCGACGCATTCACTTTCGCTGAATCGACGAGCCCGTAGCCGCGCACGAAGACGCGATAGTTTGCCTTGGGCAGATCGGGGATGAGATAGCGCCCGTCATCGTCGGTGACGACGGTCTTCGCGTATTTCGTCGGCAAGTCGGTGGTCTCGGCGATGACCCACACGCCCGCCTCGGGACCGGCGGCGCTGGTGACACGGCCGGCGAGATCGCTGGCACCTGGCTGCGGCGCTTGCGCCAGCGGACTCGCCGCAGCGAGCGCCGCCACGATGCCGAGGAGTGTCGCCGCCCGCTTCATGCCCCACCTCCCCCATTCTTCTGTGCGGGGAAGTGTAGCAGGGGGAGCGCGCCCCCTCACCCTCCCGCCGCTACTTCTGCGCCAAGGGACAGCCGCCCTCGGCGAGCGAGCGGAAGGCTTGATCACCCGGAATGGTGCCGATGATCTTGAGGTAGTCCCAGGGACCCTTGGACTCCGCGGGCTTCTTCACTTGCGCCAGATACATGTCGTGGACGAGGCGGCCGTCGATGCGGAGCCGCGCGCCCTTGGCGAAAAAATCATCGACCGGCAGCTCGCGCATCTTCGCCATCACCTGGGGCGCCGCGTCGGTGCCGGCGGCGGCCACCGCGCGCAGATAATGCCGCGTCGCCGAATAGACGCTGGCATGATCCATGGTCGGCATCGCCTTGTGCCGCTCGAAGAAGCGCTTGGCCCAGGCACGGCTTCCCTCGTCGCGGTCCCAGTAGAAAGCCGTGACGAAGGTGAGACCTTGCGCCGCCTGCAAGCCCAAGCTGTGCACGTCGGTGATGAAGACGAGGAGCGAGACCAACGTCTGGCCGCCTTCAGCGAGACCGAACTCGTTCGCCTGCTTCGTCGCCGTCGTCATGTCGCCGCCGCCATTGGCAAGCGCCACCACCTTGGCGCCCGACGCCTTCGCCTGCAGCAAATACGAGCTGAAATCGGCGGTGTTGAGGGGATGGCGCACGCTTCCCAGCACCTTGCCGCCGCCCGCTTCCACCGCGCGGCGCGCATCGGCTTCGAGCGAATGGCCGAAGGCGTAATCGACGGTGATGAAGAACCAGGTGTCGAGACCGCGGGCGAGTGCGGCGCGGGCGAGGCTCGTTGTCAGCGCGTAGCTGTCGTAAAGCCAGGCCGCCGCGGTGGGCGTGCAAGCCTTGCCGGTGTAGTCGGTGGTGCCGACGGCGTTGGCGATGGCGATGCGGTTCCTCTCGTGCGCCAATGACTCGACGGCAAGCGCCACCGCGGAATTGGAAAAATCGAGCACCATGTCGACGTGGTCGACATCGAACCACTGCCGCGCGATGGCGGCGCCGATATCGGCTTTGTTCTGGTGATCGGCGAACACAACCTCGATCGGCGCCCCGATCACCTTCCCGCCCATGTCTTCCGCCGCCATGCGCGCGGCGAGCACGGAGCCGGGTCCCGCAAGGTCCGCATAAAGCCCGGTCTGATCGTTGAGCACACCGATCTTGACGACGCCGTCGGAGATTTGCGCCGACGCGGGTTCGAGAGCAGCGAGCGCGGCGGCGAAAGCGAGCGCGAGGGCGCGGAGTCCGGCGAGCATGGCAATCTCCCCTCCTCTGGGCACCCCGAGCATAGCGGCGCTCCTCGGGCGCGCCACTAGGCGGCCGACGCACTTAGCCCCGTCCCGCTTGACATTCGGTAAGTATACACTTACGGGAATCCCTGGGCCGCGCTGGCGGACCCGACCCGGCGGCAGGTATTCGAGCGGCTGAAATCCGGCCCGCGCGCGGTGGGCGCGCTCGCACGCGGCATGCCGGTAAGCCGGCCCGCAGTGTCGCAGCACCTCAAAGTGCTGAAGGACGCGGGCCTGGTCGCCGATCGGCCGCAGGGCAGAAATCGCGTCTACTATCTCGATCCCCACGGATTGGGCGCGCTCCGTCGCTGGCTCGACCAGTTCTGGGATGAAGCGCTGGAAAACTTCCGCGCCGAGGTGGAGCGCAAACCCCGACAGCAGAAGGAGCCACGATGACGGCCATAACCCTCGCGCCGGTGCGCAAAAGCGTGCGCGTCAAGGCCGCACCGGCGCATGCTTTCGAGGTCTTCACCGCCAGAATGGGAACTTGGTGGCCGCGAGAGATGAAGATCGTCACGGCGCCGCTCAAGACGGTCGTCGTGGAGCCACGCGCCGGCGGACGGTGGTACGAACGCGGCGAGGACGGCGCCGAAGCCAACCTCGGCAAGGTTCTGGCCTGGGAGCCGCCGCACCGGGTCGTGATGAGCTGGGAGATCAACCAGCATTGGCGACCCGATGCCACGGTGCGGGCTGAGGTCGAAGTCAACTTCATCGCCGACGGGCCCGATCTCACCATCGTCGAAGTGGAACATCGCAAGCTCGAAGTCCTCGGTGCGGAAGCCGGCGCCTCAGTGCGAGAGAGAGTCGACAGCGGCTGGCCGCGCGTGCTCGAGCACTTCAAAGCGGCCGTTGACGCCTGAGCCGACCCCCCGATCGCCGGCACGAAGAGGACCTGATGAGCATCGAACTCTATGTCTTCCCACCGAGCCCACGCGCCTTCAAGGTGATGGCCCTTGCCAATCATCTCGACCTTGACTGGACGCCGCGTATGGTCGACCTGCGCAAAGGCGATCAGAAGACGCCTGCCTATGCCGCGCTTAATCCCAACATGCGTATGCCCACGCTAAAAGACGGCGATTTCGTCCTCTGGGAATCGAACGCGATCCTGCAGTACCTCGCCTTGAAGCGGCCGGAGAGCGGGCTTCTGCCCAAGGACGAGCGTGCACGCCTCGACGTGATACGCTGGCAGTTCTGGGACCTCGCGCATTGGGAGTCGGCGGCGGCAGTATTCATTTTCGAATACGTCGCCAAGCCGCTCGTGCGCGGCTCCGCCGACCCGGACCTGGCGGCGATTGCCAAGGCGACCGAGCCTTTCCACCGTGCGGCGCGTGTCCTCGACGATCAGCTACAGGGACGGAAATTCATCACGGGCGACACGCTGACGGTCGCCGATTTTTCGCTGAGTGCCGGCCTCCACCTCGCGGAAATGGCGCACCTCCCGATCGAGCCGTACGCCGCGATCAAACGTTGGTTCGCGACACTCAACGCGCTGCCCGCCTGGCACAAGACGCGCGCGCAGGCGATGGGGGCGCCGTAGCGGCTTAGGCGATGTTATGTCTCACCCGCGCGCAAGCCGGCATCGGGGTCGATCGAATAAGGATGCACCGGCGGCAGCTCGCCGGCCGTCTCTTTGACGCGCGCGATCCAGGCGCTGAGCGCGGGATAGTGGGCAAAATCGAAGCCCGCGTCTTCGCCGAGATGAGTGTAAGCGAAGACCGCGATGTCGGCGATGGTGTAAGCGTCCGCGGCAAGAAAGGCACGCATGCCGAGATGGCGCTCGAGTGCCTGAAGCGCGCGCTCGGCGCCGGTGCGGTTGCCCGGCACCAGCGCGGCGTTGGCGTGAAGCCGCCCGGTCAACGTCCAGAAGCGAAGCGTGCCGAGATTGGGCTCGACGTAGTACTGCTCGAAAAAAAGCCACTGCATCACCTGCGCGCGGGCGAGCCGTTCGGCCGGCAAAAAACGCGTGCCTTCGGCGAGATAGCAGAGGATCGCGTTCGACTCGGCGATGAACTGACCTGGGGCGGGCTCAAGCACGGGAATGGCGCCGACGGGGTTTTTCTCAAGAAACTCCGGCGTACGCGCTTCGCCGCGGAAGATCGCCACCGGCACGGTCTCCCACCCAAGACCGAGATGCCGAAGAAGCATGCGGATTTTGTAGCCGTTCTGCGAAGGCAAATAATCATGGAGCCGAAGCATCGCTGACCTCGTGGCTGAGAGGTCGCCATCTCTAAGCCCGCGGTGGGCACGCGCACTCCGATTCTTGCGGCGAATTGGCCGAGAGCTGGCAGCTCGTGCCGCGCCCCTACTCCGCAGCGTCGGCGGAGACGGGGACGCGGATGCGCCAGGCGGGGCACCCGATCAAGACGGTGGTGCCACGCCCGGGCGCGCTCGCAATCTCGAGCGTGCCGCCATGGGATTCAGCTCCACGCCTTCGAGCGCAAGAACGCTTGGGCGATAAAGCTGCTGGCTGATCCCGATCTCGCCGTACATCGCCTCTACAATGTGCAACAGCGCAATTTCACGCCGAAGCGCGGGCCCTTCCGCGACCTCGCGATTCCAACGACGCTCCTCCTCGATGAGGACGGCGGCGTGCTCTGGCTCGAGCAGACCAGCGACTTCCGCGTCCGCCCGCAGGCAGACGCGCTCCTCGCCAAGGCGCGGGTGCTGCTCGGCAAGGACGACACGGCCGCCGGAGACTGCGACGTCTGCGCCGCCTGACCTTAGGCGCGGCTGAAAATGAGGAGCGTGCCGCTGGCTTCCCGTGGCGGCACGAGAATGGTGCCATCCCCCGCTTCCTCATGGGGCACGTGCCAGCGTGCGAGATGATCCGCTGTCGCCCCGAGATCGCGGGTCACAAACCGCACCGCCGCCATGGCTGGCAACGGGCGTCTCAACGCCGGCTCGATCTCGGGGTAGAGCGCGGCGAAATCGTCAGACGTGGCGAAGGTGAGGCGATGCGGCCCGGCATGAACCGTTAGAACCTCGTCCGTGAGGGTGACGCCCGTCGGAAAGAGCTTCTCGTAAGCGGCGGCGAGCGGCTTCGTCCGTTCCACCAGCACCACCACGCCGGCGATGCCGACAACGGCGTTGGTATGGCGGAGCCAATCGGGCCGCCGCACCAGCTCCGGCGTCAGATGCTGGCACACGAAGCTCATGAGTTCCGGCGTCTCCTCGGGCGGAAGCGAGATCAGCTTGAAGCGCGGCAGCACCGTGCCTTCCGGCAATTCGAGCTGCCGCGTCAAATCGCGCGGCGCCGCCGGATGAAGGCCCTGGCGCGCAAGGGCGGCGGCGGTGTCGGCGCCGGCGCGCGGTGCAAAGGCGAGGCCGCGCGGCCCCTCGCCATGCACGAGAAAGTCGGCGAGCCCGCCTGTGTCCTGGCGTGGGTCGACGACGCCCATCAGCTCGAGATAGTCGCGCTCGAACATGATGCAATAATTGCCGGTGCCCTTCTGGAGATGGCGGCCGCGCGGCGTCAGCGTGAATCCCAGGCGCTCCCAGGTGAGGCGCGCCCGCTCGAGATCGCCGACGGCGATGATGACGTGATCGATGCCGGAAAGCGGCGAGGTCATCAGCGGAGACTCGCTTCGATGTTGCCGCCGTCGACCGTGACGACGGCAGCGGTGGTGGTGCGCGCTTGCGCGAGAAACACGAAGGCTTGCGCCACGTCCTCGGCGGAGACTTCGCGGCGCAGGAGATTGCCGCTCATATAGTCGGTCTCAGAGACGCCGCGGGCGCGGGCGCGCTCGGCGATCATCGCCTCGGTCAGGAGGCCGGAGCGGATGCGGTCGGCATTGACGGCGTTCGAGCGAATGCCCTCGGCACCATAATCGAGCGCGTATTGCTTCATGAGGAAGAGCGTCGTCGCTTTGGGCAAGCCGTAGGGACCGAAATCGCGGCCGGGATTGACCGCCTGCTTCGAGGTATTGAAGAGCAAGCATCCGCCAGTGCCCTGCGCGCGCATGATGCACACGGCATTCTGCGCCACGCTCTGATGAGCGAAGAAATTCAGCTCGAAGGAGCGGCGCAGCATTGCCTCGTCCACCTCGCCGATGCGGCCTTGCCAGGCGGCGCCGGCGTTCGACACGACGATGTCGACGCCACCGAACGCTGCGGCGACGCTGTCGAAGGCGGTGGTGACGGCGGCGGCATCGGTCACATCGCACTCCACGGCAAGCGACGGGCCACCAATCGCTTTCACCACGCCGAGCGCCGCCGCGATGTCGCGGTCGAGCACCGCCACTTCGGCCCCAGCGATCGCGAGCGCCTTCGCCGTCGCCGCACCGATGCCGCTGCCACCGCCGGTGACGGCCGCCACGTGCCGCGCGAGCGGTTTTTCCGCGGCTCTGCCGAGCTTCGCTTGCTCCAGCGACCAATATTCGACGTCGAACATGTCGCTCTCGTCGATCGGCTGGAAGCGGCCGATCGCTTCGGCGTCGGTGACGACGGCGATGGTGTTCTCGGCGATGTCGGCGACAATCGCTGCATCCTTGTAAGAGGCGCCCAAGCCGAAGAGGCCGAGGCCCGGCACCAACACGACGCGGGGGCGCGGATCGAGCGCGAGGCGCGACGTCTTCTGCCGCGCATTGTGGCGGGCGAAGTAGGCGCGGTAGCGCTCGGCATAGGCTGCAATCGCCGCCGCCACCGCCTCGCGCCACGCGTCGACCCGCCCGGCTTCCGGCGGCGGCAGGATGAGCGGCCAATTCTTGGTGCGGATGGTGTGATCCGGCGTCACCACGCCTTGCTGCGAATAGCGCGAGAGATCGACGCCGTTGACGTAATTCAAAATCTCGGGCGAGGTGCGGAAGCAGAGGATCTGGCGCTTGGCGCGGCCGCTCGCGCGGTCGTTCTCGATCGCGGCAAGACCGCGCAGCACCGGCGCCACTTGCGCCACGGGCACGATCGCCGCCGGGAGCGCGACTACCGCGAACACGTTCCGCCGGCCGCGCGCGAGCCGCGCCTCCGCAAGGTTCGCCATCTCGATCATGCGCTCATAGGCGTCGCGCGCGTCTTCGCCCAAGGTGAAGATGCCGTGCTTTAGCAGGATCAAGCCGTCGACGCGGGGATCGCGCTCGTAAATCTCAGCCGCCTTCTTGGCGAGCGCGAAGCCAGGCATGATGTAGGGGACGAGCGCCATGCGGCCGTCATAGACCTCGCGGCAGAGCGCCTCGCCGTCGGGCTGATCCGTCAGCGCCAGCACCGAGGTGGCGTGCGTGTGGTCGATGAACTTGTGCGGCAGGAAGGCGTGAAGCAGCGTCTCGACCGAGGGGTTGGGGGCGGCGCTGTCGAGGAGCGCGCCGCGCTGTGCGTTCACCATGTCCTCGTCGGAGAGCTTATCGAGCGCACGCAAGCGGCGGAGCGGGTCCAATCGCACCGCCGGCAGGCCCGCGGGCTCGATGTTGCCCATGTCCCAGCCCGAGCCTTTGACGCAAAGCACCGCGACCTCCTCGCCGAGGAGATCAGGCATCACCGTCTTGACCGAGCTGTTACCGCCGCCATGGAGCACGAGGCGCGGATCTTGCCCGAGGAGCCGCGTCGTGTAGACGCGAAGCGCGAGATCGCGCGGGACGCCTTGGCTAGCGTAGCGGGCGATGAAGGATTCCGCCTCGGCATCGGACCAGTGGGAGTTCATGGACACTCGCCGGCCATCACTCCCCCGCCAGCCGCGCGCGGCGTTCGGGGAAGAGCGCGAGCAGTCCCTCGCGCGAAGCTGGGCACACGCCGCGTTCGGTGATGAGGCCGGTGACGAGGCGGGCCGGTGTCACATCGAAGGCGTAGTTGGCGGCGGGGCTGCCGTCGGGGACGAGGCGCACACGCGCGGTGGTGCCGTCGGCAAGGCGGCCGGCGATTTCCGTCACCTCGCTCGCATCGCGCTCCTCGATGGGAATGGCGCGCCCGTCCTCGATCGACCAGTCGATCGTCGGCGAGGGCAGCGCGACGTAGAAAGGAACGGCATTGTCGTGCGCGGCAAGCGCTTTCAGATACGTGCCGATCTTGTTGGCGACGTCGCCCGCCGCGGTGGTGCGGTCGGTGCCGACGATGGCGAGATCGACGCGGCCATGCTGCATCAAATGGCCGCCGGCGTTGTCGACAATGACGGTGTGGGGGATGCCTTCCTGGCCCAATTCCCAGGCGGTGAGGCTCGCCCCTTGATTGCGCGGTCGCGTCTCGTCGACCCAGACGTGAAGCGGGATGCCCGCTTCCTGCGCGGCGTAGATGGGCGCGAGCGCGGTGCCCCAATCGACCGTGGCGAGCCAACCGGCGTTGCAGTGGGTGAGCACGTTGACGGGCTCGCCGCCGCGCTTCTTGCGCGCCGACGCTTCGATGACGGCGCGGCCGTGGCGACCGAGCGCGCGATTCATCGCCACGTCCTCCTCGCAAATCTCGTCGGCGCGCGCATAAGCGGCGGCGGCGCGATCTTTTTCGGCGAGCGGCGCCAGGAGCGCACGCATCTCCTCGAGCGCCCAGCGGAGGTTGACGGCGGTGGGGCGCGTCGCCAGCAGCACGCGGCAGGCGTTCTCGAGCGCGGGATTGCAAGGGTCTTCGCGCATCGCCAGCGCCACGCCATAGGCCGCGGCGGCCCCGATGAGCGGCGCGCCGCGCACCAGCATGGCACGGATGGCATGCGCCGCGTCCGTCAGCGTCGCAAGGCGGGCGATGACGAGCTCATGCGGCAGCTCCGTTTGGTCGATGATGCCGACGGTGGCGCCATCCGGCTCAGGCCAAATGGTGCGCATGGGTTTGCCGTTGACACGCATATTCTTACTTTATCCCGCGATCGTCGCTTGTGCCAGCCGACCAACGCTGTAGAGGCGATGTGCGTCCTTCGACAGTCTCAGCCCTTCGGCAAGCTCAGGGGAGGAAGATCGGGTCAGGCATCTATCGAGGAGCCACCAGAAAGCGCCTCATCCTGAGCCTGTCGAAGGACGCATCGCGGTTTTGCAGCCATATTGCCGCCCGGCACCATGCGGCCTACCCTTAGGCAAAAGTATCGGGAGGGTTCGGCCATGTCCTTCGAGGGATTTCCCGGCAGCGCCGTGCGCGAGAAGCTCGATCATCCCGTGATCGATGCCGATGCGCATGTGGTGGAATGCGATTTCGCGCATCAGGACTTGGTGGGCGAGATCGCCGGATCCGAAGTGTTGAAGCGGGTGCAGCAGGAGCGCGCCGCCCACGGGCCGACGGTCCGCGGTTTCTGGTGGGGACTACCGTCCGGACCCCATACCGCCGACCGCGCACTCGCGATGCTGCCGCGCTATTTCCGCTCCAAGCTCGATGAATGCGGCATCGACTTCGCGCACTGCTACACGACGCGCGGCTTGAGCCATATGTTCATCACCGACGAGGCGGCGCGGCGGGCGAGCTGTCGCGCGCTCAACATGCTCTATGCCGAGATGTTCGCCGATGTTGCCGACCGCGTACGGCCGGTTGCGATCATTCCGACATACACGCCCAAGGAGGCGATCGAGGAGCTCGACTTCGCCGTTAACGAGCTCGGCTTCAAATCGGTCATGATCGGCACCGAGCTGCGCGGCCCGGCACGGCGCGCGACCGGCGGCGATCCCTTCCTCGAGGCGCCGCAGGCGACGCGCTCGATCGCGATGGATGCGCCTTACGACTATGATCCCTTCTGGCGGCGTTGCATCGAGCTCAAGATCGCGCCCGCCTGCCACACGCCGTCCCGCGGCATCGGCTATCGCTGCTCGCCCTCGAACTACGTCTACAATCATCTCGGCGACTTCGCCAATGGCGCCGAGTTCTTCTGCCGCTCCCTGATTTTTGGCGGTGTCACCCGGCGCTTTCCCAATCTGAGCTTCGCCTTCCTCGAAGGCGGTGTCGCCTGGGCGGTCAATCTCTTGAACGACATCGTCGAGCATTGGGAAAAGCGCAATCCCGAAGCGATGGCGCGCAATCTCGATCCGGCGAAGCTCGATGTGGATCTGCTCGAGCGGCTCTTCCGCGAATACGGCACGAAGCGCCTCACCGCCGAGCGCTTCCGCGCCGAGCCGCATGGCGCGCTCTCGACCGGACATGCCGCCGGCCCCAATGAATTCGCCGCCTGCGCGCTTCGCGATGTGCGGGAGCTCCGCGAGCTCTTCATCGATCCCTTCTATTTCGGCTGCGAGGCCGACGACCGCATGGTGAGCGTCGCCTTCAACCGCCGGCTCAATCCGGTGGGCGCCACGCTGAAGGCGGTCTTCGGCTCCGATATCGGCCATTGGGACGTGCTCGACGCCAAGAGCGTGGTGACGGAAGCGTGGACGATGGTCGAGGCGAAGCTGCTCACACCAGAGAACTTCCGCGACTTCACCTTCGTCAATCCGGCGATGCTCCACCTCTCGATGAATCCCGATTATTTCGCGGGCACCGTCGTCGCCGAGGACGCACGAAAGCTGCTCGCTACATCTGCGCCGCAGAAGGCCGCGGCGCGCGCCTAACTAGCGCACGCCGCCGAATCGTTCGCCGGCGATGATCGGGTCGGCGATGATGCGGATTTCTTCGATCGGCGGGGCCGAATCTGCCGTCCCCTTCGGCGGCCGGATCGCGATTTGGGCGCCAAGGATGATGTCGACGGCAAGCCCGTCCTTGCTCAGCTGCAGCAAAATCGCCTCGGTCAGCATCCACTCACGGCCCGGGATGTAGAAGACGGTGCCCTTGCACGCGACCGGCCGCGCATTGTCGACAACCGCGCTGTTGATTTTCTGCAATTCCGCCGCTTGCTCTGCGCTGTAGTTCGTCGCGTCGACGGTGCGGCCGGTGAAGTCGCGCCCGAGAAATTCGCAAATGGCGGTGCCGATGAGCCGATACTTGAAGCGCAACGGATCGCGCTCAACGCCGACCATGAACACATACGGCAGTAGCCGCACGATCTCCGTGGGATCGATGTCGGCGCGTTGCGGCATGGCGCGGCCGCGACGCTTGTCGTTCCAATAGCGATAGATCGCGACGAGCGTCGGGTGCGTGATCTCGTCTGAATGCTGCGATGCCGCGTCAGCCACAGCCCAAGCTCCGGCAAAGAATGGCCCCGGCGCAAGTTTTAGCATCGCTCCTCGTGTCGCCCGGTTAACGCTCATATTCACGTTTTGTTCTAAGCGTTCTTTTCGGATCGACGCGGCGCTGCGCCACGACAACCACTGCAGGCGTGCGCTCACGGCGGGTCAATTCGTTGTGAAGACACGGTCTCGTCATCATGGCGTCTGCGCTTGCCTGATAGCGTTCCAGAAAGCGCGAGAGAGCGCTCGCTCTTTTTCTGGGAGAAACAGTATGCCCCGGCTTTTTGAACCGTCGATGGATGTGCGACGCATCGCGACGCGTCTTGCTCCGCTCGCTGCTCTTGCTGCATGGGCCCTTGCGATCCCCGCTTTCGCCGACCCGCTCGATCTCCCGCGCGAGAGGGTGACTCTGGTGGCCCCGCCCTTCGTTCATGCCCATGAGCAAGCGACGACGGCCGGTCCCAAGATCATGGAATTCCGCCTCGTCGCCGAAGAAAAGCCGATGGTTATCGACGCGGCCGGCACGACGGTGCAGGCGATGACCTTCAACGGCTCGATCCCCGGTCCGCTCATGGTCGTACATGAGGGCGATTACGTCGAACTCACCCTGGTCAATCCCGCCAGCAACACCATGGCGCACAACATCGACTTCCACGCCTCGACCGGCGCACTTGGCGGCGGCACGTTGACGCTGGTCAATCCCGGCGAGGAGGCGGTGCTGCGCTTCAAGGCGACGCGCGCCGGCGTCTTCATCTATCACTGCGCACCGGGCGGGCCGATGATCCCCTTCCACGTCGTCTCCGGCATGAACGGCGCCATCATGGTCCTGCCGCGCGAGGGGCTCAGCGATGGCCAAGGCCACGCGCTCCACTATGACCGCGTCTACTACGTCGGCGAGCAAGACTTCTATGTGCCGC
The DNA here is from genome assembly GCA_035945115.1 of Allostellaceae bacterium. Taxonomy (GTDB): domain Bacteria; phylum Pseudomonadota; class Alphaproteobacteria; order ATCC43930; family CGMCC-115725; genus DAHUYF01. Next base: position 90,661 of record DASZAN010000123.1, read on the forward strand.
GCGACGATAAGGGGCACTACAAGACCTACAAGGCCCCGGCCGATGCCTTCAACGACACGGAAAAAGCGATGCGCTCGCTGGTGCCGACGCATGTCGTTTTCGAGGGCCGCGTCGGCGCGCTCACCGGCAAGGACGCGCTCACGGCCAAGGTGGGCGAGACCGTGCTCATCGTCCATTCCGAAGCCAATCGCGATTCCCGCCCGCATCTCATCGGCGGCCATGGCGATTACGTCTGGGAGACCGGCAAGTTCGCCAATCCGCCGGAGAAGGATCTCGAGACCTGGTTCATCCGTGGCGGTTCGGCGGGCGCAGCGCTCTATACCTTCCGCCAGCCCGGCATTTACGCCTATCTCACGCACAATCTCATCGAAGCGGTCGAGCTCGGCGCCACCGCCCATTTCAAAGTCGAGGGCGAGTGGAACAACGATCTGATGACACAGGTCAAACCGCCCTCGCCGATCGCCGCCGAAGGGTCCAGCACGGCGCTCGCGCCCTCGCGCGCTCCCGTCCGCTACTAAGCCGATCGCGCCGGGACGATGCGGCCCACATCGATCCCGATCATCGCCGCAACGGCTTTCATCGCGCTCGCCGCGATGGCGCCGCGCATCGATGAGAAAGCGAGCGAGGCGCCGGACATGGTCGTGCTCGCGCCGCAGGTTTTCCTCTATCCGATGGCGGGCGACTTCACGCGCGGCGGAAAGCCGGCGGCGGTGCCGCTACGCGAGATGCGTCCGCCGCGCCCGCTCGCGATCATGCGGCGCGAGGTGACCGCGGCGGAATACCGGCGCTGCATCGAGGACGGCGGCTGTCTCGATGTGCCGGGCCTCGCGGATGCGGGTGAACACCCCGCCGTCACGGTGAGCTGGCGCGATGCCACCGCCTATGCGGCGTGGCTCTCGCGCCGCCTCGGCGCCACATATCGTCTGCCGACCGACGAGGAATGGGCGTTCGCCGCCGGAAGCCGCTTCACCCCGCTCGCCGCGCAGGCAAGCGGGAATGATCCCGGGGCGATTGCGCTCGCCGCCTACGAACGGGAAGCGGCGCTGGCGGTTGCAGCGGATGGAGCGACGAACGCCAACGAGAACGGTCTTTTCGACCTCACCGGCGCCCTCGCCGAATGGACCGACACCTGCTATCGCCATGTGGAACTCGATGCAGGTGCCGCGCCAGTCGTCAATTGCGGCATCCGCGTCGTCGAAGGCAGCCACCGCACCTATATGCCGGACTTCATCCGCGACCCCCGCGCGGGTGGCTGCTCAATAGGCGCGCCGCCTAGAGTCTGATCCATTCAGGTTGAAGCGTAGCCTGCGTTTCGGAAGTAGTTGGCGCACTCTTGCGGCGAGACGCTGCTGAGGAGGGTTCCGATCTGGCGCCATGTGTCCTCGACGGTTCGCTTGGCGGCTTTGCGGAGC
>DASZAN010000124.1:0-7576 GCA_035945115.1 Allostellaceae bacterium
ACCGCAGCAGGCGCTCGAATGGATGTTGAGCGGGCGCGTCTTCGATGCGGCAGAGGCGCTGGCGGGGCGCTTGGTGAAAGCCGTGGTCCCGGCAGACGCGCTCTTGCCTACGGCGCGCGCGCTCGCACGCGAGATTGCCGACAACACGTCTGCCGTGTCGGTGGCGCTCACGCGGCAGATGCTCTGGCGCATGATGGGCGCCGACGATCCCATGGAAGCGCACAAGATCGAATCACGCGGCATCGAGAGCATGGGCCGCTCGGCCGATGCCTATGAGGGGATTGCCTCGTTCCTCGAGAAGCGCCCGCCGCGCTTCACCATGAAGCCGAGCCGAGACATGCCGGATTATTTCCCGTGGTGGCGGGAACGGCCCTTCGAGTAAATCGGGCGCGGTGCTTAGCTCCGCCCGCCGGGCGCGCTCCGCGCCACCATTTCCTTGATCCGCTTCAGCGCGATGGAAAGCTGGTAATCGCGGGGCGTTCCGATCACCGCCGGGTCGATGGCGACGTCTTCCGACTCTTCCGTCTTCTGCACCGCAGGAGATGCTGCGCCGGGCGGCGCGGCCTTTTCCGGTCCCGTGTTCTTGAGCGCGCCCCGCAGATCGGTCTCATGTACGATGCTGGCGGCGACCACTTGCTGGTCGCGCGGCGGCACGACGACGACATCGGGCGTGATCCCTTCGCCCTGGATCGAGCGGCCCGAGGGCGTGTAGTAGCGCGCCGTCGTCAAGCGCAAGGCGCCATGGCCATCGAGGGGAATGATGGTCTGCACCGACCCTTTGCCAAAGCTGCGCGTGCCGAGGACGGTCGCACGGTGGCGGTCTTGCAGCGCGCCGGCGACGATCTCCGAGGCGGAGGCCGAGGCGCTGTTGATGAGCACCACCACCGGCACGCCACGCAGGCGATCGCCGTTGCCGCGCGCGTCGTAGATCTCGTCCTCCCCGTTTGAGCGCCCGCGGATCGAGACGATGGTGCCGCCGTCGAGGAAATCGCCGGAGATGTGGACGGCGCTGTCGAGCAGCCCGCCGGGATCGTTGCGCAGATCGAGCACGACGCCGTCGAGCCGCCCGCCCGCCTCGCGCGTCATGCGCTCAAGCGAGTCGAGGAATTCCGACTGCGTCTTCTCCATGAACGTGGTGACGCGCATATAGCCGATGCGTCCGCTCTCGAGATGCGATTTCACCGAGGCGATCCGGATGATGGCGCGGGTCAAGGTCACGTCAAAGGGACGTTGGCCGACGCGCGAGATCGTCATGCGCACCTTGGTGTCGGCCGGACCACGTAGCCGCTCGACCGCCTCCTTGAGGCTCATGTTTTCGGTCGGAAGGCCGTCGATCCGCAGGATGATGTCGCCCGGCTTGATGCCGGCCAGCGCCGCCGGTGTGTCGTCGATGGGTGAGAGAATCTTGGGATGGCTGTCGTCCCGCGTAAGCTCGGCGCCGATGCCGCTGAACTGGCCGTGGCTGTCGGCGAGCATCTCGCGATATTCATTCTCGTCCATGTAGTCGGAGTGGGGATCGAGCCCGGTCAGCATGCCTTTAAGGCTGTCCTTGACGAGCTGATCGTCCGTGACGGGGTCGACATAGCTCGACTGCACCCGCTCCATCACGCGACGCACCAGGGCGAGGTCGCGCTCCTGGTCGTCCCGCGACGTGGCCGCGTGCATGCTGCCGCATCCGCCGAGCGCAAGGAAAAGCGTCAGCATCAGCGCGGCGCCGCCGCGCGGTGCAAAGAGAGTCATCATCTTTACCATCAGCGACATCCGATTGATCGATTGGCCGTGAGCGCACCCGAGCGCCGCTCCATCGTCAAGACGAGCATGGCGCAGACCGCCCGTGGCGAGCAAGTTTTATAAACGCTGCGGCGGGCTTGTCATCCCGCGAAATGCGTTAACGGTCGCGCGATTTGTTCGCCCCTTTCGCGCGTTCCGGCGGCCGTCCCGGTAAAAGCGCATGCCGTGACCGGCGGCGAGGCGACCTGCTAGCATTGCCTCAGGGGGGAGGACGAAGACATGAGCTGGGAGGAGGAGATCGCCGAGCTGCGCCGCCGCGAGGCGCTGGCGGGGCAAATGGGCGGCGCCGACAAGGTGAAGCGGCAGCATGATGCCGGCAAGCTCACCGTGCGTGAGCGCATCGCTGAGCTGCTCGATCCCGGCAGCTTCCATGAGGTCGGCGCGACCGCCGGAAAATCGCGCTACGGCGAGGACGGCACGCTCGCGCACTTCATGGCCGCGAATTTCGTTTTTGGCCGCGGCCGCATTGAGGGCCGGCCAGTGGTGGTGGGCGGCGACGATTTCACGGTTCGCGGCGGCGCCGCCGACGCCTCGATCCGCGGCAAGCAGATCATGGCGGAGCAGATGGCGAACGAGCTTCGCCTGCCGCTCGTGCGCCTCGTCGACGGCACCGGCGGCGGCGGCTCGGTGAGGACGCTCGAGACCGAGGGACGTACCTACATTCCCGCCAACCCCGCCTGGGATTGGGTGGTGGCAAATATGGGGCTGGTCCCGGTGGTGGCCCTTGGTCTCGGCTCGGTCGCGGGCTTGGGGGCGGCGCGCCTCGTTACCGCGCATTATTCGCTTATGGTCGAAGGCATCTCGCAGATGTTCATCGCCGGCCCGCCGGTGGTGGCGCGGCTCGGCGAGAACCTCAGCAAGGAGGAGCTCGGCGGCACCGACATTCATGTCCGCGCCGGCGCCATCGACGACGCGGTGGCGAGCGAAGCGGAAGCCTTCGCGCGTACACGGCGGTTCTTATCATATCTGCCGTCCTCTGTGTTCGAGCTGCCGCCGCGCGGCCCCATCACCGACGCTTCCGAGCGGCGCGATCCCTGGCTTATCGACGCGGTGCCGCGCGACCGACGCAAGGTCTACGACATGCGCAAGATCGTGCGCGCCGTCGTCGACCGCGACAGCTTCTTCGAGATCGGCCGCAAATTCGGCGGCTCCGCCATCACCGGCTTGGCGCGGCTCAATGGCTGGGCGGTGGCGGTGCTGGCGAGCGATCCCTTCGTCTATGGCGGCGGCTGGACGGCGACGGCCTCGCAGAAGATCATCCGCTTCGTCGATCTCGCCAACACCTTCCACCTCCCGGTGGTGCATCTCGTCGATTGCCCCGGCTTCGTCATCGGTCTCGAGGCGGAAAAGGCCGGCACCATTCGCCATGGCGCCCGCGCGCTCGCTGCGGTTTACCAGGCGAAGGTGCCATGGTGCTCGATCCTGGTGCGCAAGGCCTTCGGTGTCGCCGGCGCCGCGCACAGCAACCATGCGCGGCTCCACTACCGCTATTGTTGGCCGTCGGGCGATTGGGGCTCGCTGCCGGTGGAGGGTGGGATCGAGGCGGCTTACCGCGCCGAGCTCGACGCAGCGGCGGACCGCGAGAAGCTCCACGCCGAGATCGAGGAGCGCTTGAACCGTGTGCGCTCGCCTTTCCGCGTCGCGGAAGCCTTCAATGCGGAAGAGATCATCGACCCGCGCGACACGCGCCCCCTCCTTTGTGAATTCGCCGATCTTACCGCAAAGCTCCGCGAGCCGGGACCGGTGGCGGCGGCGATGCGGCCCTAGGGTTTTTCTGCGGAGGCGTCGTCATGAGAACCGCACTCACGGAGCGTCTCGGCATTGAGCTGCCGATCATCCAGGCGCCCATGGGTGGCGCTGTCGGGCCGAGAATGGCCGCGGCGGTGAGCAATGCCGGCGGCCTCGGCATGCTGGTGCCGTGGCGCGCCAAACCAGAGACGGTGCGCCAACAGATTCGCGAGACGCGCGCCCTCACCTCGCGGCCGTTCGGCGTTAATCTCGTCATCGAGTTCCCGCAGGAGGAGCGCCTTGCGGTTTGTCTCGAGGAACATGTTCCCATCATCTCCTTCTTCTGGGGCGATCCCTCGAGTTTGACGCAGCGGGCGAAGACGGCGGGCGCCGTGGTGTTGCACACCGTCGGCTCCGCCGCCGAAGCCAAACGCGCGGTCGATGCGGGCGTCGACATCATCGTGGCGCAAGGCTGGGAGGCGGGCGGCCACGTCCGCGGGACGGTGGCGACGCTGCCGCTCGTTCCCGCCGTGGTCGACGCGGTGGCACCCGTGCCGGTCGTCGCCGCAGGCGGCATCGCCGATGGACGCGGCCTCGCCGCGGTCTTGGCGCTAGGTGCCGCCGGCGCCTGGATCGGCACGCGCTTCTTGGCCTGCGAGGAAGCGATGATTCATCCGCGTTATCGCGAGCGCCTCCTCGCCGCGCACGAGACGGATACCGTCTATCTCAAGGACCTCTTCGACGTGCGCTGGCCGAACGCGCCGCATCGCACATTGCGAAATCGCACGGTCGAGGCTTGGGAGGCGGCGGGTTGTCCGCCGAGCGGCAAGCGCCCGGGGGAGGGTGAGGTGATCGCGACGTCCCGCTCGGCGGGTCCGGTGGTGCGGTACCAGTCCTATACGCCCGGTCCCGATGCCGAGGGCGACATTGATGCACTCTCGCTTTGGGCCGGCCAGGGCGTCGGCCTTGTCTCAAAGGTGCAATCCGCCGGCGACATCGTGCTGAGATCGCTGCGGAAGGGCGGGCGACCCTGCAGCGACTTGGGCGTTGAGAGGCTATTCCAAATATCGCGCCGGCGGATAGTCGCGGGAATAAACCGGCTCGACCAAGAATTTCGCGGGGTCGTAATGCCAGAATTGACCGACCTCGTGATAGGTTGTGAGGATCGCGTTCACGAGCCGGCCGTCGCGCCGCTCCACCTTGCGGATATGCACGTCGAGAATGGGCGTGCCGTATTCGTCGAGGTGGATGGGGCCGATCGGTCCTGACTCGAGGCGCGTCGCCCGCAGCGTTTGGCGGAGCGCTTCTTGGCTCGATATTTCGCCGTTCATCGCCTTGAGTGCCGCTTCGAGGAAGAGCCCGGCGGTATAGGTGCCGGCGGTATAGAAGCCGGGATCGTGGCCGTATTGCGCCCGGATCGCCTCGACGAAACGCCGATTGTCCGAGGTCTCCGCTTCCGCGGCATACCAGCCGGCGGTCACCACGCCCAAAGCCTCGTCGCACCATATTGCGCAAAATGCCTTCATCGGTGCTGGTGGTGTTGCCGAGCACGGGGAGCTTGCCGTGCAGGCCGTATTCCGCGAATTGCTTCAAGAAGCGCAGGCCGTTGACGCCGGCGAAGCCGATATAGAGAGCGTCGATGTCCGGCTTGATTTGCGCGATGAAGGCGCCGTAGTCGCTGGCGTTGAGGGGCGGCCAGAGCTTCTGGACGATCTTGCCGCCCGCATCCTCGAAGCTCCGCTGAAAGCCGCCGACGCCCTCATGGCCGTAGGTGAAATCGTCGGCAACCGTCGCCATGCGCTTGAAGCCGAACGTCTTTGCCGCGTACTCGCCGAGCGGGTGGGTGATCTGCGGCGCCGTACCCACGGCGTGCACGACCCAGGGATTGGGCTTGCGCTGCTTCAGATCGATCGAGGCCGCCGAAGTGGGCGTGATCAACGGCACTTGCGCTTGCGCCAGGTAACCCTCGATGGCGAGCGCCTCGAAGGTGGCGAGCGGTCCGATGATGGCGCGTACCTCGTGTCGCTCGACGAGCTCCTGCGTCTTGCTGCGCGCGGTCGCGGGCTGCCCCGCGGTGTCGGCGGTGAAGAGCTCTATTTTCCGGCCGGCGAGCGTGCCGTCGCGCTCTTTCAGGAAAAGCGCGAGGCCTTCTTCCATCTGCTTGCCGCCGGCGGCCAGCGGGCCGGTCGCTACCGTGAGAAAGCCGACGCGCAATGGCCCGGCTTCGCTCCAACTTCGCGTCGGCAGCAGGCTGGCTGCGGCGGCGAAGCCGAGGACGCGGCGGCGCGCGACTCGCAACGATCGCGTCATCTGAGCCTCACTGCGCAGCGCGCGCTTTGCGCTCGTCGTGGTATCGGCCCATCGCGGCGAAGAGCGCCATGGCCTCGGGCGGTGACTTGTCACTGCTGAATTCGCGATAGAGTGCGTGCACGTTGACGATGATGCGCTCGGGATCGGTCCAGTCGGCGACGGGATCGAGCGAGATGTCGCGTGCCGCTTCTTCATAACCAAGCCCGGCATCGAAGCGCTTCTTCGCCTCGCCGCGGATGTATTCGAGATAACCCTTCATCGCCCGCACGCCCGCCTTGTCGGTGATGGGGCCGTGGCCCGGCACCACTGTCTCCACATCCCATTTCAAGATGAGATCGCAGGCCTTGATCCAATTGGCGATCGGGCCCGCCCAGATCACGGGATGCCCGCCGACGAAGAGGATGTCGCCGGTGAAGACCGTCTTGTTGGCGGGGACGTAGACGATGACGTCACCTTGCGTATGCGCCGGCCCCACCTCGACGAGGCGCACTTCCTTGCCGCCGACGAAGACCGTGAGCTTCCGCTCGAAGGTGCGGTTCGGCAGCGTCAGCGTGATGCCCTCGAAATCGAAGCGCGTGCCCATCACCTCGTGGAAAAAGGCGGCGCCGGGGCCGAGCGCGCGCCAATTGCGCATCATCGCCGCGAGTTCTTCCGGCGTGCGGCGCTTCATCTCCTCGGCACAAGCGCGGGACGCGATGATCTGCGCCCCGGCAACGAGCTGGTTGCCGAAGGTGTGATCGCCATTGGCGTGGGTGTTGACGAGCGTGCCGATGCGCTTCGCCGCCGGCACCGCGCGGCGCATTCCCTCGAGCATGTCGCGGGTGTGGGGAAGATCGAAGAGCGTGTCCACCATGAGAGTCTCGCCGGCGTCGGTGAGGAGACCGGCGTTGCTCCAGCCCCAGGTGCCGTCGGGCTGCAGATATGCATAGCAGCCTTTGCCGAGATCATGCACCCCTTTGGTATAAGGCCACGCCGGCATATCTTCCTCCCTGTGACGCGCCGCGGGCGCAGGCTGCGATGGCCCGGCGCATAATGCAAGCGGCAGAGGAACAGCAGGGTGGCAGCGATGCAACCGAAGGAAATCGACGTCCTCCTGGTGATCGACGTGCAGAACGATTTCTGTCCCGGCGGCGCGCTGGCGGTGCCGAGCGGCGATGAGGTGGTCCCGGTGGTCAATCGTCTCGGCGCCGCCTTCACCCATGTGGTCCTGACGCAGGATTGGCATCCGGAGCGTCACCATTCCTTCGCCAGCGCGCATCCCGGGCGCAAACCTTTCGAGACCATCGACCTTGCCGATGGACCGCAGACGCTTTGGCCCGACCACTGCGTAGAGGACGCGCCGGGCGCGGCTTTCCATCCCGCTCTTCGTCTGCCGCATGCCGAGCTGGTACTGCGCAAGGGCTTCCGGCGCTCGATTGATTCGTACTCGGCCTTTTACGAGAACGACAAGCGCACACCGACCGGTCTTGCCGGCTACCTGCGCGAGCGCGGCTTCAGGCGCGTCTTTCTCGTCGGGCTCGCCACCGATTTCTGCGTTCACTACTCGGCGGTCGATGCGCGGCGCGAGGGGTTTGCCGCAGTCCTCGTCGAGGATGGCTGCCGCGCTATCGATCTCGACGGCTCACTCGCCGACGCCATGGCAAGAATGCGCGCCGTCGGCGTTGAATTCACGACGAGCGACACGATTGCCGGCTAACAGGTTCGCCGGCAGCTTGTCTTCTCGACGCGCTCTCACCATCATCCAGGT
>DASZAN010000125.1:0-79699 GCA_035945115.1 Allostellaceae bacterium
TGGTGGAGAAGGCAATTCTTGCGTGGCAGTTGTCGAGGATGGCGTTGTTCTCGCCATAAGCCCTAGAGATCTGATTGAGCGACTGCGCGATCAGGTAGGCTCGGATGCCATACCCCGCCATGAAGGCGAGCGCGGTCTCGAAGAAGTCCAGGCGGCCCAGCGCCGGAAACTCGTCCAGCATCATCAGCAGCTGATGCCGCCGGCGCTTGCCGGGATCACCTTCGAGGCTCTCGGTGAGGCGGCGGCCGATCTGGTTCAACACCAGGCGCACCAGCGGCTTGGTGCGGGAGATGTCGGAGGGCGGGATCACCAGGTAGAGCGACACCGGCCGCTCGGCATCCACGAGATCGGCGATCCGCCAATCACAGGCAGCCGTGGTCGTCGCCACCGTGGGATCGCGATAGAGACCCAGGAACGACATCGCGGTCGAGAGCACGCCCGAGCGCTCGTTGTCAGACTTGTTGAGGACCTCGCGCGCCGCCGAGGCGACCACGGGATGGACAATGGGCTTGTCCGAAGTTCCCAGATGATTGGTCGCCATCATGGCCCTGAGCGTGTGCTCGAAGGAGCGGCGGGGATCGCTGAGGAAGGTCGCGACGCGTGCCAGCGTCTTCTCCTCCTCCGCGTGCAGCACATGCAGGATGACGCCGACCAGCAGGGAGTGGCTGGTCTTCTCCCAGTGGTTCCGCCGCTCCAATGCGCCTTCAGGGTCGACCAGGATGTCGGCGATGTTCTGGACGTCGCGGACCTCGTCCGGTCCTTTGCGCACTTCCAAGAGCGGGTTGTAGCGGGCAGAGCGCGCGTCGGTCGGATTGAACAGCAGGCAATGCGAGAACCTGCTCCGCCAGCCCGCGGTCAGCTGCCAGTTCTCGCCCTTGATGTCGTGCACGACGGCGGAGCCGGTCCAGGACAGCAGCGTCGGGATGACGAGGCCGACGCCTTTGCCGGAGCGGGTCGGCGCAAACGCCATGACGTGCTCGGGACCGTCGTGCCGGAGATACCGGTCTCCAAGCCGTCCCAGAAACACGCCGGCGGGACGGAACAGGCCGGCGCGCTGGATCTCACGGCGGCTCGCCCAGCGGGAGGAGCCGTAAGTGGTGACGAGCCGGTTCTGCCGCGCGCGCCAGAGCGATCCCACGATCGCGACCGCGGAGCCCGCGAAGCCGCTCATCGCCGCGATCGTGCCGGCGGTCTCAAAGATCTCAGGGGCGTAGGCGTCGTAAGCGTACCACCACTCGAAGAGGCGCCAGGGGTAGTAGACCGGTGAGGAGAGGAGCGTGAACCAGGGCGCGCCGAGCCGCGGCTGGAAGGCGAGCTCGAATGCTGCCCACTCGGTCGCGATCCAAAGTCCGCCGATCACGACGGCGAACACGATGATGATCTGGCCGAGAAGAAACCTGGTTGGGGTCATCTGCCGCCTCCGCGCCGAGCGCGAAGGGCGCGCTCAGCAGCGGAAACAGGAATCCAACCGAACCACGAAAAGGAAAATCGCCGTTACCTACGGTGAGATACGCTCGAATACCCCGGCATGATGGAGAGCGCAGCTTGGTCGCGCGTGATCGCACCAACGAGGACTCTGGTGGTGATGAATTGCGAGCGGTAGGATTCGTGATCCTGAGTTTTGCGTGTCGAACACGGGCGCGGCAGCATCGCGGACCCGGCGCTGGCGGAGGTGGGATGATGGTGTTCTCGATCTTGCTGATCGGCGTCGGGCTCGGCGCGTTCTGCATGCTGCTCTGGAACTTCGCGTCCTATATGTTCCCCGCTTATATCGGGCTTTCCGCGGGGCTTTGGGCGCTCGATACCGGCGCCGGCATCGGCAGCCTATTCGTCGGCCTCTTCGCCGGCGTCATGACCTTCCTGCTGGGGCAGATGGTCTTCAGCTGGAGCCGCTCGCTGCTGGTCCGCTGGCTCGTCATCCTCGTCTTCGCCGGCCCCGCGACCATTGCGGGCTACAGCCTGGTGTTCCAGCTCGCCGAGCTCCGCATCATGCCGTCGCCGATCTGGCAGCAGATCTTCGCCGTCATCAGCGCCGCCGCGGTCGGCGGCACAACCACTGCCCGGCTCGCCGCGTTCCCGTTGCCGCGCCCGGAGCGGCAGCTGCGCGCGTCGGCGCAGGTTCGCCCACAGCCCACAGGATTGCAGAAGTCGATGCTCATACCGGAGTAGCGAAAGGCCAAGTGAACCAGCACTATGCAACAATTCCCGATTCACCCACCCTTGAAGTCGCCAACCAAGGCTGCTCTTGGCGCATCACGCACCTCGAACGCGGCGTGCAGGCTATGCGTTTCGCTTGACTTCGTCACCCTCTACCTGCGCTCGCATCATCTCAAGGTATTCACCGGCCAGCGAGTCCACCTTCGGTGATGCGTCTGACTGAAGAACTCTGCATGCCGAGACGAGAACGCCAACCAGCCCGTAGCAACTTAAGCTAACTGTTTCAGCCGACTCGTCCGCGGTCGGCTCTGGATCGAGATCAATATCGGTTATTTCCTCTCCGTGTTCCGATACCACGTACCGGTTCAGCGCGCGGGCCGTCGGGTGGGCGTCTGAAGAAAGCAGATCGTAGAACACGTACGCATCGCTTACCTGAGCGTCCTTAGCAACTTGCTTCGGCGCGATAGACTTCGCCTGACTCCATCCCTTGTTCTCGCGCATCCACTGCCGAAGTTTTTTCTCGATCTCGTCCGGCATTTCTCCCGTCGCGAAGAGGATTTGGCCGCTTGATCCCCTTTTATTCAGGTCGTGGTTGATCATCGCCTGCCGGAATTTATCCGGGTCTTCAGCGAAGCCCGCCGCCCAAAACTGGTTCTCAAGAATGCAGCGGGCGAGCACTCGCGCTTCAACAATCCGTTTCTCACGGACCATGACAAGCGTGCCGCGCATGTTCGATAAGCTTCGGGCGATGAGCGTTACGGCCATGAGCCGAATGTCGCCTCCATGGTCATCGTTCCTCCTGACTTCCGGCCCTGCGGAACCGGCGATTTCGTAGCCGAGGCGCAGCAGCTTGTCCGCCAAAACGGTCCACTGCGCGAGACTGTCAGCCGCTGCCACTGCCGTGTACCTCCGAATGATAGACCGGTGCCATTGAGTTTGGTTGTCGTCGCGTTCTTCGCAAGTGTGTGCCAGAGTGCCGGCGCTCGCCTCAAGTTTCTCGCGCTTCCTGCCCGGCTTGCCGCCGCCGCCGACAGTCCTCTTGCGCAGGACGAAATCACGCGATCGGCGTCGCGGGCTGCGGGGCGCAAAATGAACGATCAGCTGCGCCGCCATGAATTCAAATCGATGGCCCACTTCGCTGCCGACCAAGGGTCCAGGAGATCGTCTCCCCGCGCGAGATGCCGACTACCGGCTTGCCGAGATTTCGCTCCAACACGGGTCGCCACGGCACCAGCGTGAATTCCCGCGCCTTCTCGATGACCGCAAACCGTCCACTCGTGAGATCGACGCGTCTACGATAGACGCCCTCTATCCGGCCGCCAGGTTGCGTTTCCGCGTAGTGAAGGCCGAGCTCTCCGGATAGCTGAGCGCCCACGCGCGCGAGCTCGCGCCGGCGCAGCATGCCGAGCATGTTGGCTCGATAGATGATTCGGTCCTGCTCCTGGCGCACCAGCTCCTGCTCAATGAGCCATCGCTGCCGCTGGGCAAGCGCGGCGCGGACCTCGCGTCCGAAGCCCAGATCCCGCGTCGCCGGCGGAGCGTTGGTGACGAGCGTGCGATCGAGCCACGTTGCACCGTCCGCGCCGACCTGGCGATCGAGCGGCAGCTCCGAGAGCGTCTCGACGACGACGGGGCTGATCCGAACCTGCATCCGCTCGAAAGCTGTCGCGTGCTCCAGGTGATCGGCGGCAATGATCCAAGTGCCATCCGGCTGCCGCTCAACGCCGGCACCAAGCCGACGCATGGCCTCGAGCCGCCGCACATGCGTCTCGGCGTAGGTCGCCGTTGCCCTAGGATCGTGACGCAAGTGGATATCGACGCTGTAGCGGCCATTATTTGCGGCGGCGACCTCGGCCACGGTGCGATCCACCTTTCGCGGCTCTGCCCGTTTCGGCTCGATCGCGACGATGCTGCCTTCCGGCGGCACCTCGGTCGCTTCGGCCTTCCCGATATCAGCATAGTGGGTTCGACCGTCGACCCCGTCGACGATGAGGTAATGTCGGTCGTTGATCTCATCCGAGAGGCCGCGCGCCACCACGCGGCCGACGATCGGCTTCGTGCTCGGGTCCGCTGGATCGTAGATGCTGTAGTCCGTCGCGGCGCGCGGCGCGCCCCGCCCGACCATCTCGCGATGCATGGTCTTGATGATGTCGCCGCGCTCGCCCATACGGCGCAGTGTCGGCTCCAGCTCGTCAGCCAGCTTCCACTCGCCGGGGACCACTTCCTCGGCCAGCCCGAGCCGCTTCAGCTTCTGCAGCCGACCCGCGCGAAGAGTCTGCCGGAATGCAGCACCCTCCGTGGTGCCCGACCGCACGATCCCTTGCTCATCGGCCTCACGCAGCAGCCTTCTGTCGAGGCTGGTGAACCGCTCCTGCTCCATCTCCTCGCGCAAGCGGTTCTCGATCTCGAAATCCGACCGCGGCCCCAGATCGAAGGTGACGATCTCGGCCGCCCGCTCGCGCATGCCCGCCGTGATGTAGTCCCGCGCGATGATGAGGTCCTTACCCCGATCGTCCTTGCCGCGAAGGATGACGTGGGTGTGCGGATGGCCGGTGTTGTAGTGGTCTACGGCAGCCCAATCGAGTTTGGTCCCAAGGTCTTCTCCCATGCGGCTCATGAGCCGGCGCGTGAAGCCCTTGAGCTCGTCATACTCGGCGGCATCCTCGGCCGCGACGATGAAGCGGAATTGGTGGCGGTCGCCATCGGCACGCTCGAGGAACGCCCTGCCGTCGACCCGATCCTCTCGTGCGTTGTAGAGCTCGCCCGGCTGCCCCTCTCGCGTGACTCCATCGCGCTGGACATAACGCAGGTGAGCACGTGCCGCTTTCAGCCCCTTTCCCGCGAGCTTCACGATGCGCGACTTGATGATGACGCGGCGAACTCGGAACGCTGCGTAGCGGTCGCGGGAGGTCAGCACCCGTCCGACGCCGGAGCCGCGGCCGATGCGGTTGCCATGGAAGCGAGTTCGCTGCGCCCCCTTCGGTCGACCGCCAGCCAGCGCCACCGCCTGCAACACGCGCTGCAGGTACCGGCGATTGCCCTTGCCTCCGCGAGAGCGAATTTTGCCAAGCTTCGGCTCGAAGTTGTCGTCTTGGTTCATCCCGTCACATCACAGCCGAGGGGTCCCGGAGGCGATCATGGCGAGTGAAACACCGCGAGAAAATTGGCGCCATAAGCGTTTCGATAAATCAGCAGCTTGCGGAGGCGTAGCACCATGCGGCATCTCATGGCGCTATGCGGGCAGATGAAAATCGATGTGCAGACAAATGCTTGCGCGTCATCGCATGCCGATGGCGCCACTCTTTCATCTTGCCTTCCCGTGACTCTGACCTCCGCCGGCGCTCTATGCGCGACCACATGCGATCTCCTCCTCGGAAACTATCGCGACCGCTGCGACAGCGGGACGAACAGAACGCCGTCGGATGATGCACCTGTCGATGCTGAATTGTGGCGTCGGGACACGAAAATCGAGCCTCGATCGGTAGGCGGATTCACATCCGCGGTGATCTGTTTCGGCGTCTCGGAAATGCCATTTGCACCGTCGCCGATCGCGAAAAACAGCGCCTGCCCGGACGCGAATTGCGGCTCGAGACGTGATTGGGCGTCCATCGCGCTCCGTTCTTCCCGCGCTCTCGGCACGGATGACCGCGCGGATCCAAGACTCAGGAATCGCAAACCGCTGCGCCGCCTCTGCGATCAGCGAATGTCCAGCGATCTATCTCGCGGAGGCCAAATACACTTTCGCGTCGTTGCATGTAGGCAGCGAAAAGCAAGCGGCTCGCGCGAGCTGCCGGCGCTAATGCCGCAGAGCGCAAGTAGCGTCACCGGGTCCACAGCGGCACCAGCTTGCCGAAGACGGCCGAGCTCTCAATCGGACCGAAATACCGGCCGTCGAATGAGGCGCGTGCTCCCTCATTGAGGAGAAAGATTTCGCCCTCGCGAAGGGCTCGGCAGCCATGCCAGGCCGGAAGCGGCCGGCCTTCGCCGTCGATCAGCAATATATCGGCTGCGACACGGTTATCGATGACGACAATGCCGGAATCCGCGCACACGACATCCCCTGCGGCGGCTGCGATGCGCTTCACGGCAGGTACATTGGCGGGCAGGTAACCACGAACGGCTGCGAGCTGGCGAGCAGCGTCGGGCAGCGCCGCCAACACGAGATCGCCGACGCCAACGGCCGCGCCGAGCTCGACCCGATAGAGGCCCAGCGGAGCGCTGGCACTCGCGTTCCAGATAAGCCGGGGGACCGGGTGAGTGAAGGCGGAGGCGCCGAGGCTGACCAGCCCAATGCTGGCAACGGCGATGGTCAATCGGGCGCGAGAATGGCGTTGGCGAAGCGGCCGCAAGGCCTGAAGGGCGCCGGTGATCCGCATCAGAGACACGCGCTCTTTAGGCATCGGCCGTGCTCCGCTTGGACCGCGAGTTCGACCAGTCATCGAGGTCGTCGATGTGGTAGCGGACGTAGCGACCGTGCTTGCGGTATTTCGGTCCGGTGCCCGCCGTGCGCATCTTCTCGAGCGTCCGGCGTGAGAGGCCGATGTAGTGCGCCGCCTGGGCCGTGCTGAGAAAGGGACTGCCTTTCTTGGCCCTCGCGGCGCGATCCGCTTCGTCGTTCATGGTTACCTCGCAGTGACGGCGACAGGGTCTGTCGCCCAATCACGGCGAGGATGAGCGCGCGAACGGCGCTCCGGGACGGGCGAAAACTCGACAGTGAGTTTTCGCCCCCCTTCTAGCGGCATGAGGCCCCGCGCCCGGAGGCGCGGGGCCGAGTCGGCCGTCAGTCGGCCGGGTTCCAGATGACGGCGAACGCGTCGTCATCGTCCTGACCGGCGGCGCGGCCGAGGTTCGCATAGAGCTTGCGCGGACCGAACTCAGGTGCCGCAAGGCTCAGCGAGACGTACTCCTTGCCGGAAGTCTCGCCGGTGCGCAGCCAGCCAGCGCCGATCTCGTAGCCCTTGGTGAACACTCGGAAATCCGGCTGATTGGAGGCGGCGTCCTTGCTCGTATTGGGCACGATCTCGATCTCGGCGCGGATGCTGAGGGTTCGGAGCTGGCCCTTGTAGCCGCCATTCGCTTGCTTGGTGACGTAGCCGATTGCAGGCATTGCTCTCTCCTTTGCTCGTCGCGGGGACCAATTCCCCTGCGATGGCGGACCGTTCATGGGCGCGGCCGGACCCTCGAACCCGAAGGGCCGCAGCGGCAGCGGAGGACCCGAGCAGACAAGTTTTTTGGAGCGCAGCGGCCGCGAGGAGCCCGCTCAGCGGGCGGGGAAAAAACTTGGCGGCGACGGTTTCAGAAGGGTCCGGCAGAGCCCATAGGTCTCACGCCAAGAGCTGGGGATTGGGACCGGTACGAGATGGAGGTGCAGTCCGCGGACGGGCGACACCAAGCTCGCCGGCATCATCAGGCAAGCCAGGCAATGAGCGACAAGCGACAACCATCGCGCTTACTCACCGCGCCGGGCGGCTACTGCGCCATACGCTTGTTCGGGTCGAATGCGCCGCGCGAGTGCATAGGCCGTCTCCACCGTTTGGTGTGTTGCGAGATCAAAAACGGACTACACTTGGGCAGTATCCTAGGAAACCCCAAAATGACGACCCACCCCAAGCCTGAAGTCATGGCGCAAGTCGCTGAGCTAGCAGGCCGGCTCACGTGGAAGCAACCCGACTTGAAGGTGCTGCGCGAGGAACGGAATGCCGAGTATTCCCCCCTTGCCCTCGCCTTACAGAATCAAATCCTTCTCAGCGATGCTAGAGGCAAGCTTGTTCTTCCGGATCTTCGTGCTTTCGGCAACCAGTCCGTCGGGACCTTCTCCGACTACGGCGGGGAGA
The DNA here is from genome assembly GCA_035945115.1 of Allostellaceae bacterium. Taxonomy (GTDB): domain Bacteria; phylum Pseudomonadota; class Alphaproteobacteria; order ATCC43930; family CGMCC-115725; genus DAHUYF01. The sequence goes on from DASZAN010000125.1 coordinate 7,992, forward strand.
CGGCGAGCAAATTTAACACGTACTCCACGCTCGTATGTGGCCTGAACCTTATTGGCCCCTTTAGTCGAAGAATGAACGCGGTGCGCGCGAGCCACGGCCTCGGCGACAAAGAGATCGCCTTCAAGGATTTCAGAATGGGGCAAATGCGACGGGCGCTGCCCGACTATCTGACGGCGCTAAACAATCTGTTACCAGGCTTTTTGTGCACGCTGGCCGTCGACAAGCGGTTTACATCTCTTTTTGGCCCTCAGGCCAAGTCAACGAAGAAGCAGATCGCAGAAGCTCTCAAAGCCGAGGGCCTAGGAGAGTGGAAACCCGATGTCGCCGAAAAGTTGGTGCGGATCGTTCATCTAACTTCCTTTCTCACGACGCTACTTGCACATGACGGGCAGAAGATTTTCTGGATGACCGACCACGATGAAATTTGCTCTAACCAGGACAAGCACGGGAAAGCCCTCACCTTCTTTCAGCGCGGGTTGGGCATTTTCGCGCGCCCGAATTGCAAATTTCCCATAATCGGCGGCGCGGTGCCCTTCGCTGAACGAAGCGTTGAGATGTTGGACTTGCTCAGCATCACTGACGTGGTCGCAGGGGCGCTCGATCAATACCTAACGAAGCGCGATTCGGCTGACGTTCTCGTGAAGGAAGGTGCCGACCTGGTGCTACAATGGCTCGCGCACGACGGCGTTGGTCTCAAAAAGCTGAATCTGATCATGCGACCTGGCGGTGGCGGAGTTATAACTGCCGGCACTCTTGAGTTTAGCCTGGTGAATCCCCCCGAGGGAGCAACGATCATTCCCGTCGTTGTGTGAGAAGCGTTACCTCTCGCAAACATGCCCCTATTTTTGATACATCCCCGCGTTGCGAGGGCGCGCTTTACGCTCGCCCACGCAACGCGTCCGAATGTGCGGACGGTACTTCGCCGCTCACGCTTTGGCATTAGATCAGGTCGTCTGGAACAAATCGGCGACAGAGGCCGCGGCGTCGGCGAGGGCGCACGCGCCCTCGCCATAGAGTCGGAACGGAAAGGCCATAACGCCGGGCAGCCATCCCTCGACCTTCGTCCGGCCATTGGCACCTGCGAGATAATCGCGAATGATCTGCTTCTGCGTCTTCGCGCGCTCCGTCACGTTGGCATCGGCAACGCTCTTGCCGGCGACCTCTGCAAGCATGGCATTGACTGCGGCACGCTCGCGCGCAAGCTCGAGGAAAATGTCATCCGGTTGCCAATGCTGGCGCGGATCGACTTTGAGGTGCACACCGACCGCCTCGACCACGGCACTTCCTGCGGCCATCGTCTCCGCCATCACGAATGCCGCGACGCGTAGAACTTCGTCCTCGGACAAGGTGAGGAGCCGCGCAAAGACGGTGGCCGTGCGGTAGTCGTCGCCATTCGATGAAGCCACCGTGTGGTGATAATCCGGCCTATCGAAAAGGGTCAAGATGGCTTGCCGCTCGGCCGCGAATGCCTGCTGTGCCGGGCTCGTCGCGAGACTCTTCGTGATCTCTTCGCTCCGAGCCTGCTGCGACTCTGACTTCACACTCCAATGGCCGGAGCCGGCGATTGCATGCGCCACCAGCAGCCGCAGTGCGGTGGCGGGATTAGCAAGCAAGGCAACTCGCGCGACCGCATGCCGGTGTAGCTCCAGGTAATTCTGCATGGATTTCGTCATGGCGGGCCGGGATGGCTTCGCGGGCTCCGGGTTCTCTCCTTCCGTAGGCCCCTTCGTTCCGCGACGGCGGGCCTCCTTGCGCGAAAGCCAGCCCTCATGGATTTCGACCTCGCCGCGGTGGGAGACCGTGATGAAGACCTTGCCGCCCTTCTTCTTCGTCGTCTTCTCGTGTTCCCACGAGTGGAACTGCTGGCCGGGTTCGAGGATCACGACCTCGTTCCAGCCCGCCGCGATCAGCGCGTCGCGGTTGGCGGCGACGGCTTCATTCTGCTTCTGCCAGAACAGGTCAGCGTCAGCGAAATAGCTGTCCACGCCGAACAGGTCTGAGACGATCTGGCCCGGATAATCCGAGAGTGGAAACAGCGCGACGTTGGTCGCAATCGATTGGCCGCCGAAGAGCCATTGCTTCAATTGATAGCCGCGCGGCGCGCTGTGATGCGGATCGGTAAATAGCGCCAGCCATTCCTTCTGCTGCGCCTTCGAGGCGAGCGTCAGGTGCCGTACGGTCTCGGCATCGATCTCCTCGTTGCGGTACGCTTCCCTGATTCTTGGCAGGAGATTGCCGAGGGCGAGACGCTGGTTGACCATGCGCTCGGTGATGCCGAAGGTGGCGGCGATGTCCGCGACCGAGCGGCCTTCCTTGGTCAGGCGAACGAATGTCTCGTACTGGCTCATCGCGTCGGGATCGAGCCTGGCGATGTTCTCGATGAGCGAGGCTTCAAGCGCCGCCGCGTCATCGCCCGGCTCCATGACGGCGCAGGGCAACGGCGCAATCTCCCCTTGCTCATCCGCGATCGCCTTTGCAGCGAAATACCGCCTCCGGCCGGCGACGATCTCGAACGTGTCGGGCGTGCCATTCGGGCGCACCAACAACGGCACCAGCACGCCGCGCGCGCGGATGCTCGGCAGGATGTCGGAGACATCCGGCGGCTTCCTGCCGTGCCGCATGTTAGCGGTGGACACTGACAGATTGGTAAGTTCAACATGGGTGAGCTGCATCGTCGTACTCCTTGCTGGGGTAATTGCGCCTCACCGGCGCGGGGTGCCCGCCTCGGGCGGCGGGGGTTCCGGAGGAAGCGGTTGCCTGCCGAGGCTCGCGGCGGCGCGGGCCAGTGCTTCATCAGCCTCGGTGATGCGGTCTGAGATGCGGGCCGCTTCGGCAAAGACAGAGAGCGGGTAACGCGGCGCGAAATAGAGGTCCCGCTCGATGCCGAGGCCAAGCCGCCCTTTGACGCTCTGCAATTCGGCGAGGCTGACGTAACCGAGTTCGGGAGAACCCATCCCGAGGTCGCAGAGGCCGAAGAGGATGTCGGGCTCGGCCGGCATCATCTCGGTGATGAGCCAAGTCGCGGCACCTGACGGATCGAAGAATTTGACGACCGGCACGTGATCGGTCTCGTGCTCGGCGGCACCGTTCGCGAGAAGCTTTTCGCGGATTTCAGCAGGCATGAGGTCCATGGGGGTCGGTTCCTTCTGGTTCAAAAGAGGGAAAGCTGGTTGCGTGCGTCCTCGTCGAAGAGGCCAATATTGAGCGGCTTCTGGGGCTTGCGCGGCGTGAGCAGTGCCGCCATTCGCAGCGCGAGGCGCTCGCGGATGGTGACTGGGACAATGCCGGGGACGAGGATTTGCTCGCCTTCTGGCGTCGCTTCGGTTCGGAGCGCGTCGGTGGTGATCACGCTGCGGCTCCGATCTCGGCAGCCGCATCGGTCGCGAATGCGAGCAATAAATCCGCCGCTTTCGTGGCGAGGCTCGCCGCGCGGAAGATCGCGCGGTTGTCTTCCCGCAGCACGTCGAGCCAGGACCCGAGATAGTCGGCATGCCGCACTGTCGGGGTGATGCCGAGCGAGGCGCAGACGAAAGCGCTCGCCATCTCGGCAACGAGTTCCTCGCGCGCGTAGCTCTTGGAGCCGTGCGCGCCGGACTGGTCTCGGTTCAGGCGCGAGTGATTGCCGGTCCAGTGCCCCAGCTCGTGAAAGCACGTGCGGTAATAGTTGATCTGCTCGAAGAACGCGGGTTGCGGCGGCACCTGGATGTAATCGGCACTCGGCACATAAAACGCGCGCTCACCGCCGATGCGGAAATCCGCTCCCGTGGCCCCGATCAGCGCTTCGGCATGCGGGATGATCTCGCACTCGGGCAGGATTGGGGCGCCAGCAAAAGCGCCCCCCGGCAAGCCGTCGCATTGCGCGACGTTGAATACTGTAAACCGCTTGAGAAACGGCACCGTCTCGGGCTCGTCCCCATCCTTTGCTGCGCGCTCAAGCTCTGCCTTGGGAATAAAGCGGTCGGCGTAACAGACGGTGGTGCCCCGCTCGCCTTTGCGGACATTGCCGCCCAGATCGAGCGCCTGGCGGAAGGTAAGCCAGTGCTGCGCGGCGAAGCCCTTCTCGATGACCGCGCCCCAGAGGATCAGGACATTGACCCCGGAATAGCGCCGGCCGGTGGCCGCATTCTTGGGCATGCCCGGGCCCGACTTCGAGCAGCCCCAGGGCTGCACCCAGGGCACCCGCCCTTGCTCAAGCTCGGCGATGATCTTGTCGGTAACCTCCTGATAGAGGCTCCCGCCCTCTCCACGGCTCCGCTCTCTGCCATTCCTGCTCATGCGCAAGCCTCCGCTCGCAAAAAACCTCGCAGCCTTTCCCCGGAAGCGGGGTGGGCGGCGAAATGCGACCGGAAAGGCCCGCCGTCAGAGGCGGGCTGCACCCACAGGGCCGGAACGAAGTGGAGGACCCGCAGCGAAGCGGAGGGTTGCGGCACGCCGCGGCGGGCCTAGAAGGGAGCGCCGCCCACCACGCGAGAGGGGAAAGGCCAACCCAACACTTCGCCGCGCATAGCGCGGCGGCCGCCAGAGCCTGCGCAGCGGGCGATGCGCCAGGGATTGAAGCCCAAAGGGCCGAGACGCTTCCTAGCGGCTCGGTTCACGAGAGCCCGGCGCGCGCGAAGCGCGCGGGCGCTCAGGCAGATGGCGCAGCAGAATTCAATCGGACGAATTCAGGGATGCTTCCCAAGCCGTCGCGCGGAGTCGGCAGTCGCCGCGCGGTTTAAGAAGAGCTAGACTCGTGGCTCTGAAGGCGAACCCTCGAACGGAAGCAAATCGTCAATGGCCGTTCCACGCATGCTTCGATGCCCATTCTTCCAGCAGGCTTTTGCCTGGTGCGTGCCGATCGGCGGATTAGGTGGATTGATCGGGCTCGGCGGTGGCGAGTTCCGCCTTCCCGTTCTCATGTACGTGCTCGAGTTCGATGCGAAGTCAGCCGTCCCGATCAATCTGATGGTGAGCCTGGTCACGCTCGGCTTTGCAATGGTCGTGCGGAGCTGGGCGGTCTCGGCCGACGCGATTGTGCCCTACTTGCCCGAGGTGATTGGCCTCGCCGCCGGCGGCATGGTGAGCGCGTCCTACGGCGCGCAACTGGTGCAGCGCCTCACCAGTACGCGTCTGATCCGAATTATCGCCGTTCTTCTCGCGGGGATTGGCATCTTGATGCTTGGCGAAGTGGCTTACCCTTTTCAATACCCGGCTCTCGTGCCGGATTCCGCCACTGCCCACGTCGTCGCTGGATTTACGATCGGTTTGGGTGTCGGCCTGGTGAGCAGCATGCTTGGAGTTGCGGGCGGCGAGCTGTTGATACCTACGCTGATATTCGTCTTCGGCGCAGATATCCGAACTGCCGGTTCGGCCAGCATCCTGATCTCGCTGGGCATCGTGCTCGTGGGTATTTGGCGCTATTGGCGGCTCGATGCGATTCCTAGCGGACGCGGCATCAAGCGAATCGCGTCAGCAATGGCCGCGGGGTCGATTCTCGGCGCAGCTATCGGCGGGCTGATGGTTGCCTACGCACCGGTCGCTGTGCTGAAGGTCGTTCTCGGAGGTGTTCTCATCCTAGCCGCGGGGAAGACGATAGCGAGCCACCGCTAAAACGCTTTCCTCAGTGCGGCAGCTGCGTTTTCCGGCCGCGAAGCCCCTAAAATCGGGACGCGCGAGGACTCCAGGCTATTTCAGGAGACCGAGATACCCCCTTTGCAGTAACCAGCGCCCGCGACGGACAGCGCGCCGCGTGCGATCTCGCAAATGATCTCGAGGGTCGGCCCAGTCGGCGTTGACGCGTTGCCGACCGAGAATCGCGCCGGCGATTTCGCGTTGTGACACGTTCGCCGAAGATGCATCGAGCGCCCGAAGAACAAACGCCAGACGGGCAGAGCGCGGATCGGGAGGATGGAGACGTGGCGAGAGACGGCCGGACTTGGCTAGCGTGCTGAGCTGGCGAATCAGAAGGAGCCGACTCTCAACGAGCTGCGGAGCAACAACCGTGTCGGTCAGTAGTCGGGCGCGAACCCAATTCGTCCCCCTAGCAGCGAGCTGGAGTCGTCGAGCACCATTTGCGAATAGAATATGCTGCGTGCCATCCGGCGAACGGACAAATGCCACTCGGCACTCAAGCGAAGAGATATCGAGCGCGGACGTTTCCATGTTGTCGGTAGTCGGCTGCGCTTGAACTGGGAGCACGGCGTTCGACACTTCAGGACGCCAGAGAACGTCAGCCTGAATCGCTGCGAGGTTTGGATCGGCGAAACGCCACCAGGCCCCACGGGGCCGCTTCGGCCGTGCCAGCAGCCGAGAGCGCCTCGCGGGCCTGACTCCTTTGAGCGAATTCGGTATTCGTATGTTGGAGGTGCCGGGACCACGCGGCTCGGTAGTCCGAGTTTCGGCGCAGAAATTCCCAAGCCCACCCTTCAGGCGAGAGCTCTTGTGTGTAGGCGTAGCTCGACGCATCACGCCAATCTGGGCGAGGTGAGCGATCGGCTTCGCCGTCCATCCTCTGCGCTCCTCATCGATGAACCGGGCGCGCACAAGATGTATTGGTTGGCTTCGGCCGTCTGCCAGGAATTCCCGGTCTTATCGGGGAATTCCGATAATCGAGCGACCCACATACGCTACGATGACCAGCAACGGTGCTCACAGAAACGGATGGCGCTGCCTGCTTTCACCGCCTCTCGAGCGACATGCGCATACCGTGTCGCGATCGCAGTGTTACCAGGCCTTGGGGCTCTGGCGCCTCGCCAGCAAGGCGCAAGCAATATGCTTGTGCCATGGTGGCTACAATCAGTACGGCTTCGGTCATCGCGAGAGTCGCACCGACGCAAACGCGAGGACCCGTGCTGAATGGCAGATAGGCAAAGCGAGATCTGCTGGCATTTCGCTCCGGTGAAAACCGCATCGGGTCGAAGCGTTCAGGGTTCTCCCAGAGCGTGGGATTCCGATGCAATGCCCAGGGAACTACCCATACGATGGAGCCCTTCGGGATACGACGGCCGCACACATCATCGTCCGCCGTCGCCTGGCGCCAGCTAAGCGTATGGACCGGCGGGTAGAGCCGCATTCCCTCCTGGATGACCATGCGGGTATAGGGAAGGTTCGGTATGTCCTCAAAGGTCGGCGCGCGCCCTTTGAGCACCTCATCCACTTCGCGATGAAGTTTCCTTTCTTCCGCCGGGTGTTGCGACAGCAAATACCAGATCCAACCAAGTGCGCTGGCCGTGGTCTCGTGACCGGCCATCATGATCGTGACCACTTGATCTCGTACGCCGCGCGAACTCAGAGCCGCTCCCGTTTCGCTATCGCGTGCGGCTATCAGTCGCCCGAGGAGGTCCGAATGGCCCTTCTTGCACGGGTCGCTGAGACGCCGCGCAATAAGACGATAGATCGCTTCGTCGAGCTTCCGAACAATGTGTCGGCCCTGTCTAACCTTGTAGCGCGCCCAAAGTCGATTGAGGATCGGAACGACGCCCCAGAAACTGAAAGTCATCTTGGCTTGGTATTCGGCAGAGCTCCTCTCGATGATGTCGACCATCTCGCTGCTATCTGATGCAAACACGGCGCGGGAGATAATTTCAAGGGTAAGCGCACTCATCACCTTGTGGATATCGACAACCGCACGGTCCGGAAGCGTCGACCAACGTTTGAGCAAATCCGCCGTGGCTGCGCTAATGACGGGTGCATATCCCTCCACGCTTCGAGGATCGAAGACCGGCGAGATGAGCTTGCGAAGCCCGCGCCATGTCTCGCCATCACTCGTGACGAGCCCGACACCCAGCGCCGGTCCTAAAACTGGCTGCAAAATGTCTGCTTTCACGTAGTTCGAGCTGTTGTCCAGAAGCACTCGCTTGATGCCGTCGGGATCATTGATGATGAAGCTGCGGAACCAAAGAAACTTCCGCTCATAGACTGATTCGCTGAAAGCACCTTCATGGAGTCCCGCGATGAAGTTATCGCGGCTGACTCGGAGGTATTTGAAAAACGATAGTGGACGTCTGGGCGGGATAGGGCCGGCGAGCCGCGGGCGTACGCTTGTGGGTTCGGGCGCTCGTGTTCTCCTCTCATCGATCACACAAACAGACATACTTACCTCCCTGTGTTGTCGTTGGACTTCTCCTCATCGAGGCAAAGCTCCGCCCTGCCCCAAAACAGGCATTCAAAAATTCTTAGACTCTCAGTCTTGGAATCGCGCCGATCGCCTCGTGGAGCTCGCCACGTGCTTTGTTGTTACGCGCTGTGTGCGTTCATCAACGATGTTCGTCCGCCTCCCAGTAAGTGGCTTGCTGCGGCGAAACCGGAACGAATGGCTCCCTCGATCGTCGCCGGCAGCCCGGTGTCGGTCCAATCGCCCGCGAGCACTAGATTTTCCCAATTGGTATCGGTTTTCGGCCGGCGGCTGAGCTGAGCCGGTGTCGCCGCAAAAGTGGCACGCTTCTCTTTGACGATCTGCCACGGCGGCAACGGCCCGACTGGGAGATCATAGGCGCGCTGTACTTCTGGCCAGATGAGTTGCGCAAGCTCTTGAGCCGGCGCGTCGACCAATCCGTTCGCAGCACTGATCGTTACCGAAAGAACGCCCGGCTTACGAAATACCCATTGCGTCGCGCCGCCGATGACGCCGATAAACAGAGGCGTGTCGTCCGGCGCGGTGACACGGAAGTGGGCATTGACGATCGGGCGAAATGCATCGGGCGCCGTAAGTCCCGGCACCACGCGCGTAGCAACGGTTGGCGGAACCGCAATTACCGCCGCTTCGCCGGCATTTAGCGGTTCGTCACCTTGATCGAAGACAAGCTTCGAGGCGCGTTGATCCTGGAACTCAATACCCCGGAGCCGTGAGCCCAGGCGAATCTGACTGCCCGTAGCGCGCAGCCGTTTGAGCGCCGGCTCGACCAAGCTTTCTGACAAACCTTCGATTGGCGCGAGTGGCCGACAAGCGGCGCCACCTTTTCCGAACGTTTCTCGGAGGACTCGTGCAAGAGATGCGGCCGATGCCTCCTCCAGATCAGTGTTGAGCGCCGAGACAGCGAGAGGCTCCCATAGCCGCTTAAACAGGGCTGTCTCTCGATTTAGAAGCGCGGTAACGGTGTCATCACGACGCGCCCAGGCGAGCCGCAAGCCACGGAGGTAATCCCAGGCAGTGGTGCCGGGAACGCGCCGATCCGCGCAGAATATCCACCAGGGAACTCTGCTGGGGTTGGGCCGCACCACCCAGCGCTCGCCGCTCGTCAAATCGAGGAAATCGAATCTTGCGTCGGGCGGACCGCCGACCGTGCCAAGGGCATCGATCCCCCCCAGATAGGTCATGACCGCGGTGTTTCCGGCGATCACAAGGTGATTGCCGTTATCGATGCGGCAGCCGAGTGTCTCGTCGAAATAGGAGCGGCAACGCCCGCCTGCTTGTGGTGCCGCCTCGTGCAGAGCGACATCGACTCCTGCCTTGACGAGCTGCAGGGATGCCGCGAGCCCAGCCAGACCAGCACCAACGACGTGCACACGCTTTATCCGATCCATCGTTGTTGTCTATCTGCTAGATCTGTGATCGTCGAAACCGGGCGGGTGTAAGGCCGGTGAGTCGGCGAAAATTGATCGTGAGATGGCTCTGGCTTGAGAACCCAACGGCATGCGCAATTTCAGCTATCGGGAGCCTCCCGCCACGTAGGAGCTCGCGCGCGCGGTGAATGCGTTTTTCGATCACATAGCGATGCGGTGGCCTCCCGGTCATGGCCTTGAAAGCCTGACCGAAGTGATGCGGGCTTAGCCCGGCCACAGACGCGAGCTGAGCGAGGGTCAGTTCCTGGCTCAGATTGGTATTGATGTACTCGATTACGCGGCGAAGCTGAGCCGGCGTAAGGCCACCTCGATGCAGGCTCAGTCGCCTGTCGGACGCGCCATATTTGCGCAACAAATGCACGGCAAGAGCGGCTCCGAGACCTTCGACATAGAGCCTTCCATTTGCCCCGCCTTGGGCTAGCTCGAGCTTACCAAGAGCGGCGATGCGGGCGAGTACCGGGTCCTCCACTCCGATGGCGGTCTGAAGAGCATAGTCAGCCGCGCCACCAAATGTGCCTTGGCAGGTCTCGGCGACAAACGCCTCGTCCATGGCAAAGGCGAAGAACGATGGCGAGGCAGCGCAACGGACCCACAATGGCAGCCGGCCGTCACCGATATGTGCTTGGCCAGGCGACATGGTGCTCGATCGTACGCGATCGCTATCCGGCGACCGCCAATCCATGTCAAAGGGAGTACCGTCGTAAATCCCGACGGTCACCTGCGACGACCCGACGTGGACGCCGTCACTGGCTTTGAAGAAGCACTGTGCGAGCGTGACGCTGCCGAGCCTCAAAATATTTCCAAATCCGAGTCCCGGGGGATGGGACGCGGATGCGGCGGCAAAATCGATCGTTAGCTCATCGCCCGCCGCATATCGCTCCAAAGTGTCCATTGGTGCTTTGCCCCGATCGCATGCTTGCCGCCTTTTTGCGGCTTCTACGTGGTCCGCTTATCTGGCCTATGGGATTTATCACAGTTCATTCGCGTACTCGGTGTAACAAGCGCGTGATCGCAAAGGTTGTACATCGCCTCGTTTCGAAAACGGAATAGTTGCTGTTCCGGATTTGCGGTAGCTGCTGACAGAAGTTGGGTTTTTCTGATAGCGACACTCGATGAACGTGGCATCTGCAGGCCGGATTTGGCGATATGCTCGATCTGGCTCGCGCGTCACGGCTCAGTGCGCGAGCGGAAACAATGTTGTGACTGGGATGGCTCAAGAACCGGCGCGACCAATCCTCGCCGATACCGCGCCGATCGAAGATCGGCTGACCGCATACGATCGTGCCAACTTGATCACGTATCTGCGGTTACTCGACGCAGCCGCGGAAGGTGCAGAATGGACGGAGGTTGCCCGAGTGCTCCTCGAAATTGACCCTGTCGAGCAACCCGGCAGAGCCAAAGTCAGATACGACAGCCACCTCGCTCGCGCCCGATGGGTGACCGATCGGGGCTATCTCGAGTTTCTTCGCAGCTCACGTGATTGACATTTGTGGAAACCGGCACCCACCTCTTTCGATCATGCTTGTGGGATGACCATCAGCACAACACTCGGAAACTCTGACCGGGTATTAGCCGCTTGATGCGGTATTTTGCCCGAATGCCTTAATGAATGTGAATACCTGTTGACGCGTTCTCTTGTCGCGAATTCCAAGGTACGCTCGTTCCAACTCAAGCATTTCGCGGGTCATCCGACCTCGGCCTGCTCGGACAGTTTCAGCGCGTTGACTGGTAGTTCGAGCTCGAGGTGCGGGTTGCTCGGTTACAAACTCATGGGGCATCTCCTCGAAAAAGAAGGCTACCGGCACGTCGAGCGTGTGGCTAAGTTTGAATAATGCACTTGCGCTCACGCGGTTGGTTCCCCGCTCGTATTTCTGGATCTGTTGAAAAGTCAGCCCGACAGTCTTGCCGAGTGAAGTCTGACTAAGGCCCAACAGAATGCGCCGCGCGCGGAGTCGGCGCCCGACATGTCTGTCGATCGGATCCGGTCCATCTCTGTAAGCGCAACGTTTTCTCATTGGTAAGTGTGCGTTGAACCACGGTACGCGATGAATGGCGTCAACTGGCGATCGGCTCGGCCCCGGCAAGCTGAAAAAGGGCCTAACCCAAGAGCGCTTCGCGGAAATTTCGGGCTTCAGCCAGCAGTACATCAGCAGTCTCGAACAGGGCCGCCGCAATCCCACAGTCGTCACGCTCTATGAACTGGCAAGCGCTCTCGGCGTAAGCCATATGGAATTGGTGCGGCCGACGAGGCAAAGTTAACGGCAGGTTCAGATTCGGCTCGAGCGGAGGTGCATAGCACGTATTGCGGCACCTTAGGCTCGGAAAAGAGGCGGACGAGATTCCCGACGGTCATCTCGTCGCGTTATCGAATGCCGAAGGCTTGACTGAGCGGCTTGTTGCTTATGATAAGGGCACGACGAGCTAGTCCTCACGCGGCCAATCGACAAAGCTAGCGTAGGTCAGCTTGTGAAGGAGTAGCGTGCCAGCTTTCGCGAATTCGCCCGGTCCGGTCACGCGCAAACGCGAAGAATTATGGGTGTTCAACCGATGGCCGGTTTAGGGCCGAAACCCGCCATGGTGAAATGGCAAGACCTCAATAATCTCTCCTGCCGCAACGGCCGCACGGCCTTCCTCCAGAGCAGCCAACCCGTCTGCAGCCGACAACGTGGACAGGAGGTGCGATCCCTGGCGAGGCAGTTTATGGGCGACAGGACCTTCGGGCCCATCTCGCTCAATGCGAACGCATAGGTACTCGCGACGGCCTACGCGCTTCGCATGACAGAAGCCCGCGCGCATCCGCCAGGGAGGTGGTTCGGTCTCCGACGCGCCCATGAGCGCCAGTGCGAAGGGTCTCACCAACAGAAGGAATGAGACCAGCGCGGCCACGGGATTGCCCGGCAGCCCGACGAAAGGAACGTCGTGAATGCGCCCCATGCCGACCGGACGGCCAGGCTTGATCGCGAGCGACCAGAAGCTCAACGCGCCCAGCGCTCGCACCGCTGTCTTTACGTGATCCTCCTCTCCGTCGGACATTCCGCCGGACGTCACGATGAGATCGGAACGTTCTGCGGCTGCCGATAGGCCATGGCGAACGGCATTCTGATCGTCAGCGAGGATGCCGAGATCGGTCACCTCGCAACCCAGATCCTTCAGCGCCCCCGTGACGGCGAATCGGTTGGCGTCGTAGATCTCTCCGGGACCAACCGTCTCGCCAGGCTGGCGAAGCTCGTCGCCGCTCGAAAGCACGGCAACCTTCAGCCTGCGCCGCAGCGGCAGGTTGGTGCGCCCGATCGCGGCAGCGAGCGCCAGGTGCTGCGGACCGAGGCGCTGGCCGGAGGCGATCGCGAGAGAGCCGGCCATGACGTCTTCGCCCGCATGGCGCACGTTGGCGCCAGTCTTCGTGCCGGGGCGAACTCGCACGAAGCGTCCGTCCTGAATGCAGTGCTCCTGGATGGCCACGGTATCCGGGCCGCGCGGCATCGGCGCGCCGGTGAAGACGCGAACGGCCTCGCCGGGGAGTGCCGCTCGCGCGAACGGGTGGCCAGCAGCGGCGCGGCCGATGACCGGCAGTCGTGTGTCGCGATCTGGCATGAGGTCGGCCGCGAACACCGCATATCCATCCATCGCTGCGCTGTCGTGCGGCGGGAGATTGATCGTCGAGATGACATCCTCTGCCAGAATGCGGCCGCACGCCTCGGCGAGCATGACGGTCTCGGACCCTGCCACCGGACGGGCGCGTTCGCGGATGCGTCGGAGCGCCTCGTCGACCGTGATCGCATCCTCGACCGCGCCGCAGTCGGGGAGCATACGAATATCCCGGATCGCCGACGTCCGCCCCATTCGTCGCCTCCGATCGCGCCCCGAAAGATCGACCGGAGCGAATGCCCGCTCCGGTCAGTTCGGGGAGGCTTGGTTCAGCTCGTGCGGTACTCCTGGCTCTTGAACGTGAGCTTCCGCGTGACCTCGGGGGCGTCCGCGATCTTCCGGATGTTGCCCCAGGTCTGCTTGTAGTTCGGGATGATGAGCTCGTTCACGCCCTTCGATACGACGTTTCCCTGCGGTCCGGTCGGCTGTGCGAAGAGCATGAACGTCTGCTTCCGCTTCGCCGTCGGCGTCGGATAGACCATCGCCTGCGTCGAGCCGTTGTCGTTGTAGACCTCGACGAGGTCGCCCTGCTTGAGCCCGAGCTCGGCCATGTCGGCGGGGTTCATCTCGATGAAGGGAAATGGCCAGCGATCCATGATCAGCTCATTCTCCTGGTCGAGATAGGCAGATTGCCAGACGTGATTCGTGCGGCCGTTGTTGATCAGAAACGGCCACTTCTTCATCTCGTCTTCCTTGCCCGGCGCTTGGAGGCCTCGCCACTGCGTCTCCATGAAGGAGGCCTTCCCGTCCTTGCTCTTGAACTTGCCATCGGCGTAGAGGCGCTTCGTACCGACGATGCGATCGCCCTCTGCCTGGACCGCCGGCTCCTGGAACCCGTTGGTGCCCATCGCGCGCAGCCGGGCGTAGGTGACGAACTCGCCGCCTGCCTCGTGCTGATGGTAGCCGTCCATGAACGCGTCCTCCTCGGTCTTCCAGTCGAAGCCCTTGAAGCGCTCCGCGATGTCGTTCTTGCCCTGCTCTCGAAGCACGCGCTCAATGTGATTCGCGATGCGCGCTGCGATGAGGCAGTCAGGCATGGCGTCGCCGGGTGGATCCATGTAGCGCTCGGTGAGTCGCATGCGCCGCTCGCCATTCATCGACGTCAGGTTCATCTCGCCGGAGGTCGCGGCCGGCAGCCACACTTGACAGGCCTGCCCGATCTTGGTCGGAACGATGTCGACGTCGACGGCGAACAGCCCGCCTTTCTTGATCGCGTCCATGATGGCAGCGACCATTGCCGGTCGGTCTCCCCAAGGCACGGCGGACATCGCGTCCTTCACCAGGTCGGTGCGCTTCTTGTAGACCTGCTTGAACTGCAAGGCGTTGAGCGTCGTCTTGTAGTGGTCGCAGGCCCAGATGTGGTGCACGCCGCCTTTGCCGCCGATGAGGAGCTGGTCGACATAGGCAGCGGGCTTTCCGACATGGGCGTCCGACGGTCGCGAGTAGCCCTCCTGATGCCCGCCCATGCGCACGCAGCCGCCGCCGGGGCGCCCGATGTTGCCGGTCGCGAGCGCGACGTTCACGAGGGCGCCGTTGGTGCGGTAGTTGTCGTTTCCCCAAATCAGCCCCTTCTCGTACGCGAACATGGTCCGGCGACGCGCGCCGCCGGCCTTGGGCTGCGCGATCCACTCCGCCGACTGGCGGATCTGGTCGGGCGTGAGCCCGGTGATGCGCGCCGCCTCGTCGACGCTCGTCTTGTTCGTGGCGAGCGCCTTGTCGAAGTCCTTGGTCGAGGCGTCGATGAACGCCTTGTCGACCCAGCGCTTGTCGGCGATGTAGGTGAGCCAGGCATTGAAGAGAGCAAGATCGGTTCCTGAGTTGATCGCGAGGTGCATCACCCGGTCCTTGCCGGCCTCAAGCTCGCACGCATTAACGGTGACCGTCCGGCGCGGGTCGACGATGACCATCCGCAGGGGCTCGAGAGGCTCGTTCGGGAACTCCTTCTTCCGCTTGTCCATCGAGGCGCCACGGATGTTGGGGAGCCAATGGTTCAGGAAATAGTTGGTCTGAGTCTCGAGTGCGTTGGTCCCGACGGCGACAATCGTGTCTGCCAACTCGGCGTCTTCGTAGCAGTTATTTAGCTCGCCGACGCCCATGTCGCGCGTGGCGTGGACCTCGGAGTTGTAGGCCGGGCGGTTGTGGATCCGGATGTTCTTCACTTTCATGGCGGTGAAGTAGAGCTTGCCTGTGCCCCAGGTGTTCTCGTAGCCGCCGCCGGCGCCGCCATGGTCGAAGGCGGAGACGAAGAGTCCGTCCTCGCCCATGTCGTTGATGACGCCGACCGTGACGCGCGCAACGAGATCGAGCGCGTCGTCCCAGCTGGTTGGCTGCATCTGCCCATAGCGCCAGACCATGGGCTCGGTGAGCCGCTGCAGCTGCGTGTTGCGAGCGGGCGAGTAGCTCATCTCGGCCATGCGCGCGCCGCGGATCGAGCCGAGGCCCGAGTTTACGACGCACCCCTTATCGGGCTTGATGACGATGTGGACGTCCTCGCCGTTCTGCCGGACGAGGTTGTACATGGACGGCGAGTACCAGGCTTCCGTCTCGGCGGCCTGCTGCTTACCGAGATCGACGTGGAACTTGTTCTGGCCTGGCGCCGTTCCGCCCTGCCGGTTCGTGGGCCAGGTGTACGCCTTGTAGCCGCACCCCACGATGCAGTAGTGGCAGGTGACGTTGAACTCCTTCGCGTCCGCGGGGACGATGGGAAGGCGGTCGACTTGTCGCTTGTAGGCCATCGTTTCCTCCCTCAGAGCACGTTTGACAGCCGGCCGTACAACAGCTCGTCGATGCCGATCGCGTGAATGTCGCCGTTCCCGTCGACGCGCAGCATGTACTGCGGGAGATTCTGCGTCGCCTGACCCCAGATCTCTTGGCCGCCCCTCTCCACGTCGAACCGCGAGAAGTGGCCGGGGCAGTTGAGCGACTTGTCCGCGGCGACATAGTTCAAGGGAAAGCCCTTGTGCGGGCAGACCGTCGAGAACGCGACGATGTCGCGGCCAGGGCCGACGCCGCCTTCCACGGGCTTGCCGAGCTTCAGGAGGACACCGGGCGCATCAGCATCGGGATAAGTGACCTGGACGGGCTCGTCGACCTTCAGGTCCTTGACGTTGCCGATCCGTCGGCTCGGATAGCTGATCCGCGCGGGTGCAGCCGCAGCTTCGGCGGCGGCGGGTAGCGCGCCCGCGGCGACGGCGGCAGCGGCAGCGGTTGCGCCGCCGCTCAAGAATTGGCGGCGCCCGATTTCGACCATGCGGTTGCAGCGCTTCATGCGATCCCCCTGCGTCACGTGTTCTTACGGGACGGTCGCAAGCCGCGTGCCAACGTGTTCGGTCGCGGGAAGCCTGGAAATCGGCCGGATCTGGACGGTTCATCGTCCTGGAAGTCCGTGTTTCCGGATTTGGAGGGTCCCGAAGTCCGAATTTTCGGACGCGTGAGTCTTATGCCGATATCGGCATAACACGCACTTATGCCGAAGTCCGGATGATGCCGCATGGCCCGGATTCGCGGCGGAACGGCGGCCCCTTGGCCATGCGGTGTTCGGCATAATCAGAGTGCTTCGAGGAAGGCGAGCAGCTTATCATCCGGGCGATATCGGCCTGGCTTTATTTTTGGTGCCGCGACGCGGGCCAGGGCCTTCTCCTTCAGCCGATCAGCATGGATGTAGACCTGCGTCGTCTCGACGGATTCGTGGCCGAGCCAAAGGGCGATCACCGTCTGATCGACGCCGTGCTGCAGCAGCTCCATCGCCGTGCTATGTCGGAGGATGTGGGGACTGACACGCTTGTTCGCGAGCGATGGGCAGGATGCTGCGGCGGTCTGACTGTGCTTACGGACGAGATGCTCGAGCGCATCGCGGCTCAACCTGTCACCCGTATCGACGGGAACAACAGATCGTCCCCAGACCTGCGCCGCTCCCTGAGCCAGCGTTCCAACAGACTGACGGTGTCACGACGCAATGGCGTGCATCGTTCCTTCCGGTTGCCGTCGCAGCGCAGATGCCCACCCTTGCCGAGAACGACATCCTGGCAGCGTAAGTTGATCAGCTCAGATGCCCTGAGACCGGTCTGGAGGGCGACCAACAGAATCGCGTGGTCCCGTCGGCCGGACCATGTCGAGCGGTCCGGTGTGGCGAGCGATGCCGCGATCTCGTCGCGGTCGAGGAAGGTCACGCTGCGTTTGACGTACCGCTTGTCGGGCATCGCAAGGATCTGCTGGCAGTGCACCGTTCCAGCTCAGCGCGATATTGGGCGATGATCGCGTCGTACTGAACCAGCGCATCTGTTGGGCCGGACATGTCCTTGCTCCTGTTGTTGAGGAGTCAAGGATGCCGCGCGGCTATGGTGCTGTCTCAGTCTGAACTTCCGCAAGAGGGCGGCGTGCCAACGCCGGTTCAGGCCAGCTGCTGCGCAGTCTCGACCGGTGGCCGGCCGACGCTGAGGATGGCATTGATGAAGAGGGAGGGCCGGCCCCACAGCGAGTTGATGAAGATCGCTGTGACGCTGACCGCCATCGCCAACATCGCCCAGATCGGATCGATGAGGCCGGTCGCGGCCACCGGAATGCCGATGCCATTGAAGCAGAAGGCGAGAAGGACGTTCTGAACCATCTTGCGGTAGCTGCGGCGGCTGATGTCGCGCGCGAGGAGGATCAATCCGAGGCGACGGCCAAGGATGATGATGTCCGCCGATTCGATGGCAATGTCCGTGCCGCTGCCCATGGCGATGCCGACATCCGCCTGCATCAGCCCCGGCGCGTCATTGATGCCATCGCCGACCATCGCGACCTTTCCGTGCTGCTGGAGCTGCCGAATGATGTCGGCCTTCTCGCCCGGCAGGACGCCGGCATGCACCTGGTCAATGCCGGTGTCGCGCGCGACCCGTCGTGCCGCACGATCGTTGTCGCCCGTCACCAGCACTGGCTTGAGCCCGGCCCGGCGCAGCTCCGCGACGGTCTCGACGGCATCGCCCTTGAGCGCATCGCCCAGCGCCAGGATGCCAAGCACGCTACCATTCCGAGCGACCGCGATCACTGTGCGCCCTGCCTCTTCCAAGGCGCCGATGCGATCGGCAAACGGCGTCAGGTCGACGTCCCGCTCGCCGAGGAACTTCGGATTGCCGACAAGGACTTCGCACCCGTCGATGCGGGCGACCACTCCCTTGCCTGGTAGGGCTTCGAAGGTTTCGACCTCCGGCGGAGTGGCGCCATGCTCGAAGGCCTCCTTCACGACCGCCGCCGCGAGAGGATGCTCGGAGGAGGATTCGGCTGCGGCAGCAATCGCCAGGAGCTCGCTCTCGCTCACGCCAAGCGCCTCGATCTCGCGGACCATCGGCCTGCCCTCGGTGAGTGTTCCGGTCTTGTCCAAGAGCACATACGTCACCAGCCGATAGGTCTGGAACGCCTCGCCCGTGCGCATGAGGACACCATGATCGGCCGCCTCTCCCGCGCCGCGTACGATCGAGAGTGGCGCCGAGATGCCGACCGCGCAGGGATAGCCCATGACGAGGACGCTGAGTGCCGCAAACACCGCGCGGCTGAGATCGGGGTGGCCGGCGATGAGCTGCGGCCCGAGTATCCAGCCGATGAGAGCCAAGGCAGCGGCCAGGAGCACGCTTGGGGTGTAGACGCGCAGGATGCGATCGACGAGATGCAGGATGCCGGGCTTCAGCGCCCGCGCATCCTCGACCTGTCGGACGACGCGCTGGAGGAAGCTCTCCTCGCCGACCGCCGTCACGCGGACCGCCAATGTCCCGGTGCCGTTGATCGAGCCCGCGACGACGGCATCGCCCTCGCGCTTCTCGACAGGAAGCGGTTCGCCGGTGACGAAGGACTGGTCGACACCCGAGTGGCCGCTGACGACCGTGCCGTCAACCGCGATGCGCTCGCCGGGACGGATGCGGACGAGATCACCGACTGCGACCTCGTCGACCCTCACTTGGACCTCTTCGCTGCCGCGCACGAGCCGGGCGGTATCCGGCTGCAAGTCCAGGAGCCGCTTCACCGCCTGCGAGCTGCGTGTTTTGACGATCAGCGACAGCCACTCCGAGAAGATGTGATATGTGCCGACCATGACTGCTACGGCGAAAAAGGTCCCGGTCGGATAGGTCGGCGACGGGCGAACGATCCCGATCACTCCGCCGATGATGCCGGCGAAAGCCCCAACCTCGAGGAGCACGTGCTGATTGAGGATGCCGCGGCGCAGAGCCTGAACCGCCATGTGGAGAATGTGACTGCCGACGCCGAAGACGAGGACGAGGGCGAGTATCCCGACCACCCACGGCGCGATGGTTGTGAGATCGCCCCGCAGATTGAAAAAAAGCAGCGAGAGCGCCATAGCAGCCAATCCGCCGAAACCGGTGATCGCCTTCCACAAGCCGCTTGGCCGCAGCACGAGGAACACCAGTGCTCCAAGGCTCAAACAGACAAGAGCGGGAAGCGCCGAGATCCAGTTCTCGGTCGGGTTCGCGATGAGCGCAATCGACGCGACGCTCAAGGTGACGGCCACGACGAACCGCCGGCCTTCTCGGACGAGGTCGCGCTCCTCCTCCTCGAAGGCGCGCAGCTTGCGCGGGTCCGAGACGGTGTAACCGATGTCCCTAAGGGTTTGCAGCAGCTCTTCCGGCCGCGCGACCTGCGGGTCGTATTCGACAAGCGCCTGCTCGTGCGTGAGGCTGACAGCGACCTTATCGACTCCTGCCATGCGCCCCAGCGCCTTCTCGATCGTACCGGTGCAGAGCGAACAATGAAGGCCGCCGATCCGTGCGCGGATCTTCTTGCGATCGGGGCGGTTAGATGGCTCCTCGGTCCATAGCCGATCAGCAGTGATGGCGGTGCTCATGGTCGCACCTCCTTCATGTCGGTTGCGGGGTGACGCGATAGCCGAGCTTCTGCACCGTCGCGACAAGGGCGTCCTCGGCAATAGTCTGCGGGTCATAGAGGACCCGTGCCTGGCCTTGATCGTATGAGACGTCAGCCAGCTGCACGCCAGCTTGCCGCTCGACCACGGCTTTGACGGTATTGGCGCAGCCGTCGCAGTGCATGCCGTCGATCTTGAGGAGAGCGGTCTTCATCTGATGCTCCATTGCGGGATGTTGCCGAGAGCGAGACTGCGGGCGTCTCACCTTGGTTGCGGGTTCGCTCAAGCGCTGCGTCAGTGCATCCATGATCGAACATGCGTGCAGCGCCCCTCGGCCGGGACATGCGGCGATCAAGGTCTCCAAGGCGGCGCCTACCGCGCGAAGCTGCTCGATCTTCCGCTGGACCTGATCGAGCTTCGCGACGGCCTGGCGCCGCACCTCGGAGCAATCGGCCGCGGGATCGGCACGCAGGGCTAGAAGGTCGCCGATCTCGCTCAGCGAGAAACCGATCTGCTGCGCCTCCTTGATGAAGCGGATGCGGGCTACCTGTTCCGGCGCATAAGCTCGATAGCCCTCGCCTTTCGGCGGTCGCTCGATAAGGCCGCGGCGCTCGTAGAAGCGCACAGTCTCGACGTTTACACCCGCCTCTCGCGCGGTTTTTCCGATGGTGAGCGTCGGCATGTTTTCTAACCTCCGCTCTAAAGATGGGGTCCGTACTATAGTACAGAGTCAAGGCGGAAAATGCGCCGTTCGCCGCAGACGGTTTTTGCTTGACCCCGTACCGCGGTACGGCCGGTAGAGTGCTTCCGCGCAGCAAACTTCGCGGGTGTGGGCGCCCGGCCTCCGCCGGGGTCGCTGTACTTTCACTGAAAGGATGGTGGATGCTCGACCTTGAGGCTTCGTTTCAGCACGTCTCGATCATGTCGCCGCTTGGATTCGCCCTCGTGGCCCTGGCTGGGTTGATCATGGGCGTCGCGCCGAGCTCGCTACCGCTCGCCTCCGTCGTTGCCGGCTATGTCGGGGGACAAAGTCGCGATAGAGAAGCGATCACGCGGATGACGGGGCTGCGCCTCTCGGCGGGCTTCGTCCTGGGTTTGGCGACCGTCGATGCCGCGATTGGCGCCTTCTTCGGTTTTCTCGGCTTCACCGTCATCCGCGTTCTTGCCGGTTCTCTTGCTATCACGAACTTCGTTCTTGCCGTGCTTCTCGTCGTGCTGGGGCTGGCGCTGCTGCGCAAGATCCGTGTCGTCATTCCGGTCGTGAGACCGAGACCGCGGCAGGTCGACTCATTCGGGGCAGCCTATGCCCTCGGCATTCCCTTCGGACTTTCGGTTTGTCCGGCCTGTACGCCCATGGTGCTCCCGATCCTCGGAGCAGCCGCCGTCTCGGGAGCGCCGTGGATTGGAGGCCTCTTGCTGCTGGTCTTTGGCTTGGCGCGAGGTATTCCGCTCCTGATCGTCGGCGCCGCGACGGAGAAGATCAAAACTGTGCCGCGGTTTGCAATGTGGGTGCCGAAGATGGAGCGGGCGAGCGGCGTCCTGCTGCTGCTTGCCGCGGCCTACTTCCTTTATCAGAGCGCCGTATATGCCGGGCTACTGGCGCCGATAAGCACGATATCTTGACCGAGTTTGCGCCGGTTTCGCCTGCGATTTCTTGTGCGAGACTCGATCTGTAAGAAGGCGCGCGGTGAGGGCTCGATGGATCTACGCCAAAGGAGCCGCAAAGGGACAGCTTTCGTGCCAAGCGAGGACAGTGCGCATGTCTTACTCCTTTCGCACCAAACGGCGGGAGATCGAACTTGCGCTTAGGGCCGGGAGCGGGAGTTCGTATTGAGATGTTGCCGCAATAACCGTTTCGAGATTATACCGAACACCACATGGCCGACGGGCCGCAGTTCCGCCGCGAATCCGGGCCATGCGGCATAATCCGGACTTCGGCATAATGGATGTCAGCATGGATCGCGCAGGTGCCGCAGCCCATATCTATCGCGGCGGAAACGAAAGGAGGACCGGGATGGCCTCGAAGCTCGTGGAGAAGGTCTGCACACCTTGCCGCGGCGGCATCCCGCCGCTCACGCGCGACCAGGCCGAGACCTACCGCTTGGAGGCGTCCGATTGGGCGCTGCTCGACGATGCGACGAAGATCAGACGGACGTTCAAGTTCAGGAACTTCGCGGAAGCCCTAGAGTTCGTGCGACGCACCGGGGAGTTGGCGGAGACGGAGCATCACCATCCGGACATAGCGTTTGGATGGGGCTACGCCACGGTTTCGCTGCAGACGAAGAAAATCCGCGGCCTGCACGAGAATGATTTCATCATGGCGGCGAAGATCGACCGTTTCGCGGGCGGCGCGGCGTCAAGCTGAGCGGTCCTGCGGCGAATCATGCTCGACGGCCAACTTCCGCATCTTCTCGAACAGGGTTGATCGCGAGATGCCCAGCAGCTTCGCGGCGTCTTCGACGCGGCCGCCCGCGCGCGCGAGCGCGGCGCGGATGTGATGACGCTCGGCGCGCTCGCGGACCTCTGCCAGCGTCGGCAACAGGCTCTCCAAACCGACGGGCTCCCGGGTCTCCGCCGGGAAGAGGAGGTCCGGACCGATCCACGGGGCCTCGGACAGCGCGACGGCGCGCTCGATCCGGTTCCGCAGCTCGCGCACGTTTCCGGGCCACGGATGTGCAAGAAGTACCTGTTCCGCCGCGGGCGTGAGGCCGTGGACCTCACGGTTGAAAGAGTCCGAGAGCTCGCGGAGGAATGCGTGAGCGAGCGGGAGAACATCGTCCGGCCGCTCGCGCAGCGGAGGGATCGTAACGCGCACGACATCGATGCGGTAGAAGAGGTCGCGACGGAAGCGGCCATCGGCGACGGCGCGCTCAAGGTCCGAGTTCGTCGCGCAGACGATCCGCGCGGGCGCCTTGATTGCCGCCTCGCCGCCAAGCCGGATAAACGCGCGCTCCTGGATTAGACGCAAGAGCTTGGCCTGGATCGGCAGCGGCAGCTCGCCGACCTCGTCGAGGAGGAGAACGCCATCTTTGGCGCGCTCCGCGTATCCGTGGTGCCGCGCGTGGGCGCTGGTGAAGGCGCCCTTCTCATGACCAAATAGCTCGCTCTCGATGAGCTCGTTTGGGATCGCGGCACAGTTGACCGCCATGAACGGCGACTGCGAGCGCATGGAGACCGCATGGACGAACCGCGCCGCCACCTCCTTGCCGGCGCCGCTCTCGCCCACGAACAGGAGAGAGCTGTCGACGTCGGCAACGCGCCGCAGCAGCGTCTCGACGCGGCGCATCGCCTCCGAGGCGCCGAGGGCACCGACCGCTCCTGGCCGCCAGCGAATGAGCCGTGGAATCCGCTCGAGCAGCTCGGCAATCGCATAGGGCTTGCCGATGTAGTCGACGGCGCCGGCCTTGGTGAGGCGCACTGCCTGCTCGATCTGTCCGAACGCGGTCACGAATAGAAAGGGCGTTCCCGCAAGGGCCGGAAGGACTTTGAGGAACACATCCTCGCCGCTCATGTCCGGGAGGCGGATGTCACAGATCACGAGGTCGGGTCTCGCAGTCCGCAGCGCGTCGAGCGCCGCCCGCCCCGTCTGCCACCAGAGCGGCGTGTATCCCTCGAGCTCGAGGCGGTGTACGAGCGTCCCGCCCATCACCTGGTCGTCCTCGATAACGCCGATCAGCCCGCGCTCACGCGGCATGAAGTGCCTCCGCTGCGGCTATCGGAAGAATCACGTTCACGCGCGTGCCCGCCGCCGAAGTTTCGACCTCGGCGCGGCCGCCGAGCCGGCGGACGAGGTGCCCAGTCGTCCAGAGGCCGAGCCCCTTGCTGTCGCGGCGCGGCGCCGCCTCCTCGGCGCTCTGGAGGAGTGCCGCCATTTCGCTAGGAAGACCGGATCCCTCGTCGGAGACGGTAATCGTGAGCGTGCCGTCCGCACGCCGGGCGTCGACCGACACGAGGCCTCCGACCGGCGACGCGGCACACGCGTTCAGCAGGAGGTTCAGCACGATCTGGCGGACGGACGGCCCGTCGATCGGAAGCGCCTCCTCGATGCGGTTACGCCAGTCCAGGCGGAGCCGGCGTACGCCAGTCTCGTGCTGCACGAGGAACGGCAGGTCATCGAGATCGGCCGGCGTCAGCAGCGTATCGGAGCCGCGCTTGTAGGTGACGAGCGCGGCGCGGACCACGTTGCGGATGCCCGCGAGACCGCGCTTGAGGAACTCCAGCGACGTCTGACGCACTGTCAGGTCGTCGCCGTGCGCCTGGATCGTGTCGATCGCGTTCAACATCCCGCCGAGCGGGTTGTTGACCTCATGCGCCATTCCCGAGGCGAGGCGACCTAGCATTGCGTACTTTTCCTGCTCGGCGAGGTGCGCCGCGAGTGCCTCGCGCTCGTTGAGCGCCCGGGCCATGGCGTTGAAGCGATCGAACAGCTGACCGAACTCGCTCGCGGAGCTGCGGCGGTAGCGCGGCGGGATCGGCTCGACGCGCCCCTCCCGGACGCGCTCCACGTGCCGCGCCAGGAGGCTCAGCGGCTGCAGCATGTGCTTGACGGCGAACCATCCCACCAGGGCGAAAACGAGCGCGAGCCCACCGTTCACGAGCACCAGCGTCAGCAGGACCTGCCGCCGAATGCGCAGCAGGTTCGCGATGTCGATCTCGGCGAGAATGCGGCCCACCGAGAAGCCTTCCGTGCGCAGCGTTCGCGCTAGCCACGCACGGCCGGCGTTCTCGTCGATGATGAGGCCATCATCGGTCGGGAAGTTTCGGCGCAGCTCATCGGGAACGGCACTCCGGACGGGGAACCGAAGGGGATCCGATGCGGCCAATATCGGCCTGCTGGGAAGCTCCACCATAGCGTAGCGCGCCTGCACGCCGGAATAGCGCCCGCGCGCGCGGTCGAGGGCGTCGAACGTCTCCCACACGTCGGCGCGCACCACGGCCGGCAGGACGGCGGCGGATAGGCCGTCGAGATAGGCGCTGGTGAGCAGTCTGAGGTTGGTCTCCTGGTCACGTTCGAGTCGCGAGAGGACGACCTGCGACACGACGATGGCGACGGCCACCATGAGGCCGGCCACGAGGAGCGGGACCTTCAGGGTGAGCGGCCAGGCCGTGATGCGCAACGGCCCCGTCATCAGACCTGTGCCTTGACGATCCGGACCTTCTCGGCGGTGCTCTCGTACATGTCGGGTGTGCCTTCGATGAACCCGTCGAGCGCCAGCACTGCGAGTATCTCGCGTCCCTCCGGGTCCGACGGCATGTCGAGAAGCGACGCCGCGAGCGCCTTGACCGCCGGCGCCTCGCGACCGCCGTTGGGCGCGACGATCGGCGGGAAGCCGAGCCATTCGGATCGGAAGACGACGCGTGTCGGACGCACCAGCTCCGGCTCCCGCTCGCCCATCACGTCCCAGACGTATCCGTCGATGCTGCCGCTCTCGGCGAGGCCCGTCCCGACGGCGCGGATCACGTTGCGGTGGCCGTAGCAGAAGAAGCTCTCGTGGAAGAAGCGCGCGGGCGTTGTCTCGCGCAGCGCCAGCATCCAGCGCGTGACCAGATATCCGGAGGTGCTGTCCGGATCGGAGAACGCATGCACTGTGCCGCGGATGTCGTCGAACGAGCGCGCCTGGCTGGCCTCGTTGACGATGACGTAGGTCTGGTAGAGCGGCCGATGGCGGTAGACGGGAACGGCGAGCAGCGTGAGCTGGTCATGGTACTGGACGTAGGGATCGTCGCAGATCCAGGCGGCGTCGAGCTGGCCCGACAGAAGCATCGCCGAGATCTCGTGGTAGGTGCGACGCTTGACGAGCGCGACCGGCCGCTCGAGACGGCGCGTCAGGTAGCGCTCCAGCATCGACAGGAGCGCGATGTCATTGTCGAGGAACAGCGGCGTGAGCCCGAAGCTGAAGCTATCCGCCCCCCGTGATGAAGCGGTGACCCCGACAACCGCTGTCGCCGCAGCTCCCACAACAAAGGCACGTCGAGTTGGCCGTTCGAAACCAAAACTGCGGAGACCTGGTCGCATGGCTGAGCCTCCCCCCTTGTCACGCTGGCGGGCGCGTTTTTTTGGGACTCTACGCCTTTTGGCGCGACAATTCTGCAATATCAGGAAGGGGCGGGCCAGCCTGTTCTTGATTGACGCGGTTGACCCCCAAAGGCATGAGCGAGCTCATGGGCTATCTCAACGAGGATTGTTGCGGCGGTCGGCCCGAGGTCTGCGCGCCCAAAAGCGCGCGCTCGGCCCCGAGCGCGTGTGCAGAAGCACCCGCGAACGAGCGGCGCGCCAAGAGAAGAAATGTCCGATAGGGGATGAGAGGGATGGGGATGCGGATCGGCATCAATGGCTTTGGATGGATGGGGCGCCTTCATATGGATGAACGAACGACTTAGCCGAGACTGAATTTGCGAAGCGAGAACTGCTGCGACTGGCCGCGGTCCGCTCACATTCGGAAAAGTGGCACAGAACTGTAAATCTAGCGTAACAGGAACTCTCTAGCCTTCATCCGCACGCGCAGTAGAGCGGTCTGTCGAAAACAGACGAGACGGTGGAGCTCCGTGGTTCCGCCGGAGGGTTCGCCTGCGTGCGAGCGGGGACGCTGAAGCACAGCTTGGGCGCAGACCGCGCCACTACGTCGGCGCTCGATGGGCTTTGGCTCGGTCTCAGCTGCTATCAACGCATCTTGAGGAGGAGAAGAACCGTGAGGAGCAAGGACACAATTCTGTGGAGACGGACTTTGAGTGCACTGACCGTGTCGACTATCGCCTCGACCAGCTTTGCTGGGTCGAGTCTCGCGCGCGATAGCGATGCGCTGACCACGAAACCGATCAAGCATCTCGTCGTCATCTTTCAGGAGAACATCTCGTTCGACCATTATTTCGCCACCTATCCCAATGCGCTAAACCTGAATGGCGAGCCGAAATTCGTCGCGCGCGATGACACGCCTGGCGTGAACGGCTTGACCGGCGGACTCTTGGACCACAATCCCAACTCAAAGCAGCCCAACCGGCTCAGTCCGGCGCAGGCAGTCACCTGCGATGAGGACCACAACTATAGCGACGAGCAAAAGGCTGTGGATGGCGGGCTCCTCGATAAGTTCGTCGAAGCTACCGGCCGCACCGGAGTCGGCTGTAAGCCGGACGACTCGACCGTCATGGGCTATTTCGATGGCAATACGGTGACGGCGCTGTGGAACTACGCGCAGCGGTTTTCTTTGAGCGACAATTCCTTCGACACAAACTTCGGCCCGTCGACGGTCGGCGCGCTCAACCTGATTTCGGGCCAGACGCATGGAGTGATAAAGGCGACGATCGGCGTCAACGGGATACCAACGCCGACTACAACCACCATCGCCGGCACGGTCTTTTTCCCACCCGGCGGCAACATCGGCACCGTCATCGGCGATCCACAACCGTTGCTCGATGATTGCTCCGACCCGGCGCATCGACCGCAGGTTCAGCTCAGTGGCCGGAATGTTGGCGACCTCTTGAACGAGAAAGGCCTCACCTGGGGCTGGTTCAATGGCGGTTTTGCGCCGACCGTGCCGTTCGATCCCGCGAAAAAGACGCCCGCCGTGTGCGGCTCATCGCATATCGGCCATCCCGGCGTCGCAAACCCGACCGATGGCAATTCCGCGAACGTTGACGTCCATGTGCCGATCGTCGACTACGTGCCGCACCACAGCCCCTTCCAGTACTATGCCCAAACCTCTAACCCGCATCACTTGCGGCCGAGCTCGGTGGCAATGATCGGTAAGACGGATCAGGCCAATCACATCTACGATCTCACCGACTTCTTCAGCGCGCTGGACGCAAGCCGGATGCCGGCAGTTTCCTTCCTCAAGGCCGCAGCCTTTCAGGACGGGCATCCCGGAAACTCCGATCCGATCTCAGAGCAGACGTTCCTGGTGCAGACGCTCAACAAGCTGCAGCAATCGCCGGAATGGCCGGAAACGGCGGTGATCATCCTCTATGATGATTCCGATGGCTGGTACGACCACGTGACTGGGGCGATCGTCAGTCCATCGGCAACGCCGGCCGACTTCCTCGCAGGGGCTGGCAATTGCGGTGCGCCGGTCGCAACAGCATTCCCAGCGCGCTGCGGCTATGGGCCACGCCAGCCGTTCCTCGTGATCTCGCCATGGGCGAAAGAGAACTTCGTGGATCATACGACGACCGATCTCTCGTCGGTTCTCCGCTTCATCGAGGATAATTGGGGACTCGGCTTCATCGACGGCCCAACCGAGCCGCCGGCGGGGCAAGCTTCCTTCGACAGGATCGCTGGAACGCTGCTGAACATGTTTGATTTCGACGATCAGCCGAATCCGCGCCCATTGATCCTCAATCCTTCGAATGGGCAAAAGATCGGCGGTGACGACCGCGCTGATGCACGATCGCGGCCCTGACCGGTTCTAATTCGAGCCGGTAACAGACTGGTAGCTTATCGACGGACCCCGCTGGCGACCGCGAGGTTGACAGCGGGGTTTAATCCAAAGATTTCAGTGTGAGATTTGAGGTGGCGAACTCATCATTCGCGAAGGTACGCATCCGAATCGCTGGCGAATGTTGCGCGAGCTCATGAGCTGAAGCGCCAAACGCGCTTTGACCTCGCGGTTCAGGCATCCACGGGACGAAATCCGCACCGCCGTCGCTTACGCGAAAAATAGAACGAATACGGCCGCGCCAAGGCCGCCTAGGACTCCGATCCACGGGCTGTTTGATCCAGGAATGTCGAACAAAAATGCCCCGCCGGCCATCAACAGCCCGACCAGCACAGCCCAAAACACAGCAACGAAAAATCTCTGCAAGACGCTCCTCCAACGCTCTTTCGATTCGCTCGTGACGGCGGACAACTGCTTCGACACCGTAGCATCACGCCAGCTCGCGCGGCAGTCCTTGAACGTTTGGTGGGTGCAGTCGAGAGAATCCAACCTGATCAATTCGAGACGCGTAGATATCGTTCGCCGCAAGAAAGGTTGATAATCCGTGGCGGTCGGCGATGAAATCGACTTCAGGACCTTCGCTGCGTGAGCTGATTCGGTAGGCCGACATACGGTGAGCCTGCTCCGCTCGTGCACGTATGCCCTATGCCAATAGGCGAATTCGTCCCAGTTTCGCTCCGCAAACATCTCTTCGCACTTACGCAACGCGAGATCCGCGAGGGCGCTGCTTGTCGGCTCAGGATATCGCCGTTGCCGTTCCCAACGGAAATCGACGATGTTGCGATTCGGCATGAGCCACTCCGAACCTCTGTTGGTCTGCCGCCGGGCGATCGTGGAGATACGCGGTTGCCATCGCGCCGCCCTTCACCTCATTGATAAGAACAGACCCCCCGCCGGTTGTTAAACAAGCGCTGCTGGCCGATGCGCAGCGTCTCAGCCCGCGGAGGCAATGCTCGGAGTTGGCATGCCGCCGGCACCGATCTCATCGAGCCGCCTCTTGATGGTAGGCCTGTCCAGCGAGGCGAATGGTAGATTGGCGAAGACTTCCATGCGTCGCTTCAAGCTGACATAGAGCTCATTCAGCATTGTCGAGCGTTCCACTGCACTGCCCTTGAACTTGGCAGGGTCGGGCAGCGGCCAGGAGACTTGTACCGGCGACCCGGCAAAATCCGGACAACGTTGGCCCCGAAGCGTGTCGCACAACGCAATCACGAAATCCAGGCGGGGTGCGGCAGGACCGATGAACTCGTCATACGACTTGCTGTGCAGTCGGGAAACATCGTGACCAAGTGCTCGCAACTTCTCGATCACTGTTGGCAGCGGCCGCACCGCTGGATGAGAGCCTGCCGAATAGGCGCGGAAGCGAGCGCTCCCCACTCTTTCCAGAACGGCTTCCGCCATAATCGACCGCGCAGAGTTACGTGTGCAAAGGAACAACACATTGAATGCCGGGGCCAGCCTGGGAGGCGCCTCTTCAGAAGTCGGCAGGAGGCGGACGAGATCGCCACAGATATCCGGTCGCCCTGCGCAGCAGGTCTCAGTTAGAAAGGCCAGCAAGCGTCTTAGTCCGGAGATCCGGGCGCGATGGACAACCTGTCGTCCACGACGAGTCGACTGGGTGAGGTTCGCGCGTTCGAGGGCAGCGAGGTGGAACGAGAGCGTCGAAGCAGGCAAGCCCAGCCGCACCGAAATCTCGCCTGCTGGCAGCCCGGCCGGGGCCTCGCTGATCAGCAGTCGCATGAGATCGAGCCGCGTCTCCTGCGACAGCGCGCCAAATGCGGTCGCAGCATCCGATAATTCCATGTTTCGACAATACCGGAAGTTTCTTCTAAACACAATGCTGGCCGAAGCGCCTACACAGCAACTTATCTACTGCTCAATTAATCAGCCTCGAATAATCAGCTTCGAAGCCGCTTTGCCGTCATAAATCTGCAACAGAATCTTTCTATAAAGTTGGAAACGTTGAAACGTTATCCGCGATCGACGGGGGAGGGGGAAGAGCCATGCACGTATCACACAGTGCGGTAAAGGAGGTCCATCGAGCTGCCAAACAGCTCTTTGCGGCGGTTGGGCTTACGTCGTTGGTGGCGTTGGCTAGCCCTGCGGCGGCGCAGACCGAATGCCCTAAGACGGGCGTTCAGGCATTGACGGGAGCCGGGTCGACATTCGTTTTCCCGCTGTTCTCCAAGATGTTCAACGAGTATGGCAAGTTGTGCGGTATCAGCGTGAACTACCAGTCGATCGGTTCCGGTGGCGGCATCCGGCAAGTGCAGGAGATGACCGTTGATTTCGGCGCCACCGACGGGCCCATGACGGACCAGCAGAAGGCGCAGGCGAAAGGAGGTGAGGTCATTCACGTTCCAGTCGCCGCCGGGTCGGAGGCTGTCGTCTATAACCTGCCCGGCATTCCGAGCGGAACGATGAAGCTTACGCCCGATGTCGTGGCGGACATTTACCTCAAGAAGATCGACAAGTGGAACGACCCTCGCATTGCCAGCCTCAACCCCGACATCAAGCTGCCGGATCTTGACATCGCCGTCGTCCACCGCTCCGACGGATCCGGCACAACCTTCATCTGGACGAATTACTTGTCCAAGGTATCTAAGGAATGGGCCGATAAGGTCGGATTCGCCACCTCGGTCAACTGGCCCGGCGACATTGGCGGCGCGGGGAACGAAGGCGTGGCCAATCAGGTGAAACAGGTTCCGGGCGGCATTGGCTATGTCGAACTGGCGTACGCCATGCAGAACAAAATGCCTCGGGCGCAAATACGCAACAAGGCGGGCAAGTGGGTCGAGCCCTCTCTAGAACGAACTTCGGTCGCCGCAGACCTACCGGATCTGCCGGACCATATGCAAGTCATGTTCACCGACAGCGCCAATCCCGAGGCGTACCCGATCGCAGGTTTCGTCTGGATGCTTGTCTACGAAAACCAAGCGGACGCGGCTAAGGGGACCACGGTGGCTCAACTGGCTTGGTGGATGCTTCATGACGGACAGAAGTATAATGCGCCCCTGTTGTACGCGCCTATCCAAGGTGCCGCGCTGAAAAAGTCCGAAGCTCTGCTGCAGAAGATCAAGGTCAACGGCAAGCCCGCGCTGGCGATGAACTAGCGCGCGGTCCGGGAGCAGGTTCCTCTCCTAAGCGAGGAATCTCTCCTATCCGCTGGAGCGCGAACTCAGATGGATAGCGAGCAGAGGGTTCTGGAACGCCCGTGGTGGCGTTTCTCATTTTGGCAGGTGGGCGCGAGGATTGCACACGGAAGCCATGTGCAGAAGTGGGGCGACCGCGTATTTTACAACGCTACGCGCTTTCTGGCGATTTTCATCATCATCTTGAGCGGCCTCCTGGTGCTTGAACTCGTCCAGGATTCCTGGGAGGCAATCCAGAAATTTGGTCTGGGATTCCTGGTTGGCACTACCTGGGATCCTGTTGCCGAAGTATTCGGAACTCTGCCGACCATCGTCGGCACGATTGCCAAATGCGTCATCGCTCTTACCTTGGCGATTCCGATCAGCTTGGGATCGGCGATCTTTCTGGCGCTCTACGCGCCGCGATGGATCCGCGATCCGCTTTCCTATCTGGTGGAGTTGCTGGCCGCCATCCCCAGTATCGTTTTTGGCCTATGGGGACTGTTCGTTCTGGTGCCTATTGTTCGCACATTGCAAATTTGGCTCAAGTCACACTTCGGATGGTTTCCGTTGTTCAAAGGTCCAGCGGTTTACGGCGTTGGCGTCTTAGCAGCGGGCATCATGCTTGCCATCATGATCACGCC
This sequence comes from Allostellaceae bacterium, assembly GCA_035945115.1. GTDB lineage: Bacteria > Pseudomonadota > Alphaproteobacteria > ATCC43930 > CGMCC-115725 > DAHUYF01. The sequence continues at coordinate 40,234 of DASZAN010000125.1, forward strand.
GATCATCACGGCCGTTTCCCGCGATCTCATTCGTGCGGTCCCGCGCTCTCAGATGGAGGCCATGCTGGCACTTGGCGCGACCCGTTGGGAAGCGGTCTGGAAGGCTGTCCTTCCTTATGCGCGCACGGGCCTCATCGGCGCGATCGTTCTCGGACTGGGACGAGCCATCGGCGAAACCATGGCCGTCACGTTGGTGGGCGGCAACGCCTTCAAGCTAATGACCTCTTTGTTTGACCCTGTCCATAGCATGGCCAGCCAGATCGCGAGCGAGTTCACGGAGGCGACCTACAGCCTTTACGTCTCGTCCTTGATCTATGTGGGTCTCGTGCTGTTCGGCATCACCGTCATTCTCAGTCTCCTCGCACAGTTCCTCATCTGGCGACTGTCCCGTGGGCGGATCGGCATCCTGGAGTAAACGATGAGCGCGGAAACTAGCCTACGAGATCACCGTCGGAAGATCTTAGATCGAACCTCGGTGTTCGGTATGGCCCTGTGCACCGCACTCACTGTCTTTGTTTTGCTTGTCATTCTCGGTTACGTGATCTATCGCGGAGCGTCTTACATCAGCTGGGGCTTCCTGACGTCACTTCCGACTCCGGTCGGAGAAGGTGGCGGCGGAATCGCAAATGCCTTGGTCGGCAGCCTGCTTGTTGTCGCGGTGGCATCCATGATGGCGATCCCAATCGGAGTGGGAGCCGCGATCTATTTAAGCGAATTTCAAAGCGGCTGGCTGGGCCGGTCTGTCCGTTTCTTGGCCGATGTTCTGATTGGTGTCCCTTCGATCGTCGTGGGCCTTTTTGCCTACGCCCTCGTGGTGCAGCCGATGAAAGACTTTTCCGCATTCTCCGGCTCGGTGGCCTACGCCTTTATCATGATCCCGATCATTCTGATTACAACGCAAGAGGCGCTTCGCTTGGTCCCGACTTCGCTGCGTGAGGCTGCCTTAGCTCTCGGCACTCCAAGGTGGAGAATGATTCTGTCGATCGTGCTGCCAACCGCCCGGCGAGCCTTGCTCACCGGCTTGCTGTTGGCCGTTGCCCGCGCGCTCGGCGAGGCCGCCCCGATGTTGTTCACCGCGTTTGGCAATCCTTTTTGGAACACAAACTTAGCCAAGCCGATGGCCACCGTGCCTCTGGTGATCTATCGCTACGCCGTTGCGCCTTACGACGACTGGCACAATCAAGCTTGGGCGGCCGCGTTCGTCCTGATCTTAGTGGTTCTGGTGGTGAACGTGCTAACGCGCCTTGCTTTTAGGAGCAGAGTCGATGATTGAGGTAAAGCTAGAGGAACCGTGGTGGCAAAATCTAAGAGCAAGGCCACGACCGAAAGCGCTACGAGTAATACGAGGAGAGAAGGAGCTAGGATTGGTACCTCAAGAAGAGGTCCGGCTTTCAGTCGAGCGGTTGAGCGCCTATTACGGGCAGGCCCGTGCCGTCAACAATGTGTCCCTTGCAATCAGGGCCCGAATGTCCACGGCCATTATCGGTCCCTCCGGTTGCGGCAAATCCACGCTCCTTCGGAGCCTTAACCGGATGCATGAGGTAGTGCGCGGAGCGCGGGTCGAGGGAAAGGTCCTGCTCGACGGCAAAGACCTATATGCCCCTTCGATGGATGCGGTCAAAGTGCGGCGCCGGATCGGGATGGTTTTTCAACGCGCGAACCCGTTTCCAAGCCGATCCATCTTCGAGAATGTGGCAGTCGGCCCCAGGCTTGACGGCATGCGCGATCGAAAGGCGCTTGAGCAGAGCGTCGAAAGAAGCCTAAGAATGGCCGCCTTGTGGGACGAGGTCAAAGACCAGCTGCACCAGCCCGCAACGCGTCTTTCTGGCGGACAACAGCAGCGTCTGTGCATCGCGCGGGCGATCGCGATCGAGCCCGAGGTACTCCTCATGGACGAGCCGTGTTCCGCTCTCGATCCGATTTCGACAGCGAGGATCGAAGCGCTGATCGAAGAGCTTAAGAAGACTTATACGATCCTGATCGTCACGCACAATCTACAGCAAGCCGCTCGTGCATCAGATTTTACCGCATTCATGTACCTCGGCGAATTGGTGGAATTCGATACGACGGTTCGGATTTTCGAGAGACCAACGCAGAAGATGACAGAGGACTACATAACTGGACGATACGGCTGATCGTGCGCGTTGCGTCGCCAGATCTTTTCTTTTTCTGCATAGCGGTCTCGGGACAAGGCGGAGAAGCGTTCGTTGCGCGCGTCCAAGAGCAAAGTCGGCACATTCCACGCTTCGAGATTTCTGAAACGCGCTTGACCCTGCCGTGCGACGTCCCATGTTACGCTAGTTCGATAAATCCAGAAGGATCGATTTATCGCAAGAGAGTGCCAGCTTATGTTGTTTGGAACTCCCCTTCCTTTGGCCGTGCCGACAAGTGATCCTGGAATGGTCGCTGGTCGCGGTTTTGGGACAGCTTATCAGAGCCATTCCAGCGCTGGCGTGCCGAGCGGGCATCTGAATTTAGGCTCGTCGGTTACCGCAGATGTCGCGGAATGAGTTCCGGCGCGATCTCAGTGATCGCCCTCTCGCTTAGGAGTGCATCTCATGGAAACCAAGCAAGCACTCACCGCTCTCGGGGCGCTCGCGCAGGAAACACGCCTCGATATCTTTCGTCTCCTCGTGCAGCGCGGCCTGGAAGGGTTGGCGGCAGGTGCCATTGCTGACCGCCTCGGCGTTCCCGGCGCGACGCTGTCGTTTCATTTGCAACAGCTCATGCATGCTAGGCTGATCGAGCAGAGACGCGAAAGCCGTTCGCTGATCGAACGCGATCACGCCAAAAGCGGATGGCCACGCCGAATTGCCCCTTCCATCGACGCCGGATGCCACTCTGAACGGATATTTTCGATATTTCCAGAAATATAGTTGACAAGCTGACGCCGTGACCATATTTTGACAATTGTCGAACAGTCAGGTGGCAAGGATGGATGCGCAACGGGTTGTCATAGCGCTTGGCGCAATCGCACATGACCATCGCCTTGCGATCTACCGGATGCTGGTCGAAGCGGGGCCACAAGGGCTTCCAGCCGGCGTGCTCGCCACGCGGCTCGAAATGCCGCCCTCGACGCTCAGCTTCCATCTCCGTCAGATGCTCCACGCGGGGCTGGTTACTCAGCGACGTCTGAGCCGGCAGCTCATCTACGCCGCCGACTTCACCACAATGAACGGCCTTGTGTCCTACCTGACCGAGAACTGCTGCGGCGGCGCTGCGTGCGCTCCAGCCCGCGATCCCGCCGTCGCCGCGACGAATGTCAAAGGACGCAAGCAAAGGAGATCCGCATGAAACGTCTTCATGTCCACGTCTCAGTGAAGGATGTCGAACAGTCGGTGCGGTTCTATTCGACACTTTTCGGCGTCGAGCCGACAGTCGAAAAGCCCGACTATGCGAAGTGGATGCTGGAAGACCCGCGGGTGAATTTCGCCATCTCGGCGCGCGGCCGAGCGGCTGGCTTTAACCATCTCGGCATCCAGGTGGAAACCGAGGACGAACTTGCCGAGGTGTACGAGCACCTCAAGCGCGCCGAAGGCCCGGCGCTCGAAGTGGGCGCAACAACCTGCTGCTATGCAAAATCTGAGAAGTCATGGACGCTCGATCCGCAAGGCGTCGCCTGGGAGACGTTCCACACGACCGGCGAAAGCGCTGTCTATGGCGAAGGCTCGCTGGCGAAGGTTCGCGAGGCTTCCAAATGCACCCCGGGTTGTGAGCCAAGCGTCGCGGTGCCGGAATCGACGACAGCGTCCGACGCGTGCTGCACCCACTGAGCTACCGCCCGAGCCGAGGAGAGCGACGATGAACGATCAGGCCGTCAAGGACATGGTACGTGCGCGCTATGGCGGAATTGCCAAAACTGCCGATGACGTCGCTTGCTGCAAACCGGCTAGTTCTTGCTGTGGCGACGCGGCGCCAGGCACTTCTGCCGACAGGTCGCGTCAGATGGGCTACTCAGAGGGCGAACTCGCATCCGTTCCCGAGGGCGCCAATCTTGGCCTCGGATGCGGCAATCCTCAGGCGATAGCAGCGATCCGGCCGAGTGAGGTCGTCGTCGATCTGGGTAGCGGTGCTGGCTTCGATTGCTTCCTCGCGGCGCAACAGGTCGGGCCAAGCGGTCACGTTATCGGCGTCGACATGACGCATGAGATGCTCCACAAGGCGCGCGAGAACGCCGCAAAGATCGCCGCCACGAACGTCGAGTTTCGGCTCGGCGAGCTCGAGCACCTGCCCATCGCCGACAATACGGCCAATGTGGTGCTCTCGAACTGCGTTATTAATCTCGTGCCGAACAAGGCGCAGGTATTCCGGGAAGCTTTCCGAGTGCTCAAGCCCGGCGGTCGACTGGCAATCTCGGATGTCGTCAATACCGCGCCGCTGTCGGCGGAATTGCGGGCCGATATTGACTTGCTGTGCGGGTGTGTCGCAGGCGCAGCCCCCCTGGAGAGTATGGAGGTGTGGCTCGCGGAAGCCGGTTTCATTGACGTCCGGATCACCCCGAAACCAGAAAGTCGGGGGTTGATTGCCAGCTGGGCACCCGGCCGGGGGATCGAGGATTACGTGGTCTCCGCGAGCATCGAAGGCCGTAAGCCCTGAGGGTGAAGTCATGGATCAAAGTTCCCGCACCGTCCTCTTCCTTTGCACGGGCAACTCGGCGCGGAGTATCATCGGCGAGGTGTTGTTGAACCACTGGAGTAAGGGCACGTTCCGCGCCTTCAGCGCCGGCAGTTTTCCCAAAGGGGCTGTTCATCCGTTGGCGCTCGAGCTCTTGAGCTCCCTTAAGCTGCCTACAGAAGGGCTGCGCTCCAAGAGCTGGAATGAGTTCGCAAGCGCCGACGCGCCCTTGATGGACTTCGTCATTACCGTTTGTGATCAAGCGGCGAACGAGGTTTGCCCAGCGTGGCCAGGACAACCGATCACCGCGCACTGGGGCGTGCCAGATCCTGCCGCCGCGGAGGGCTCTGCGGAGCAGCGTATGGCGGCGTTTCGTGACACGTACCGGCGCCTCGACGCCCGAATCAAGCTGTTCCTCTCGTTGCCGCTCGAGAAGCTGGATCGCCTTGCCATCAAGCGTGAAGCCGACAAGATCGGGCGGATCGGTCCGAATCCAGGAACCGAGGCAGCGTCTTGAACGGGTCAATTGATTGGCGGAAGGCTGGCGCCGAATTTCTCGGCACGGCCTTCCTGCTGGCCGCCGTCGTTGGCTCGGGGATCATGGGAGAGCGATTGGCGGGCGGGAACGTAGCCATTGCGCTGCTCGCCAATGCCATCGCGACCGGCGCCGCGTTGGTCGCGCTCATTCGCACCTTCGGTCCGATCTCGGGTGCGCATTTCAATCCGGCGGTAACAGTCGCAATGCTCGCCGCCGGCGAAACACCGCGCACCCAAATTGTTCCTTACATTCTCGCACAGTGCATCGGCGCAGTCGCCGGTGTTTGGGCGGCGCACTTGATGTTCGATCTGCCGATCCTTCAATCGTCGACGCACCTCAGGACGGGTATCGGCCAATGGGCCGGCGAGTTTGTTGCGACGTTCGGCTTACTAGCCGTGATCGAAAGCGGCCGGAGGCACTTTGCCAATGCGCTGTCGGGCGCGGTCGCCCTCTACATCACCGCCGCTTACTGGTTCACCTCGTCGACGTCTTTCGCGAATCCCGCGGTCACTCTGGCCCGGTCGCTGACCAATACGTTCGCCGGCATCGCGCCGAGCGACGTGGTTGCCTTTGTTGTCGCGCAGATCGCGGGCGCTGCCGCTGCAGTGATCGTCACACGCTGGCTGAACAGCGAGCGCGTGTCGCCAGTGAGGGTAAAGCAGTCCGCACCATCGAGGACTCGCAGCCTGTTGGAAGGGGGCGACGGCGCGCGGCCCTGAGGAGATCGATCCGCATGAAGCTCTACATGTTTGAGCACTGCTCGCTCTGCTTCCGTGTCCGCATGACCGCGGCCCTCAAGGGGATGCACCTGCAGGAGATCGTCGTGCTCGACGACGACACCGACACCATCGTCGGCCTCGTCGGTCGGCGGGTAATCCCGGTCCTCGAGCTTGACGACGGCAGGCCCATGCTCGAAAGCATGGCGATGGTCCGCCACATCGAGGGCCTCGGGAAGCCGGTCCTCACCGGAGCGGAGCGTCCCGAGATCGCGGCATGGGAGGAGTGCGCGACGCCGAAACTCGCGCACCTCACGCAGCCGCGCTATCCGCTCCTGGGGCTGCGCGAGTTCGCCATGGTCGCCGCCCACGACCACTACGTCATGAGCAAGCGCAAAGCGCTCGGCGACCTCGTCGAGCTGCGCGCGCAGACGCGGACCTTTCTCAAGGATCTGACGCCCGACCTCGAGGCGCTCGACCGGATGATCGAAAGCCCGCGCGCGGTGAACGGCGAACTCTCGCTCGACGACGTCCGCGTCCTGCCGCTGCTGCGCTCGGCTGCGGTGGTGGCAGGCCTCCGCTTCCCCGGCCACGTGCGCAACTACTACGAGGCGATGATGGACCGCATCGGCCATCGGCCGTTGCCGAGCATCTGAGGCGCGGTGAGGCCGTCCTTCGTCGTCGTGGCGCTCGGCACGACGCAAACGCTCGCCTGGGCGTCGAGCTACTACATGCCGGCGATTCTAGCGGACCCGATGGCGGCCGATCTGGACATGCCGCGCACGGCAGTCTTTGGCGCCTTCTCAGCGGCGATGCTGCTGACTGCCGCGCTCGGACCCGCCGTGGGACGCGCAATCGACCGACGGGGCGGTCGCGGAGTGCTCGTGCTGTCGAACCTCGTCTTTGCCGCCGGTCTGCTGCTGCTTGGGGCAGCACATGGTCCCGTTGTCCTGGCGGTGGCATGGGGCGTGCTGGGCGTGGGTATGGCGCTAGGCCTCTACGACACCGCGGCGCTGACGCGCCTCTACGGCGCCGATGCACGCAGAGCGATCACCGGCATCACGCTCGTTGCGGGCTTCGCCAGCACAATCGGTTGGCCGGCGACGGCGCTGTTCAACGATGCCTTCGGCTGGCGGGGCGCGTGCTTTGCGTGGGCCGGGCTCCATCTTGCGCTCGCGCTTCCGCTCAACGCGCTCGTGCTCCCCCGGGCGCCGTCTGCGGCCGGGTTCGCGCGGCGTGCCGACGAGGACGGCGTCCCGCCGGCGCGCTTCGCTTTCGTCGTACTCGCTTTCGTGTTCGCAGTGACCTGGTTCGTGTCGACGGCCATGGCGGCGCACCTGCCGCGCCTACTGCAGAGCGCGGGCGCGAACCCTGCGGCTGCGATCGCGGCCGCGGCGCTGGTTGGACCGGCGCAGGTCGCGGCGCGCATCGCTGAGTTCGGTGCGATGCGGTGGACCAGCCCGCTCGCCACCGCACAGGTCGCGGCTGCGCTACACCCGGCGGGTGCCGTTGCGCTAATTGCGCTGGGCGCGCCAGGTGCCGCCGTGTTCGCTCTGCTCCATGGTGCTGGCAACGGGATGCTGACAATTGCCAAAGGGACGCTGCCCTTGGCGATCTTCGGCCCCCACGCCTACGGGCTCCGCACGGGATGGCTCTCCGCGCCCGCCCGCATCATGCAGGCGGCCGCACCCGTCGCATTCGGGCTGTGCATTGACGCCTTCGGGTCGGCCGCCGTGGCCGTCTCAGCCGGACTGAGCCTCGCGGCTCTTGCGGCTTTACTGGCCATCCGGATGCCCGCCCGGCCTGCGCGGCGACTCACCTAGTTATTAGGTCACGCCCCGCCGCGTGAGCACAGCCGACGCTGGACGGGCTGATCGGCGATGCGGCGGCGAGCTGCGCGCTTGATCTCGTCGACGCCGTACGACCGGGTCGGGCGAGTCGCTCGTGAAGAATGCGGACAAAACGACGTTTTCAGGCGGCTTGGGCGAGCGAAGGCTCTTCTGAGAGCGCGGCGATGATGGCGCGCAAAAGCTCCGCCAGCCAGCGCAGGAGCAGGCTGAAGTTGTAGCCGGCCGCGGCGAGGACGGCGTTGATGCGATCTCCATCGCGGCCTTTGAGGAAGTTGCGGTCCATGCGGTGCTCGGCCTTGACGTGGCCGATGACGGGTTCGACCGCGGCGCGCCGCTTCATCTCGCGGCGGATGGCGGCGGTGGTGCGCCGCACCTGGCCCGAGATCCAGACGCGGAACTTGTTCGCGGTGTGGCCGCGATACCCTTTATCGACATGGATGCGGTGGGCCTCGATGCCGGTGAGCCGTTCCATGTCGGCCACCATGGGCGCGAGCGTGTGGCCGTCGAAGGGGTTGCCGTGCAGCGCCTTGGCGTGGAGCACGAACTGGCCGCCCTTGGGGGACGTGACCGGCGTGGCGATCGACACCTTGCAGCCGAACTCGTAGGGCGCCCGCGCCTTGCCCTTGCCGATGCACTCGACCTCGGGCGCATGCAGCGCATAGACCTTCGGTCCGCGCTGGCGATGGTCCTGGAGGCGCACCTTGGTGGCGAGGTCGAGGAGGTGGGCGAAGCGGGCTTGGAGCTCGGGCTTGCCATCGATCTGTCGGGCGATGTCGCGGATGACGCGGCCCAAGCGGGTGCGCAGAAACTTGAGCGCCTTGCCGGCACGCTTGAACTGGTGCGCGTGGTTGTAGCGCCCGACCATGATGGCGGCGCGCTTGGCGACGCGCAGATAACTCTGCCGCAACGGCACGCCGTGGCGCTTGGCGAGGCCGACGAGCTTGACGATGGCGCGATGCATGAGGCGGGCGTCGGTCGGATGGGCGATCGCTTTGGGCTGCACCGTGGTGTCGACCGCGACGCGCTCGAGATCCTTGGTCTCAATCGCGCCGGTCTTATGCGCGACCGACAGGTTCTCCTGAATGAGCGCCAGCAGGTGCTCCTCGCCCAAGCGCTGGCGCCAGCGCGTCAAGGACGAACGGTCGAACGGCAGCTCGTGCCGGAACACCTGCTCGCCGCAGAAGAACTGGTAGTACGGGTTCTCGACCCAGCGCGCGCACAGCGCCTCGTCCGACAAGTTGTGCATGTGCTTCAGGATGAAGAGCCCCGCGACGAGCCGCGTCGGCAGCGGTGGCTGCCCCGGCCCCGCCTGGCAGACAGAGCGGAAATGCCCGTCGATGAAGCTCCAATCGATCTTCTCCGCCAGCACGACCAGCGGGTGCTTCATATTGACGATTTGATCCAGCGACGGCCGGAAAAAATCCTTCTGACGCTCGTCACGCGGCTTGCTCATCGCTCGTCCCTGCGGTGGGAAACCTGACGAGAGCGAATCATGAACCGCTGTCCAGGGGAATCCCAAATCGCAAGGAATCGACCACCGATCGCCGCTTTCTTGCAATCTCGACTACTTCAAACCACGCGCGAGTGCCCGATTATCGGCTACTTCTCAATTCTTCACGGCCGACGGGCGAGGCTCCAGCCCTTCCGGTCACCCGGACAAGCCGCTCGTCAGCTACCAGATCAATCGACAACTCTCTGGGTGGATTCCTCCTCCACCGGTGATTCGCGCCTTTGGGGCGCACTGCCAAGGGCTGACATTGTACCGGGCTGACAGGGTCAGCAACGCCGCGTCTCGATTGCTACAGCCTCCGCTTTTCGCCCAGGATGGGCGCCTTTCCTGACGTGAACCTGTACGCGAACTCCGAATCGCCAGCCAGGAAATCCCCTTCAATCAGAACCAGCTCGTAGGTATGAGCGCTATAAAGTCGAATACTGCCGACAACTTTGGGGCCTTTGTGATCGAGATTCGCAACCCGCACGTCGATGCTGTCATCGATCAAGCGTTGCGGTTCAGTTTCGTGTCCCGTCCAGAATGGCTGATCTGTCAGCCGCGCTTTAATCTCGCCTTCGCCCTTCAAAACGTAATTGCGAAGAAAATCCCAGCGCTCCGAGAGCGCCTCACGACATCCAAGATGGTAGGCCACCAGGTTCATGAAGATCTTCGCAAGCGCGCGCTTATGGAGCTTGTCGACCTGGCTTTGTATTACGACAGGCAGTCCAGGTTGCAAGCCATCGGCCGGCTCAGGAAGATGAAATGGCTCGTCCGCCTTATAGTCGACGCCGATCATGCGCAGCGCCTCAACGATCGCATCCTGACCCTCCTGCGACGGTGTGAGAATCTTACAGTTCCAGGTTCCTTTCGCGCCGTCTTTTCCAGGTTCTCCGTAGACCTCTTTGGCTAGTTTGAGCTTGGGCAAGTCGCCCACGAAGTACGATTCCCATTGCTGCGTCTGAAAATTGAAGATGACGAACTGCGGCAAGAATTCCATTAGCGTGCCGGTTGTCCCATCAACCGCAACTCGCGCACCGACGAAATTACCTGTGTCGGGGCCCTCACCTAGGGTGATGAGCAATCGCTTTTGCGGACGCTTCTCGCTCGAAAATCGACCGCGGGAATAGCGCGCGATCCCTTCTATCGTGTCGCGCGCGAGAAGATCGTCAAGCTTGCGACCGAAATAGGAGTTGCAGTCATCGCAGACGCAATTAAGCGTTGGAGTCCTGTCGCCGAAAGTACCAAAGCTTTGCGGAATGACATGCTCGACACCTTTGAAGCGTGTCGCATCTTCCGTCAGGCAGTAAATGCACTTTTTGTTGGGCACGTTCATGTAGTGGCAGCTCTCGATGATCGTTCACCAAATGGGTTAGACTTACCGCCCGAGTCAAGGTAGCGTGCCGGAGCGCGAACAGCCAACGACTGCCTGCGTTGGCTCAATCTCCGACAGACCGCCTCAGTTGGCCGATGTCCGGAGTCGGCCCCGAACCAGCCTTATTGGTTTTGACCCTAGGTGCGCCGAATCGGCTTTCGCGAGCCACGCAGCGGCGTCTGCGCTACCCGCTCATGGGCCGGTGCGCACTCAACTCCAATTTCGATCTCGCAGCTCACGGAAAATGTAACTGGCGTCGATGTGGCGCCCGTACTCATTACTAGAGGCGCCAACGTGAGCGCGCTGTGTCAGCGACAACCTAGCGGAAGCGGAGGCGAGTGATGGGTTTCTACAAAGATTGGCTCTTTCCGCGCATGCTCGATCTCATCATGCGGCAGAAGCAGATGATCCCGTTGAGACGGCGCATCGGCAAGGCCGCGGCAGGCCGAGTGCTCGATGTGGGCATCGGATCTGGGCTCAATCTTCCGTTCTACGGAGATCACGTTGAACGTGTCGTCGGTGTCGATCCATCGTCAGAGCTCCTGCACTTTGCCGAGGAACGTGCGCGAGAGACGGCGAATTCGGTCGAACTGTTGAATGGCACGGGCGAGTCATTGCCGATCGAGGATCACAGCATCGATACCGCTGTCCTGACCTTCACTTTATGTACGGTCGAGAACGCGACCGCGACCCTAGCGGAAATTCGGCGAGTGCTCAGGCCGTCCGGCAAGCTGCTGTTTGCCGAACACGGCCGTGCACCGGAGACGAAAGTAGCGCGGTGGCAGGATCGTCTTACGCCGCTTTGGAGCCACATCGCAGGCGGCTGCCATCTCAATCGCAAGCCGGATGATCTCATCCGGGCAACTGGTTTCAGACTCGAACGCGTCGAGACCGGATACCTCAAAGGGCCGCGGCCGATGACCTTTGTCTATTCGGGTAACGCTCGCCCAATCTGACTTCCTTGGACCCCTTCCGCGTGGAGGCGCAGAGATGGCCGATCCAACAACTCTTCCCATGTCACCCATAACCGGAGACCTCAGTCCCGCGCTGGGGATGACGATCGCGACTATCGCAGTCGGCGCCATTGCCACGGCGGCGACAGATGTCTGGCAGTTTCTGCTTCAGGCAATCGGCGTTCCGCCGGCGAACTGGGGCTTGATCGGACGCTGGGTGGTCGGGTTCTCGCGGGGGGTCTTCGTCCATCGGACGATTGCAGCGGCTCCCAAGGTGCGAAGCGAGGTAGCGATCGGACGGGTGTTCCACTACGTCGTAGGGATCGCCTACGCGGCCCTTTATCTCGCCATCATGAGCCTGGGCTTTGGGTCAGGACCCACCCTCGGCTCTGCGCTGGTGTTCGCGATCGCGCTTCTCATCGCGCCCTGGTTTGTCATGCAGCCAGCCCTTGGCCTCGGCTTCATGGCGGCACGCACACCGAAGCCAGTCGCGGTTCGGATCATTAACGTGTCTGTGCACGCGGTTTTCGGATTGGGACTCTATCTCGGCGCGGTCGCCATCCTCAGCGGCGTGGCGTAGCTGATTCACGTCCTGGAGCCGGGTCCGGGCACAAAGACCAAGGAATGGAGGTAATCGTGATGACTGACATGATGAGCGGCGGAACGATGATGTGGGGGATGGGCCTCGTCTCGATCTTGGTGATCGTGGTTTTGCTGTTGGCCGCTGCAGCGCTCATCAAGTACCTGTTCTTTTCCGGCTCCAAGTCCGATGGGCGATGAGCTTGGGCGCGCGACTGCTCGGCGAGGGATCTTTTTGAGCCGCATCAACAAGCATTGGCTGTTGACCGGGTGCGTATTGGCTATAGCACTAGGAGCCGGTTGGTTTTGGTACGAGCGGCATCTCACGGATATCGGAGCGGATCCGACTGATCCCGAGCTCGTCGCTGTCGGTTCCTCCGTTTACGTTCAGCGCTGCGCGTCATGTCAGGGAGCTCATCTGGAAGGACAACCTGATTGGCAAACACATCTGCCAAACGGTCGCCTTCCTGCGCCGCCGCACAATGCAGAAGGCCATACGTGGCATCATTCCGATCGGCAACTCTTCGGCATGACGAAGAACGGGCCGTCAAGCATCGTCCCCGGCTATCAAAGCGATATGCCGGGGTTCAAGGACCAATTGACGGATCGAGAAATCTGGGCCGTGTTGGCCTACATCAAGAGCACCTGGCACTCGGACATCAGAGCGCGCCAGGAGCGGATCAATCAGCAAGCCGAGGTGACGCGGGCGCAGAAGTAAGCTTCGCTTCTGGTGCGATCATCTACGTCGGAGCGGCCAATATTCGCGCGCTCACAGCTGCAAGAGCGCCCAAATTCGCGTAAATGCCATTAAGCAACTGATTCTCTGAGATTTTTTCTTGATCGTGCCGTGCCGCTTATCTAATCCTTCAAGCCAGCGCGTCCCGCAATAGGCGTTCCGGCAAATGCACAAGGACGAGCAAAGTGGGTCCGAGCTCTTGCCCGTTCTGTTGAATGAGCGCGAAGCTGCTGCACACTTGCGAGTGAAGACAGCAACTGTTCGTGCAGAACGTATTCGCGGTAGACTCGGTTTTACACGGGTCGGTGCGAGGATTTTCTACACCTATCAGCAGATCGCGGATTACATCGAGCGGCAATCGGTCCCAGCATGCGCAAACAACGCGACGAACGCCTTGGACAAATTGGCAGCTATTGGCTCAGCAAGAAGCCGGGCCGAGAGGGGTCCGATGATGCGTGGTGCCGTACGTGGTACGACGAGCGCAAGCGCCAAACGTGCCGTGTCAGCCTTGGCACAGCAGACTTTTCGAAGGCAAGCCTCCTCCTCGCGGAATGGGTCGTCACCAACGAGCGAACGCGCAAGGCCCGGCCCGACCAAGTCCTAATCGAGACCATCCTGCTCAACTATTGGAACGACCATGCCCAGCATCTGCCTAGTTCAAAGACGCAATGGCTTGGTTTGTCCTATTGGCAGGAATTCTGGACGCGATGCACTGTCGCCCATATTACGCCCCAAGAGCAGCGTCGATTTCGAGAATGGCTGGCAAAACGTGGCACCGGACAAAGTGGCATCGATAGGATTTTGTCGGTAGGCCGCGCGGCACTCAATCGTGCCCGCAAATGGGAAGAGGTCAGCGAAGTCCCTCACATTTTTGGAACGCTCACGGCCGAAGCGAAGCGAGCGCGCGATCCTAAGGGGCGCCCCCTAGCGCCGGAAGAGATCGCCCGCCTGTTTGATGCCGCGCGTTCGCGCCACCTGCTGACGTTTCTCCTGATCGCCGCCAACACGTTGGCACGGCCGGCCGCCATCCTCGATCTAGCGCCGTCGCAATTCGACAGTACGCATAGGCTCCTCGACCTCAATCCGGCTGGCCGAACCCAGAACAAGAAGTTTCGCCCAGTCGTCCCTGTTACACCGACGCTGCTGCCATGGCTGCAGCGCGACGTCGGTCCGGTAGGTCGGTACGTAAATTATCGCCGTAAACCTGTGAAATCGATCCTGCACATGTGGCGACTCACTCGCGCCGTGGCGGGACTCGACGACCGGGTTACACCCTATTCGATTCGACACGGTCTTGCTCGCGAGCTTCGCAAGCGGCGCATACCAACTGAGCAGATCAGCTTATTCTTGGGACATCTTCCGGACGGCTCCGCGGCTACCACGTCCATCTACGCACCATACGAGCCGGGCTTCCTGGGCGACGCAGTCGAGGCAATCGAGAGCGTGATGATTGAAGTCCGAAAACACCTCAAGCGCGCCCAAATCGATCGACCGGATATCGATCCCGCTGACCTCTCACAGGGCGCGATCACACGCCATCACCGCCGCATCGGAGAGAGGAAATACGAAGAGGTTCGTTTCCTCATTCTATCGGGCGTTCCGCATGCGGAGGTCGTCCGGATGAGTGGGGTGTCGAGCGGTACAGTCAGTGTCATCCGGCAGGAGCTGAAGGCGCAAATGCCGCTCTATCGGAACACCGAAACCGAGATCTGCGTGCCGTTTGCGTGCCGCGACCCGGATAACGGCGAGCACGTAGAGTCTCAAGTCATTGAAAATATTGGTGGGCCCGGCAGGATTCGAACCTGCGACAACACCGTTATGAGCGGCGCGTTCTGACCACTGAACTACAGGCCCTCTCGGCTTTCGCCGGAGAGCTTATAGCCGAGCATCAAGTATCGAGGAAGCTTCTGAGCTTGCGCGAGCGGCTCGGGTGCTTGAGCTTGCGCAGCGCTTTCGCCTCGATCTGGCGGATGCGCTCGCGCGTCACCGAGAATTGCTGGCCAACTTCCTCGAGCGTGTGGTCGGTGTTCATGCCGATGCCGAAACGCATGCGGAGCACGCGCTCCTCGCGGGGCGTGAGCGAGGCGAGAACCCGCGTCGTGGTCTCGCGCAGATTGGCCTGGATCGCGGCGTCGAGCGGCAGCACCGCATTCTTGTCCTCGATGAAATCGCCGAGATGCGAATCCTCCTCGTCACCGATCGGCGTCTCCAAGCTGATCGGCTCCTTGGCGATCTTCAAGACCTTGCGCACCTTCTCGAGCGGCATGGCGAGCTTTTCGGCGAGCTCTTCGGGTGTAGGCTCGCGGCCGATCTCATGCAGCATCTGGCGCGAGGTGCGCACCAGCTTGTTGATCGTCTCGATCATGTGCACGGGAATTCGGATGGTGCGCGCCTGATCAGCGATCGAGCGGGTGATCGCCTGACGGATCCACCACGTGGCATAGGTGGAGAACTTGTAGCCACGGCGGTATTCGAACTTATCGACCGCCTTCATCAGGCCGATATTGCCTTCCTGGATGAGGTCGAGGAATTGCAGCCCGCGGTTGGTGTATTTCTTGGCGATCGAGATCACGAGGCGGAGATTGGCCTCGACCATTTCCTTCTTCGCCCGGCTCGCTTCACGCTCGCCGCGCTGCACCGTGCCGACAATGCGACGGAACTCCTGCGGCGAGACGCCCGCTTCCTCGGAAATCGTCCCGACGTCGCCGCGAAGCTGCTTCACCTCGTTCCCGTGCTTATTGACGAGCGAACCCCAGCCCTTGCCGTGAAGGCGCTTCACCCGCGCTGCCCAATCGGGCGCGAGCTCGTGACCCATGTGGTGGTTGAGGAAATCCTGGCGCTTGACGCCGCACCCCTCGGCCAGGCGCAACAACTTCCCTTCGGCGGCGACGAGGCGGCGGTTGAGCGCGTAAAGCTGTTCAACGAGATGCTCGATGCGCGTGTTGTTGAGCCGGACGCTCTTCATCGCGTCGATCATCTGCAGCTTGAGCTTGTCGTACCGCTTCTCCGGGGCTTTCGCCAGCTCTTCGCCCTCCTGGAGCGCCGAGAGACGCTGATCCTGGAGGCGGTGCAGCTTCTTATAGAGCTGCGCGATGTTGTCGAGCGTGGCGAGCACGCTGGATTTCAGCTCGGCTTCCATGGCGGCCAAGGAAATCGCCGCGTCCTCGCCGTCGCCCTCTTCGCCCGGTGGGGCCTCACCCTCGGCGAGCGACGCCCCTTCCTCGCCCTCTCCTTCGCCGGGCGGCGGCTCCTCTTCGGCAAGAACCTCTTCCTCGGCCGCCTCCTCCGTAAAAGCGCTGCCATAGGTAGCGTCGAGATCGATCACGTCTCGCAGCAGCATCTTGCCTTCATTGAGCGCGTCGCGCCAACCGATGAGCGCCCGCATGGTGAGCGGACTTTCGCAGAGGCCGCCGATCATCATCTCGCGACCGGCTTCGATGCGCTTGGCGATGGCGATCTCGCCCTCACGCGACAAGAGCTCGACCGAGCCCATCTCGCGCAGGTACATGCGCACGGGATCGTCGGTGCGGCCGATATCCTCGTCGTCGACATTGCCGCCCGAGGCGGCTTCGGCTTCGCCCTCCTCGCCGGCGCTGCCGCCGTCGTCGCTTTCCTCGGCTTCGACCAGGTTGATGCCGAGCTCGGAGAGCATCGTCATCGTGTCCTCGATCTGCTCAGACGATACCTGCTCGGCCGGCAGCGCCGCATTCAGCTCGTCATAGGTGACGTAACCGCGTTCCTTGCCGCGCGCGACCATCTTCTTGATCGCGGCCTCGACCGTGTTGAGGAGCGGCGCCTCCGCCGCTTCCTCGCGCGCCTCGGGCGCTTCTGCCGTGTTTGCCGACTTACTCGCCATCTCCGACCCGCCCGTGACTTACGTCGTGAAAATGAACACGGGACGCCGCGCCGCGTGTTAACGCCGCGCGTCCCGCTTCTTCGGTAAGTCCTCCATCCCGCCGGCTCTCGACCTTTTGGCCGTTGTCAACGGACTCCCCCTCCCGTTGCGCCGTCCTCGCCGTTTTTTGCTTCCAGCGCCGCCCGCAACCCCTGCAGCCGCGCCCAGTTCTCCTCGCTCACATCCTCCGCGAGCGCCTGGGCGCTGTCGACGATCTGCTGACGCAGATGACGCTCCTCCAGCTGCTGCTTGGCGTCGATCCAACCCCTTCGCACCGTGTCGGCATCCGCATCGGGCCGCGCGAACGCGGCGTGTTGCAGAATTTGCGGCGACAAAATCCCCTGCACGACCTCGGCGAACCCCGTTTCACACAGATGGAGCTTGAGGCTTGCCGCATCAAGCTCTGGATTAAGGGGAAGGAGTCTTAAGATTTCGTGGCGAAGCCTGTCAAGGTCGGGAGCCAGCGGGATTTCCGCGAACTCCTGCTCCACCTCGCTCAAGAGGCCGGGGTGATTGAGCAGTACCGCCATGAGCACCTCCTCGCGCCGCCGGCGAAGCGTCGTCGGCTCACTTTTGGGCTTGCCCTCGAAGGCTGGCACATCGTTGAGCCGCACGCCGGCGTTGGGCTCTGGCGCCTGGAAGCGGCCTCCGCCGCGGCGTGCGGAGCGGCGTCCCATCCATCCCGGCCCACGTCCGGCAAACAGGCGCTCGCGAAAAAAGCCACGATAATGCTCCTGAACCGTCCGATCGGCGATCGACCGGACCCGCGCCTCCAGCCGCTGATCGAGCGCGGCGCGCCGCTCGGGCGTGTCGGCGGGGCGCGAAGTTTCGAGGGCCCAAACCGTCTCGGCCAGCGACCGCGCACGCTCCAGCACCTCCCGCATCGCTTCCGGGCCCTGGCGCAAGACCAACGTGTCGGGGTCCTCGCCCGAGGGCAGCGTGGCGAAACGGAGGCTGTGACCCGGCTTGAGCAGCGGCAGCGCACGCTCGAGCGCGCGTCCGGCGGCACGCAAGCCGGCGGCATCGCCGTCAAAGCACAGCACCGGCTCCGGCGCGAGCCGCCAGAGCTCTTCGAGTTGCATCTCCGTCAGCGCCGTGCCGAGCGGCGCCACGGCGGTCGGGAAGCCTGCACGATGAAGCGCGATGACGTCCATATAGCCTTCGGTAACGATGGCGGAGGGCTCGCGCGCTGCGGCGGCACGCGCCTGGGCCCAGCCATAGAGAACCCGGCCCTTTTGGAAGAGCGGCGTTTCCGGCGAGTTGAGGTATTTCGGCTGTCCGTCGCCGAGAATGCGGCCGCCGAAAGCGATGATCCGCCCGTGCCGGTCGCCGATGGGAAAGATCACCCGATGGCGGAAGTAATCGAAGGTCTCGCCGCCGCCCTCTGGCTTCTTGATGAGCCCCGCTTCGATCAACAACGGTGCCGGAAAGCTCTTGGCGAGCGCGAGTTTTAGCAAGTCGCGTCCATCGGAGGCATAGCCGAGACGAAAGCGGCGGATCGTGGCGAGGTCGAGGCCGCGGCCATCGAGGTAGCGACGTGCCTCGCGCCCCGACGGTCCGTGCAGCGTCTCTTCATAGAAGGCGCACGCGGCTTCGACGGCACTTTGCGCGCTCGCTTGGCGCTCGGCTCTCTCGCGCTCCTCGCGGCTTTGCCGCGGCACCTCGAGGCCGACCTGCTGCGCCAGCTGCTCCACCGCTTCGGGAAAGCTCAGATTGCCGGTCTGCATGGCAAAGCCGATGACATCGCCATGCGCGCCGCAGCCGAAGCAGTGATAGAACCCCTTATCCTCGACGACGCTGAATGACGGCGTCTTTTCGTTGTGGAAGGGACAGAGGCCGACATACTCGCGTCCGCGCTTGATGAGGCGCACGCGGCGACCAACGATCTCGGCCAGCGACACGCGCGCGCGAAGCTCGTCGAGAAAGCGGGGTGGAAAAGCCATCGGCTACAGCTCTCCGCGTCCGGCCCCAGCCCCTGGCGCTGCCGTAGGCACCAGCCGAGTGTAGCGCAGGCACTCCGCTGAAAGAAGGCGTGAGCGGCGGAGAATCAACCGAGCAGCCGCTTCACCACCTGGCTCGCTTTGGCGTTGTCGATCTGCCCGGCGTAGCGCTCGCGGAGGGCCGCCATGGTGCGGCCCATATCCTTCATGCCGGCGGCGCTCACGGCGGCGATCGTCTCCTTGACCGCCGCTTCGAGCTCGGCGTCCGTGAGCTGTTTCGGCAGGAAGCGCTCGATGATGGTGATCTCGCCGCGTTCCTTCTCGGCAAGCTCGGGACGGCCGCCCTGCTCATATAGCGCGATCGACTCGCGGCGCTGCTTGATCATGCTCTGCAGCATTTGCTGGATCTCGCCGTCGCCGATGCCCTCGGCCTTACCCTTGCCGCGCGCCTCGATGTCCTGCTCCTTGAGCTTGGCGATGACGAGCCGGACCGTTGAGACGGCAAGCGCCTCCTTGTCCTTCATCGCCTGCTTCAGCGTCTCGGTGAACCGTCCACGCAGCATTGCCGCTCTCTCCGCCAGCGAATCGGCGCGACGTTACTGAAGGCGCGGCGCCCTGGCAAATCGGCTGCGGGACAACGGTCTCCGCCTTGACGCTTTTCCCCCCAACGGCTATGTGAGGCCGGTTGCCCGATCACGGTCTCCTCGCGCCGCCCGCGTCCCTTGGCGGCGCGTTTTGCCGCGAACGGGTCCACCGACAAAACCGGGGGTTTCGCGATCGCATGACAGAGGCGCCCATGCCGCACGCGCCGCCGCGCCCACCCGGAACCAACGCCGCCTTGGTGTTGGCCGACGGCAGCGTTTTTTGGGGACGCGGCGTCGGCGCCACGGGTCGGACGGTGGGCGAAGTCTGCTTCAATACCAGCATGACCGGTTATCAGGAGATCATGACCGATCCCTCCTATGCCGGGCAGATCATCACCTTCACCTTCCCGCATATCGGCAATGTCGGCGCCAACCCCGAAGACATCGAGACGCTGACGCCGGCGGCGCGCGGTTTGGTGCTGCGCGCGGACATCACCCTTCCCTCCAATTACCGCGCGGCACAGCATTTCGATGCCTGGCTCAAATCACATGGCCTGGTGGGCATCGCCGGGATCGACACACGGCGGCTCACGCGGCGCATCCGCGATGAGGGCGCACCCAACGGCACCCTCTGCCACGCCGCCGACGGCAAGATCGAGCTTGCCGATCTCGTCGCCAGGGCGCGGCAATGGCCGGGCCTCGAGGGCATGGACCTCGCCAAGGAAGTCAGCTGCCGCCAGACCTATTCATGGGATGAGACGCGCTGGGAACGGGGCCGCGGCTACGGCCGACTCGCCACGCCGCGCTTCAATGTGGTCGCCGTCGATTATGGCGCGAAGCGTAACATCCTTCGCCTTCTCGCATCGCACGGCTGCCGCGTCACCGTCGTCCCGGCGACGGCGGGGAGCGAGGATATCCTCCGGCACAAGCCTGACGGCATCTTTCTCTCGAACGGGCCCGGCGATCCGGCCGCCACCGGCACCTACGCGGTGCCCGTGCTGCGCGAACTGTTGCGCGCGGGCAAACCGATCTTCGGCATCTGCCTCGGTCACCAACTCCTGGCGCTGGCGCTCGGGGGCAAGACGCACAAGATGGCGATCGGCCATCGCGGCGCCAACCATCCGGTCAAGGATCTCGCCACCGGCAAGGTCGAGATCACCAGCCAAAATCACGGCTTCTGCGTGCTTCCGGAAACGCTGCCGGCAGAGGCCGACGTGACGCACGTCTCGCTCTTCGACGGCAGCAACGAAGGCTTGCGGCTGAAGGACAGGCCCGTCTTTTCCGTCCAGTATCACCCCGAAGCGAGCCCCGGCCCGCAGGACAGCCATTATCTCTTCCGGCGCTTCGTCGAAATAATGGAGCGGGCGAAGTAACTGAGAGCAGACCATGGAAATTTTTGTATTTTCCTCGAAGAACCTGACGAATATCTGGGCTGGAATTGGTGCGCGCCTCTGGGCGGTATCCCAGACGGAAGACTCGGCGACGACGCAAGGACGCAAGACAAAAGCTCAGAACATGAAAATTGGTTCGTTCGGAATTCTTTATTGCACCGACACACACGCCTTGACTACCCCCTTCGTCGTTTACTCCAAGGTGGACCCGCATCGCGTCGTCGAAAATGTATGGCCTGAGAAGTGGGTGCTTCCGTTCAAGATCCATCCACTGGGAAACCCGGAGCATCAACTGAGCTCAGACGAGGCCAAGAAGGTTCTGCCGGTATTCAAGAGGTCGGGCGAGACAAATTTTGGGAAAATCTTCCACGTGCAGGCCGTTACTGCGTTCTCTGCCACCGGTATCGAGCAGGAAGACTGGGAAATCCTGGTGAGCCGGTTGGCGGTAAAATCGGGCGAGACTTGAATGCCGTTTCACGGAAGCCCGAGGACGCAACCAAAATGCCCCTCCCCCCTTGAGGGGGAGGTCGGCAGCGCGCTAGCGCTGCCGGGAGGGGGGTGGCCGCGCGTTCATACCTATGCCACTCTCGTGCGATGCCCTCACTGCTCGCTCGTAGGCTGCGCACGACCCCTACGGACGCAGAAATCCGCCTGTGGTCACGTTTGCGCGGAAAACAGCTCAAGGCCTATCGGTTCCGCCGGCAACATCCTATGGGACCCTATGTCGTCGACTTCTTCTGCGCCGACGCGAAGCTTGTCGTCGAAGTTGATGGTGGACAGCATGCAGACAGCAAATCGGATGACGCACGAACGCGCTGGCTCGAAGCGCGCGGCTATCGCGTCATCCGCTTCTGGAACAACGATGTGCTTGCGAACACCGAAGGCGTTCTGCTGGCGATCCTTGACGCGCTTCGCGCCTGACCCCCCACCCCGTCCCTCCCCCTCAAGGGGGGAGGGGGCAGATTGTTCGGCCGCATCGGCATCCCGCAATGCCTAAGCGCCGCGACATCAAGAGCATTCTCATCATCGGCGCCGGCCCCATCGTCATCGGCCAGGCCTGCGAATTCGACTATTCCGGCGCGCAGGCATGCAAGGCGCTCCGCGAAGAGGGCTATCGGATCATTCTCGTCAATTCCAATCCGGCGACGATCATGACCGATCCCGGTCTTGCCGATGCCACCTACATCGAGCCCATCACGCCCGAGATTGTCGAGCGCATCATCGAAAAGGAGCGACCGGACGCGCTGCTCCCGACCATGGGCGGTCAGACCGCGCTCAACACCGCGATGGCCTTGGCGCGCTCAGGCGCGCTCAAGCGGCTCGGCGTCGAGCTCATCGGCGCCAGCGAGGCGGCGATCGCCAAGGCGGAGGATCGGCTGCTCTTCCGCGAGGCGATGGACAAGATCGGCCTTGCCTCGCCCAAGAGCCGGCTCGTCCGCACGCTCGACGAAGCGATGGAAGCGCTGCCGCAGATCGGCTTGCCGGCGATCATCCGCCCGTCCTTTACCTTGGGCGGCACCGGCGGCGGCGTCGCCTACAACAACGCCGAGTTCGAGGAGATCGTGCGCGGCGGCTTGCGCGCGTCGCCGACGCACGAGGTGCTCATCGAGGAATCGGTGCTCGGCTGGAAAGAGTACGAGATGGAGGTGGTGCGCGACCGCGCCGACAACTGCATCATCATCTGCTCGATCGAGAACGTCGACCCCATGGGCGTCCACACCGGCGACAGCATCACGGTGGCGCCGGCGCTGACGCTCACCGACAAGGAATATCAGCTGATGCGCAACGCCTCGATCGCGGTGCTGCGCGAGATCGGCGTCGACACCGGCGGATCGAACGTGCAATTCGCCGTCAATCCCAGCGACGGGCGCCTCGTCATCATCGAGATGAACCCGCGCGTGTCGCGCTCTTCGGCGCTGGCCTCGAAAGCAACGGGCTTTCCCATTGCCAAGGTGGCGGCGAAGCTCGCCGTGGGATACACGCTCGACGAGCTCAAGAACGAGATCACGCGCATCACGCCCGCGAGCTTCGAGCCGACGATCGACTACGTCGTCACCAAGATGCCGCGCTTCACCTTCGAGAAGTTTCCCGGCGCCGAACCCATTCTCTCGACCTCGATGAAATCCGTCGGCGAGGCGATGGCGATCGGCCGCTCGTTCAGCGAATCCGTGCAGAAGGCGCTGCGCTCAATGGAGACCGGCCTCACCGGCTTCAACGAGGCGGAAATTCCCGGCGCGGCGAGCGGCGACAAGAACGCCATCCGCGCCGCGCTCGCGCGCGCCACGCCCGACCGCTTGCTGGTGATCGCTCAAGCCTATCGCTTCGGTCTCACGACCGAGGAAATCCACGCCGCCTGCAAATACGATCCCTGGTTCCTCGAGGAAATCCGCGCCATTGTCGCGGCGGAGAACGACATTCGCCGCGACGGCTTGCCGGAGGACGCGCCGGGATTGCTGCGCCTGAAGCAGATGGGCTTTTCCGACGCGCGGCTCGCCGAGCTTGTCGCCACGGAAGAAACCGCCGTCGCCGCGTTGCGCGCGCATTGCTGCGTTCACCCCGTCTACAAGCGTATCGATACCTGCGCCGGCGAATTTCCGTCGCTCACGCCTTACATGTACTCGACCTACGAGGGCGAGGGCACGGCACCGCCCGAGGACGAATCCGATCCCAGTGATCGGCGCAAGGTGGTGATCTTGGGCGGCGGCCCCAATCGCATCGGCCAAGGCATCGAATTCGATTATTGCTGCGTCCACGCGGCCTACAGCCTTAAAGAGGCGGGCGTCGAGACCATCATGGTGAACTGCAATCCCGAGACGGTCTCGACCGACTACGACACCTCGGATCGGCTCTATTTCGAGCCGCTCACAGCGGAGGACGTGATCGAGCTGGTGCGCGTGGAGCAGCGGCGCGGGACGCTGCTCGGCGTCATCGTGCAATTGGGCGGGCAGACGCCGCTCAAGCTCGCCCAAGCGCTCGAAACTGCGAAAATTCCCATCCTCGGCACCTCGCCCGATGCGATCGATCTTGCCGAGGACCGCCGGCGCTTCCAGGAGCTGTTGCAGCGGCTCGGCCTGAAGCAGCCCGAGAACGGCACGGCGCATTCCGCCGCCGAGGCGGAAGAGATCGCCGCGCGCATCGGCTATCCCGTGGTGATCCGCCCCTCCTATGTTCTCGGCGGCCGTGCCATGGAAATCGTGCACGAACCGGCCGGCCTCGCCCGCTACATGGCAACCGCGGTCAAGGTCTCCGGCAAGAATCCCGTGCTGATCGACCGCTACCTGCAGGACGCCATCGAGGTCGATGTCGACGCCTTGGCCGATGGTGTGGATGTTGCCATCGCCGGGATCATGGAGCACATCGAGGAAGCCGGGATTCATTCCGGCGACAGCGCCTGCTCGCTCCCGCCCTACTCGCTGGCGCCCGCCGTCATCGCCGATATCGAGCAACAGACGACGGCGCTCGCCAAGGCGCTCGGCGTCGTCGGCTTGATGAACGTGCAATACGCGGTGAAGGAGAGCACGGTTTATGTGCTCGAGGTCAATCCTCGCGCCTCGCGGACGGTGCCGTTCGTCGCCAAGGCGACGGGCGTGCCAATCGCCAAGATCGCGGCGCGGGTCATGGCTGGCGAGCAGCTAGTCGCGTTCTCGCTCGCGCGCTCGCGGCGGCGGCACGTCGCGGTCAAAGAGGCGGTCTTTCCTTTCGCACGCTTTCCCGGCGTCGACCTCATTCTCGGTCCCGAGATGAAGTCGACTGGCGAGGTGATGGGCATCGATGCCGATTTCGGCCGGGCCTTCGCCAAATCGCAGCTTGGCGCCGGCGTCGAGCTGCCGCTCGCCGGCGTCGTCTTCGTCTCGGTGCGCGATCACGACAAGCCGGCGATGGTGGGGCCGTGCCGTCGCCTGGTGGAGATGGGCTTTTCCCTCATTGCCACCGGCGGGACAGCGACGATGCTGCGTCAGGCAGGGCTTGCCGTCGAGGTCATCAACAAGGTGCTGGAAGGGCGCCCCCATATCGTCGACCGCATGCTGTCGGACGGCGTGCAGCTCGTCTTCAATACCACCGAGGGCGCGCAGGCGATTGCTGACAGCTTCAGCCTGCGGCGGACCGCGCTCACCCACAACATTCCCTATTACACGACCGTTGCAGGCGCTCGCGCGGCGGTGCAGGCGATTGCCGCACTTAAGGCCGGCAACCTTGAAGTTGCCTCGCTTCAGTCCTATTTTGAGGGATCGTTCTGACCGCCCCGGCCGCAAACGGCCGGGAAGGGTTGTTATTACTGTTCTTAGAATGGCTCAAAGTCGCCGGGGGACAGGCAGCTTCCTTCCATGACGAAGATTCCCATGACTGCACCCGGCTTCAACCGGCTGCAGGAAGAGTTGAAGCGGCTCAAGAGTATCGATCGTCCGGCCATCATTCGCGCCATCGCCGAGGCGCGCGATCATGGCGATCTCTCCGAGAATGCCGAATATCTCGCCGCGCGCGACCGTCAGAGCTTCATCGAGGGTCGCGTCCTTGAGCTCGAGGACAAGATCGCCCGGGCCGAGGTGATCGATGTCTCGAAGCTATCCGGCAAGATCGTGAAGTTCGGCGCCACCGTCACGCTCGAAGACGAGGAGACGGAAGAGAAGGTCGTCTATCAGATCGTCGGCGAGGACGAGGCGGACATCAGCAAGCGCCGCCTCTCCGTCACCTCCCCGCTGGCGCGGGCCCTCATCGGCAAAGGCATCGGCGAAAGCGTCGAGGTGACGACACCGCGCGGCGCCCGCTCCTATGAGGTCGTGAAGGTCGCGTTCCGCTGATCGAGAAACCGGGGCCGTGAAATGGCGGCGGTCGATCGAGTGACCAGCGCGGCACCTTAACCAGCGCAAAACGAAATGGGGATAAGGGGATGGTTGGGGATCGAGGGGAGCTCCCCCGCATCTCCATTCATCTCCTTCATCACCTTATTCTTCATTCTTCCGACTTCGCGTATCGGTCGATGAACGCGGGCAGTTCACGCATGTTAGAGAAAACCAGATCGGCACCGGCCGCAGTCAATTGCTCAGCGTGTCTGGACCGGCAGTGGCTCGCGCCGGCGAAGCCGAAGGCGGTCATCCCCGCCGTCTTCGCCGCGATGATTCCGGGCCCGCTGTCCTCGATGACAAGGCAGTGCGGCGGTGCAACCCGCATCTGTTCGGCAGCGTGCAGGAAGAGGTCGGGGGCCGGTTTTCCCCGCGCCACCATCGCCGCGCTGAAAATGGCGGTGCCGAAGCATTCCGCAAGTCCCGTGAGGCCGAGCGTATAGGCGAGGCGATCAGGAAGGCTGCTTGAGGCGACGCATTTCCGGTTCGACAATCGAGCAAGCGCTTCGCTCACTCCATCGACCGGCTTGAGCTCGCGCGCGAAGGCCTGGGCCACCCGGCGCGCGACCTCTGTATTGAAGCCCACAGGCAAGGACCGGCCGAGCTCTTGTTCGATGATCGCGCGCGAATCTTTCGCTGCCTTGCCGATGAAGCGCTCCATGAACCGCTCGAGCTCAATCGAATAGCCAATTTCCGCGAATGCCTGGACTTCGACGCGACAGACGATCACCTCGCTGTCGACGAGCACCCCATCGCAATCGAAGATCAGGAGCTCGAAGGGGCGGCCGCTATTCCTTGGCGTCGACATCGATGGGGACGCCGGGCTCGTATTTCGAGGGGCGGATGGCGAGCGCCGAGCGGACGTGCGCGACGTTGGGGGCGGCGGTGAGCTTCGTCGTGAGGAAGCGCTGGTAGCTATCCCAGTCGGTGGCGACGATCTTGAGGAGGAAATCGGTCTCGCCGGCGAGCATGTGCGCCTCGCGCACTTCGGGCCAGGTGAGGGTCAGCGCCTCGAAGGCCTTGAGGTCGGGCTCCGCTTGGCTCCCGAGACCCACCTGCGCGAAGACGGTAACGCCGAAGCCGAGGGCTTCGGGATTGATGTCGGCGTGATACCCGCGAATAAAGCCGGCCTCCTCGAGCGCGCGCACGCGCCGGAGGCACGGCGGCGCCGAAATCCCGGCGCGCTCGGCCAAATCGACGTTGGTCATGCGGCCGTTCGCCTGGAGGTCGCGTAGGATCCGTCGATCGATCTTGTCGAGCTTTATTCGGCGCATCCTACTCGCCTCTGAGGACGGCAACGCGGGGCATGCGGCCGTATGAACCGCGACCACAACGCAACGCAGCAAGCGTTTGGGCATGGTATTATAAGGTAATATTATTGCAAGGCCGCGCCGCGGTCTTAAGGTGTCGTTGGAGTGGGATGATCAAGCGAAACCCGAGCGTGTGGGTGGTCCATGACGGCAAGATCGGCATGGCCAATCAAGTCATCGGGCTGGCCGAGGCCGTCGGCTACACGTTCGTCGAGAAGAAGCTCGCGGTGCGGCCCCCTTGGCGGCATCTGGCGCCGCAGCTCTGGCCGCGGCCTTTAGCGGCGCTCGGCCCCGACGGCGACCGGCTGGCGCCACCCTGGCCCGATCTCTTGATCGCCTGCGGCCGTCTCGCCACGGCGCCGGCCCGCGCCGCGAAACGCGCGAGCGGCGGCCGCATCTTCTGGGTGCAAGTGCAGGATCCCCGCTTTGCGCGCGATGAGGTGGACCTCATGGTGGTGCCGGCCCACGACCCGGCGCGGGGTGCCAACGTCTTCCGCACGCTTGGCGCCGTCCATCGGGTAACGGCGGCACGGCTGGCACGAGGAGCGGCGGCCTTGGCGCCCAATCTCGCGCATTTGCCGCGGCCGCTCGTCGCCGTGCTGCTCGGCGGCGACAATCGCGTCTATCGCTTGACCGAAGCGCGCTTTGCCGCCTTCGCCGATCAGCTTGCAGCGCTCGCTCGCCAGGTGAAGGGTATCGCCATCACCCCCTCGCGGCGTACGTCGGAGGAATCGTTGCGCTTGCTGCGCGAGCGACTTGCGGAAATGCCGTATTTCCTCTGGGATGGGAGCGGCGACAATCCATATTTCGGCATGCTCGGACTGGCCGATGCCGTGCTCGTGACCGCCGACTCCGTCTCAATGGTGAGCGAAGCGGCCTCCTCGGGAAAGCCCGTGCACATTGTCGATCTCGACGGCGGCTCCGCCAAATTCGCGCGTTTTCATGCGGCGATGCGGGATGCCGGCATTACCCGCCCGTTCGCTGGATCAATCGAGTCTTGGCGCTATCCGCCACCCGACGACACCGCCCGTGCGGGCGAAGAAATCCGCCGCCGGCTCGAGCGCCGCTTGGACGAGGTCGCCTGATGCGACGCTCGGTGATGTTCTATGGGGGGACATTCGCCGTTGCGGTCGCCTTTTTCCTGATCGTTCCGCAGATCGATGTGTGGTGCGCCAACCTCTTCTATCGGGAGGGCAGCTTCTATCTCTCGCAATGGTGGCCGGTGCGGACGATCTATGCCGGCGTCCCCTATCTCACCGACGCGATCGTCGTCGTAGTTGCCGCGACCTATTGCGTCTCGCTCTGGGGGGGCCGGCCGATCTGGCGTATCGACGGCCGTGCCGCCGCCTTTCTGCTGCTCGCGCTGGCCCTCGGGCCGGGCCTTGTCGTCAACACCGCGCTGAAGGACCATTGGGGCCGCGCGCGCCCGACCCAGATAGCAGAGTTCGGGGGTGCCGCGCAGTTTACGCCAGCGCCTCTCCCGGCGCAGCAATGCGCGCGCAATTGCTCGTTTCCGGCCGGCCATCCCGCGATCGGCTTTTATCTCGGCGCCTTCGCGATGTTGGCCCGTGAGCGGGGGCGGCGTCGCTCGTTGGCGGCGACGGCGATGGTCGCCGGCGCGGCGATGGGCCTCGCGCGCATGGCGCAAGGCGGCCATTTCCTCTCGGACGTCGTGTTCTCCGGCCTCATCGTCACCGGGACGAACTGGCTTCTCTACCAAGCGATCATGGTGAAGGACTGGCTCCGCCCTCTCGCCCGCCTTGGCCCGCCGCGGCGAATCGCGGGCCCGGCGCTGGCGCTCCTCGCCGCGCTCGTGTTTTCGATGCTGGCGATCGACCGGCCGGTCGCCTGGCTCTTTCACGCCACCGACGAGCGCGTGCGCGCGCCCTTTCAGTTCATCACTCAGTTCGGGCTCGGCAAAGGCTATCTGATCGTGACGGCTATACTCTTCGCGGCGATGCGCGGCCTTGCCGCAGTCGTGCGGGACGCGCGCCTCAAAGCGGAGCTGCTGGTGAACGCGCAGCGCGCGCTCTTCGTCTTCGTCGCGGTGGCCGTCGCGGGTCTCACTGCCGACCTCCTCAAGGTGATCTTCGGTCGCGCGCGGCCCAAGCTCCTCTTCCTCGACGGCACCTACGGCTTCGCCTGGGGCGCAACCCAAGCGGACCACTGGTCTTTCCCCTCCGGTCACGCGACGACGATTGCCGCGTTGGCGACGACGCTCTATCTGCTGTGGCCGCGCGGCTTGCCTCTTTACCTCGCAGCGGCGGCGCTAGTGACCGCAAGCCGCTTCATCATCGGCGCCCATTACCTCAGCGATGCGCTCGCCGGCGCCGCGCTCGGATGTTGCGTGAGTTGGGCGATCTGGCGCTGGTTTGCGCGCGTGCCGCTCGCCGCAGCGAGCGCCCCCGCTCAGCCTTTGCCGGCCGCCTCGGGTGAGCGATAGCCTTTGAACCCGTAGAGCCAGAAGAGCTGGTAGTGCCGCGCCGTCTTGCGATCGAGGCGGACGGAAATCTCCTGCTGCGCGGGGTCGACGCGCTCGAAGCGCGAGAGGATGCGCGCGACATTGTCGGGCGACTTGCTCACCAGCAGAAAATCGCCGCCGAGAAAGTGCTGCGGATCGGCATCGAGATCGAACTGAT
Organism: Allostellaceae bacterium; assembly: GCA_035945115.1. Taxonomy (GTDB): domain Bacteria; phylum Pseudomonadota; class Alphaproteobacteria; order ATCC43930; family CGMCC-115725; genus DAHUYF01. Next base: position 69,684 of record DASZAN010000125.1, read on the forward strand.
CGTGAATGCCACCCTCGCCGTTCCATTTGAGCGCGTCCAAGGGATGGGGATGGACGTAATAGACAAGTGCCGCCGTGAGCTCACGGTCGTCGGCCAGCAGGTGAACGCCGGGATGGCTGAGCAGCATATTGCCGACGGCGCGTCCGAGCGGTCTCCAGCCGCGCAAGCGATGGAGTGGGTCGAACCGCGCCGGCAACTCTGTCCCGACAAGGCGTGCCACGTCATGCGCCGCAAACGCGATCCCGGCGAGCGTGACATGGAAGCCGACGGACGCGGCGACAAGCATTGCCCAGCGGCGCTGCAGCAGTGACGCGACGACGAGGATCACTGCCGCAACGAACGTCGGCGCCGACCAATTGGCCTGGGCGCGCGAGAGAAAACTCACCACGAGCATCATCGTCAGGGTCGGCAGCGCGAAGGCGGCGAGAAGCAGCGCCCGGCGATCGACGAGGCTCCGCCGCGCGGTCGCGAGAATGAGCAAGAGCGTGGCGAAGAAGATCGGCCCGAAGACGCCGAACTGCGAGGCGAGGAATTCCAGAAACTGCGCGGGATGAAAGAGCGGTCCGCCGAGATTGGCATTGTCGCGCGTGTGGAGATAGCTCACGAAGCCGTTGCTGGCGTTCCAGGCGAAATTGGGCGCGTAGATCGCGAGAGCCAACGCGACCGCTCCAGCGAATCGCGGCAGGTGCCGTCGCTCGTCACGCAGAAGAACGAGGTAGAGAAGCGCCGAGAGAAGCCAGTATGCCATTGCGTATTTGCTGAGAAGGCCGAAGCCGGCGGCGATGCCGACGAGGAACCACCAGCGCCCACCCGCGGGCTCGCGGGCGCGCACGAACGCGTAAAGCGCCACCGCCCAGCAAAGGAGCAGCGGCGCGTCGGTGGTGATGAGCGCCGCCGAGGCGGAGACACCGGGAAGGGTGATGTAAGCGACCGCCGACCAGAACGCCGTCCGCGGATCATAGAGGCGACGCGCCAAGGTGTAGATGACGAGGGCGGTGGCAAAGTGCAAAAGCGGCGCGGCGAGCCTGATCGCCGCTTCATCCTCACCGAAGACGCGGGTGGTGAGCGCGATGAGCCACGCCACCATGGGCGGCTTCGAGTAATAGCCGAAGGCCGGATGAAGCGACCAGAGCCAGTACTGTGCCTCATCGGGATAGAGATCGGCCGCGCCAAGGGCGAGCCACACGAGTCGCGCCAGCGTCGCCGCGAAAACCGCCCAAAGCGCCCAGCGCCAGCAGCGCTCCTCGTCTGCGACCTCCGCCGCCGTTCGCTCGCTTGCAACTGTCATCGCGACAAGCCTAGCGAGCGCTTGCGTCAGCGGCTACCCCGCACGCGGCGGGATTTACCCTAGCATTCACGATGTTCGCTTGCTAAGTCATGACAAGCACATTGGCTAAGAAATCATGCGATGCCACTCAGGATCGAGACATTCAGCAACAGCCGCGGCGGTAATGCCTTCTTCAAGGCGGTGACGCATCCGCTGGCGGCGGCGGCCATGCCGGCGCTGCTGCGCCGCTTGGCGCGCGGTCCGGTGGCGGTCTACGACCCCGATGGCTGCGCCGACGGCCTCTCTGACCTCTATGATTTGGCCGCGCTCGACCTCGTCGGCTGCTTCGTCCAGGACGTCACCGCGATTGGCCGAGTCGTGCTCGGCCGCCCGGCGTTGCCGGTGACGGAGCTCGGCGAATCCGGGGCAAGCATCGTCTTCGTCGCCGCGTTCGAGGCGCAGCGCCTCATCGATCATATTCGCCATTTGCTTCCGGCCGGGGCCGAGGTCTTGAGCCTCGACGACGTGCGCTTGGGCAACGATCTGCTCTCGAATTCGCGCCGCTATCTCGATCCGCTCAACTTCGCCACCAATTTCGTGTTCTTTCGCGACGCGGCCGGGCTGCACACCCGACTCGTCACGGCGAACTACTGGGCGGGATATGGCGCAGGCGAGCTCGCGCTCTGGCTTCGCCTTTACGATGGCGCAGGCGACATGCTCGCCGAATGGCGCGAAACGGTGGCGCCGGGCGTAAGCGCGATCGTGCTCGACAGCCGCGCCGTTCGCGCGCGCTTCGCGCTCCCTGAATTCACCGGGCAGCTCTTCATGCATGTGGTGGGCGCCGTCGGCCCCCACGACGTGGTGAAATACGCGCTCGACGTCTTCGGCGACGACATCGAGACCTGCTTCTCGTGCACGCACGACGCCAATTCGTGGCCCGCCGACTTCTACGCCGGGCTCCCGGCGCCTGCGGCCGGCGAGAGCGTGACGCTCTGGCTGCAGAACAGTCAGCCGTGCGCGATCCCGAGGGGATCGATCGGACTCAACCTCATGGGCGATGATCGCATTCGCAGCGTCGATTCCGCCATTGCGCCATTCGCCAGCCACGCGCTCGACGTGGCGACACTTTTTCCCGAGGCACGCTGGCCGCAACAACTGGAGGTGCGCGCCGGCAAGTACATGGTGCGGCCCCGCTATGAGGTGACGCGGGGCACCCGGCGTCGCATCGCTCACGTCAATGTCGAGCGCACCGATCTCAAGCCCGATCCGCGCATCCCCGAGCTCGGCAACATGCTGGGCAAGGGCTATCTCCTGCCCGCACCGCTGCTGCCGCGCGCCCAATGGCGCTCGTTGGCGCTACCGACGCCGATGGCGACGACGCAGCAGGATCTGCCGCTCGGTCTCGTCATTTATGATGGCTCCGGCAAGGAAGTCGTGCGGCACCGCGTCGGTCGGCTCGAGCGGCGACAATCCGTGGCGCTCGATCTCGACGAGGTGATCAATGGCACGCCGCTTTCGACGGGCTATGGTCATGTCGAGCTCATCTACGATTTCGCCGAAGGCGGCACCGCCGACGGTTGGCTGCACGCCATTTTCCGTTACGAACACCGCGAGAGCGGGCACGCCGCGGAGACCAGCTTCGGCGCCCATGTGTTCAACACGGTTTTGACCTACAAGGGCGAGCCACAATCATACGCCGGGCGACCGCCGGGATTGTCCACCCGCCTCTTCTTGCGCTTGGGCGAGGCGCCGCACGATGCGCTCTGTCATCTCATTTATCCGGCCTCGACTCCCTGGCACAAAACGAGCACCACCGATCTCATTTTGCATGACGCCGGCGGGCGCGAGGTGGCACGCGAACGCGTCGCCATTCCCTGCTCGGGATCGCTCTTCTGGCGCTATCGCGAGGTCTTCGACGCGGCAACGCGGCGTCGGGCCGGCGACAATGCCTACGTCATCGTCCGCGACGTGACCTGCCGGCTTTTCGGCTATCATGGCCTCCTCGCCGAGGGTGGTGTCTTCAGCCTCGATCACATGTTTGGTTTTTGAACGGAACCTTGGCCCACATGACCCAGCGCCATCACACGAAATTCCTGATCATCGGCTCGGGCCCTGCCGGCTACACCGCCGCCATCTACGCCGCGCGCGCGAACCTACAGCCGATTCTCGTGCAGGGATTGGAGGCGGGCGGGCAGCTCACCATCACCACGGATGTCGAGAACTACCCCGGCTTCGCCGATGTCATCCAGGGGCCATGGCTCATGGAGCAGATGCAAAAGCAAGCGGAGCATGTCGGCACGCGGGTCATCAGCGACCTCATCGTCAAGCTCGACCTCTCGCATCGTCCCTTCACCGCTGTCGGCGACTCCGGCGACATCTATGTTGCCGACACGCTGGCGCTCTGCACCGGCGCGCAAGCGCGGTGGCTCGGCTTGCCGAGCGAAGAGGCGTTTCGCGGCTATGGGGTCTCCGCCTGCGCCACCTGCGACGGCTTTTTCTTCCGCGGCAAGGAAGTGGTGGTGGTGGGCGGCGGCAACACCGCGGTCGAGGAGGCGCTCTATCTCACCAACCATGCGACCCGAGTCACGCTGGTCCACCGCCGTGATCGGCTCCGCGCTGAGAAGATTCTGCAGGCGCGGCTCTTCGCCAACCCCAAGATCAGCGTGATCTGGGACAGCGTCGTCGACGAGATTCTCGGCGAGAAGTCGCTGCCACGGGTCACCGGCGTGCGCATCGTCAATGTCAAGACGCGGCAATCGATGGTCGTGCCGTGCGACGGCTTCTTCGTCGCCATCGGCCATACCCCGGTGACCGGCCTCGTCAAGGGGCAGGTGACGCTCGATGCCGAAGGCTACGTGGTGACGCGCCCTGAGTCGACGGCGACCGAGATTCCCGGCGTCTTCGCTGCAGGAGACGTCAAAGACAAGGTGTTCCGCCAAGCCGTGACGGCCGCCGGCATGGGCTGCATGGCGGCGCTCGAGGCGGAGAAGTTCCTTGCCGCCGAAGAAGCGGCCGCGGCGATCAAAGCGGCCGAATAGCGGAGCGTGCCACGCAAGCGATGGACTGGGACAAGCTCAGAGTCTTCCACGCGGTCGCCGAAGCGGGCAGCTTCACCCATGCCGGTGAGAGCCTCAATCTGAGCCAATCGGCGGTGAGCCGCCAGATCAGCGCCCTCGAGGAGAGCCTGAGCGTGCCGCTCTTCCACCGCCATGCCCGCGGACTCATTCTGACGGAACAGGGCGAGCTGCTCTTCCGCACCGCGCGCGAGGTCTTCGCCAAGCTCGCCATGACCGAAGCGATGTTGACGGAATCGAAGGATCGGCCCCGGGGCCCGCTCAAGGTGACGACCACGGTCTCGTTCGGCTCGGCCTGGCTTGCGCCGCGCGTCCGCGAGTTCACCGATCTCTACCCCGAGATCCAGGTGAGTCTCGTCGTCGACGATAGCGAGCTCGATCTTTCCATGCGCGAGGCCGATGTGGCGATCCGTATGTCGCCGCCGCGCCAGCCCGACCTGGTGCAGCGCCACCTCATGACGGTGCGCTATTACGTCTACGCCTCGCCCGAATATCTGAAACGCTTCGGCACGCCGCAAAGGCCCGAGGATCTCGACAAGCACCGCCTCATTGTCTATGGCCAGGACGCGCGCCCGCCCGTTCGAAACGTCAACTGGCTCTGGGAAGCAGGTGCCCGTCCGGGTCACGAGCGCCGCCCCATTTTCATGGTGAACAATGTCAACGCGATTCTGCGGGCGGTCGAGAGCGGTCTCGGCGTCGCCGCGCTCCCGGACTTCATGGCGGAGGAGACCGCGAATCTCATCCGCGTCTTGCCGGAAGTGAGCGGTCCAGAAGTCGAAGCCTATTTCGTCTATCCTGAAGAGCTGCGGTCTTCAAAGCGCATCGCTGTCTTCCGCGACTTCCTCCTGCGCAAGGTGGCGGAAGGCCGGAACGCCTGAGCTCAGAAGAGGCGCCCGGTACGCGAGAAGAGCGCCAGCACCGTCAGCAGCGCCAGCACGATCCCGGACGCGATGCCGATGCTGATGACCCAGTCCCTCCAGCGAGCGGCGTCCGGCGCGGAGGCTGCCGGCGGCGCCGGGTCCGGCGCCTCGATGCTCGCGGCGTCGCCCACCTTATCGTCGTCGGCACGCGAGGGCGCCACGAGCAAGGCGCCGATCGAGGGCGGCGGCGCGTCGTCGTCGCGGATCGGCGCCACAAGCCGTGGGAGCGACTCGGTTCGGGGCGGCGCCGCAGGTATCAGCCGCCCTTCCAACCACTTCACCCATCCGGGCGGAATGGTCGGCACTGGCTCGGCGGCAAAGGCGCGCTCGAGCCGTTGATCGAGGTCATCCGCGGGCGCGCTCAGGGCGAGCGCGAGGATCGGCAAGGAACCCGGGAAATGCTGCGCGAACTCCGTCTCGCGCAGCATGTCCGCGAAAGCCTCGCGCGCCGCGTCGGTATCGGCAATCTGGTCTTTCTCGAGAAAGGCGAGCAATGCCACGCCCTTCTGCGGATGGAGCGCGACAAGATCGATGTAACCCTCCTCGCCCCGCGCCCGGACGATCGCATGCGGGATCGCGCGCCAACCGGGGAGCAGCGCCGGCGGAAGCGGCTCGCTCCGCGCGGCCTCGTCCTTGCCCCTTTTGAGCGTATCGGAAGCGTCAGCGGGCGGCTGCGCCATTGCGAACCTTTGGTTGCTCAAACTCACCGTAATGAACGCTTGTCGCGTGAATTGGTTGCCGTACCTAGCTCCCCGCAATAGGGATGCGGATTTTGCAGGGGTGCCAGCGGAAATTTCCGATAGCGTTTTGTGGCCATGCCGCGCATTTTCCGGAGCGGCATGAATTCGCCGCAGCGCCAGTGCTGCGGCTCGGTTTCCGGGACAATGCGCCCGGGAAGAGGGCCGATCAGGCCCTTACGTCTCCCAGACGTGAAGCCTCCCTGTTATCCTGCCCCGGCCCGCGCCGGGGCTTTTTTTATCGCGGTTGGAGCGGCGAGCGGCGTTTCTCCCGGTGTGAGCCCGGACTGCCGCCTCGACGCCGACCGCGGTGTTCCGGTGACGTTGGCTCGGGAGGCGAGGCGATGAATGGCGGAGCGAACAAGGTTCTGGTCACGGGATTCGAGCCCTATGGCGGGCGCGGGCGAAATCCGGCCGCGGAGATCGCTGGCGCACTGAACGGGAGCACCATCGCGGGCCATACGGTGATCGGCCGGACCCTGCCGGTGGCGTTCCGCGGCCTTGCCGAGCGGCTCGAAGCGCTGGTGGACGAGGTGAGGCCGCGGGTCGTGATCGCGCTCGGGCTCTGGCCCGGCGAATCGCTCATCCGCTTGGAGCGGTTCGGTCTCAACATCGCCGATTTCGAGATCGCCGACAATGAGGGGCTCCGCCTCAACGACGCACTCATCGAGGCAAACGGTGCAACCGCGCTCAGGGCGAGCTTGCCGCTTCGCGCCATTGAGCGGGCCTTGCTCGAGAACGGCATTCCCGTGCGCCTCTCGAGCACCGCCGGCAATTACCTGTGCAACGTCACGCTCTATCAGCTGATGCGCATCCTCGAGAGCCGATCGCCGCGCACGCTGGGCGGCTTCATCCACATCCCCTACATTCCCGAGCAGGTGGCGGCGATGCTCGCGGAGGGCAAGCGCAACCCGCGGCTTGAAATGCATCAGCGGGCCGATCTTGCCTCGATGGATCTGGTGGTGCAGACGAAGGCAGTGTCGATCGCCATCACAACGACGCTCGCGGAGATAGAGCAGCGGTAGCATCCGTGCATTCCGATTGCGCGACGCCGGCGGTGCCGCCGATCCTCGAGCTCGAGGCGGTGTCCAAACGCTTCGGCGCGACGGTGACGGCCGACCGGCTCTCGCTCAAGGTGGCGCCGGGCGCCTTCTTCACCTTTCTCGGGCCGAGCGGCTCCGGCAAGTCGACGATTTTGCGCATGATCGCCGGTCTCGAGCGGCCCGATGCCGGTCGCATCCTCATCGATGGGCGCGATGTCGCCGCCGTCCCGCCCTGGCGGCGCAATCTCGGCATGGTGTTTCAGCACTACGCGGTCTTTCCGCATATGCGGGTCGCCGAGAACGTCGCCTATGGCTTGCGCGTCCGCAGCACGCCCCGGGCATCGATCGAGCGCCGCGTCGATGAAATGCTCGAGCTCGTGGGTCTTCCCGGCTTTCGGCGGCGCGATGCCGCGACCTTGAGCGGCGGCGAGCAGCAGCGCGTCGCCTTGGCACGGGCACTTGCGCCGGCACCCCGGATGCTGCTCCTCGACGAACCGCTTTCCGCGCTCGACGACCGCATCCGCCGCGACATGCAGAGCGAGCTCAAGCACATTCAACGCCGGAGCGGCACGACCTTTCTCTATGTCACGCACGACCAGGAAGAGGCGCTCACCATGAGCGACCGCATCGCCGTGCTCGATCGCGGGGTTTGCGCGCAGGAGGACGCGCCGGAAGCGCTCTTCCGCCGCCCGCGCAACCGCTTCGTCGCCTCCTTCTTCCGCGGCTGCAACGTGCTCGACGCCGAGATCAAGGCGATCGCCGCCAATCGTATGCAAGTGTTGGTCGCGGGAATGCCGGTCGATTTCCCGCTTGCTACGGAAGGAACGACAGCGCCGTCGCAGCTGGGCCTTGCCATCCGCTGCGAAAACCTCCGTCTCGGCCGGAGTGCCGAGGCATCGCCGCTCCGCCTCGCGGCGCGGCTTGAGGAGATCATCTACCGCGGCACCAATGTCGACCACGTCTTGCGCCTCGCCGATGGGCAGAAACTGACGGCGACCTCGACGCGCTACGAGCTTGGCGAGGGTGCCATGGATGTCGTCGTGGGCTGCGATCCCGCCGACCTCGTCCCGCTCGACGATTGAGGCGCGCGCCGCCGCACGGCCGAGAGGACGAGCAGGAGCACCGTCAGCAGGATCAGCAAGCTCATCAGCGCGTAAAGGGTGGGCGACAGACCCACCTGCAGATATGTCGACCAGATGTAGGTCTGCACCGTGTTGAGCGGCCCTTGCACCAGCGCGGTGCGCACGGTCTCGTTGAAGGAGAGGATGAGCGAAAAGCTGGCGGCGCCGAGCACGCCGGGACGAATCAGGGGAAACTCGACATCGCGGAAGGCGCGCCAGCGGGTGGCGCCCGCGGTATAGGCCGCCTCGAGATAGACGGGATCGAAGCCCGCCATCGTCGTGAGAATGATGAGCGTGGCGAAGGGAAGCGCCCAGAGCGTGTGGACGAGGCAAATGCTCGCGAGCGATGGCGCGAGATCGAGCTGGCGCAGGAAGAGCGCGGTGGCGAGACCCATGCTGACGCCGGAAATGAAGAGCGGCAGCAGCACGAGCATGAGGACGGCGCGCGGCATGCGCAATTCGCGCACCGCCATCGCCGCGAGGAGCGCCAGAGCGGGCGCTGCGACCGCGGTGACGGCCGCGACGGCGAGGCTGGTCCCCGCCGCGGCGACCAGCACGGGATTGCCGGCGAGCGCCCCATACCATTTGAGCGTCCACGCTTCACCCGCCGCGGTGGGACCACCGACACCGACCGAGAACAGGAAGGGCGGCACCAGCGGGAGATAGAGCAAGAGGAGGACCGCGGCGAGCGCGAGCCACAAAGCGCTTCGGCCAAGGGATCGCGCCGTCATCTCAGAACCGCCAGCGCAGAATCTTGCCGAGGAATGCCTGCAGATCGAAGGCGACGTACCAACAGGCGAGGAGCGCCAGCATGACGACGACCACGATGGTCGACATGGCGGCGGCGAGCGGATAGTTGAGCACGTCGAGCGTGCTGGTGATGGCATTCCCCATCAGCTGATAGCCGGTACCGCCGAGAATGATCGGCACGGCGCTGTCGCCGAACGCGCCGGCAAAGCCAAAGACGATGGCGGCGAACACGCCCGACATCGAGAGCGGCAAGGTGATCCTGAGGAAGGTGCGCACGCGATTGGCGCCCAAGAGCCAGCTCGCCTCGATGAGACGGCGATCGAGCCCCGCGAGCGCGAGGTAAATGGGAAAGATCATGAAGGGCATATAAGAGGTGACGAGCCCGAGCATCACCGCGAAGTCGCTGTAGAGCAGCCAATCGAGTGGCGCATCGACGATGCCCGCGGCGATCAGCATCGCGTTCACCGGACCGGTGCGGCTCAGCAGCCACGACCACGAGAATGTCCGGATAATGTAGTTGACGAGAAACGGCAGCGTGAAAAGAACGAGCACCAATCGCGCCGTGCTTCGGCGCATCCAAAAGCACAGCGCATAGGCGATGGGATAGGCGACGAGGAGACTGACCAGCGTCACCTCGGCGGCGACCACAAGCCCACGCTCCAACACGAAGAGCCGCACGCCTGTGAAAAAATCGATATAGGCGTCGAGCCGGAACGCCGGACGAACGCGAAATCCCACGCGCTGCCAAAAGCTGATCGCACCGGCGAGCGCGAGCGGCACGATGAGAAAGACCGTGACGAAGAGAATGGGGAACGCAAGAAGGGCCCGGCGTGACAGTGACGCGACGAGTTGGCTGCTGATGCGCATGGCGTCTTAGCCCCCTCACGCTCCCATCGCTTCGCGATGGGCCCCTCCCTCTCCCACGAGGGGAGAGGGTAAGAATGGCGCCGCGCGGCCCCTCTCCCCTTGCGGGAGAGGGATAGGGTGAGGGGGAACGGCGGCGCAGAAATAGCGATGTGCTCTCGACGTCAGAACACCGCCGTCATCGACGGCATCTTGGTGCGCTCGATGCGGGGCGCACCGCTCATGCCCGAGGGGGTCTTG
>DASZAN010000126.1:0-2563 GCA_035945115.1 Allostellaceae bacterium
CTGCATGACGATATGCGCCGGGGTAAGCCGGTCCTTGAGCGATGCGGCGATGCGGACAAGCTGATCCCACTGCTCGACGATGATGGCGAGGTCGATCGGGTGGCGTAGCAGCGGGTCGAGTGGCCCGTAATCCGCGCCGCGGTCGACCCGGTAGAGCACCTGGTCGGGAAGATCCTTGAGCCGCGGCATGAAGTCGATGCCGAGCAAGACGCACACGCCCCACAATGGCTCGGTGAAACCGCCCGTGTCGGTCGTGTGTTCACGAATCTTCAGAATGGTGTCGTTCTCGAGGATGCCGTCGAGGACGTAATTCGCCTCGCGCGGCGCACAGGAGATCGCGCGGGTGGCGTAGACGCTGCTTTGACCCAACTTTTACAGCAAACAGCGGTTCATTGCGATGGGCAAACGCTAACTGACTGGTTTGCCCCGGATTTTTCGGCGGTTTCGCGGCTCGCGCAAAGGCGTAGTGCTAAATTCTGCACCGTGCCGTCGATTTTGCTTGACGAATCGGCTACGACGCGAATGCTAGAGCCATGTTCGTCCGCGACAAGCGCATCGGCCCCTATACCTACGTCTACCTGGTCGAGACCGTCCGCGAGGACGGCAAGATCAAGCAGCGCATCATCCGTAACCTCGGGCGCAAAGAAGACGTCGAACGCCGCGGCGATCTCGACCGCCTGGCTCGCTCCGCGGCACGCCTCGCCCAACGTTCAATGGTTCTCTCGCTCGTCGAACAGGACAAACTGCCGCAGCTCGCTTGCCGGCGCATCGGGCCGCCGCTGCTGTTCGAACGCCTGTGGCGCGACAGCCAGTGCGGCGAGGTTCTCCATCAGTTGCTCGCCGATCGCAGCTTCGCGTTCTGCGTCGAGCGCGCGATCTTTCTGACCGTGCTGCACCGGGTGATGGTCTCCGGCTCCGACCGTGCCTGCGAGCACTGGCGCGATGACTACAGCATCGACGGCGTCGATACCCTACAACTGCATCACCTCTATCGCGCGATGGCTTGGCTCGGCGAGGAATTGCCGCCGGCCGATCAGGCCGGCCGAACTGTCGTCGCACGTTGCACAAAGGATCTCGTTGAGGAGCGGCTGTTCGCGCGCCGCCGGTCGCTGTTCACCGACCTCTCTGTCGTGTTCATGGACACCACCTCGCTGTATTTCGAAGGTGAGGGTGGCGCCACCCTCGGCGAGCACGGCCATTCCAAAGACTATCGCCCGCATTTGCACCAGATGATCGTCGGCATCATCATCGACCAGGCGGGGCGGCCGGTGTGTTCGGAGATGTGGCCGGGAAACACTGCCGATGTCACGACGCTGATCCCCGTGATTGACCGCCTGCGTCGCCGCTTCAGTATCGAGCGTGTCTGTGTGGTTGCCGATCGCGGCATGATCAGCACCGAGACGATCGCCGGCCTCGAGCAGCGTAGCCTCGAATACATCCTCGGCGTGCGCGAACGCAGCACCAAAGAGGTGCGCGAGATCGTGCTGGCCGATCAGACGCCGAGCGTGCCGCTGGTGATCCCGCGCCAGGGCCGGGCCGACACCGAACTGCAGGCCAAGGAGGTCAAGGTCGGTGACCGGCGCTATATCGTGTGCCGCAACCTGGTCGAAGCCGCGCAGGCCGCCAAGACCCGCGCGGCGATCGTGGCGACATTGCGCGCCAAGCTGCGGCAGGGTGACAAATCATTGGTCGGCAACAGCGCCTATCGCCGCTATCTGAAGACGCCTGACGAGAACCACTTCACCATCGACGAGGAGCGCATTGCCGAAGATGCCATCTACGATGGGCTCTACGTCCTGCGCACCAACGCCCGGCTACATCCATTGCAGGCGATGCTTCGTTACCGTGATTTGCTCGTAGTGGAGCAGGTGTTCCGGACCGAGAAAGCCTTGTTGGCGACACGGCCGATTTATCATCAGACCGACGAGGCGATCCGCGGTCACGTGTTTTGCAGTTTCTTGGCTCTGGTCTTGCGCAAAGACCTCGAAGAACGGCTCGCCGCCGCAGGGCTGAAGCCGGAATGGCGTGAACTGCTGGCTGACCTTGATCGATTGCAGGAGATCGAGGTCGAGCAGGATGGCAAGCGCTTCATATTGCGCACGCCGGTGACGGGCGTGGCCGGAAAAGCCTTTCAAGCTGTTGGAGTAGCGCTGCCACCGAACATCCGTGACGCCAATCCCACACCTGCCGCCGCCTGATCGATCCGCCACCATGCCGGCGGCAGCGTAGTGCTAAGGCCGTCCCTGTGCGCCCGCAACGCTCTGATGAAAAAGACTTTTCCGAAATTGACTGTCAAAGTTGGGGAAATGCAGCTAGAAAGTTGTTGCCACAGCACATCCTCTGATTGCATTACCGGACCGAATGTGCTGATAGGGCGTGGCTGTCCCTTCCTCCGTCCAACTTGCAACCCCAGCCCAGTCCCCCCGGGACTGCGGTTTTGTTTCGCGGAGATTGGCGCCGGGCGCGTGCTAGCCAGGTCGCTTCTGTAGTAGGGCGCTCCAGAAAGTTACCCACCACGACCAAGGCGATTGCACCATCGCCAGCCGTGCTTCGGCCGCTTCCC
>DASZAN010000127.1:0-8338 GCA_035945115.1 Allostellaceae bacterium
AGAGAATCACGATCAGCCCAAAACTGGAATCGCAAATCGCAAGAAACCGCGGTCCAACCAGCGCTTTCTTGCAAATTCGATTACTTCACCCTTCGCACTTGTCCGCACCAACCAGCAACTTCGGCATTCTTCACGGGCGACGGACATCGACTTCGATGGGTCACGCGACCGGATGCACGGGTACACGCCCTACCGCGCCTCTTCAGAGCCCTAGTCGAGGATCCCTACAGCACCTGAAATACGTCGAAGGCGCGCTTGCTAGCTGTGCGTGATCCGGTGGCGATTGAGCAAATGCGGTTCATCCAGGCATACTTTTCGGAGCTCGTCTCGAAGTAAGGCGTGGTGCGAAAGTAGTAGGCTCTCGGATCGACAATCTCTCCGCTATTAAGGCGATCAATGACCTCCTTCGGGCCGTGGCGAAAGCCCTTCCAGCTCATGTAGATCAGCTGTTGGTCATCGGTCTCGAGAGTGATCCGAACGTCGATCTCCAACACGTCATCGCGACGTAAAAGCATCCACCCGGCGCCCCCCGGCAAGACAGTGCCCTTAAGCTTCGGTCCTTCAAACGTGCCGCTGCCGAACCGTGCGACGCGGCGGCGGCCATACGGAGTCTCGCCGAGATCGAGGACCTCGACTTCGAGCGCGATCGTTAACAGAAACTCGGTCTTAATTTCAGACATCGAGGTCGTCCCGGAGTTCCTTCCGGTCTGCCCTATAGCGGATGTTCGGTGAACGCGACATCTTTCGGAGAAAGAGCGCCGCCTGGCCACACGCCCAGCTCGGTGCTGGTGGAGCTCGCCTCCGATGGAAAGTGCGCGCTCTTCTGCGGCGGCGTGTTGCATCACGCGATTCAAATCTATCACCCCGACTGGAGCGGCTACGTCTGCGTCGACCCGACGCTCGCGCGGGCGAGCCGGCGCAAGGTGCTGGAGCAGTGCAGCGGCAACGGAGCTTTGTTGATGCCGGCGCATTTCGGCATGCCATTCGTCTGTCATATCGAGGCGAAGGGTGCTGGCTTCGAACCGCGATTCGTCAGGTGCAGGACGTGACACGGGGAGCGTTACAAGCCCGCTAAACGTCGCCTCATCGGTGTCGCGCTTATCGGCAAATGAACATCCATCACAAAAATCTGGATCACCAATTCAGCAATGGGGGTGATGTGAGCGATGATTTCGCATGAGCCAGCGATCAGGGCACACACAAGACAGGCTCACGCAACAGGGTCATGTAGCGACTGTAGCGACCTTGTAGCACCTATTCCTCCCATACATCTATACCCCCTATTTTTCCTCCTAAATTTCCACCATTTGTTCTCTTTTCCTAGTCTGGGAAATTTAATAGCCAACTTAAAATACGAAAACGGACTTTTCGCTCCGCAACATATTGATATAGCTACATAATCCTTGTAGCGACCCAGGTCGCTACAGGTCGCTACGTAACCATACCTAACCAGTTGATATATTTGGATAAACCATTTTTGGGCCAAGGTCGCTACAAGTCGCTACAGGTCGCTACATCGATGTTCCATTTTCTATCTGACTTATTGTTCCGCACTTGAATTACACTCACTGTAGCGACCCGTAGCGACCCGTAGCGACCCGGGGGTCGCTACATTAGCCACGACTAACTATCGTCTACTAATAGATATTGGTTTCAATTGAAACAAAACTACGGTCACGGGAGGTGGGGTGACCCCGCTTTTTCCGTTCTTCAGGTATGCGTGATGGTTAGTCGTGATGCAGGCAGCGGATACATCAATTCCGCTGAACCGCGATCGTCGGTAAGCGCTGTTGTGCGGCCCTTGTAGCGCGCGCGATGCCGTCGGGGTAGGACGGTCTTAAGTACGCACTTAAGGGCGTCCGATGAAGGGCGAGGTTCTCACGGGTCCCGAACGACGGCGGCGCTGGGGTTTGGAAGAGAAGGCCGGGATTGTCGCTGAGGCCATGGTGCCCGGCGCGAAGGTGAGCGAGATCGCACGGCGGCACGGGATCAGCCGCAGCCTGCTCTACACGTGGCGCCGCGAGAGAGGGCAAGTCGGCCCGACATCAGAGTTGCCAGGTCTCGTGCCAGTGGTGATGACGACCTCCAGCGACGAGACGACGCCGGCGCGTGACCGGCCACCTGCGGCCAAGCCCGGTGCGATGATCGAGATCATGCTGCCGAGCGGCATTCGTGTGACGGTGCGCGGGCGTGTTGAGGAACGTGCGCTTCGCACCGTTCTGGGTGCCTTGAGGTCGGCGTGATCGCCATTCCGAGCGGGGTCCGCGTGCTGATTGCGACGAAGCCCGTGGACTTCCGCAAGGGGATGGATGGCTTGGTTGCCGTGGTGAAGGAGCATCTTGGCGCCGATCCATTTTCTGGGGCGATCTACGTCTTTCGTGCCAAGCGCGCCGATCGAGTGAAGTTGATCGTGTGGGACGGGACCGGGCTTTGCCTGTTCGCCAAGCGGCTCGAGCAGGGAACATTCCGCTGGCCGCGGATCGAGGATGGCACGATGCGCCTGACGCCGTCACAGCTCTCAGCTTTGATCGAGGGTCTCGATTGGACGCGGGTGCGCGAGATCGAGGTCCGCGTTCCGCAGGCGACGCAATAGCCCGCGACACGTTGACTCACCTCGACGGATGTTTTCCATCGCGGTTGCGGTACATCGAACGACGTGTCACTCGTCGACGATCTCCCGACCGATCCTGTAGCGCTGCGTGCGCTGCTCATCGCCGAGCGCGCGCAGCACGAAGCGGAGATCACCCGGATCGGCAGCGAGCGTGATCGCTTGCGGGCCATCATCATCGCGTTGCAGCGCCACCGTTTCGGGCGTCGCTCGGAACGGCTTGATCCCGATCAGTTCGCGCTCGCGCTCGAGGATCTCGAGCAAAGCATTGCGGCAGCCGAGGCCCAGGAAGAGCACGTAACGCCGCCCGAACGGAGCCGGCCGATCCGCCGGCGCAAGACCAACCGCGGGGCACTGCCGGGACATCTGCCGCGGATTGAGATCGTAGTCGACGTTACCGATCGAATCTGTCCCTGCTGTGCCGGCGAGCTCCATCGTATTGGCGAGGACGTCGCCGAGCGGCTGGATGTGATCCCGCTCCAGTTCCGCGTGCTGGTGATCCGCCGGCCTAAATACGCATGTCGGACCTGCTCCGGCACCGTGGTGCAGGCGCCGGCGCCGCCGCGATTGATCGAGGGCGGCCTGCCGACCGAGGCGTTGGTTGCGCACGTCATCGTGGCGAAGTATGCCGATCACTGTCCGCTCTACCGCCAAGCCCAGATTTATGCCCGCCAGGGGGTCGGCCTCGACCGCTCGACGCTCGCGGATTGGGTCGGTCGCGGCGCATGGTGGCTCCGTCCGTTGCACGCCAGGCTTCTCGACGCGCTGCGTGCTTCGCCGAAACTGTTCGCCGACGAGACGACGGCGCCGGTGCTCGACCCCGGCCGCGGACGCACCAAGACCGGCCAGCTCTGGGCCTATGCGCGCGACGACAGAGCCTGGGGCGGACCGGCGCCGCCGGCGGTCGCCTATGTCTATGCGCCGGATCGCAAGGCCGAACGCCCGGTCGGGCATCTCCGGGGTTTCCGCGGCATCCTGCAGGTCGACGGTTACGCCGGCTATCGCGCTCTCGCCGAGAGCGGCCAGGTGCAATTGGCTTTCTGCTGGAGCCACGTGCGCCGGCAATTTTACGAGATCGCCGCTGGCGGTGCTGCGCCGATCGCCACCGAGACGCTCACGCGGATCGCCGAGCTCTACGCCATCGAGGCCGAGATTCGCGGCCGGTCGGCCGACCAGCGCCGCACTGTCCGACAGGACAAAGCACAACCACTCGTCAAAGCCTTGAAGACCTGGATGGAGATGAAGCTCGCCATCGTCTCACAAAAGGGCAAACTCGCCGAGGCGTTCCGCTACGCCCTGTCGCGGTGGGATGGCTTGAGCCGCTTCCTCGATGATGGCCGCATCGAGATCGACTCCAACGTCGTCGAACGAACCATTCGACCGCTCGCGCTCAATCGAAAGAATGCGCTGTTCGCGGGATCGGACGGCGGTGGCGAGCATTGGGCAATCCTCGCCTCACTCATCGAGACATGCAAACTCAACAACGTCGATCCCCAAGCCTATCTCGCCGACATCTTCGCCAATCTCGTCGAAGGTCATCCCATCAATCGCCTCGACGAGCTGCTGCCGTGGAACTGGGCTGCCACTCGCCAAGCTCAAAGGGCCGCGTAACACCGCTTACGATCGTCGGTACATCGCCAAGCATAATGACAAAGTGAGTGTATCCATCACCCCAATGAATTGCGATCTTCCCGAGGCGCGCTAATTGCGTGCCTAAACCCATGACCGGACTCGCCTTTTGGCCAATGCTGGAGGGCGAAATCCGACGGCAAGACCTCAACGGACCTCAATGATGAAGCGCGACTGCGGGTAACGCCGTGCCGAGTGACCCGAAACCCCAACTACCTCCCGCAAAAATTGCACCAAGAACGAAAATTGGAACGCGCAATCGCTCACCCGTCAGTGCGTTTTGTCTTGGCCGAAGAGTCGATTAGATCTCGTCGCCCAAAGTAGCAGCGAAGCGACACGCTAAGCCGTCGGCATGCCTATAGACCTCAGAAACTCTAATTGCAGATGTAGGTCAAAGCGGCACCCCGTGATTTGAAAATTGAGGGCCCGTTCAATCGCATGCCGGAGGGTCAATCGCATGAAATCGCGCTTGCACCGAAGTCTAAGTTCGGTGCTCGACAGCCAAGATGTGCCTGAATTCGTTGGCTTCGCGCGATCCAGGCTCGTGCGTAGACACATTCTTGGACACAACTTGCGTCGTGCCGAAACGGTTGCGCTTGGATCGGTATCCTTTGATTTTTGATTTTGATAGACCACACCCGAACCGTATATGAACGATTTCGACGTGGCCGCGATAGCGGGCGCCCCGTGTTTTGAAAATTGAGGGCCCGTTCAACCGCATGCCGGAGGGTCAATCGCATGAAAATCGGCTCGTCGCGTATCCGCGATACTGCTGAGGAGCCTGGGTTTTCGGGCACTTTCCCGGCCTCAAGCGTGCGCCAACTCTTGGCTCCCGCGGAGCGGCTGCGCGACAAAACGCGGCGTCAACACGATGAGACCCCAACCTCAAGAAGGCGAAATCGGGCTCGATGCGATGGCGGGGTTGTGATGGCGAGCGCCGCAGGAAACCTGCCGATATCGGGTCTCAGATCAGACCCGAATGGTGACGCTGTCGAGGGTGATGGTGAGGTGTCGCTCGATGCGCTCTGATCGCAATCATCGCCCACGTGAAAAAACCGACTATGACCGCTATCTGAGGACATGGTGGACTTGGTCCTGATCCTGACAGGCGATTGGGCTTCCTGTCTCGTGGGTCTCGATCTCGTCCGCACGCCGCAGGACGGAGATGATGGAGCGATGCTGAAAGGTTGCTCCAAGTCCGCTCCAAGTTGCTCAGCCGACCTGGAGCATGAGGAAGTGCTCATCCAATCGACACATCTGAACTGGGTGCTCCATGCTCCAGTATCCCAGATACGATTCCGTGACATAGGGGTATACGTCATCTGCATGATCATGGTGCTTCATCGCTTCGAGCGACTAGTCGAATAGCGCAAATTTCCCTGGAGCATTGGAGCAAAACGTTCATAAGCACGTGTGTAATCCCTACATTTCCCTGCTCCAGGTCGCTCAAACCGACCGGAGCACGCCCGGAGCATCTGGAGCAACCCGATTTACCTGAAGAAGGGCTCAAACCGTATCGCGGTCAAGCGATGGTCCTGGGCTTCCAGCTCTCGTTTCAGCGCGCCGTCTTTCCTGGTCGTCTCGAACTCTTCGGGTTTACCGTCCCAGAGATAGGCCCGATCCCACAGCGAACCATCGGCCTTCCGCGGTCGAGCTTCGAGCTTGATGGCGCCAATCTTGTCCCTTAGCAGGCGCCATGCGTCGGACGGCCCGAACTCGCGCTTGGCGTCGACCGGAACCTCGCTGTTCGGTGCAGAATGTACAAATTTCACGAGCTGTTCCGGCACGGCGGCCCTGCCCTCGAAGAGTCCAGTCCGATCCGTGTAATGCCGCATGATCCAATGCTCAACCGCGTCGACCTGCTCGTCGAAATACTCAGCGGTCTCCGCCAGAACGCTCTCGGGCGCGTTCAGGCCGAAATCCTGCCAGAGGATGCAACCGTCGATGATCCACTGCAAAATTTGTGGACCCTCCTCTTTGAGAGCCTCTTTCAGATGCACGTTCGGGTTCTTCCCGATGCTTGTGTTCTTGAACGGCACGACGCGGAGCCGTCGCCCCATGCCCTGCCGCCCGTCCGCATCCATCGTCGGTTTGTGATTACCAAAAGCCCATATTTTGAAGTGAGGTTGAAACTCAACATAATTTTCGCCCATGAAGCGGCCGGTCAGTCTCGCGCCACCCGTCCAGTCCTTCACCCTGGCCTCGTTCCATGCCGAGTTCTTTTGAACCTCGCTGCCTACCGCCATGCGCGCGCCCTTCAGCCGCATTATCTCGGTTGGGTGCTCCTCGTACCTCTTCGCCACGAGTGCATTCTGGTTCAGATGGACCGCGTAATCGCCCAGCAACTCAGCTACCAATTCCAACAGCGTGCTCTTGCCTGTGCCCCCCGGTCCGAACAGGAACGGGAACTGTTGCTCGCTGGTCAGGGTCGTGATCGTGTAGCCAAACCACTTTTGCAGATAGAACTGTTGCTTTTTGTCGCCGCTGGTCACTTCATCCATAAACTGGTCGAACAGCGGCATGGGGCCGCGCTTCGGCCCGACCTTGGTGATCTTGGTGCAGTTGTGTGTCGGGTCGTGCTGCATCAGCTTGCCGGTCCCAAGATCGATCTCGCCGTCGGGTGTGTTCAGGATACCGGGATGTGGAACGTATTGGCTGACCCAAGGGCCAAGAGGCTGTGGCGGGTCCATCAGATCGGGATCGGTCGAGACCGCGGGATGGCTGGAGACCTGCTTTGCAACGTCTTGATGAAACGCATTGCCGTCGATAGTGGCGACCCTTGTCGGTGCTACGCGCTGCCGCTCGCAGTAATCGCGGATCATCTCGATTACGGTCTGAGTGGTGTCTTGCTTCCAACGCGATCCATTCCAGACATGCCACTGGCCTGCGATGAACTTGATTCTGGCGCCATGCTCGGCGACGAAGCGCTTGGCGACTTTGCGCGCTGTCACCACTACGCCCCCCGCGGCACTTATATCGACCGCAGTGAAGTCACTCTCCTCGGCGGTCGAGAGCGTGAAACGCTCGGCTTCTGTTAATTCTTTGGTCAGCTCGATGGCGACCCTGAATACGTACCGCCACCCTAAACTCGTGCGGCCAATACGCGACACGTCACGCAGCTTGTCTTCCCCCCACTTCCGTTGATCGCCCGGATCGGGGTGGCTGGCAAAGAAGTCGAGCGCCGCGCCATATACCGTGTGTGAGGGGTCGAAGGGTTTTCCGACGGCGCCGACGATAGCGCAGGCGAGGCGCCACCCTTCGTCGTAATCGAGCGTATTATTGCCGGTCATCTTCTGGAGCGCTTCGATCAGTCGGGACTCGTACTCCTCCGGCACTACGAGCTGCTCGTCGCCGAGCGGGTAGGTCGTGCTGCCGTCGCGATCGACATGCGCGCTGCTCTTGCGTCGCGGCTTCTCGTCGTCGTTCTTACCGCGAACAACGGCCATGCCGTGGTTGGCGAGAAGCTGGCGGAGCTTTACGACAAGGCCGTCGTACCACTCCCGGCTGACCGTAGGGAAGTCGTCGGCGCGCAGGTTATGAACGTCGATCCGCTCCTTCGGGCCTCGCAGGTAGTACGGCGCACCTTTCGTGTGAACGCCATTGATGACGTAGTGCGCGCCGCCTTCGCTACTGGCGTTCTTCCCCTGGAAATCGATGCCGCCCTTGCGGCCATCCGCGATCTGCCACTTCGTGTGCTTCGTATTCGGCGCGGTCTCGCCCTCGCGTATCCTGAAGCCGAACGCTCGGCGCGCGACGCCTTCGCGGCAGCGGACGACCGGCATCAGGCCTATCTTCGCCAACTCATCGGTGATCAGCTTCTCGATCTCGTCCAGGATCGGTTCGCATCCGGCGAAATCGAAGTCACAATCGATGCAGGGGAACTGCTCCGTCATCAAGCAGACGTTCGCGCCCGGCCAGCGATCCTGGATCCGGTAGTCGTCGTCAGTGAAGTGCCGAAGCCGCTCTGCCCACTTGCCGAGCCCGAACCAGGTATTTGTGAATCTGTCGAAGCGACCAGGAACCTTGCCCAAGTTCTCCTTCGGCACGTTGCTCTTTGGATTGAGCTTGCCGTCGTGGGGGATGCCTTTGGCGATATGCCCT
>DASZAN010000128.1:0-27681 GCA_035945115.1 Allostellaceae bacterium
GAAGTCGGCGGTTGCGAGCGCCTCGCCGCCATGCAGCAGCAGCATCAAGTGGAGGAGCAACGCGCCGATGCCGACGCCGATGCTGATCGAGAGCTGCTGCGCCATGCTTTGAAAGCTGGTGGCGCGGCTCATGAGCTCCGCCGGCACGTCGGCATAGGCGAGCGTGTTGATGCTCGTGAATTCGAGCGAGCGGAAGAACCCGCCCGCCAGCAGTCCGGCCAGGATGAGCCAATGCGGCGTCGCCGGTGTGAAGAGGCTATAGCTCATGATGAAGGCGCTCGAGATCACGGCATTGCCGATGAGCACGCGGCGGAACCCGAACGCGCGGATGATCGGCGCCGCCGTCATCTTCATGGTCATGGCGCCTGCCGCGCTCGCGAAGGTAAGAAGCCCCGAATTGAAGGCGGAAAGACCGAAGACGAGCTGCAGCAGGAGCGGCAGGAGAAAGGGCAGCGCGCCGACGCCGATGCGGAAGAGCGAGCCTCCCGTCACCGCCATGGCGAAGGTGGGAATGCGCAGCAAGCCCAGATCGATGATGGGCGCGGTGCTAAGCCGCGCATGGAGCACATAAAGGACAAGCGCGATCACGCCGCCGCCGATCATCGCCGCCACCAGCGGCAGCGGCAGCACGCCGCGCCCCGCTGTCTCGAAGCCGAACATCAGGCCGGAAAGCCCGACGCCGGCGAGGATGAAGCCCCGAAGATCGAGCGGGCGCACCGCGGGCTCGCGCACGTCTTCGATGAAGAGCGTCGCCAGCACGATGCCGATAAGGCCGATCGGCAGGTTGATGTAAAAGATCCAGCGCCAGGAGCTATAGGTGACGATGAAGCCGCCGACCGGCGGCCCGAGCACCGGGCCGAGGAGTGCCGGCACCGTCAGATAGGACATGGCGCGCACCAGCTCCGATTTCGGCACGGTGCGCAGCATGACGAGGCGGCCGACCGGCACCATCATCGCACCGCCCAGGCCCTGCAGGATGCGCGCCGCCACCAGCGCCGGCAGCGACTCTGCAAGCCCGCAGCAGGCCGAGCCCACCGTGAAGGTGAGGATCGCCGCGCGAAACACGGGGCGCGCGCCATAGCGGTCGGCAATCCAGCCGCTCAGCGGAATGAATACGGCGAGGCTGAGCAGATATGACGTGATCGCAAGATTGAGCCGCAGCGGGTCCTCGCCCAAGGATTGTGCGATCGAAGGGAGCGCGGTCGCGATCACCGTCGAGTCCAAGTTCTCCATGAATAGGGCGCAAGCGACGATGAGCGGGACGACGACGCGGCGGGCGGGAAGCGAGGGCATTGCCGTGCCTTATACAGGGCGAAGGCGCCGCGGCATATGAGATGGATTTATCGCCTCTCCCCTCGGGGAGAGGTCGGCGCGAAGCGCCGGGTGAGGGGGTGGTGCCGCTTGCACGACCTTACGTGAAGCCCCCTCACCCAACCCTCTCCCCGAGGGGAGAGGGAGACGTTAGTCGCGCGTCACTTACTCCGCTGCCGTATCCGTGAACTGCAGCGCGGCAAGGCGCGCGTAAAGCCCGTCTTGGCGGATGAGCTCGTGGTGGCGGCCTTGGGCGATGATGCGGCCCTCGTCCATCACGACGATGCGATCGGCGCGGAGCACGGTGGCAAGTCGATGCGCGATGACGAGGGTGGTGCGTCCGCGCGAGAGGTGCTCGAGCGCGAGCTGGACGACGCGCTCGGACTCGGCGTCGAGCGCCGAGGTCGCCTCGTCGAGGAGCAGAATCGGCGGATCGCGCAAGATGGCGCGAGCGATGGCGATGCGCTGGCGCTGCCCACCGGAAAGGCGCACGCCCTTCTCGCCCATAAAGGTGTCGAGCCCTTGCGGGAGCCGATCGATGAACTCGGCGGCGGCGCTCGCCTCGGCTGCGGCGCGCACCTCGGCATCGCTTGCTTCGGGTCGGCCGTAGCGGATGTTCTCGGCGGCCGATGCGCTGAAGATCACGGGGTCCTGCGCGACGAGGCCGATGCGGCGGCGGAGCGCGGCCGGATCGGCCTCACGCACAGCGATGCCGTCCACCAACACGCGGCCCTTGGCGGGATCGTAAAAGCGCAGCAGCAGCTGGAAGACCGTCGTCTTGCCGGCGCCGGAGGGGCCAACCAACGCCACCGTCTCGCCCGGTGCGACTGTGAGCGAGAAGTCGATCAGTGCCGACTGCTTGGGGCGCGACGGATAAAAGAAGGTGACGCGATCGAAGGCGAGGCGGCCTTCAGCCGGCACAGGGAAGGGGTGGGGATGGACTGGCGCGGCGATCTCGGACTCGGTGGCGATGAGCTCGAGGAGCCGCTCGGCGGCGCCGGCCGCGCGCTGAAGGTCGCCATAGACCTCGGAAATGGTGCCCACGGCAAACGCTGTGAGCACGGCATAGAAGACGAACGCGGAAAGCTCGCCGCCGGTCATGCGGCCCTCGATCACGTCATAACCGCCGATCCACAGCACGAAGGCGATGGCGCCGAAGGCGAGGATGATCACCGCCGCGGTCAAGAGCGCGCGCACGCGAATGCGAGCGAGCGCGACGTCGAAGGATTGCTGCACGCGGTGCGCGAAGAGGCTGCGGTCCTGGTCCTCGTGGGTGAAGGCCTGCACCGTGCGGATGGCGTTGATCATCTCCTCGGCATAGGCGCCGACATCGGCGATGCGGTCTTGCGAGCGGCGCGACAGCGTGCGCACGCGCCGGCCGAAAAAGAGGATCGGCACCACCACCAGTGGCACCACCAAGAGCACGATGGCGGCGAGCTTGGCGCTCGTCACCGCAAGCATGACGAGCCCGCCCACGAGGATGAGCGCGTTGCGAAGC
Source organism: Allostellaceae bacterium (assembly GCA_035945115.1). Taxonomy (GTDB): domain Bacteria; phylum Pseudomonadota; class Alphaproteobacteria; order ATCC43930; family CGMCC-115725; genus DAHUYF01. The sequence goes on from DASZAN010000128.1 coordinate 2,810, forward strand.
GCCATCGAGACGCTGGAGCCGATCACCGTCTGCAGCAAGGTCGTGTCGGTGGTAAGGCGTGACAGCACCTCGCCCGTCTTGGTGGTCTCGAAATAGGCTGGGCTCAGCGCGACAATGCGGTTGAAGACGGCAAGGCGGAGATCGGCGACGACTCGCTCGCCGATCCACGAGACGAGATAAAAGCGGGCATAAGTGGAGAGTGCGAGCACGGCAACGATGGCGAGAAGCGCCACCACCGTGCGGTCGAGGAGCGCGGCATTGGCGGTGCTGAGCCCGCGATCGACGAGGAAGCGCAGCCCTTGCCCCAGCACGAGGACCATGCTCGCGGCGACGATGAGCGCCACGCTCGCCGCCGCAAGCCGCAGTCGGTAGGGCTTGAGGAAGCGCAAGAGCGGCAGCAGCGATCGGAGTCGTCGGCTCCGCGGCCGCTCGTCGGCGGCTTCCGGCGCCGTTGTGGTGCGGGCCGCCGATCGATCGCTCATCGCCATGAGAGAATGTCTCGCCTCCGACAGGGCTTGCGGCATATAATCACGGCGTGCATGCGCGACAAGCCTGCCCGCCGGCTGCGCGTGTGCCAATTTTGCCCCGGCCGTACAGCGCCCAGACAGGTATAAGTCGGCCGCCCTTCCCTCTGTCGCGAACATCGGAGCCGTTGCATCATGATCTCGTCCAAGCCCGCCACGCCCACCACCGGCAAGCCTGAAACCTCCCAGACCGCGACGCGGAAGCTCGTCGTCGGCCGCGGCATCGTCTTTTCCGGCGAGATCACCTCCTGCGACTGCCTTGTGGTCGAGGGCACGGTGAAGGCCAACATCGCCGGCTGCCACGACATCGATATCGCCGAGGGCGGCCTCTTCACCGGCTCGGCTTCGGTGGAAAGTGCGGAAATCCGCGGCCGCTTCGAGGGCACGCTCAACGTCAGCGGCAGGCTCCTGGTGCGTGCCACCGGCCGCATCGCCGCCGAGGTGCGCTACCACCAGATCGAGATCGAGCGGGGCGGCGAAATCTCCGGCCACATCCAGGCGCAAGCCGCCGGCACCGCCGCCGCGACGCAAACGCCGACTCCGCTGCCGCGCCGGGCCTAGCTTTTAACGACCGAGCGCCAGCCTCCTCACCCTATCCCCTCCTGAGCTCTTGTCGAAGGGCCCCGAGGGAAGAGGGAGCGTACGGCGCCGCTTCGCCCCTCTCCCCTTGGGGAGAGGGAGGGGCCCGCGCGCTAGCGCGGAAAGGTGAGGCGGTCATCGGCTCCGACTACTCGCTTTTGAGCAGCGCCTCCGCGATTGTCTCCCATTCGCGCGCCAGCGCCATCGTCGCCGCAGGTTTGCCGGCGCGGCGATACCAGTAGCGGGCGTTCTCGAGATCACCTTCCTTGCGGTGGAGATAGGCGTGCACCCAGGCGCCCGCCGTACCCTCCTGCCGTTGCGCCGCCTCGTGCGCCTCGGTCCAATTCCCCTTGGCTTCCCACCACAGGCCGGTGAGCGCGGCGGAAATCCCGCGCGGCGGTCTTTGCTGTGCGAGCGACGCCTTGAAGCCGGCGACGTCCATCGCTTCCCTCAGCTCGCCGTGTATCCCGGCGGCGGCACGAAGCCGCGGTACTCGCGCTCGAGGAGCCGCGACAGGCGGAGGCAGGTGAGGTCGCGGTACTGGCCGGCGATGATTTGCACGCCCACCGGCAGGCCGTCCGGGCTCTGGCCCGCCGGGGCGACTGCCGCCGGCAGGTAGGAGAGTCCGGCATAGCCCGCCCAGAAGAGCTGGTCACCGACCAAAGTCGGCTTCCCGTTCACGAGAATCTTGCGCTGGAACGGCGCACCCTCGTGATCGTGCAGGAGCGCCGGTGTCGCGACCGGCGGACAGATCAGCACGTCGTAGTCGCGGAAGAATTCCGCCCATTTGAGGCGCATGTGATGGCGCTTCTCATTGGCGACGATCCAGTCGCGGTGGTGCATGGTCACGGCGCGAAGGCTTCGCGCCGCAGAGCTCATGTCGTCGGGCGCCAGAGCCCGTGCTTTCTCAAGGTTCTCTTTGAAGATATCGTCTCGCTGGCGCCCGGCCATGGCCGCGGTGAAGAGCGCGCGGAAGAGCTGATCGATCTCTGCCGTATCGATGGCGGGGCGCGCGCTATCGCTTATTTTGGCGCCCGCCTTGGCAAGCGCGTCCGCCACCCCCTGGATGCCATCCTGCACGGTCCGGTCGACAGGCGCGTGCGGCACCTCAAGCATCACGGCGACGCGGAAATCGGCGAGCCGCTCTTGCGTCGGCTTGGGCAGCTCGATGCGCCAGGCAAGCCCGTCGGTGGCATCGGGCCCGGCCATCACGCTCGTGGCCACCTCGAGGTCGGCGGCGCTCCGCGCGAGCGGACCGATCACGGAAATATCTGCTGCCGAGATGCGGCCTGGTGAGCGGTGGCCTTCGGTGCAGATGACACCGAAGGTGGGTTTCAGCGTGTAGATGCCGCAGTAATGTGCGGGATTGCGCAGCGATGAGCCGATGTCGCTACCGGCTTCAAGCCCGGTCAGGCCCGCGGCCAGCGCCGCCGCCGCGCCGCCCGAGGAGCCGCCGGGGCTGCGCGTCACGTCCCAGGGATTGTTGGTGGTGCCGTAGATGACGTTGTAGCTCTGGAAGTCGCCGAGCATGTAGGGAACGTTGGTCTTGCCGAAGATGACCGCGCCCGCGCCGAGTAGGCGGTCGACTGCGACAGCGTTGCGCGCAGGCTTGAAGTCCTTGAACTCGGGCGCGCCCCAAGTGGTGGGAAGGCCCACCACGTCATAGGACTCCTTTACCGTCATCGGCACGCCATGAAGCGGCCCCCAGCTTTCGCCCTTGACCAGGGCGGCATCGGCCGCATCGGCGCGCTTGCGCGCGCCCTCGAGGTCCGTGACGATGATGGCGTTGAGCTGCGGATTGTAGCGTTCGACGCGCTTCAGATAGAGTTCCAACAGCTCGCGGCAGCCGATACGCTTCGCCTTGATCTCCGACGCCAGCTCGACGGCCGAGCGAAACGGCAACTCCGTCATGACCTCAATCCTCCCATTGATGGCGCAGAGAATGCCGTGCGCAGCGGGGTGCGGCAAGCAGCCAAAAAGATTCACAGGGAGACGGTGAGACAGTGAGAAAGGTTCTTCGAAGCGCCAAGCGCGTCATTCTTCTTCTTTTTTCCTCACCGCCTCACCGTCGCCCTGCGGATCTTTTTCTCCACCGAGGCGCTCGCGCACGATGGCGGGGATGGGCGCGGCCTTGATGCGTGTGACATCGCCGGGATGCGGCACGGCGCAGATGCGGAGCTCATAGCCGTCGACCAGCAGTGACGTCCCGCGACGGAAGCGATGCAGCACTTTGAGGGTTTTCTCCGTCCATTCGCCGACGCTCGATTCCGCCTCGAGCGCGTCGCCGAAACGCGAGGCGCCCAAGAAGTTGGCGCCGGTATCGAGGATGGGGAATCCGACCAGACCATGCGCGCGGTAGAGCTCGGGCATCGACAAGCCTGCCGTCTCGAATAGCGCCGTGGTATTGGCGTCGAACCAGCGGAAGTAGTTGGGATAGAAGACGATCCCGGCGGGATCGCAATCCCCCCAATCGACCCGGATGACCCGGCGGCTGATGACCATGCTCGTCTCGCTGTTATTTTCGTCGGTGATTATGCCGATTGAATTGCCGGTGTCACCGGAGCTAGTGATCAGGCTGCATATCTGCGGTACGTCCTTCGACAAGCTCGGGATGAGGACCGTTCCTCGCGGCCCTGGCAAATGCCAGACCCGATTTTCCTCATCCTGAGCCTGTCGAAGGACGGACGATGTCATTGCAACCGTCGTCGTGGAGAGTGAGCGATGCGATTGTGCCGATTCGACAATGACCGATTGGGTCTCCTCCGCGGCGATGCCGTGCATGATGTGAGCGCGGTGCTGGAAGCGCTGCCGGCTCATCGCTGGCCCTTTCCGCCGGGCGATCCCGTCATCGCCAACCTCGACCGGCTCCGTCCCGAGATCGAGCGGCTCGCGGCGGGCGCGCCGGCGCGGCCCATCGCCTCGGTCTTGCTCAAAAGCCCGATCGGCAATCCCGGCAAGATCATCGGCGCCCCCGTCAATTACCAGAAGCATCTCGATGAATCCCGTGCCGACCGCGGCATCAATTTCGGCAACGACGTGAAGGAGATCGGCTATTACGGGCTCTTCTTGAAGGCGGGCAGCGCGCTCGTCGGGCCCGGCGAAGGCGTCGCCACTGGCTTTCCCGACCGCCGCCACGACCATGAAGGCGAGCTCGCCGTCGTCATCGGTAAGGGCGGCAAGAACATCCCGAAGGCGCGCGCCTTCGACCATATCGCCGGGTATTGCCTCGGCCTCGACATGACCGTGCGCGGCACCGAGGATCGCAGCTTCCGCAAATCGCTCGACACCTACGCCGTGCTCGGCCCCGCCTTCGTCACCAAGGACGAGATTGCCGATCCCGGCGCGCTCGACCTCGAGCTCCGCGTCAACGGCGAGATGCGACAGAAGACTAACACCCGCTATCTCATCTATGACGTGCCGCGCCTTGTCGAATATGCCAGCACCTGGTACACGCTCCATCCCGGCGACGTCATCATGACCGGCACGCCCGAAGGCGTGGCGCCCGTAAAGCCCGGCGACACCATCACGCTCGAGATCGAAAAGGTGGGGCGGATGGAGGTCAGGGTGAGGGCGGCCTGAGGACGCTCACATCTGATCATAATCGAGCACCACGCGCGGCGTCTTCGGGCGTGACTGGCAGGTGAGCACGTAGCCCGCTTCGAGCTCCCACCGTTCGAGCGAGTAGTTGTGGTCCATCTCGACCTTGCCTTCGACGAGTTTGGCGCGGCAGGTGCAGCACATGCCGCCGCGGCAGGAATAGGGGAGCTCCAAGCCGGCGGCGAGCGCGGCGGTGATGACGGTCTCGTCCTCGCCGATGGGAAAGCGGTGGCGGATGCCGTCCAGCACCGCTTCCGCCTCGGCGATAACGTGGCGCGGCGCTGCCGCCGGCGTGGTTGGCGAAGCGCGGCGCGGCGGCGCCACGCCGTCCACCGTGAAGCGCTCGACGTGGATGCGCTCGGGCGCGACACCGAGCGTCTTGAGGGCGCGCTCGGCGGTGTCGATCAATCCCGCGGGACCACAGATGAAGGCGTGGTCGATCTTCGCCGCCGGCACGATGTTGCGGAGGAAGAGCGCCACCTTCGCTTCATCGATGCGACCCGAGAGCGCCGGCACGTCCTGCGCTTCGCGGCTCAGCACGTGCGTGAGCGAGAGGCGATCGAGATAGCGATCTTTCAGGTCCTCGAGCGCATCCAAAAAAATAATGTCCTGCGTCGTTCGGTTGCCATAGAGGAGGAAGAACTGGCTCTGGGGCTCGCGCGCCAACACCGTCTTGATGATCGACAGGAGGGGCGTGATGCCGGAACCGGCGGCGATGCCGAGATGAAGCCGCGCTGACGCGGGATCGAGAGGCGTCGTGAAATTGCCGGTGGGCGTCATCACCTCGAGCGCCTCGCCGGGCCGCACGCGCTCGCTGATGAAGCTCGAGACGATGCCGCCGGGCTGCCGCTTCACGGCGATGCGGAGCTCGCCGTCATCGATGCCGGCGCAAATGGAATAGGAGCGCCGCTGCTCCTCGCCATCGATTGCGAGCTTCACCGTCACGTTCTGACCATGTAGGAAGCGATAGGCGTCGCTCAATTCTGCCGGCACGGCAAACACCAGCGACACGCAATCTGCCGTCTCGCGCCGCACCTCGCTCACCACGAGGCGATGGAATTGCGGGGTCATCGCCGCAAAAACAAAACCCCTCCCCCCTTGAGGGGGAGGGTAGGGAGGGGGGTGAAGGCGCGCGCGCTGTCGCCGGAAATTCTTAGCGCGCTCCGCGCGCGGCCCCCCTCCTGGCCGAGACCCGTGGGGCCTCGGCCACCCTCCCCCTCAAGGGGGGAGGGGCGAGAAATGATGCAGACCAATCCCATCAATGGCATTTGAAATAATCGAAGGGCTCGCGGCATTGCCGGCAGCGGTAGAGGGCTTTGCAGGCGGTGGAGCCGAATTCGCTGAGGCGCTCGGTGTCGGCGCTGCCGCAGCGGGGGCATGTGACCGCGTCGGCACCGAAGAGTGCGCGGCGGGAGGTGGTGCCAGTGGGAGGCGCGATGCCAAACGCGCGCAACTTTCGCCTTCCCTCGTCGCTGAGCCAATCCGTCGTCCAAGCGGGCGCCAGCACCGTCTCGATGCGGAACTGTTCGATGCCTGCGCTGCGCAGCGCCGCCTCGAGCGAGAGCTCGATCGTGCGCATGGCGGGACAGCCGGAATAAGTAGGGGTGATCGACACGCGTACGATGCCGTCCTCGACCTCGATCGCCCGCAGCACGCCCAGATCGACGATGCTGAGGACGGGGATTTCGGGATCGACGACGTGTGCCGCCGCCGCCATGGCGCGCTCGCGCAATGCTGCCGCGTCACTCACCACGCGGCTCCCGGATAGGCGCGCTGCAGGAATTGCATTTCGGCGAGGACATGGCCCAAATGCTCGGAATGACGCCCGCGGCGCCCACCCTGCTGCATCCAACCATCGGCGGGTCGCGTCAGCGTCGCGCGCGCGAGAAGATCGGCGAGCGTCCGCTCCCACTCCGGCCTGAGCCGCGCGGGATCGACGGCGATGCCTTCGGCGATCAGCGCTTCCGTTTCATCGTCGATGGCGAACATCTCGCCGGTGTAGGGCCAGAGCTCGTCGATCGCGTCTTGCGCGCGGCAATGGCTTTCCTCCGTGCCGTCGCCCAAGCGGATGAGCCATTCGCCGGCATGACGGAGATGGTAGGCCGCTTCCTTCTCCGCCTTGGCGGCGATCGCCGCCAGCGTCTCATCGCGCGCGGCCGCAAGCTCGCGCCAGAAGGGATGCACGAACGCGGAGAAGAGCACTTGTCGCGCGATGGTGAGGGCGAAGTCGCCGTTGGGCTGCTCGACCAGCAATAAGTTCAGGAACTCGTGCGCGTCGCGGCGATAGGCAAGCGCGTCCTCATCGCGCCCCTTGCCCTCGAGCGCGCCCGCATAGGTATAGAGTGCGCGCGACTCGCCGATGAGATCGAGCGCGATGTTGCCGAGCGCGAGCTCTTCTTCAAGCACCGGCGCATACCCGATCCACTCCGACAAGCGATGGCCCAGCACGAGCGCATCATCGGCAAGGGCGAGCGTGTAGGAGAAGAGCGCAGCCGCGCTCATCACATGTCGCCCACCCCGTCGGGCACTTTGTAGAAGGTGGGGTGGCGGTAGATCTTGGACGCGGTCGGCTCGAAGAGCATGTCCTTCTCGGCGGGATCGGAGGCGGTGATCGCCGTCGACGGCACGACCCAGATGGAGAGGCCTTCGCCGCGCCGCGTATAGACGTCGCGCGCCGCCTGCAGCGCCATCGCCGCATCGCCGGCATGGACGGATCCCACATGCTTGTGCGCAAGACCGTTGCGCGCGCGGATGAACACTTCCCAGAGCGGCAGGTTCTTCTCGCTCATGCCGCCTTCTCCTTCGCACGCTTCTCCGCATAGGCGAGCGCCGCTTCGCGCACCCACGCGCCCTCCGCGTTTGCATCGCGCCGCTGCTTCATGCGCTGACGATTGCACGGGCCGTTGCCGGCGACGACGCGGCGGAACTCGCTCCAGTCGATCGCGCCGAAGAGCCAGTGGCCGGACGCGTTGTCATAACAGAGCTCGGGATCGGGGAACGTGAGGCCCAGGAAGTGGCCCTGCGGCACGGTGGCGTCGACGAATTTCTGGCGCAGCTCGTCATTGGAGAAGCGCTTGATCTTCCAGCGGAGCGAGGTGTCGGAATGCTGCGACTCCTTGTCCGAAGGGCCGAACATCATCAGGCTCGGCCACCACCAGCGGTCGAGCGCGTCCTGCGCCATCGCCTTCTGCTCCGGCGTGCCGCGGCAAAGCGTCAGCATGATCTCGAAGCCCTGGCGTTGATGGAAACTCTCTTCCTTGCAGATGCGGATCATGGCGCGCGCATAGGGGCCGTAGGAGCAGCGGCAGAGCGGGATCTGGTTCATGATGGCGGCGCCGTCGACGAGCCAGCCGATGGCGCCGATATCGGCCCAGCTCAAGCTCGGATAGTTAAAGATGGAGGAGTACTTGGCTTTGCCGGTAAGGAGCTGCTCCACCATCTCCTCGCGCGAGATGCCGAGCGTCTCGGCGGCGGCATAGAGATAAAGCCCGTGCCCGCCCTCGTCCTGCACCTTGGCGAGGAGCGCCGCCTTGCGGCGAAGCGAAGGCGCGCGGGTGATCCAATTCCCCTCGGGCAACATGCCGACGATCTCGGAGTGCGCGTGCTGCGAGATCATGCGGATGAGGGTGCGACGATAGCCCTCCGGCATCCAATCATTGGGCTCGATCTTCTCTTCCGCATCGATCCGCGCCTGAAAGCGCGCGAGATGCGCCGCGTCCTCGGGCGCCGTCTCGCCCGGTTTCTGATCGAGCAGGCCTTGGGTGTACATGGAGGGAATATAGTCGCGCGCTCGGTAAATTTCGACTTAGATTCCCTCTCCCCTCGTGGGAGAGGGAGGGGCCCGGCGCGCAGCGCCGGGAAGGTGAGGGGGCCGCATCCGCGCTATCTCGACGACGCGCAAGAAGACTCCTTCCGGGTTTTCCAACACTTCATTGTTCCAGAACCGTAGGACGTGAAAATCCTCGGCTCTCAAGGAAACTCGTTCTGATCTCATCACGCTCCACATCCGTGGCGTGCTGTCCGCCGTCAATCTCGATCACAAGCCTGCGCGCGAAGCAGACGTAGTCGACGACATACCGCCCGATCGATTCCTGTCGGCGAAACTTGAGTCCGGCGAGTTGACGGGAGCGAAGCATCCGCCACATCGCTTTCTCCGCGTCGGTCATGTCGCGGCGGAGCCGGCGCGCGGTTGCAATGTTCTTGTGCGAAGCCATCGTGCGGCGGCACCCCCCTCACCCTCCCATCGCTGCGCGATGGGCCCCTCCCTCTCCCACGTAGGGGAGAGGGAAGCTAACATAGCCGCCATGCGCGAGATCGGCAGCTTCGACTACGTCATTGTCGGCGGCGGCTCGGCGGGGTGTGTGCTGGCCAATCGCCTCTCGGAATCGGGTGCTTATCGCGTGCTGCTGCTCGAGGCGGGCGGGCGCGATCGCAATCCCTGGATCCACATCCCCATCGGCTACGCCAAGCTCTTCAAGAACAAGAAGCTCAATTGGCTTTATGAGAGCGAGCCCGAACCCGAGCTCTTGGGCCGGCGCATCATGCAGCCGCGCGGCAAGGTGCTGGGCGGCTCCTCCTCGATCAACGGCCTCGTCTATATCCGCGGCCAGAAAGAGGATTTCGACGGCTGGCGCCAGCGCGGCAATGTCGGTTGGAGCTACGAGGACGTGCTCCCCTACTTCATGAAGGCCGAGGACCAAGCGCGCGGCGCCGACGATTTCCACGGCGTGGGCGGACCGCTCGCGGTCTCCGATCAATGCGAGACGCACGAGCTCTGTGATGCCTTCATCGCGGCGGCAGGCGCGCTCGGCATTCCCGAGAATGACGACTTCAACGGGGCGGGCCAGGAGGGCGTGGGATATTTCCAGACCACCTCGCGCCGCGGCCGCCGCTGCAGCGCCGCCGTGGCCTATCTGCGGCCGGCACGGCACCGTCCCAATCTCCGCGTGCTAACGCATGCGCCGGCGCGCCGCGTGCTGTTCGAGAACGGCGCCGCCGTCGGCGTCGAATTCGCCCATGGCGGCGAGATTTGCCGCGCCATGGCCGCCGCCGAGGTCATCCTTGCCGCCGGCGCCTTCGCCTCGCCGCAGCTGCTGCAGCTCTCGGGCGTCGGGCCTGCAGCACTCGTCAAGACGCACGGCATTCCCGTCATCCGCGACATTCCCGGCGTCGGCGAGAATCTCGAGGATCACCTGCAGGCGCGCATCGTCTATCGCTGCACCAAGCCGATCACGCTCAACGACGATGTGGCGCATCTCGCGCGCAAGATCGGCATCGGGCTGCGCTATGCGTTGAAACGCATAGGGCCGCTCACGATAAGCGCCGGTTATGCCGGTGGGTTCTTTCGCACCGATCCGCGGCTCGCGACGCCCGACGTGCAGGTGCACTTCATCAATTTCAGCACCACCAAGATGGGCGACAAGCTCCACGATTTCTCGGGCTTCACCGCCTCCATCTGTCAGCTTCGGCCGGAAAGCCGCGGCTTCGTGCGCATCAAGAGCGCCGATCCCGCCGCGCCGCCCGCGATCCAACTCAACTACCTCGCCGCCGAAAGTGAGCGCCGCACCATGGTCGCGGGACTGAAGCTCCTCCGCCGCATCATGGAACAGGCGCCGATGCGCCCCTATATCGCCGCCGAGCACGAACCCGGCGATCAGTGTGTCAGCGACGAGGATCTCCTCCAGCACGTCCGTGCGCGCGGCAGCACCATCTATCATCCCACCTGCTCCTGCCGCATGGGCGAGGATGCGATGTCAGTGGTGGATGCGCGGCTTCGCGTGCGCGGTCTCGGCAAGCTCCGCGTCGTCGACGGCTCGGTCATGCCGAGCGTCGTCTCCGGCAATACCAACGCCGCCATCATCATGATCGGCGAGAAGGGCGCGGAGATGATCCTCGAAGACGCCGCGGCGCGACCGCAACTAAGGGCGGCGTCCCAATAAGATTCACAGGGAGGCGATGAGACAGTGAGACGATTTTTGGTGCGCGAATTGCGCACCATTCCTTCACTTCTCACTGCCTCACCGTCTTCCTGTAAATCTTTCTTACCGGCCCCTTGAAGAGCGGTGAGGGGCGCGCAATTCTTCATCGCAAGACCAAAGATTCGTAGGCGGAGGAAAAAGCATGTACACCGATCTGGCGCTTTACATTGACGGCGAGTGGATCAAGGACGGCGGGCGAGAGAGCGAGCCGGTGATCAATCCGGCGACAGAGAAATCGCTCGGCACGTTGACCCATGCCTCGACGGCCGATCTCGATCGCGCGCTCGAGGCGGCCGAGCGCGGCTTCAAGGTGTGGCGCTCGACCTCGCCCTATGAGCGCTGCCGCATCATGCACAAGGCAGCCGACTTCTTCCGCTCGCGCGCCGAGGAGATCGCCCGCATCCTCACCATTGAGCAGGGCAAGATCATCGCCGAGGCGCGCGTCGAGGTCGCCGTCACCGCCGACATCATCGATTGGTACGCCGAGGAAGGCCGCCGCGCCTACGGCCGCATCATTCCCGGCCGCGTGCCGGGCGTGCGCCAGATGACGGTGCAGGAGCCGGTCGGTCCTTGCGCCGCGTTCACGCCCTGGAACTTCCCGGGGGTGACGCCGGCGCGCAAGATCGCTGGTGCCTTGGGCGCGGGATGCTCACTTATCATCAAGGCCTCAGAAGAGACGCCCGGCACCTGCATCGAGATGGTGCGCGCCTTCCATGAGGCGGGTTTGCCCAAGGGCGTGCTCAACCTCGTCTTCGGCGTGCCCGCGCGCATCTCCGAGCACGTCATCGCCTCCGACATCATCCGCAAGGTGTCGTTCACCGGCTCGGTGCCGGTCGGCAAGCATCTCACCAAGCTCGCCGCCGAAGGGATGAAGCGCACGACGATGGAGTTGGGCGGCCATTCGCCGGTCGTCGTCTTCGCCGACGCCGATCCCGAGAAGTCCGCCGAGATGGCGGCCGCCGGCAAGTACCGGAATGCCGGCCAGGTCTGCATCTCGCCGACGCGCTTTTACGTGCAGGAGAATACCTACGACCGCTTTGTGAAGCGCTTCGTCGAATACGCCAATGGCTTGAGGCTCGGCGACGGCTTGACGCAAGGCACCACCATGGGCCCGCTCGCCAATCCGCGCCGGCTCGACGCCATGGAAGGCTTCGTCGCCGACGCCAAGAAGCGCGGCGCCAAGATCGCCGCGGGCGGCGGCCGGCACGGCAATCAAGGTTTCTTCTTCGCGCCCACCGTCGTCACCGACATTCCCGACGACGCCCGCCTGATGACCGAGGAGCCCTTCGGTCCGGTGGCGCCGATCGTGCCCTTCAAGAGCTTCGATGAAGTGGTGGAGCGCGCCAACTCGCTACCGTTTGGCTTGGCCGCCTACACCTTCACCACCTCGACCAAGACCGCCAACATGATCTCCGACGCGCTCGAAGCCGGCATGATCGGCATCAACAGCCTCGCCATCTCGACGCCGGAGACGCCCTTCGGCGGCGTCAAAGAAAGCGGCTACGGCCATGAAGGCGGCATCGAGGGTCTCGAGGCCTACACGAACAAGAAGCTGGTGATTCAGGCGTAGCGAAGCCGCGCACACCCGGTTTTTCCTCTCCGCGCGAAGTGGGGAGAGGGAGGGGACCCGTTGCTCCGCAGGAGCAATGGGGAGGGTGAGGTGCCTCTCCCTCCGACCAGCTTTTGCTCCGGCGGCACCCACCTCACCCGGCGCGCTGACGCGCGCCACCCTCTCCCCCCGCAAGCGGGCGGAGAGGGTTGGTATCCTCGCAACTTCTATTCAGATATCGCCACCCACCTTGCCCCATCGAAGCGCATGAGCTGCACGCGCTTGAAGGGCGTGTAGCCCGCGGGCGTGATGGTGAGCGTGATGCCTGGGAGCAGCATGGGGACGACGAGCTCGCGCAGGCTCGTCATCTGCTTCAAGAGATTGGCGCGCGTCAGATCATCGCCGCAGCGGCGGAGAATCTCCGCCATGGCGGCGGCGCCCCTCTCCCCTCCGCGGGAGAGGGAGGGGCCCGCCGCGTAGCGGCGGGAGGGTGAGGGGTGGCTCACAAGAATCCCATCCTCACTCGCCGGCCAGCGCCGCCTGCGGCATCAGATAATTCCCCGCCTGCACCTTGATGGTGATCTCGCGCCCTTGCGTGTTCGGCGGATCGCGTCCTTCCGCGACATCCTTCGCCGCTTGGCGGAAGAGCTTGCGGTAGAGTGCGACGCCGCGGTCGCTGGTGGCGAGCTGCTCTTCGGAATGAAAGGTGATCGGGCCCTGGCTCACCTGCGCTTCGAAATCGCCGGGCATGCGCTGATGGCCTTCGCCGTCGAGTTCGTACCAGGTCTTGCCGCCATACATGGGATTGCGGTTGAAGCGCGGCGGCACCGGCTCGCTCTTGGGCCAGGCGAACACGGTGAAGATGCGCGTGTTGGTCTCATCGATGGGGAGTGCCCAGGCGACGCTGTTGCCCTTGCCGAAGGAACGCAGGAACGGATCGGCGACGATGCGGATGTTGGGCAGCACGATCTCGGTGATGCGGCGGAGCATCGTGCCGTCATCGAAGCGGCGGAGCTGCACCGAGTAACAGCCGTGCTCGCTCGTGCCAAAGGAGATTTCCGGAGGCACCGCCATCATGTCGTTGAACTGCTTGGTGCTGAAGGTGCTGTGCAGCACGAACACATGGAAGGGGTCCATGACGTTCTCATGCGTCTGGAACCAGTTGCAGGGCATGCGCACGGGTCCGCCCGAGCCGATGCTGTCACCACTCGCGACGATGAAGCGGTCCTCGCCGAGGTTGTCGAGCGTGTCGTAGCGCGGCAGCGGCGGCTGCTTTTCGAGCGGTCCCAGATAGGCGAAGACGAGGCCGTACCGTTCTTCGGCGGGATACCAAGGCTGGCGGTAATTCTCGCGCTTTGTGCCGCCTTGCGGCTCGCAGGGCTGCTCAAGACACCGCCCCTCCGTGTCGAAGAGCCAGCCGTGATAGCAGCAGCGGATGCCACGCTCTTCCACCTTGCCGTAGAAGAGGCTGGTGCCGCGGTGCGCGCAGCGCGGATGCACCGCGCCGATTCTTCCTTCTCGCGTGCGGAAGAGAATGACGTCCTCGCCGAGGGCGCGGACCTGCACCGGCAAATCCTTCACCTCCGCGGAAAGCGCCACCGGATGCCAATAGCGGCGCAGCAATTCGCCGCCGGGCGTGCCTTTCGCCACGGTGACGACCATCTCATCGTAGCTGGGCGGCGGCAGGTCGTAGGCCGAGCCCGTCTTCCGCACGGAGCGTTCATTCGCCATGGCGCGCCCTCCCGCGTTTCTTCCCGCCGCATTGTTCCAAGAAGCGATGGCGATTGTCGAGTGACGCACTTTATGGCCGTCGCTCGCCCCCTCACCCCGCGCGTCAGCGCGGGAGGGTGAGGGGGCGCTCCCCAACGCGCCAACCATCCTCTAATCTCACCCTATGCGCAGCTTCACCTATGATCAGCTCCCCACGCGTGTCGTTTTCGGCACCGACAGCATCGAGCGCCTGGCGGATGAAGTCTCGCGCTTGGGGGCGACGCGCGCGCTGGTCCTGTCGACCCCGGGGCAGCGGCGGCTCGGCGAGGAGGCGGCCCATCGCCTGGGTGCACTAGCGGCGGGGATTTATGCCGAGGCGGTCATGCATGTGCCGGCGGAGACGGCGCGCGCCGCGCTCGAGGTGGCGCAACGCATCGCCGCCGATTGCCTCGTTGCGGTGGGCGGCGGCTCGACCGTGGGGCTCGCCAAGGCGATCGCGCGCGATACCGGCATTCCCATCGTCGCCATACCGACGACCTATGCCGGTTCCGAGATGACGCCCATCTTCGGCATCACCGAAGCGGGCGTGAAGCGCACCGGTCGCGACCGCCGCGTGTTGCCGCGCGCCGTCCTTTACGATCCCCAACTCACGCTGGCGTTGCCGGCGAAAATCTCCGCCACCTCCGGCATGAATGCGCTCGCCCATTGCGTCGAGGCGCTTTATGCGCCCGACGGCAATCCCATCGTCTCGTTGATGGCGGCGGAAGGCATTCGCGCGCTTGCTCGCGCGCTGCCGATCATCGTTGCGGACGGTGCCGATCTCGAGGCGCGCGGCGATGCGCTTTACGGTGCTTGGCTTGCCGGCACGGCGCTCGGCGCCACCACCATGGGCCTTCACCACAAGCTCTGCCATACGCTGGGCGGCAGCTTCAACCTGCCGCATGCCGAGGTGCACACCATCATCCTGCCGCACGCCACCGCGTACAATCGCGAGGCGGCGCCCCATGCGATGCGCACCATTGCCGCCATGCTCGGCGCCGATGATGCGGCGCAGGGGCTTTACGATTTGGCCCAGCGCATCGGCGCGCCGCTGGCGCTCCGCGACATCGGCATGCCCGCGGACGGGATCGACCGCGCGACGGAGCTCGCCACCGCGAATCCCTACGCTAATCCGCGGCCCGTCGATTACGCCGACGTGAAGCAATTGCTCGACGACGCCTTTCGAGGTGCGCGGCCCGCTTGAGTGGAGGAGAGAGATGCGCAATCTCACGGAAGAGAATCTGACCGACGCCGTGCTGGCGCGTCTCGCGCGCTGCGAAAATCCGCGGTTCAAACAGATCATGGAGAGTGTCATCCGCCATCTCCATGCCGTCGTGCGCGAGGTGGGATTGACCGAGGCGGAATGGACGGAGGCGATCAAGTTCCTGACCGCGACCGGTCATAAATGCGATGCCGACCGGCAGGAGTTTATCTTGCTCTCCGATGTGCTCGGCCTCTCCATGCTGGTGGACGCGATCAATCATCACAAGCCCGGCGGCGCCACGGAATCGACCGTGCTCGGTCCCTTTTATGTCGAAGGCGCGCCCGATTTGCCGCACGGCTTCGACATCGCTCATGGCGGCGCGGGCGAGCCCACGGAAGTCTCGGGCCATGTGCGCACACCCGACGGCAAGGCCATTGCCGGCGCCGTTCTCGATGTCTGGCAGACCGCGCCCAACGGCTTCTACAGCACGCAGGATCCGAACCAGGACCGCTTCAATCTCCGCGGCCGCTTCAAGAGCGACGGCGAGGGATATTTCTTCTTCCGCACCATCAAGCCGACGAGCTACCCGGTGCCGACCGACGGTCCCGTCGGCGCAATCCTGAACGCGATGGGCCGCCATCCGATGCGTCCCGCGCATCTCCACTTCATCGTCTCGGCGAAAGGCTACGAGACGCTCACCACGCACCTCTTCGTCGAAGGCGATCCCTATCTCGACAGCGACGTCGTCTTCGGCGTCAAGAACTCGCTCGTCGTGCCGTTCAAGCTCAAGGCGAACGGCAAGGTGCTCGAAGCGACGTACGAGTTCGGCCTGAATCCGCTCTGAAACTTTTCATAAAAAGCCCGCGTTTATCGAGCGATTAACCACGCCGCGCGGCCTCGCGTCATTTTTGGGTCAACCTCGCGTTCATGTTCCAGCGATACCATCGGCCGCTTTGTCAGATGGGGTTGTCGCGCGTGCTGCTCACCAACGCAAAGATCGAAGCGCGGATCGACCGATTGGATCGGGCGATCGCCGTGGCCGAGCCCAACGCGCCGCAATTCAACCGCGAGCAATGGCGCGAGCTCATGGCGATGAAGCAAGAACGCCACAAACTTTATCTGTTGCTGCTCGCGCGCCGCGTCGAACGCGGCAAGAAAATCGCCAGCCTCGAGCGCTGGCGCCACGGCTTCTCCACGGGGAAGCCTGAGCCGGTGCGGTGAGCGCCACCGTCCCGATGCGAGATGATTCCTTGTGGCGAGAGTAGGGGCCCACGATCGACCACACGGCGCTAACTAATTTCGCCATCACGCGGTGACGTCAGTCTGCGCTCACGTCCCAAGCTGAGCGCTTGCAAGAAAATCCTCTCTCGCTGTTTCCGCAAGAGTTGCATGCCCCTTTTGGGTAGCGTTACACTTAACCAGAGAAACGTTGGCATCAGCATTGTGAGGGAATACCGCGAGCCATAGCAGAGGGGAGGATGCCATGGCGGAAGAAGCGACCGAAACCGGTTTACCGGAAGCGCACAACGGCCTGGTCCTCCGATATTTCGATGAGATCGTGCCGATCGAGCGCGTTGCGATCGACAAGCGGCGCGGAGCGATCAGGGAACGACGAAAGCATTTCTATCGTAATCCAATCGGTAAACCTCGCGACCTTCCAGGCGACCGGCCCGACCCTGCCCGCGAGAAGCTTGAGGTCCCGAGGTTTCCTTATCCCGGCGACGTAGGTCCAAAGAGTTTGAACGATGTGCGGCTCGGCGGCGCTGATGAGCCCGATGCTAAGCGAACGCGACCGCGGCCCGAGCCGCGCGATCTGACAGGCCTCGCTCTTTCCGGCGGCGGGATTCGCTCGGCCGCGGTTTGTCTGGGTGCCCTTCAGGCACTTGATCTACACGAAGCCATCGACGGCATCGACTATCTCTCGACGGTTTCCGGGGGTGGCTATGTCGGCGCGAGCATGACTGTGGCGACAAGCGCGCCGCCGCGGCGTGAAGATCCGGCTGGGATGCCAGGATTTCCGTTCGAGTGCCGCAATGATCCGCGCGACACTGCCGCTGTCGGCCATATACGCAATTATTCCAACTACCTCATGCCGCGGGCAACGAGCGGAGTGCGAAATGCATCGGAGGCTATCGTCGTCTTCCTGCGCGGTATCCTCGCCAATGCGGTGCTCGTTTCGATCGTGCTCCTCGCGTTGGCGCTGCTGACGAACCGCGCGTATCCAGACACCGCGTCCCTCCAATGCGGCAGCTTTATTCCCAACCTATTTCGTGTCGGGAGTTGCACCGACTTGCACACGTTCTGGCTGACGCTCGCGGCGCTACTCACGCTTCTCTACGTGCTTCTGTTGTGGGTTTTGTCGCGGTCCGCGCGCGCCAGGCAAGACCATAACGGGCGGCTGCGCGGAGGCGTCGTAACGGCGGTGCTGGTTTCAGCGGTGCTCCTTGGTTTTACGTTGCTGACGGACGTTGCGCGTCCCGACGGCGATGCCGATCGATGTGGCGGCTTCGTTGCGCGCTTTTTCGGTTTCAAACACTGCGTCGAGATCCATCCGTTCTGGCTCGCGCCAGGCACCTTTCTGGCTTTCGGCTATCTACCGTTGGTATGGATCCTCTGGCGCATGGCACGGGCCGGGCGGAGCCCCGGTGTCGACAACGATGTCGGCAGTCCGCTGCTTAAGGCTGCAACATGGGTTTTTTGGGCGTGCATCGCTTTTGCGATCCTTGATGTGCAGCCGCGGCTGATCGCCGCACTGGACCAACTATACGCTCGGCCGCCAACTGCAACGATCTCGGCGGGCTCGCTCAAGGGGGTGTTGGCGGGCGCCACCGCCTTCATTTCCGCGGTGGCGGCGTTCAGCGGCAAGATCGGGCAGTTCCTCAAAGTGTCGGAACATGCCACGCGCCGGAGTGTCCTCGTGGCGCGGGTCGCCAGTCAGGCATTGGTCTGGCTTGCCGCGGTGCTCCTGCCGCTCCTCTTGTTCGTCCTTTACCTTCATCTCGCGGCATGGGGTATGGACGACCTCCAGGGTGCTAAGCGCCCATTCGATTCCATACCACAAATTTATCCCTGGGCATTGGCCGCCACTGTGCTGGTCGGCGTGTTCTTCAAACCGAACTCTTATTCGCTGCACCAGCTTTACCGCGATCGTTTGAGTAAAGCGTTCCTTTTCGATCCGCGAGACCCCGATGGGCGGCCCGCCGACGCTTTCAAATTGTCGCAGATCGACGTGCTGCAAGGTCCTTACCACTTGATCAATGCGGCCATGAATGTGCAGGGATCGCTCGCCGCCAATCAGCGTGGTCGGGAAGCCGATTTCTTCACTTTTTCCCGTGATTTCGTCGGGAGCGATCTCACCCTCTATGCAAGAACGAATTCGAGAGCGGCAGTACCCGCAGCGGCAGGACATCGAGGAGCCGGTCCCAGCGCTGAGCCGCGGCCGTGGGTGCGCCGTCTCGCAGATGCGGTTCGGCACGTGTTTCATGGATTTTTCGAGAGGAAAGGAAGATATGCGGACATGGAAGGAGCCGATCCCGCCTTAAGCGTAGCTACCGCGATGGCGATCTCGGGCGCGGCTTTTTCCGCAAATATGGGGTCCAACACCGTCCGGCCACTCTCGCCGACGCTGGCATTGCTCAATGTGCGGCTCGGATATTGGCTAAGGAATCCGCGGGAACTCGCGAAACCGAGGCAAATAACCGTTCGTCGGCTCATCGACGCGGCTCATCTAGTCTTTGGTAAGCTCTATCTGCTGCTCGAGATGTTGAACATGCTCGATGAGAAAAGTCGAAACATCTATCTCTCCGACGGTGGCCACATCGAGAATCTCGGCGTCTACGAGCTGTTGAAGCGCGGCTGCCAGCTCATCATCGCTGTCGACGCGGAATGCGATCCGGCGCTCGCCTTCCCGTCGCTGGTCAAGATGGAGCGTTACGCCCGCATCGACCTCGGCGTTCGCATCGACCTTCCCTGGGAAGAGATCACCGCCGCTAGTCGGCGCTATGACCGCGAACTCGCCGACGGAACCCTTTCTTGCCCGTGGAACAACGGCCCGCATTGCGCCTTCGGCCACATTCTCTACCACGACGGCAGCGAAGGCGTTCTCTTCTACGTGAAATCCGCCGTCACGGGCGACGAGACCGACTACGTCCTCGATTACAAGCGGCGCTACCCCGCGTTTCCGCACGAAACCACGGGCGACCAATTCTTCAGCGAGGAGCAGTTCGAAGCCTATCGAGCGCTGGGATTTCATGCAGTGGACCGTGCGCTCGCCGGCAGCGACCAGATAGCACTCTCCGACGAATTGCGGGCCCGTGGCATCACACCAGAGATGATGCTCGATTGGGTCAGGGGGATGCTCTGTTGCATATAACGGCGTGATCGCGTGACGCTCGCCCGCATTCCTGAGCGAGCGGCGCGTCGTTGACGCAGGCGCGGTTTCGATCGAAGCAAGCTAGGGACGCGAGTTGACTTGCGGTTCGACGGCGCCGCGGCTATGCCGCTGCGCCGATCATTCAATCCCGGGAGTAGAAACGATGTCCGCCGACCGCGCCGCGCGCAAGCTCACCATGGACGACATTCGCGCGGCAGCGGAGCGGCTCAAGAATTGGGGGCGGTGGGGCGGGGACGACGAGATCGGCACGCTCAACTTCACCGCGGCCGAGGACATCGTTGCCGCGGCGCGGCTCGTGCAAAAAGGCAAAGTGATCTCGCTTGCGCTCGCCTACGATGCCAAGGGGCCGCAAGGCGGCAAGACGAACTATCCCGCGCTCGGCCGCTTCAATCCCATTCACGTCATGACTCGCACCGGCACGGACGCCTATTCGGGCGTGCTCGATCACCGCAAGATCCGCGCCTCCGACGACATCATCATCATGCCTTTGCAGTGCGGCACGCAATGGGACGGACTCGGCCACATCTTCTATGGCGATCACATGTGGAACGGCTATGACTGCCGCAACGTCACGAGCGCCGGCGCGCAGAAATGCGGCCTCGAGAAGACCAAGGAGAAAATGGTGGGGCGCGGCGTGCTCTTCGACATTGCGCGCATGCTGGGAGTGCCGCATCTGCCCGACGGCTTTGCCATCACCGCGGCGCATCTCGGCGAAGCAGAGCGCCATGCCGGCGTCCGCCTGCGGCGCGGCGACTATCTTCTGGTGCGCACCGGACAGATGGAAGCGAAGCTCGATGCCGGCAATTGGGACGGCTATTCCGGCGGCGATGCCCCGGGCCTCGCCTTCGATACTCTCGATTGGCTCCATGCGAAGGAAGTGGCCGCCGTCGCCACCGACACCTGGGGCGTCGAGGTGCGTCCCAACGAGACTGACGCCGCGACGCAGCCTTGGCACTGGATCGCCATTCCGATGATGGGACTGACGCTCGGCGAGATTTTCTATCTGGCGGAACTCGCCAGAGATTGCGCGGAAGACAAGCGCTATGAGTTCATGTTCGTGGCGCCGGCGCTGCCGATCACCGGCGCGGTAGGATCGCCGATCAATCCGCTGGCGATCAAGTGAGCATCCGGACCTTTGGGCTAGCGATCGTTGGGACGCACGCTCGCAAGAATGGCGCCGAGCTCGTGATCGCGGATCGGCTTGAAGAGCAGCGTGCCGAGCGCTTCGGCCTCTGCCGCTCTTGAATAGTATCCCGTGGCGAACATGACGCGGAGGTCGGGGCGGAGCCGCTTCGCTTCTTTCGCCAGCGCGATTCCGTCGAGATCGGGCATGATGATGTCGGTGAAGAGCACGTCGGCGTGGTCTTGCGCGAGCAGGCGCAGCGCCTCGGCGCCGCTTGCGGCGACGAGCACGCGGCAGCCATGGGCCTCGAGCAGCCCCATCAAGCTGCCGCGCACGAGATCGTCGTCATCGACGAGCAGGACGGTAAATCGTTGCACCACGCGCGTTCCCTGCATCTTCAGCGAACGTCCCAGAAAGGTATCGCGCGAAGACGCGATGTAAAGCATCGAATTGTAACAGCACGATACCCTTGTCCGTTCGGACAGGTGGTGCGGCGGCGCCGTCTCTTTCGGTTGCGCACGGCGTTCGCTATGAGATCGGTCGACGCGACATGAAGAGGATGATCCGATGCTGCAGGAGCGCATGGCGCGCGAGCCCGGCTATGGCGAGATCGCCAAATCGCTCCATTGGCTGATCGTGCTTCTGCTCGTCGTGCAGTTCGCGTTGGCCTGGACGATGCCGGAGATTCACCGCGGCACCCGGCCCGAGACGCTTATCAATTTGCACCTCTCCGTCGGCACCGTGATCTTGCTGGCGGCGCTGCTGCGCCTCGCGTGGCGCCTCAGCCGTCCCGTGCCGCTTGTCACCGACAACGTGCCGCGTTGGCAGCATCGCGCGGCGCAAGCGAGCCACGGCCTGCTCTATCTCCTGCTCTTGCTCATGCCACTCCTCGGTTGGGCGAATGCGTCGGCGCGTGGCTGGAGGATCGATTTCTTCGGCGTGGCGGCGCTGCCGCCGCTCTTGCCGGAGAACTCGCCGCTCGGCCGCGAGCTGGGAGACGTGCATATCTGGACCTCCTATGTCCTCCTCGGCCTGGTTGGGCTGCATATCAGTGCCTCGCTCCACCATCATTTCTGGCTTCGCGACCGCGTGCTTCGGCGCATGCTCTGACGATGGTCGTCGCGCACAGGTTGCGCGGGACTGTCCTCCAGCGCGCGGTGGTTTGCGCCCCGAACCTGCCGACTGTCTCACCGTTTCTCGGCACGATGACGTCCAGTGGGGGAGAACGAAACGCGGAACAGCTGCGGGCTCTTGCCGCACGCTGCCGCGATCTCGCACGATCGGCGCGGGTTCCCGGTCTCAAAGACGATCTCATGGCACTCGCTGAGGAGATGGAGAAAGAGGCCGGGGCCTGGGAGCGTCGTCACTCTCCCTGAGCCCGCGCGCGGATCGACGCGGGCCGCCACGTTCGGCAAGCCGGACCCGCGACAAAAGGTCGCCCGATTGCGGCGAGGATGTGGCAAAGGGCGCCCAACTCTCGACACAGGCGCCCGCTAGGGTCGGGCAACCGTTCGGCAATCGTTGGTGCTTCTCATGTCGTTTCCCCTTCGTCCCAAGCGCGTCCAGGCAGAGCGGCCTGAGCCGCAATTCGGCGGCCAGCGCAGCGCCGCGGCGCCCGCCCGCAGTACGGCTAGCGTGCGTGCTGATAGCGGTGCGCCGCTGCGCTTTCCCGGCGAGCGCCGCCGCGAGCGGGAGGCAAGCGATCTGCCGCTGCTCAGCGCTGGCGAGCGTGCGATCGTCTCGTCGGTGATCGCCGGCGGCGACCGCCCCTCACGCGGCCTCCTCCGCCCCATCGGGTTGGCCGTGCTGTGTCTCTGCGCCGCCGTGGGCGCCATGACGATCTATCACTCGCTCGCCGGCGCCTTCCCGCACTAAGATCGGGCGGCATGCCGAGGCTTGCCGCCAATCTCAACTTCCTTTTCCAAGAGCTGCCCCTTCTCGACCGTTTCGCCGCGGCGGCGGCCGTGGGCTTTCGCGCGGTCGAGCTCACCAACCCCTATGAGGTGCCCGCCGAGGCCATTGCCGAGCGCCTCATACGGCATCGCCTCATGCTCGCGCTCCTCAACATGCCCGCGGGCGATGCGGTGCAGGGCGAGCGCGGCATGGGCGCGCTGCCCAGCCGCGAGGCGGAGTTCATGCGCGGGGCCGAGCGCGCGCTTTCGTATGCGCGCATCACCCGATGCCCTCGGGTTCACGCGCTCTCCGGCGTGTGGCCGGCGGCGCGGTCGAAGACGGAAGGGGCGGAGGTTCTCGCCGCCAATCTCCGCCGCGCTGCCGCGCGCTTCGCAGAGGACGGGGTGGGCCTCACCATCGAGCCCATCAACCCCCGTGACATCCCCGGCTATTTCCTGAATACGCCGCACGAGGCACTTGCCATTCTCGACACCGTCGCGTGCGACAATGTCGGGCTGCAGCTCGACCTCTATCACTGCCAGATCGTCGCGGGCGATCTTGCGGGGCACTTGCGCCGGCTTGCCGGTCGCTATGTCCATATCCAGATTGCCGGCGTCCCCGAGCGCCACGAACCCGATCGCGGCGAGGTGAACTACCCCTACCTCCTCGAGCTCATCGACGCCCTCGGATATGCGGGATATGTGGGCTGCGAGTACCGCCCGGCGGCGGGCACCATCCAAGGCCTCGGCTGGGCGCGGCGCTGGCTCGAGGCCACCGCGTATGGCTTATGATCGCGCGCGCCGAGTCCCGCTCGGCGCCGCGATCGACGCTCCCGGACTCCTTCCCATTAGCGCAGGTGCGCCATGGCTCAGATCGCCATCGGTCGCGAGGCGCTCTACAACCCCAATTGGGCGCTCCATGCCAAGCGCGCGCTGGGGCCCGAGTCGGCCGATTTTGCTCACTGGCCAGTGCAGGCGGGATGGTGGCTAGATCGTCGTGAGCGTGGCTTGGCGGCCTGGCGCGCAACCCAGAGGTGATAGGGGCGGCGAATTCGGCTCTAAATGCGTGCAATTCGCAGCTGGTAATATTCAAACGCGTTGTCTTCGCCACGCCCCGCAGTTTTTTAACTATAATTGAATGAAATCCCGTACGGGTCGGCTGAACGCGATGAATTGGGGCGGCGATGGTGACACCGGGCATGTTCTCTGCCAGCGGCCGGAGTGGGCCGCGGCTCGTCCATTCAGCGGCAAACCAACCAGGACCGAGCGCGGTGTCTAGGCTAGCGCCGGCCGCGACGGAACCCTTCGCCGACGATGTGGCCGGCGCCGAGTATTTCGCGACCGACTACCATCACCGCTTTCTCGTCAACGCCATCCGCGAGCGGCTCGCCAAAGCGCGCGGCTTCGTCCTGGTCAGCGGCGATCCGCCGGCCGATGGCGAGATGCTCTCGCGCTATCTCACCGACGAGAAGGAGACCGGCCATCGTGTGGCGCTGGTGCGCTGTCGCACCGGTATGGTGTTCGACGACCTCGTCCGCGCCTATAGCCGCCAGTTGGGCCTGCGCGCCGACGACGATAGCGCGCGCCTCTGGGCGCTCCTCTCCCATCTCATGCTGGAGACGCGGAACGGCATCACCCGCATTCTCATCGTCGAGAATGCCGACGCGCTCGACATTCGCACCTTCGACGAGCTCCATCGCTTCGCCCGGCTCGATGATCCCCATCTCATGTCGGTGGTGCTCTTGTCCTCGCCGGGCTTCGCCCAGCGTCTCGATGTGGCGCCGCTCAACTTCCTGAAGCCGGCGATCGTCGGCCACGTCGCCGTCCGGCATCTCCATGCCGACGAGGTCGGCGCCTTCATCCACTACCAGCTCAACACGGTGGCGCCCAGTCGGGCGCTGATGCTGAGCTCAGACGACGTCGCCGCCATCGCCGCTGCAGCTAAAGGCGATCCAGGGGCGGTCAATCGGCTCGCGCGGGAAGCGCTCGCGGCGAAAGCAGCGCCCCCGCCGGCGCCCGAGCCGGTCGTGCCGCCGTCGCTGCCCGAGCCCTTCGTGTCGAAGCCCCTTCCGGCCGCTGCGCCGAAACTGCCGGCGGCGGCTCTGCCGGTTACGCCAAAGCCGGTCCCAGCCATGAAGCTGCTCACGCCCGAGCCGCCCGCGCCGGCGGCCGCCACCGCGCCGGCGAAGCCGCCGGTGCCGGCAGCGGCGGTGAAGCCGGCCGCTGCGGAGCCCGTCGCCGAGGACCCGATCCCCGACATTCCCCTCGTGCTGCCCGCGGCCGC
>DASZAN010000129.1:0-10766 GCA_035945115.1 Allostellaceae bacterium
AGCGGGCGCCGGAGCAAACATTGTGTGGCTCAAGGGATTACGGCAGCTTCAGCCGCTGCAACCATGGGAGCACGATCCCACAGGCTAAGGCACCACCTTCCATGCAACGACGCTGTTGCCAGCCGGTACCACGAGCCAGCCTTCACCGGCGCCAAGACCCGTCAGCTGATTGGCATTCTGCTCGTCCGGCCCGTTGATCGGCGTGCCGGTGCTGCCGCTCCACACGACAGTACCGCTGGAGGCGTCCAGCGCGTACACATTACCCGACGTTGAACCAATGACGACTACGCCGTCGATGATGAGCGGCGCCGTCGTGAGCATGCCGTCGCCCTGGAATGTCCATAGGGAGTTGCCGCTGCTTTGGTCAACGGCGGTCAGCGTCGACATGTTTGTCTGGATGTCCGTGCTCAGGAAAAACCCCGAAGTGGTCGAGAATGCAGGGATTGCCGAGGGGCCAAAGGACCCAAGCACCTTCCCGGTTTCAGCATCGAAGATCTGATCATGTGGCGAGCTCGCGTAGTCGCGCGTGTAGAGCTTGCCATTTGCGTAGACAGCCGTGACACCACCACCGCCCCCGCAGCCGCCTGAGTACTGCCACAGCGGCGTGCCAACCAGCGGGTCGAACTTGAAAACGTTACACGGTACCGATACGAAGACCCCGTCGCTCGACACGGTGGGAGAGGCCTTGCCGCCGCCTGTGCCCGTCGTCCAGAGGACGTTACCGGTGGCCTCGTCGAGAGCGGTAAGCCCACCGAGATAGATGACACCATTCACCGCAGTCGGCGCTATCGTCTGAAAAACCAGCGAGGGCTGTCTCACTGACCATAGCGTCGCGCCCGTCGGCGCATCAAAGGCCCAGACGGTTCCGTCGAAATTCACGACGAAGACGGTGCCATGATCATATGCGGCGGCGGAGAAGGAATACGTACCGGGAATGGTGACGGGGCCCCACACGGTCGCACCGGTCGTGAGGTTCAGCGCGTACAAAGAGGTCCCATAAGCAGTTGGATCCGTCGCATTGACGCCCGTAGTGACGATCACGAGCGCGCCCGCAATAATCGGGTAAGAGACCGGGCCGTTCAGCTTGATCGCCCAGTTCGCCGACGGCGGGAACGTCGGCCCGTTGGCGCCCACCGTGGCACGGCCGGAATGCGCATAGTCGATCTGGAACGTCACCGACTGGCTGAGCGGCGGCGCCGGGGAGGGATTTGGTACGAAGACGTGGGCATTCGCAGTCCCCGAGAATCCGCCGAGAGCTGCGGTCACCACCGCATCCCCGCCCGCGACGCCGGTTATCAAGCCGCTCGCGCTGACTGTCACCTTGCTGGAGTCGGACGAAGACCAGGCTGCCTGCGTCGTTATGTCCCGAGTTGAGCCATCCGCGTAGGCTCCCTGTGCCGTCAGCTGAGCCGTTTTGCCGGGCGAGACCGTGATGGCTTGCGGCGTCACTGTAACGCCCGTGAGCGTGGAACTCGCGTTCTGTAAGGTCACGCTGGAGTATTGAAAACCTCCGATAACCAGGCCGGAGCCCTGTGCGGCGCCTGGCATGGGCAGCACATCGACAATGCCGACCAGAAGAAAGCGACTACCGGCTGAAAGGCTGTTAGCCGAGATCGTGTCGGAGCTTTCCGTCGCCGGCAAAATCAGGAAGGTCCCATTGGAGGGGTACACGAGATTGCCGCTCGTGTCGAATATGCCAAGGGCATAGCGCGAACTGCTGTCGGGAGTTGCACCCGACCAGCTCACGATGTTGTCGGAGCCGGTGGACCATGTGCTGCCGGAGGCAGGGGTCAGGATCGCCGGATATGCTCCGAACTGTGTGCCGGAAGCGGTATAGGCTACACCTCCGACGATTACGGTAAGCGCGACCGCGGCGCCTGGGGAGAGGTTCAGCGCGCCCAGGTACTGCGAGTCCGCTGCGTAATAGCTCAGGGTCGTTTCATTTACCTTCACCACGGCATTGGTGATCGGTAAACCATTCTGATCGGTAACCTTTACGCCAGCGTCGGTGTTAAAGCCGCTTGGCAGAAAGCCGGGCGGGATACTGCCGGTGGGAAAGCTCAGCACACTGGCGACGATCGTCGGCTGCGGCGGCGCTCCCCCGCCGCCGCTGCTGCCACCACCACCGCCGCCGCCTCCGCAGCCAGACAGCACGCCGCATCCGAGTATCGCGATCTCGATCCAGCAGCCCAGCGCAAGCTTGCTCACGATTTGCCCCCTCGGCCGCGCCCGTTCGTCGTTGTTGGCTGGTGCGCGTCGGAGCTCTAAGATCAGATTGCCTTAACCTAGCACGCCCGCATCGCCCCATCAAACGCCCGCGATAGCAGGCGCCGTCACCAGACCGCATGGCGACGGCTGCCACAGACGCGGCGGCCATGGTGTTCGTGGAGTGCGATGTGGACCGCGATTCTTGCGAGCGTGAGGCGCGGCTCGTCGAAG
The DNA here is from genome assembly GCA_035945115.1 of Allostellaceae bacterium. Classification (GTDB taxonomy): domain Bacteria; phylum Pseudomonadota; class Alphaproteobacteria; order ATCC43930; family CGMCC-115725; genus DAHUYF01. The sequence goes on from DASZAN010000129.1 coordinate 2,440, forward strand.
AGGAAGCGCGCACGCCAGTTCCTAGATCTCGAGTAAGTCCTTACCGACAATTATCGGGCCCGAAAAGTGGACGCGCGCCGCTTCAATCCACATTTGATCGGAAATCTCGGGATCGTCCGGAGGAACCAGATGCGAAAGTACGAGCAACTTAACGCCAGCCCGCTGGGCTACGCGCCCGGCCTCCTCTGCGGTCGTGTGGTGCGACATGATACTTTTTTTCAGGGTTGCCGCGTTGGGAGCGCTGGCGACCAAGCGATCAATCCCTTGCACGTAGAGAGCCTCATGGACGAGAACGTCGGCACCCTGAGCAAGGCCAACGAGATTGTCGGAAGGAGTGGTATCGCCGGAGATTACAATCGAGCGATCTGCTGCGTCGAATCGATAACCGAACGCTGGCACGACTGGCGGGTGGTTCACAAGTGCCGCCGTCACCTTCACGTTCTCGTCCTGCATGACGGTGCCACCGTGGTTCAGCTCATGGACATGAACCAGCGGAATAAGAGGCACGCGGCCCTCGTCGGCAATACGCGTGTTGATGTCGTACGCATTCATCTCGAAGAACAACTCAGTCATCTTCTGGAGCGGTGGCGGCCCCCACGTGTCGACGCGAGTTTTCAACCCAGCCGCCCATGCTAACCAGATCAGATTTCCATAATCGGCGTCATGGTCTGAATGGTGATGCGTGATGAAAACGTGTCGAAGTGCGGCCAACGGCACCCCGGCAAAGGCAAGCTGGCGCGCGACCCCGTTTCCGCAATCAATCACGTATGCCGTGCCGTTCGCGACGATTACCTGTGCCGATGGCCCGCTGGCCTTCCGCGGGCGTGGCCCACCGCCCGTGCCAAGAAGTATGAGTCTGGTCCTGACGTTTTCTGCGTCGCTGCGTGTCGAATACGACGCTGCACCAGCCAACGCGGCGGTGTAGGCCAGAAATGTCCGCCGATTGATGTTTATCACCATGTCGATTCGCTCCCTGGCCGGAACCGTGCCGTCGGAGCGTACACTCCGCTATCTGGAAGGCAACAGGCACTTAGCATCACCTGATGTCATTCGATATCACGCAATGTCACGAGCGGACTGTCCCAGAATTGTCCCGGAACGACTCACAGCAACCGGCCGCTTGCGACCGTGGCTGTCGTCGCCGCCTGCCTGATTGCCGCCGTTCGGAATGAGGCTGGGAGATATTCGAATGACCGCGTTCCGTGGCACCCGGCTCGCATCAGCTTGGAAACTTCAGCGCCTGCTCGATCGCCTGGAAGCGCGGCTCCTTGCGCAGGGGATCAAGGGAACTGTCCACCTTGAGCCACAGTAACCAGGGACTGCGCAGGCGCATTGCCGTATCGAGCCACTCGAGCGCCTCGGCCGACCGACCCCACTCCGCGTAGATCTCGGCGTAGAGTAATGCGCCGGCGTCGCCCGCAGAGGCTCGAAGCTTGGCCAACTCCGCCTGTGCATCGCGGTGCCGTCCAAGCTTCTCATAGGTAGCCGCCAGGCAATCCTGCGTGACGAAGGGTGGGGACTTCAACCAGTCGTGGGAACCAATCGCCGTTCTCTTCGCGGACACCATCCACATCACGCATATAACGACACTCAGCGAGCTGACGGATGCCGAGAACGCCGGATACGTTCAGTTGGTCCCACTGCTTGCAGACTCTTTTCACTGCAGTGTGGTTGCAGCAAGCGTGTTCGAGCAGGGGACCCCGCTGCCGCCCGCACCGAACACTCCGTAGCTTAGGCTAGCCGGTGCCCGGCCCGCGGTGCGTGCGGGTACCGGGCGGATCGGATCCCAATTTCAAGCCCTCTCATGCGCAGGATCGCGAGCATCCCGCTTGTGCCCTGTAAGGGCCATATCAGGTCTTGAACGGCGGCAGCGGTATCGCGGGGCAGGAGTGCGCGTCGAGCCCCCGCACCGAGGCACTGCGAAGGAGCTCTCCGTACAGACTCGCAATGCAAGGGTTCCACTCCGTGTGGCCCTGGCCTTGAATGACGACGCTGATCTGATTGGAGAAGCCTTCGGCGACGCGAGGCGTAAAAGAGAGGGGTGTGCCGCCATCCAGATCACCCGTCACGAAGAGCGTCGGGACGTCTGATCGCACGGGCTTGCGGTAATCGTCCGGGAGGTTGCTTTGGGGCCATTGTCGGCAGGCGGCCTGCTGCTGACGCAGACGATAGTCGCCCAAGAATGTGCCCTGCGTCTCCGAGACGACATCCTGCTCGCGCACGAACGGCATGTCCTCACTGCAGGTGATCGAGAAGAACAGGCCCAGGCTGAGTTCGCCGCCGAGGCCGCGTGCATCGGCGAGAATGCCGTCCACGATCGGGGTCCAGTCTCCCGTATAGGCACGATGGATCGTCCACGGCAGCGTGGCCGCGGCGCGGGGTCGGTAGAGCTTCGAGCGAAACCACTCGGCAACGCGTCCGCGACCTAATGACACGGGGTCGGCATAACCTGGAACGGTGACGCGCACCTTTCCGGATGCCAACCGCTTCAGCACCTGATCGAACTCCGTTCTCAGATTCGGGAAGGCCGTGTGACAGGCGGAGTCGGCCTCACAGTTTTCCATCATGTGCTGCAGGGCCGTCTGCGCGGTCTTCGCAAAGTCGAGCACGCCCTCGAGATCGATGGGCACGACGCTGCCCAGATAGGCCGTGCGTACATTTCGCGGATACTCTCGCAGGTACTCCTGTGCGGCGCGGGTTCCATAGGACCCCGCAAACAGATTCAAAGGTCCGTATCCCAAAGCACGTCGGACCTGCTCCAAGTCTTTCGCGAAATAGGGATAAGTGTAGCGGGTCAGGTCGGCCACCACCTCGAGGCGGCGCTTGCAGCTTGCGACCGCGGCGGGCGGAAAGAAATCGCGCAGGCTCTCCGCGGGTGCCGCGGGTCTGAAAAGAGTGCAGTTCAAGGCTGCTGATTGGCCCGTTCCTCGCTGATCCATCAGCAGGAGATCGTGATCCTTGAGTAAGGGTCCCAACCACCCAACAAAGTATGCGGCCGAGCCGATCGCACTCTCGCCCGGCCCGCCCAGCAGCACGGCGATCGGATCGGGGAGCGCCTTCCCGGAGGTTGCGGGAATGACGGCCACGTGGATCGGCAGGCGACGACCGTCGGGCCGATTGGGATTCTCGAGGACGTCCAGGACCCCGCAGCGGACCGGCGCGTCGACACCTGGAAGCTTGCAGGAAGAGGTCGGCAGCAGCTTTGCAGCCGCTGCATCGCTAGTCGCGGCCTCGCTCGAGGCTAATGAGGCTGCCAATGTGAGCGCGGCCAGGCCTACTGATACACGACGCTGTCTCATCGAATCCGTCCTTCCTCATCGAGCCGTGATGCCCTGCCCGGGCATCTCCATGGCTACCAGTTCAGGTCCGCCACCAGCCCCGCGTAGACCTCGATTCCGTCCCACAGGTTTCCGAGCCGCAGGTTCTCGTTTTGGGCGTGCTGGTTGTCGTCATAGTTGGCGATGCTGACGCCGGCCATGGGCACGTGGAGCTGGCCGACGATGTCAGCCATGCCCGAGCTGGCACCCACGATCGGTAGCTCGATCGGCTGATAACCGACCGTGCGACCAATCGAGGCGACCACGGCTCGGGAGGCGGGCAGGTCGAGCGAAGTCTTGGTGGCGATCGCGCCGCCTGGGTCCCAGACGACCTTGACGATCTTCGCGTGTGAGAGGCGGGTCTGGAGATCGGGCTCGTCGCGCACGATGAACCAGCCCTGCTGGGTCAGGTAGTTCTCGAACAGGTCGCGCGTGTGCTCGGGTGTCTCGCCGGGGGCGAGGCGGAAATCGAAGGAGGCGTTGGCCTCGGTCGCTATGGCGTTGGCGGCGAACGGGCTCTCATCGCCCACATGGATCGCGCGCACGTTCAGGGTGGGTTCGAGGTAGCCGTCGGCCAGGCGCGCGGGACCGACGTTGCGGGACAGACCCAGCGTGCGCTTCAGCTGGTCCTCGACGGGCGGCATGGCGGCGAAGGCGGCCTTGTCCGCTGCCGAGACAGGCGCGACGTCGTCGTAGAAGTGCGGAATGAGGATGTGACCGTCGTCGTCGCGCAGGCTTGCTATGAGCCTGGCGATCATCACCGCGGGGCTCGGCGCCCAGCTGCCGTAATGGCCGTCGTGCAGCGGCTTGGTCGGCCCGTAAACGGTCACGGTCAGGCTGGCAATGCCGCGGTTGCCGAAGTTGACCATCTGCTTGCCACTCTGGTGCATCGGGCCGTCGCCCATGATCAGGAGGTCGCCCTTCAGCAGTTCGACGTTCTTGGCGACCAGCCTCGAGAAGTGCGGGGAGCCCTGTTCCTCTTCGCCCTCGTAGAGGAGCTTGATGTTGACCGTCGGCTTTATACCGGCCGCCTTGAGCGCATCGAGCGCCGAGAGCATGGCCTGGATCGAGGCCTTGTCGTCGCCCGCAGCGCGGGCGAAGAGCCGCCAGCCGGGCTCGAGGGGGGCGGCCGCATTCTGCCAGTCGACGGGCCTGGCCTCGGGAAGGGCGGTGCGCATCGAGGGCTGAAATGGGTTCGTGATCCAGCCCTTCTGGCCGACCGGCTGGCCATCGTAGTGGGCGTAGAAAATCACTGTGCGCTTCGCACCCGGGACCTTCATCTCGGCGAACACCGAGGGCGGCGTGCCGGGCTCGGCGGTCAGGAGGCGTGTCTTGAAGCCTCGCGGCCGCAACTGGCCCTCGATGTAGGCCGCGTTCTTCTCGATGTCGGCTACGTTGGTTGCGACGTCCGGCATCGAAAGGAATGTGACGAAATCGGCGACGATGGCTTTCTCGTGCGCCTTGCGCCAGCCGCGCACGCTGTCCCGCGGAGTGGCGGCCTGCGCCAGAGCGGTCGTCAACCCCAACGAACAGAGCATGGCTGCGCGGGGCAGCAGAGTTACAAAGCTTACAGGCATTGCAAATCGCTCCAAGGCGAAATTGAATTTACCGCCAAATGAATTGGCTGGCAATCTATTTACGCTTGAGGACGGCCTGATTGGATCCGGTTCTTCCTGATAAGGCGTTGAACCTGATCTTCCTTAGAAGGGCCAGCAGCTGTCGGAGCTCGTCGTCCGACACCCCGGTCGTGACCGACGCTTCATGGGCATCCAGATTCTTGCTGAGAGCTTCCAGGGTCGCACGGCCCGCCTTGGTTACTTCAAGCGCCGTAACCCTGCGATCCGGCTTGCTGCGGTGTCGACGAATCCAGCCCCGCTCCTCACAGACGTTGAGTGTTGGGACAAGAGTCGATTGATCCACTCCTATGGCCGCGGCCAGCGCCTTGACGTTGATTCCAGTGTTCAGGCTGACCAGGTAGAGAACGCTGTATTGTCGCGGAACCGCGTCGGCGGGTGCGAACTGCTCAGCAAAGGCCGAGTGCACTGCCCAGCTTGCATATCGCAGTTGGAACGAAACCGAGTCGCGCATCGCGCCGAGATCGACGCTCGGTGCGGGCTGAACTACCCCCTCGGACAGCGGCACCCGTCTGTCCCTGGCGGATCTGCGGCGGGCGCGCCTGCCATCGGGGCGGGTGCTCGCGACCGCGCGCTTAGCCTCATTGCCAGATGAAGACTTCCTCACTAGTGCCTCTCTCCACGATACTTCAGTACCGGAGAATCGCGACTGCGTTGTCCCAAAGACGCTGTAGGATTAGGCGAGCCGGCTCGGCCCGGGCCAGGCCTGCGGATTGCCCCGCCCACGCCTGCATGCGACTCACGTCTCCCGCTTGCATTGCGGCAACTCTCATCGCGGCAGTGAGACCGCGCTGGATCGGGTAGGGTGCGGGTCTTGGCGCATTTTTGGAGTTGGCGGCACGCACGAAATCGGTTGCCAGACTTCGGCCCGCCCGCCCACTAAAAACTCTGCTCACCAGGGTGTCCTCCGGCGCTGCACTTGCGAGTGCCTCTGCCCATGCGGCCTGAATCCCAGCTTCCGGTGCTCGCAGGAAGCCTGTGCCCACCTGTGCTGCACTCGCGCCCAAAGCAAGCGCCGCCGCGACCCCTCGACCGTCGGCAATGCCTCCCGTGGCGACTACCGGAATACTCACAGCGTCGACGACCGCCGGAACGAGGGAAGCCAACCCCACCATTTCGCGCTCGGCCTTGCTAGCATCAAAGCAGCCGCGGTGCCCGCCGGCTTCCATTCCTTGAACCACAACCACGTCTGCGCCGGCCGCCTCGGCGGCTTTCGATTCAGCCACAGTGGACGTATTGGCGAACCACGAGATGCCAAGGGCCTTCAGGCGAGCCACGAACTCGGGTGGGTAAAGTCCCATAACCGAAGAAACAATCGGTGGGCGGGCCTCCAAGAGCGCCTCACATTGTGCTGCGAAGTCCGGCGGAGTGGCATCGCCTGCATCCGGTGCGACCGCTGGTCCCCAACTCCCAAGGAATTCGCGCACTAGGGTCTCTTGGCTCGCATTGCGGACCGGGGTGGGATCGGGAATCCAGAGATTGATTTGAAATCTGCCGTTGCTGGCCGCTCGCACTTCATTAGCCCAGGCAACAATCTCGGGCCGTGACATCAAAAGCGCGCCACAGGCCCCCAAGCCACCTGCATTGGCAACAGCAATGGAGAGAGCAGGGGCACTAGCGCCTGCCATGGGAGCCAAGAGGATTGGAACGCGAAGATCAAATCGGTCACAAAATGCGGATGTACGACTGCGAATGCTCATGTCGCGATCCTATGGCTACTCGTATCGCCGTTGGCCTCCAGAGATCGAAGCTATCATCACTCCACGTCATCGAGAACGTCCACTTCCCGGCTGGAATTTTGACGTCTCAACTGGCCGCTCCGGTCTGCGACCCTCGGTTGCGACTGACTCGCCGACGGTCGCTTCGTGACGGCAAGGGCCTCGGATGAAAGTATTGTCGGGCTTTCATGGAACGTGAGACTGAGTAGTGGCGAACGTGCAGCCACGTTCCTGTGAGAACAACCGCATTGCGAACTGTCCGGCGACGGTGTTCCGAAGGCGCAACACCTCTTCGCGCATCGGGACGGGTGCGGCGTCGAGCGCGGGCAGGACCGCGCGGCATTCGGCAGGAAACAACACTGGCGCCGCGAGCGCTGCAAAAGTCAGGTCGGCGGCAGTGAAGCGCTCGCCAATCAGAAAGCGGCGCCCGTCCCTCAGGTGCAGGTCCACTTCCCTAAAGACAGCTCGCACGCGATCGAGTGAACGCTGCGTGCTTTCCGGTGCAATCTTGTATGCCGCACGGACCAGACGGCGCGCTAGCGGCGTGATCACCGGAACCAAGCGTGCCTCAAGCCACGGCGTCTCGCGCGTCCAAAGCGCGCGGAGCAGTTTCGTGTGCGGCAACAACTGTGCGTACGCCCAGCGCCGCGTATGCGGACCAAGCTGCGTGTCGAAATGCTCTTCTAACGCATCGACCTCACATCGCAGCGCAGCATCGCGCGGGTACAGCAGGTCGCCGCCGCAGACCGCATCCGCATGAACAAGAATGGCGGTGGAATCAGTGAAACGAAGGCTTCCATGCACCAGCACCGGCACAGTGCTCCCGTCATTGCGTCTCGTTGCAAGCCGATGTAGCAGGGGCGCGTGCGGCTCTTCCCGGTAAGGCAGCACGACCCGGTCAAGGGCCCAGCGCGCTTTTTCGCAATAGTGACTAAGCGGGATGGTGATTAGGACCGCGGGAGCAGGGGTTTCGCGCACTGCTGAAGCCTACCCCACCATGGGAGCGTCCGCTTTCCGGCTCCACAATGAGTATTCCCGTTGGCCGGTTCTGGACGCAAGTCGCCCCTTGGGATGGGAACGCCTGCATTCGAATGGCCGCTATAGGACGCGGCGCTTGCTGCCTTGAGCCATCGTGATTGAGGGTGTCACTCCACAAATGCGAGACTCGCGCCTGACAGGACGAACCGAACGCTGCCGATCACGCAAACATGAAGCTGCTTCCATTGGTGTGGGCCATGCTATGGCGGAAGAAGGCTCGGACGCTGCTGACATTTGGATCGATTGCAGTCGCGTTTCTCTTGTTTGCCTTGTTGGAGGCGTTTGCATCGGTGTTCGCGACGGGCGCAAGGTTCGCCGGCGCCACCAACCTCGATACGCTGCACCGGTTCGGCTTCATCAAGCCGCTTCCCTACGCATACCGCAGCAAGCCACCACCCCGACCAAGGATCTCAACTGCACGGACGTCGCGCGCTGCGGCCCTCCTCAGACCGGGGATGAGCTTCACCGGCAAGGCGATGGCTGCCCCGTTCGTGAGCTCGGTCCGTAGTGCGCACTCTTGAGCGAGGTACACGACGCGCCCGGCTCGCGGTTCCATTTTCGCAGCACGCCGCCCGGCGCGGGACGCGCGCGCGAAATTGGACCGTACCTCCCTCTCTATC
>DASZAN010000130.1:0-10770 GCA_035945115.1 Allostellaceae bacterium
AACCTGGAGCAGGCGCAGGCATTTTACAACTCGACAGCCTGGAAGAGCCTTGCGCCGCAGCGTGACAAGGCATCCAAGACAATACGGCGGTACGCCGTCGAAGCCGTGAATTAAGCCATTCCCTGGGCCTGGCTGCGGCACACAAATTGGCAACAACTGTGCCTACCGAGGCCGTCTCATCGGGCGGCCTCATCTCGCTGATTGTTGTTTTGCCGCCGTTTCGGCGATCCTGCTCGCGCGCGCCGACGAGGTGATTGAATGAACCGCCGGGAGTTTATCGCGACGCTCGGCAGCGCAGTTGCATGGCCGCTCGCCGCCAGCGCGCAGCAAGGGAGGATGCCGGTAGTCGGGGTCCTCGGCGGCGGGTCGCCAGAGACGGACGCAGACCGCATGCGCGCTTTGCGCCAAGGTCTGAGCGAGGCCGGCTATGTCGAGGGCCGGAACGTGACGATCGAATATCGTGGGGCGGAAGGACAATACGATCGATTTCCGGCCCTGGCGGGCGATCTGGTGCGCCGTCGAGTGGATGTGATTGCCGCTTTCGGGAGCACGGCTGCGGTGTTGGCAGCAAAGGCAGCGACGAGCTCAATTCCAATCGCCTTCATCACGGCGGCTGACCCGGTCAAGTTGGGCTTGGTCGCCAGCCTCAACCGACCCGGCGGCAACCTCACGGGCGTGGCTATCTTGTCCGTGGAGCTGGGAGCGAAGCTGTTCGAGGTGCTGCACGAACTGGTGCCGAAGGCGACCGTCGTGGCGCTGCTCATCAACCCGACCAATCCCTTTGCCGAGACGCTCTCGAGAGATGCGGCGGCGGTGGCCCGCAGGCTGGGGCTTGAACTCCACGTCCTCAATGCGAGCAGCGAACGCGACTTCGATACAGTCTTTGCTACTGGCGTCCAGCTGCGGGCAGGCGCACTCGTGATTGGCCCGGATTCATTCTTCACCAACAGCAGCAAACAGCTGGCCGCTCTGGCACTCCACCGCGTGGTGCCTGCGATCTACTGGGCCCGCGAGTTCGCCGAGGCTGGCGGGCTAGTGAGCTACGGACCCAGCGACAGGGAGGCCTTGCGTCTTGAGGGCGTCTGCGCGGGCCGGCTTCTCAAGGGAGAAAAGCCAGCCGATCTGCCGGTCCAGCAAGTGACGAAGGTCGAGCTGGTCATCAACCTCAAGACCGCGAAGGCGCTCGGCATCGAGATACCGGGATCGCTGCTCGCCCGCGCCGACGAGGTGATCGAGTAGCGGGGCGATGTCGCCTATTGGCACAACTGCGAAGTCGCTCCGTTCATGCACGGGGTCCGCTGAGCGCAGCAAAGCAGACGTCACGGCGACCGAGGTTTCTTCCGAGTAGTGCCAGTAACGGACGTCGTGCATTGCGGAGATTTCGAAACTCGCTCTGTGGGGGCAGTGCGGGCTCGGTACGGTGGGCACTGTTTGCGGTCTGGCCCAGCAGCCAATGACACGAGAAGGGAGCCTGGCGTCCTTTCTTGGTCTCAAGCATGAGGCTGGAACTCACCCACGAGGAACGTCAGGCCCTTCCTCGGCTCATCGAAGGCGACTTGCAGTCACCGCGCTGTGCGAGGACCATGGCGGAATAAGACAACACCAGCCAGGTCAAGGAGCGATTTCGAATGGAATATCGCCGCGCGTTATATGGCCGTCGATGGCGAGCACCTGCCAGCGGAGCCGATATCGACCGGGCTTGAGGCCATTGGCCTCCGCCGCAAGGGTGTCGGGGCTATCGGAGGCCGCGAGCGGCAAGGATACGGAAGATGCGTCCGGCCGGACGAGCGTGAGGCGCGAGCGCTGGTGATCGATGCGGCTGTTGAAGCGCAGCAGCACTGACAGGTTGGCGCCGTGGACCACCGCGCCGGGAGGGGGCGCCGCCGAGACGATGACGGCATGCGCGCGCACCCGTGATGGCAGTGCGATCAACGAGGCCAGCAGCAGCGCGGAGACGGACCTGCGCGACAGGAGAACCGGCATGGGCGCGCTTTATCGAGGACTGCCCCGGCGCCGCGCAAGGCGAAATCGCCGCCGGGCGCGACAATGACGACAGGCTCACGTTTTCGTGAGAGAGATCGCCTGCCGCCGATGTGGTACATCAAAATGAGCGGCATTAAGCCGCATGGGGAGGAGCAAGCATGCGTCGCTTCTATGGAATTGCCGCTGGCGCAGCGGTCGTCGCGACCTTGTCGCTCGCGGCCTGCACGAGCGCCAGAGAGGAGACGAAGACATTCCATGCTACGTTGAACGCTGCCCAGGAGGTGCCGCCAGTCGAGAGCAAGGGGCAAGGCACGGCCGACTTGAAACTCGACGCAAAGAGCAAGCAGCTCACCTGGAATGTGACCTACAGTGGGCTAAGCGGCGATGCCGCCGCCGCTCACATCCACGGCCCGGCAGCCCCGGGTGCCAATGCCGGCGTGGTCGTGAATCTTGCCCCCAACGGGGTTAAGAATCCGATCCAGGGGTCGGCGACGCTAACCGATGCGCAGATCGCCGATCTCATCGTAGGCAAGGACTACATCAACGTCCACACCGCCGCCAACAAAGGCGGCGAGATCCGCGGCCAGATCACGCCGTGACCCGCAGAGGGGAGCTGCAGTAGCTCCCCCTCTTTTCCAAGGGGCTCTGACCGGCGGATGGACGTGCAGAGTCGGCGTAGAACGACGATAGGTGCGCTGTTAGCAATCCCAGCGCTGTTCAGTCGTTTTCCGCGCGCTCTCTCATCGCCGACGGAGACCCTTACGCTGGTGATGACGGAATACCGGTTTACACCGAACCAACTGAGCTTCCGCCAGGGCGCCTCCTATCGCTTGGTGCTGGACAACCGAGGGAAAGAGCTGCACGAGTTCACAGCGCCGGGCTTCTTCGGGGCGATCGTTCTCGACAACCCCGATGTCCTGGTGGCTGCAGGAAACGAGGTCGTTCTCCAACCCGGCGAACGCAAAGAGCTTCGCTTCCGCGCGCAGAAGCCGGGCCGGTACCGCCTCACTTGCGCCGATCACGAGTGGGACGGGATGACCGGAGAGATCGTGATTGAGTGAGCGCCGACAAGGAAGAGCGCGCCGATGACGGCCGAGGTCGCGACCGATGTCACGGCTGAACCTGCCGCAGAACAGCAACGACCGCATTTCGCTCGAGGTCGTCGACGCGTCCAAACTCGAGCTTCTCCGGCCTCCGTCCTGCAGCGATTTCGGTTACGAGCTTGTTGGTGATTGCCTCGCCAAAGGAATGGAAGTCCTGCACCACGAGCAGGAAGCTCCCGGGGCCGCCGATCACATTCTGCCGATAATATTCGGGCAAGCCTTCGGGCGGCTGGGTGTGCGCGAAATAGCCGGGATTGGGATGCTCGTTGATGATGGCGAGCCCATTGATCGTGAATCCCGCGGCGACGCTTCGTCGCGTGCGTCTGGCGCCGGCCGGCCTGAATTGTTGGTGCCATCGCCGGAAATATCGATGATCCGCCGCTCCGCGCCCAATCCCAGCTTTGCCGCGTAAGCGCGGCTGAAATCGATGGCCGCGCTGATCGAGGTGCGGCCGACGAAGGAGCGCGGTGCCATCAGCAACGTCGCAGCAAAGCCGGCAGCGCTCTCGCCGTCGCGTATCACCGTCCACTCCGCCACCACCTGCTGCTCCTCCGGCCCCGACCACTCGATGAAGCAAAGGGCGATGCCGCCACGCGGGCCGGCGGCAATTGCCCTTAGCACGCTCGGGTCGGTCACGGCGCCAGCATACCCCTGGCGCTGCAACTTGAATTCATCATCGTCGACGCTGCGCGACACATCCGCAGCCAAAACAATCGCCAAGTCGACCGCCTCGGCGCGGGCGGTGGCTGCGCCGACGCACATCACCAACACGGAAGCGAGCGCCCAGAGCCACCTCATGCTTTGCTCCGCGATAACCTGCTTGCGGCGATCATAAGACAACCGACGTTCCCCAGGGTTTGATCTCGATCAATGCTCTGGCCGTCACCGTCGACGACAATTCTAGCCGGCGATTCACGAAGGCTCGAAGCCGGAAGGTCGAGGGATTAAATGACGGCTCGTCGCTGGCGGGTGGGCATCGACATCGGCGGCACGTTTACAGACATAACGGCTCTCGACCCAACGAGCGGCACGAGCCTGACGGCGAAGGTACGTACGCGTGTTGGCGATCCGCTGGCCAGCCTACGTGCCGCACTTTCTGCGCTCGATCTTGGCTGGGAAGATGTCGCCATCCTCGTCCACGGCACGACGCTAGTCACCAACGCCATCGTTGAGGATCGTCTCCCGGCAGTCGCGCTGGTCGCCACGGCGGGCTTTGCGGACGTGTTGGAGATCGGACGGCAAAACAGGCGCTCTCTCTATTCCCTGAGCTGCCCGCCAAAGCTGCCGACCATGGTGCCGGAAGCGCTTCGTTTCGAGCTCAGAGAACGGATGGGTCCCGACGGCCGAATTAAGAAGCCGCTCGACCGTACAGATCTCGAGTCGCTCGCCAAAGCTATTGAGCGGTCAGCTGTATCCTCCGTCGCGGTGTCGCTGCTTCACGCCTATGCGAACCCAGCACATGAACGAATGGTCGCCGATCATCTTGCGAGCGCCGTATCTCATGTTTCTCTCTCTCACCGAGTAAATCCTGAAGAGCGCGAGTATGAGCGGACAAGTGCCACGGTACTGAACGCCGCGGTGATGCCGCTGGTCGGCAGCTACCTTGATAAGCTCGATGCCGAAGTGCCGAAGGCGACACCGTTCCATCTATTCCATTCCGCGGGCGGTATGGCATCGACGACGATGGCGCGCGAGCGCCCGCTTGTGCTCGCGCTTTCTGGTCCAGCGGCCGGCGTCTCGGCTGCCTGTCATGTGGCGCGCGAGTTGGCGCTCGATCATGTTCTGACCCTCGACATGGGAGGCACCACCACCGACGTTTGCCTCATCCGTCATGGCAAGCCGGAGCAACATCGCGAGGCGAAGCTCGCGGATCGACCTATTCGCCAGATTATGGTCGCAGTGCAATCGATCGGTGCTGGCGGAGGCTCGATCGCCTATGTCGAGGCGGGCATGCTGCGGGTCGGTCCGCAAAGCGCCGGCGCGAACCCTGGGCCTGCCTGCTACGGGCTTGGCAGCACCGAGCCTACAGTAACTGACGCGAACCTGGTGCTTGGCTATCTTGATGCCAAGAGACCACTGGCCGATGGCGTCCGCCTGAGCCTCGAATCGGCACAAGCTGCAATCGAGGCGCTCGCCACGCGGCTCGGACTTGGTGCAGTCGAGACGGCGCTTGGCATCGTGCGTGTCGCTAATGCCAACATGGTGCGGGCGATCCGGAACGTGACGGTCGACCGTGGCATTGACGGACGTCGCTGTACTCTCGTCGCCTTCGGTGGTGCAGGCCCGCTACACGCGGCGACGCTCGCACGAGACTTCGGCATACGCACGATCGTGATACCCGCCCTCTCGAGCGCCTATTCGGCCCTCGGCTGCGCCGTTGCTAACCTGAGTTACGTGCAACAGCGGACTCTTCGCATGACAAGCGGTGCGTGGTCGCACGATCGCCTTGCCCAGTTGCGCACCGAGTTGCTCGCAGATTTGAAATTCGACGTGGGAGACCGCACGAACGCTATCACCGTCGAAGATATCGCCCTCTTGCGTTATATCGGACAGAGCTACTCGGTCGAGGTCCCCTATCGGTTCCCGCCGGACGTTACGATCCTGACTCGGGACTTCCGGGCGATCCACGAGCAACTCTATGGCTTCTCTACCGAGGAAAGCTGGGAACTCGAAGCCATCCGCGTCACCGCCACAGTTCCGGCTCCGCCGATCGAGGTGCAGCCGCCGAGACATTCAGGCAGCGGCGACCTGGTGCCCCAAGTGATAACCCGATGCTGGTTTTCGCCCGATCAGCCAGTTGAGACAGTGCGCTATCGCCGGGATATGCTCGCTCCCCGCGCACGAATCTCGGGGCCAGCCATAGTCGAGGACGAGTGGTCGACTGTCACGCTGCCGCCTGGCGTGACGCTCGAAGCGACCGGCGGTGGCCATCTCACTCTCGGCTTCGACAGCGCATCATGACACTCGCGATCGATCCCGTAACTCTCGAGGTGATCCGTAGCGCATTAACTGCTGCGGCCGAGGAGATGTCGCTCGTGGTCATGCGCTCTGCCCGATCGCCGCTATTGCGCGAAGCAGGGGATTTGTCTTCGGCGCTGACGGACGCCAAGGGCGAAATGATCGCCCAAGGCCGAGACATCCCCATGCATCTCGGCGTGATGTGCTTCACGGTGAAGGAATTTCTCAAGTGGCAACCGGCCCACACGCTTGCTCCGGGCGACGTCTGGTTTCTGAACCTGCCGGAGATCGGTGGCAATCACCTTCCCGACGTGAAGGCAATCCGTCCTGTTTTTGTCGCAGGCGAGCTCTTTGCCTTTGCCGTGAGCTTGGCCCATTGGGCGGACATCGGTGGTGCCGTGCCGGGCAGCTACGTGGCAAACGCCACGGACATTTGGCAGGAGGGACTGCGCATCAGCCCGACCCGCCTTTTCACGGCGGCCGGCCCCGATCACGAAAAACTCCGCCTCGTCCTTTCCAACCTGCGCGGGGCTCCCGAGCGCGAGGGCGATATCCACGCGCAGATGGCAGCCACGCTCGTCGCAGAGCGTCGTCTCCATGAGTTCGTTGCCGAGCATGGCCTCGACGTGGTCAAGGCGGCGATGGACGAGTTGCAGAACCGTTCGGAACAGCAGATGCGCGAGGCGATCCGTGCTATGCCGCGCGGCGTCTTCGAGGGTGAAGATTTCCTCGACGACGACGGTATCCGGGACCAGCCGATCGCCGTGCGTGTGCGGCTGACCCTCGGCAATGGCGAGGCAACCTTTGATTTCACAGCGTCCGACGACGCGGTTGATGGGCCGGTCAATACCACTCCATTTATCGCAGCCGCCGGGGCTTTTTACGCGCTGAAATGCCTGGCCGGAGAAGAAATCGCTCCGAATGGGGGCGCGTTGCGACCGCTCAAAGTCACAACCCGCCCCGGCTCGCTCTTGCAGCCTCCGCCGACGCGGCCCGTCGTCGGCGGCAACCATGAGACTTCCCAGCGTGTCGTCGATGCGATCTTCCGTGCGCTCGAGCCGGTGATGGCGGAGAAGCTCAGTGCGGGTGGACCGACGACCTCGGGACTTTTGCTATTCAGCATGAGGCGCGCCGACGGCGCTTGGGCAACGCTCTATGAGACTCATGGGGGCGGCGAAGGCGCCCGTGCTGATCGCGACGGCGCGCCGGTCGTGCGCGTGCATATGTCGAACGTGATGAATACGCCCGCCGAGGTCATCGAAGCGGAATACCCCATCGAGATCGTCCGGCAGACGCTACGGCGCGGCTCCGGCGGAGCGGGTGCGCATCGCGGGGGCGACGGCCTTGTGCGTGAGTACCGCATGCTTTCGGGCGACGTGTCGTTAACCACCATGTTCGAGCGAAGAGTCGTTCCTCCATATGGGCTTAAAGGCGGCGCACCCGGCGCACCATTTCAGGTCGAACTCGTGACCGCCGACGGCAAGCGCAAGGAGGTCAAAGGCAAAGTCAACCTGCGTCTTTCAGAAGGTGACCGGATCATCTTGGAAAGCTGTGGTGGCGGCGGTTATGGGCCGCCGAAGCCTACTCAATAAGAGAGGGTGACATGAGACTCGCGAACAAGACAGGCATCATCACTGGCCCAGCAAAAGGCATGGGTCAGGCGATCAGCGAGACGCTGGCGCGGGAAGGCGCCGATCTCGTACTCGCCGGACGCGACGTAGCCGCGATCGAGCCGGTTGCGGCCAACATTCGTGCTATGGGCCGCAGAGCAGAAATCGTCCAGGCGGATGTCACCAATGCTAATCAGGTAGAGTCGATGGTGGCGCGGACGGCCCGCTTATTCGATGACCGGATCGACATCCTGGTCAACGTCGCCGGGGTCACCGGACCGATTGAGACGCCGGTGTGGGAATTAAAGCCGGAGGATTTCGAGATGGTGCTGCGCACCAACGTCGTTGGTACTTTCTTGCCAATCAAGTATACGCTTCCCTACATGGTCAAACGCAGGAACGGCAAGATTGTGAACATTGGCGGCACGTCAGGCCTGCGAGGATATCGCTATCGCGCAGCCTATAGTGCCTCGAAGTGGGCGGTGCGCGGCGTAACCCGCACGGTGGCGCTCGACGTGGGTGAGTACAACATCAACGTCAACGCGGTCTGCCCCGGCATAGTCGAAGGGCCACGCATGGCCAAGCTTTGCGAGGAGAAGGCCAAGAGGCGCGGTTGGACCAAGGAGCAGGTTTACCAGGAGTACGTGGACGATATGGCGCTCAAGCGCGTCACCGAAGCGCAGGACGTCGCGAACGCAGTGCTTTTCCTGGTAAGCGCCGAGAGTCGCCAGCTCACTGGTCACGAGATCGCGGTCGACGGCGGATGGGACGTGTAGAACGCGGATATCGATTGAACTGGAACCCCGGAGGCGATACTGGACCAGCAGGTGGCTTTTCCGTTAGGCAACCAGAGTCATCGAAGTCATGTATGCCGAGTTTGATCTGGAAACACCCAAACGGTTTGAGGAAGCCGTCGCTCTCCTGGCGGGGAATCGTGGTGCCGTATTGGCGCTCGCGGGTGGCACCAACCTTGTCGTCGATCTTCGCGCCCGAAGGCTTGTGCCGGATCGGCTGGTCAGCCTGAGCCAGATCGACACGCTGCGGTGGATCTGCCTGGCGGATGGGCGCGTCGGCATCGGCGGCCGGACCACGGTGACTGATTTGCTGCGCGCGCCGGAGATCGCCCGGCACGGCGCGTCCCTGGTCGATGCAGCGGGCGTGTTCGCTGGACAGATGGTGCGCAACACCGCGACGGTGGCCGGGAACATCGCTTGTGGGTCGCCCGCTGCCGACCTCGTGCCGCCGCTGCTCTGCCTCGACGCCGACGTCGTACTGACCAATGTCTCGGGTTCCCGTACCGTTCCGATCGCAGAGTATTTCACCAGCTACAAAACCGACATTCGTCGGCCGGACGAGCTCATAACCGAGATCTCATGGGCCGTCCCGACGGGACTGAGCGTGAACCGGTTCTACAAGCTCGCTCGGCGGAAGGGTGATGCGATCACGGTGACCGGTGTCGCCGTGAACCTCACCGTTGCCGGAGGCGTCTGCGCCAAGGCACGTATCGCACTCGGCGCGGTCTCGCCAATGGTGGTGCGCGCGCGCCGCGCGGAGGTGTTGATCGAGGGACAGCCTCTGTCGCCTGCACTAATTAGTGAAGCGAGCCGTGTCGCCGCTGAGGAATGTCGACCCATCGACGACATCCGGGCTTCGGCCGATTATCGCCGGCACGCCGTCTACATGCTAACGCGACGGCTCGTAAGCGACGCGTGGGCACGCCTTAGCTGAAAAGGAAGACTTCGTTATGTCTCGCGAGAAGACAATTTCGCTCAACGTGAACGGTCGGATCCATCAGCAGGCGTTCCCGGCGCACCGGACGCTGCTCGAAGCACTGCGCGAGCTCGGTCATTTCGACGTGAAATCCGGCTGCGAAAAGGGTGATTGCGGCGCTTGCGCGGTCCTGGTCGATGGCGAGGCGGTTGACAGCTGCCTGACGCTCGCTTGGACCGTCGAGGGGCGCACAATTACGACCGTCGCTGGACTCGGTAACGCCCAGAACCCTCACCCGCTGCAGGAGGCCTTTGCCAAGCTTGGCGCTGTGCAATGCGGCTATTGCACACCGGGACTGATCATGGCTAGCGAGTCCCTGTTGCGCCGGACCAGCGATCCTAACGATGACGATATCCGGTTCGCGCTGAGTGGAAACCTTTGTCGCTGCACTGGCTACACCAAGGTTTTCGATGCCGTCAAGGAGGCGGCGGCACGTGCGCGTATTTCCGGAGAGCGGAAATGACATCCAGCCCCGACACCCCCTCAGCAAAGGCCAACGTCGCGTGGCGGCAGATCGGACACCCGCTAGAGCGGACGGACGCGAGGGGCAAGGCCACGGGAGCGACACGCTATGCCGGCGATTACAGCATGCCAAACATGTGTCACGCCAAAGTGCTACGCACCACCGTGGCGAGCGCGACGTTACGGCGGTTGGACGCGAGCAAGGCGCGAGCCCTCAGGGGCGTGGTCTGCGTTCTGACAGCGGCGGATCTGCCCGATCGCCTAGCACCCACCGATATCCCGGGCCAGACTGGTCAGCAGCGCCAGAAAACCGACCAGCAGATCCTGGTCCGCGAGCGCGTCCGCTATTTCGGCGAGCCCGTGGCGCTGATCGCGGCGGAGACTCGCGACATTGCCGAGCAAGCAATGGCCCTCATCGAGGTGGAGCTTGAGCCGCTGCCAGGCGTGTTCGACCCGAACGAAGCGTTGAAGCCGGGCGCGCCCATCGTCCAGGGCGAGAACAACGTGGTCGCCGCGCAGAAAATCCGCAAGGGAGACGTCGCCAAAGGGTTTGCCGAGGCCGATGTGGTCGTCGAGAATACATTCCGCACGCAGTTCATCGAGCACGCCTTCTTGGAGCCCGAGGTCGGCTTGGCTTGGGTCGACGAGAACGACGTTATCAATATCAGGGTCTGCACACAGGTTATCGAGCATTTCCGCAGCGTTGCCGACGCACTCGGCGTGCCGCACAATCGCGTCCGTGTCCTAGAGTCTGATCCATTCAGGTTGAAGCGTAGCCTGCGTTTCGGAAGTAGTTGGCGCACTCTTGCGGCGAGACGCTGCTGAGGAGGGTTCCGATCTGGCGCCATGTGTCCTCGACGGTTCGCTTGGCGGCTTTGCGGAGC
>DASZAN010000131.1:0-6237 GCA_035945115.1 Allostellaceae bacterium
TCTGCTCCAGAAGCAAATCGGCAACGCTGAAGAGGTCAAGGACATACGCGAGACCGCTGAGGAGGTTGCCGACAAATGGGTCGTCCCGCTGGGCAGCGGGGCGGAGCAGACCAACGGCCTCATCTCTGGTGTAACCCGCCGCGATTTTCTCCCTCGCCGCGATGGGGTTTTCTCAAATTGAGTTCGCTTGGCGAGGATGGATGTGTGCGAGCGCCAGTGGCGTCAATCTGAGAATGGCTGGCGATGGATCAGCCGCCGCAGCATTTCTTGAACTTCTTGCCGCTCCCACAAGGGCAAGGCTCGTTCCGCCCGACCTTCTGCCTCGTAACCGGAGCGGACGCCGATGTCCCGCGCAGCGTCGCCGCGAGGTTCGACATCTCACTGAGCGGCAGCCCTGGACCACCGAAGTTGACCTGAGTCTTTTGGCGTAGGATCTTACCAGCGGAACTCACACTCCGTGAGACGGTGGCCGCGCTCCGTTTCGCCTCCCGCCGATACTCTGCGGCTTCCTCGTCCCGTCCCTGCTCCTCGCACGCATCGGCGAGCCGGTCGGCTATATCCGCACGGTCCCTTACATCCTCTATGGCAAGTCCTTCCCGTAGGATCTGTTCGCAACGACTCCAGTCCCGACGCTCCGTGCGCGTGAAGCGGTAGCAATCCGACCAACCGATCCATCCCCATCCCCAGCGCGGATCCAGATGCATCCAGCTACGATAGAGAGCCTCCGCCTTATCCGTCTCGCCCAGTTCGTAGTACGACTCCGCCAACGCGCGCCGCCGGTTCTCGGTCATCAGATCGTCGTCTGATCGAAACCGCCGCAGCCCCTCTTCGCACAGCGCGATCCTGGCGGTGAGAAACTGCCGGTCCTCCAGCCCCGCATTCCACAACTCGCCTTCCAGATCCTGCATCCAGTTAAACAACGATTGGCTCCCTCCGAACCGATCATCGAACTCCTGAATCGATTGCATGCCGGCCTTGTCCAGGATGCGCAGCACGTCGGTCCACGCTTCCAGCCACACGCGGCACACCGCCACGGCGCCGGATTCCCGCAGTTCATAGCCGGCCTGCATCTTGTCGTCCAGCGCCTCGAAAGAAGGTTTGTCAGGAAACCATCGCTGCCAGAGAGCCGACAAACAAATCCAGATCCAGTCGCTTTCCATCTGCTCGTGCCTGCCGTGAAAGGTGCGCTGGTCGAGCAGCGGCTGGGCGATCTCTTCTGCCGACAGCGCCTGATCGCAGAGCCGCTCCAGCGAAGGACGGTCCATCTCGATGCCGAAAGAGGACAACTTGGCCAGCAACTCGCCATCGGTGAGCCGCCTGGCATCCGAACGCAGCACCTTGTCTGCGCCTTGCTTGCGGTAAGCGGCATCCTGAGCGCGCTGTCTTTCCACGATGCGATCCATTGCCACCCAAGAGATCATGTTTTATCCATTCCTGAGGAGTTCTTGTGCAAATCTTACATCCCTTCGCGGGCTCCATCCAACAGTATGCCGAAGAGATTGCCGATCCGGATCGCTATCGGCCCACTCACTGTCCGCAGTGTCAGGCGCAGCACTCGCTCACCGCCCATGGTTTCTACAGCCGCACGCTGGTGGACGCCGGGTTCGATGGCTTCATCCGCGTGCGCCGTTACCTGTGCCGGTCCTGCAAGCGCACCGTCTCCCTACTGCCGGAGTTTGCCTTGCCCTATCTCCGCTTCAGCGTCTCTATCCTCTCGCTGTTTCTGGCTGCCCGCCTGCTGCAGGGCGCCACTCTGGCAGCGGCCGCTGTGGCGGCAGCGCAGGTGGCCATGCCCTACCAGCGGGGCCAGTTCTGGGTGCGCCGCTTCCAACGGCAGGCCGAGGCTCTTGGCGTGGCGCTGGCGGCGTTAGCAGCGCCGCCGGCGGCTCCGAGTTTCGTCCACCGCGCTCTGGTCATGTTGCAGTCCACCGGATGGATCGCAGCCCATCGTTTTCTGTTCACCGATCTGCGATTCCACCTGTTGGGCTGGCCCGCGTTTCTCGCTCCGGACGGGCGTTGTGCCGCGCTCCGCCCGGCAGTGCCTCCCGCCTGAGGGGCCCCCACACAGCTTTTGCATGGAGCCGGCGATGCCTTCAGCCTTATGCTTCTGGCTCAGGAGATTTTCTTCATGGATGCCAAAGCCGAAAAAGTCGCCCTGTTCCGCTATGGACTGATCGCACCGCTGGTGCTGGAATCTCTGCCCCGCGGCGAACTCACCCGCCGCGCCCAGGAGATTGCCGCCCGCCACTACGAGATTCCGCATTCCGAACGCACCTCCGTTTCGGTCGATACGCTGCTGGACTGGGCGCTTCGTTACCGCAACGGCGGCTTCGAAGCTTTGGCGCCGCAAGCCCGGCAGGATCGGGGACAGCCGCGCACCATCACGCCGCAACTCGCCGATCTGATCGAACGCCTCAAACGTGAAAATCCGCATCGCACCGGCACTACCCTGCTGCGCGAACTGGCGCTCTCGTCCGGTAAAAACGAACCGGCGATATCCGCCTCGACCTTGTACCGTTTTCTCAAACAGCGCGGTCTCTCGGAAAAGCAACTGCTCGCTCGACCGGCGCACAAGAAGTTCGAGGCCGAACACAGCAACCAGATCTGGCAATCCGACATGCTCTTCGGCCCCTACGTCCAGCGCCCCGGCGGCGGCAAGATACAAGCCTACTTGCACGCGACTCTGGATGACGCCAGCCGCCTGATTCCGCACGCTCAGTTTTACACCAGTCAGGGCCTGGATGCCTGCCTGGACTGCCTGCGCCAGGCCATCGCCGCGCGCGGCCTGCCGGTGCGGCTTTACATGGACAACGCCAAAATCTATCGCGGCCAGCAACTGGCGCGCATCGCCGCCTCGATCGGCATCCTGGTCGTCCACACGCCGCCGTATCAGCCCGAAGGACGCGGCAAGATCGAACGCTACTTCCGTTCCGTCCGCGAACAGTTTCTGGCCAACCTGGACCGCAAACAAACGCTCTCCCTGGAGGATCTCAACGAGCGCCTGTGGGCCTGGATCGACAATGCCTACCACCGCACCGAACACAGCGCCTTGGGAACCACCCCGCTGGTGCGCTGGCAGCGCGACATCGAGCAGATCCGGCAACTGCCGCCGGCCACCGATCTGCGCCGTCTCTTTTTTCATCGCGTGAATCGCCTGGTGCGCCGCGACTGCACCTTCCTGCTCGAAAACCGCTACTACGAAGCCCCGCCGCAACTGGCCGGTGAAACCGTCGAAGTGCGCTTCGACCCGCTCGACACCACCTCTGTCGAAATCTATTTTCAGGGGAAATCGCAGGGCGTGGCGCGGCTGGTCGATCCCGTCGTCAACGGCCAGATCCCTTCACCGAAACCAGTTCCACCGGCTTCTCCCGAACCCACCGGCATTAACTTCGTCGAGTTGCTCCACGACCAAAAGGACGACGAGGAGGAGGAGGACTCCGTGCCATGGTAGAGACCTTCTTCGGCTTCAAGAAACCTCCCTTCGGCGACAGCCCCGATGCCAAGCAGTTGTTTGCCTCGCAGTCCTGGACCCAGGTGAAGGCGCGGCTTCAGTTCCTGATCGATCATCACGGCGCCGGTCTGCTTACCGGCGAAGTGGGCGCCGGCAAATCCACTGCGGCGCGCACGTTCACTGCCGGCCTCAATCCCAATCTTTACAAGATTCTGTATCTGCACTGGACCTGCGGGTCGGCGCTGGACCTGCTACGACAACTCGCGCTGGAACTGGACCTGGTCCCGGCGCACTACCGGGGCGATCTGGTGCGCCAGATTTCCGAAGCCATCGTGCGTCTCAATCAGACGAAGAAGCAGCACCCGATTCTCATCTGCGACGAAGCCCAACTGTTGCCGCATGCCGCCCTCGAACAGCTCCCGCTGCTGCTGAACTTCGATATGGATTCCTCGCATTACCTGACTTTGCTGCTGCTCGGCCAACCCCTGCTGCGCCGCACGCTGTCGCTGCAGATGCACGAACCCCTGCGCCAGCGCATCGCCGTGCAGTATCACCTGGAGGGACTCTCCCGCGAGGAACTGGATGCCTACCTCACTCATCAACTCAAAGCCGCCGGTGTCTCACAGACGTTGTTCGACGACACCGCACGCCAGGCTCTGTATCAGGTCACCAAAGGCATCCCGCGCAAGGTCAACAAACTGGCCATGACCTCCCTGCGCGTGGCCGCCGCGCGCAAAGCCGCCGTGGTGAATGAGGCGATTCTGCTGGACGCCACCAGCGAGGCGTTGCTATGAGCGCCGCTGCACGGGAGAAAGCCGCCGAGCCCAGCGTCCTGTCGCTGGCTCAACTGCTGGAGCAACAGCCGGCTACCGCGCCACCCTGCCTGGTCGAACCCGGACTGTTGCCCCCGCAGGGAATCCTGTTCGTGGGCGGAGAGCCGAAGGTAGGCAAATCGCTGCTGGTCGCCAATCTCGCCCTGTCGTTGGCGGCCGGCTCGGACCGCACCGGCTTTCCCATCCCGGCTCCGCGCCGGGTGCTGGTCTGCCAGTTCGAACTGCCTGTCCCTCAGTTCGTCGGCCGCCTGGCCATCATGCGCCGCATTATGGGAAATACCGCCGACCAGAACCTGTTCGTGGATACCCGCGCCACCGGCCATCTACTCAATGCGCCCCAGGGCCTGAATCATTTTCTATCCGCCGCCCGCGCCGCGGCTGCCGAGATCATCGTCTTAGACCCTCTCTACTCCACCCACGATCAGGACGAGAACGACACCCGCGCCATGGCCGCTTTGTGCCAGAGTCTGCTACGCCTGCGCGAAGCTTCGCGTGCCGCGCTGATCGTAGTGCATCACGTGCGCAAGTCCATCGGCCGTTACGAGATCGGCAGCGCCTTCCGCGGTTCCAGCGCCCTGCACGCCGTGGGCGATAGCTACTTGCTACTGACCAGACCGGCGCCGCAGTTCCACACTGTCGAGCTGCGCTTCCAGTTCCGCTACGCCGCGCCGCAACCGCCACGCCTGCTCGATCTCGATCCGGATACGATGTGGTTCTCGCCGGCCGGCCAGCCGCCGGCAACCGCTTCCGCGCGGCGCAAAGTCGAGCGCGCCGATGTGACGCAGGCGGTGGCGGACCTCGGCGGCGAAGCGCGTTACAACCAACTGCGCGAGCACATCATGACGCTCACCGAGTGTTCCAAACGCACCGCGCAACTGGCGATCACCGAGGCCTGCCAGCAAGGCTGGATCGTCGCCGTTAACGGCCACTACCGCTCGCCCGCGTAGCGATTCTTTTCTCGACTGTCCGCACGGGGTCGCGCCCGGGCGGATGCCCAAGGCCGATGCGACGGAGTTGGCTCCGAAGAAATCGGCTTATCGAAACCCTCCCGCACACTCATCCGTGCCGGAGGGTTTCTGGTTTCTGCCCCCCTGCCGTTCAGGGTTCTAAAGTCAGCCCATTTCTTTGGTGAGGCTCCCGAGCGGAGGCCTTGGGCTACAAAACGCGAAGATCGCCCGGCTGCTTTTGCCGGGCGCTCCAAATCCCGCTTTCCTGGTCCCTCTGGCCATCGGGATACCGCCCTTGCCTATACAGGCGAGTATCCTATCCCACTTCGCATCATCGGACGGTAGCTCCAGCGCGTCGCGCCGCCGGGAATCTGAGAAAGTCGCCGGAGATTATCGTGAAAACGTCGGGGCGACGACTGCGGCGCATTACATCTAAGTGCTAGCTCGCCTCAAGGAACTTTTCCAATAACGATAACGGGGCAAAGTTCATCCCTTAGCCACACAAGGGTAGTTTTCCTCACAATTATTCCTCCTTCTCCGGCGAACATGCTCAGCCCGGCGTCGGGGACTATCCTCGCGGGTAGCTCGGTGACCTTCTTGTGGGATGCTGGGGCCGGTGCGTCCCAATATCAGCTAGCCCTGGGTTCGATTCCTGGTGGGTCGGATTACGGCTCTTTAAACACCGGTACGAGCCAAAATGCGACTCTGGGTGTGCCATCGGCGAGTCAGCCGCAAACGATCTATGCCACGTTGAGCTCATTGATCGCAGGCGTTTGGCAGTCGCGCTCCTACGGATACCGTGTTGGCCCGATTTCGACCGGACTCGTCAGCACGCCGCGGAGTGCGCGCCAGAGTTCTGTGGCAGAGTATGTTTACAATAACAGCCAACCGATCACCTGGCCATACCGAATATATGATGCTTTCAGCAATACGCCACTTGATGCAGGTGCCATCGTACAGAATAGCTTCTCTGTTTCTTGTTCACATGTGTCCGGTATGATTTCAG
>DASZAN010000132.1:0-2864 GCA_035945115.1 Allostellaceae bacterium
GATGAAGTCAACTACCCGTGTCCGCTCCGGCGTTTCGGCCAGCGGCGTGATCGAGATGTCGACCTGATTTGACGCCAGAACCGGGATCTTCGTTTCGTGCGACACCAGCACCGGCTCGAGCTTCACGCCGAGGCGTTTGGCATATTCTTTCGCCAGGTCCCACGCGGGGCCGGACCAATGCTCGCCGATGCTCGTCGTATTTTCGACCAACCAAGGCGCGTTGGCAAGCACGCCGACGCGCAACACACCGGCCTTCTTGATCGCATCGATCCGCGGGCTCTTACCCGGCGCGGGCACGTTCTGCGCCGTCGCTGATAATGCCGCCGCCAGCAAGGCGGCGATTACGAGCATTCCCGTCAGCCCTTTCCTCATGACGCTTCTCCCTCCATTTGTTGGACTGTCCTCCGAACGCCGAGGGTCATGAGTGATACCGGCCGGGTCGAAATCAGGCCGCCGGACCGCGCCGGGAGCGCGACAGACGCGGCATCATAGCGGCAACCTCTCCGTCGATGCGATTGCGATCATTACACCCCGCAATTCCGCCAGACCGCGCATACGGCCAATCAGCGGGTAGCCCGGATGCGTCTTGCGCCCTGCGTCATCCAGCAGTTTGTGCCCGTGATCCGGCCGCATTGGAATGCGCCATTGCGCGTCGCCCGCACTCCTGCGGCGCGCCTGCTCGTGCAGCAAGGCCCGCACAACCGCGACAATATCGACGTCACCGTCGAGATGATCGGCTTCGACGAACGAGCCGTCCGGCTCGGTCGTGACATTGCGAAGATGCGCGAAGTAGATGCGGTGCGCGAACCGCCGCGCGATCGCCGGCAGGTCGTTGCCGGGACGGGACCCCAGCGATCCGGTACACAACGTGATGCCGTTCGCCGCGCTGTTTACGGCCTTCACGATGAAATCAAGATCGTCCCGCGTCGAGGCAATGCGCGGCAGGCCGAACAGTGGGCGCGGCGGATCGTCGGGATGAATGCAAAGGCGGACGCCGGCTTCCTCGGCGGCCGGCATTACCTCACGCAAAAACCGAGCGAGATTCTGGCGCAGGCCTTCAGGGTCGATGTCCGCATAGCGATCGAGCATGCGGCGCAGGCCCGGCACATCGTAACGCTCATAGGCGCCGGGGAGCCCCGCCATGATGGTGGCGAGCAACGTGTCCTTATCGCTTTCCGACGCGGCTCTCATCCAGGCGCGGGCGCGGGCGAGAACCTCCGGCGTCTGCTCCGCCTCGGCGCCCTTGCGCTGAAGGATGAAGCAGTCAAAAGCTGCGTATTCATGCGCGTCGAAACGCAAAGCAGTTCCGCCGCCCGGCCACGGCGCGGCAAGCCGCGTACGCGTCCAGTCGAGTACGGGCATGAAATTGTAGCAGACGGTCTTGACGCCCAGCGCCGCGAGATTGCGCAACGAAGCCCGGTAGTTGTCGAACAACGCCGTCAGATCACCTTCGCCCTGCTTGATTGCCTCGGCGACCGGCAGGCTTTCGACGACGCTCCAACGCAGGCCAACCGCCTTGTCCGCTTCGATCGCGTTCTTGCGCTCGGCGATCTCGTCACGGCTCCAGACGACGCCACAAGGAATCTGATGCAACGCCGTGACGATTCCGGCCGCACCGGTTTGACGAATCTCGGAGAGCGAGATCGCATCCTCCGGACCAAACCAACGCCATGTCTGTTCCATCGCGATCGCCCGTTCAGGCGAATTCTTGCTTGAGTGCGAGCGGCGGCTCGTGTTCAAAGAACTCCGGGTGTCGCTGCGCGATGAGCGAGATCGCGCCGAATACCGTGGAAAGATGTTCCTGCATGGCTTGATCGGCACCGACCGGATCGTGCTTTGCGATGCATCCGACGATCTCGCGGTGCTGGCGGAAGATCATAGTCAGCCACTCGCGATCTTCCAGCGAAAGATATCGCACGCGGTCGAGTTGCGCTTTCACCGAAGCGATCAGGCTCCACACCAGCGGCTGGCCTGCAATATCCAGGATGGTGCGGTGCATCACTTCGTCGAGCTGAAAGAACGTCAGGTGATCTTCGGACTTGATCGCCTGCGTTTGCTTGGCGATCTGACGGCGCACCTCGGCAATCTGCGCCCGCGTAGCCCGCTCGGCAGCGAAGCGCACGGCGCGGCACTCAAGAGCCTCGCGGATGAACTGGCTGCCGTTAACCGATGAGAGGTTGATCGGCGCAACGAATGTCCCGATCTGCGGGACGACCCGAAGCAGGCCCTCTTGGACGAGCCGCTGGAGCAACTCGCGGACCGGCGTTCGGCTGATGCCGTGCTGTTCGGCGAGGCGCGTTTCCGATAGCGCCTCGCCGGGCCGTAGCCGGCCGCTCAGGATATCGGCGTACAGCTGCCCATAGAGGCGCGCGGCTCGCCCGCGCGCCGTCTCGTAGCCGGAAACGTGCAACACAGCAGCCACGTTGAGCGTCATCCTAGTACACTTGTATACAAGTTGTCAAGCGCAAAGACGGGGTCCCGGCACCAACATATACTTCCGTCGACAAACTGAACACCATCGAGCACCTTGGCCACCAAGTGCGACGCGTCGCGCCGTCGCCACCGGCGTTCTGCGCGCCTGACCAATTGGACGACCAAGTACAATCCCGTCTGTGCGCTGCGCATCCGTCGCGTTGCCCGGGTCCGCAGACGGACCGGGTCGAAGGTCGACTCCATGGGATTTGAGGTGCGCAGGCTCTTCCAATGCTCCCGCGGGCAGTCGTAGTAGGTGAGCAGCACCGCCTGATGCTCGACGAGCGACGCGACGGCGCGCGGATAGTCCCGCTGAAAGCGCTGGGCGAACCGCTGGACCCGTGCCTCTGCCTCAGCACGGGTCGGGGCCGTGTAGATGTCCCGGACGAGCG
>DASZAN010000133.1:0-16813 GCA_035945115.1 Allostellaceae bacterium
CGACGAGCCGGTCTCGGCGCTCGACGTGTCGATCCAGGCGCAAGTGCTGAATCTGCTGGCGGAGCTTCAAGCCGAATTCGCGCTCTCCTATCTCTTCGTCTCGCATGATCTCGGCGTCGTGCGCCACATCGCCAACGACGTGCTCGTCATGTATCTGGGCCGCACGGTGGAGCAGGGGCCCAAGGAGGCGCTCTTCGCGCGACCGCTCCATCCCTATACGCAAGCGCTCCTCGCCGGCACCCCCTCGGTCGACAAGAAGCGCGAGCGGATCGTGCTCCGCGGCGAGCTGCCTTCGCCGCTCAACCCGCCGTCAGGCTGCGCCTTTCATACGCGCTGTCCGCACGCCACCGAGCGATGCCGCGACGAGCCCCCACCGCTGCGCGCCGTCGGCGGCCGGGAGGTCGCCTGCCACTACGCCGAGCGGTTCCTGTAGATCACCGCGAAAAATCGACGGCGGTGGTGTTGCCGCCGCTGAGCACGACCCCGACCCGCTCGCCGGGGCGCGGCTCATACCGGTGGGAAATGAGCGCGGCAAAGGCCGCGGCGCCGCCAGGTTCGGCCACCACACGCAAGGTCTTCCACAACGCCGCCTGGGCGGCGCGGATGGCGTCGTCCTCGACGAGCACCACGCCCGCAACGTAGCGGCGGGCGATGGCGAAGCAGCGCTCGCCGACGCGCCGCGGCGCCAGCGAATCAGCGGCAATGCCGCTGGTCTCGGCATCGACGGGTTTTCCGGCTTCAAAGGCGCGGAAAAGGGTGGGCGAACCTTCGGGCTCGACGCCCACCACCTTGACCCGTCCCGCATACCAGGCGGCGATGCCGCCGATGAGCCCGCCGCCGCCGACCGCGACGAGCACCGTGTCGAGCGCCGGGGCTTGCTCCTCGAGCTCCAATCCGAGCGTGCCCTGGCCAAGGAGTGTTTCATCCTGGTCGAAGGCGTGGACGGTGAGCGCGCCGGTTTCGGCGATCCATGCCTCGCTGGCGGCGAGAGCATCGGCATAGCGCTCGCCGCCGACGACGAGCTCGGCGCCGTAGTCGCGGATGCGCGCGATCTTCGCGGGCGAGGAGATGCTCGGCACGAAGATGCGGGCGGGAATGGTGAGCTTCATCGCCGCATAGGCGACGGCGGCGCCGTGGTTGCCACCCGACGCGGCGGCGATGCCGGCGGCCGGAATTGCCCGCAAAAGCAGATTGGCGAAGGTGCCGCGCGCTTTGAAGGAACCGGCATGCTGCAGCATCTCGAGCTTCAAATGGAAGCTCGCCTGGGGAATGCCGATATCGTCGCCGTCGAGGGCGACCACTGGCGTGCGCCGGATATGCGGGCGAATGCGCGCTTCGGCGGCGCGTATGCGCTCGGCCGTGATGGCGTCCCGCTCTCTTCCGGTCATTCTCGTCCCTGCGCTGAAATTGACGGTGCTGCCGGCATCACTTAGGCTCAAGATGATCGCACATAATTCGGCAAATGGCTAATTGACAATATGGACATCGCCGATGTCTTGCGGGCCCTGGCCAACGAACGCCGGCTCCTCATCCTCGAATGGCTCAAGGAGCCGAAGGCGCATTTTCCGCCGCAGATCGACGGCGACCTCGTCAAGGACGGCGTCTGCGGCGTGCTCATCGCGGAGAAGCTTGGCGTGAGCCAGCCGACGGTGAGCGAGCATCTCAAGATCCTGTCGCAGGCCGGTCTGCTTCGGGGCAAGCGCATCAAGCAGTGGACCTTTTACAAGCGCGATGAAAGCCGTATCAAGGAGGTGAAGCGGGCGATCATGGCGCAAGTCTGATCGCCGTCCAAAGAGGGAGGACCACCATGGGTGAAATCGTCGGCGCCGCGATCGTCGCCCACTATCCGAGCCTGATGCTTGCCGACGAGGTGCGGATTGCACGCGGCGATGGCCGCGACACGGACCTGATCCCCGGGTTCGCCCGCATCCGCAAGCGTATCGATGCGGGACGCCCCGACACCCTCGTCATCTTTGACACCCACTGGTTCACGACGGGACTTCATCTCGTCGCCGGTGCGGCGCGTTACCGCGGTCTCTACACTTCCTCGGAATTGCCCTTTTCGCTCTCGCGCGTTCCCTATGACTATCCGGGTGCGCCGGAATTGGCCGACGCGGTCGAGCGCGTGGCGCTCGAGCGCAACGTTCCCGCGCGCAACGTCACAGACGACAACCTCGTGCCGCAATATGCGACGCTCAACATTGTCGCGAAGCTCCGACGCGACGAGAAAGTACTTTCGGTCGGCAGCTGCCAGACGGCACGGCTCGATCATTATCTCGAAATGGGCGCGGTGTTGGGCGAGGCCATTCGGCGGACGTCATGCCGTGCCGTGCTGTTGGCGTCGGGCGCGCTGAGCCACCGCTTCAACGATTTGAGCTTCAAGCCGCGCCATCCGCGGCACTATCATCCAGACAATGTATCGGATCCGCGCAACGTGGAGCTCGACCGCGAAATCGTCGCACTCTTGTGCGAGGGCCGGCACGATACCGTGATCGACCGCTATCCCGAGCTTGCCGCCGCAGAGTACGAGGGCCGCGGCGCGCACTACGTGCAGATGGTCGGCGCGCTCGGCGGCCGGACCTGCCGGGCGCGGGGGACGCCTTGCTCGGAATACGAAAATGCCGCAGGAACCGGCAACATCCATCTCTGGTTCGATCTCGCTCCGGCGGAGGCGCTGTCATGAACGTGCTCGAAGGACCGCGCCACGAGCAGCGGCGCGTCGTTTACAACGGTTCAATCTATTGGGTGACAGCGGAGGGCGACGCGCTCCGCTTCGCCGACGGCCGCAGCGTGTCAGCGGTAGGGGTGCAGCACCTGCCGCCCTGCGTGCCCACCAAGATTCTCTGCACGCATATCAATTATCGCTCGCGCTGGCACGAGCAGGGACGGACGACCCCGCCGAAATCGCCGACCTATTTCCAGAAGCCGGTGACGGCGCTCAATTGCCACGGCGGCGAGCTGGTGCGGCCCCAGGGATGCAAATACCTCAATTATGAGGGCGAGCTTGCCGCCATCATCGGCCGCGTCACGCGGAACGTTCGGCAAGAGGATGTGTGGGATCATCTCGCCGGCTTTGCCGTGGCGAATGATGTCGGGCTCCACGACATGCGCGAGACCGACGCCGGCTCGATGCTTCGCGTCAAAGGGCCGGATGGTTTTTGTCCCATCGGCCCCGGCCTCGTCGCCGGGGTCGATCCCCGCCGCTCGACGCTCCGGACCTTCCGCAACGGACGGCTCGTTCAGGCAGGGAATCTCGGCGAGGAGATGTTCTTCGGCATCGACGAACTCGTGGCTGATCTTGCTCGCCACATCACGCTCGAGCCCGGCGATATCGTCTTGACCGGCACGCCGGCAAATTCGCGGCCGATGCAGCCCGGCGATGTCATCGAGGTCGAGATCACTGGCATCGGCCGGCTCAGCAATCGCGTCGTCGAAGCACCGGCACCGCGGGCCACGGTGGGTCATCAGCCGACCGATACGGACGAGGTGCGCCGGGTCGCGCTCGGCAATGACGAGCGGCTACCACCGCAGGTCAAGCCGCGCTGAGCGGAGCGCGCGATGGGTGAGTTCGGGATCGGCCAGCCCTTAAGCCGCTTCGAGGACCGGCGGCTGCTGACCGGTGGCGGCCGCTATGTCGGCGACGTCAACCTGCCGGGTCAGGCTCACGCTTATATCCTGCGCTCGTCGCACGCCCATGCGCGGATCGAGCGGCTGGATGCCGCGGCGGCGGCGCGCCTTCCGGGCGTGCTCGCCATCTTCACCGCGGCGGATTTGGCGGCCGACGCTCTCGGCAGCAACGCGCCAAGCTTGCCGAGGAAACGGCCCGACGGCTCGCCGATGTTCTGGCGTGCCCATCCAGGTCTGGTCGGCGACCGCGTGCGCTATGTCGGCGATCCCATCGCGATGGTGGTTGCCGAAAGCTTGGCACAGGCCAAGGACGCGGCCGAGCAGATCGAGATCGCGTACGATCCGCTCTCTTCGGTAACCGCGACAGACGACGCGACGCGCGCGGGGAGCGCGCCGGTCTGGGACGAATGCCCCGACAACATCTCGCATGTCTTCGCCGTCGGCGACAAGGTGGCGACGGATACCGCCTTTGCGCGTGCGGCGCATGTGGTCGAGCGGCGCTATGTCATCACTCGCGTCCATGCGCAATTCATGGAGCCGCGCGGCGCGCTCGGCGTCTACGATCCGCGCGAAGACCGCTTCACGCTCTACGCGGACGTTCAGTATCCCCACCGCGTCCGCGACATGCTGGCGGAACGCGTCTTCAAGATACCGACGCACAAGATTCGCGTCGTTGCCGCCGATATCGGCGGCGCCTTCGGCATCAAGGGCTGGCAATATCCCGAGCATCGCCTGGTTCTCTTTGCCGCGCGTCGGCTGGGCCGTCCGATCAAATGGATCTGCGAGCGGAGCGAAGCGGTGTTAGCTGACGAACACGGCCGCGACTGCATCGCCAAGGCGGCCCTCGCGCTTGATCGCGACGGTAAGTTCCTCGGTCTGCGCGTCCACACCACCTCGAATATCGGCGCCTATCTTTCCTCTGACCGCAACATGCTCGCCACATTTACGAGTCTGCCGGCGATGGTCGGGGTCTACGCCATTCCGGCGGCGCATGTGGCGATGACGGCCGTCATGACCAACAGCAACGCCACGGCTCCTTACCGCGGCGCCGGCCGGCCCGAGGCGATCTACGTCATCGAGCGGCTCATCGACGATGCCGCACGCGAGCTCAAGCAGGATCGGATCGAGCTGCGACGGCGCAACCTCATTCCTGCCGCCTCGATGCCCTACAAGACGAGCCTCGGCTTCACTTACGATTGTGGCGAGTTCGAGCGCAACATGGACCGCGCGCTCCACCTCGCCGATTACCGCGCCTTTGCCGCGCGGCGGGAGCAATCGGCGCGGCGCGGAAGGCTGCGCGGCATCGGCATCGCCAATGCCATCGAGCGCGCGGCAAGCCCCGGCATGGAATTCGCCGAGATCCGGTTCGATCCGACGGGGCGCGCGACCCTCCTCATGGGCACCAAGAATCAAGGCCAAGGGCATGAGACGACCTTCCGCCAGATCGCCAGCGAGAAGCTCGGCCTCGCACCGGAAGACATGCGCTTCGTCGATGGCGACAGCGATGTGGTGGCTTACGGCATGGGCACAATGGGTTCGCGCTCGACCGTGATCGGCGGCACCGCGCTCAGCCTCGCCGCCGACAAAGTGATCGCAAAAACGCGCAAGATCGCCGCCCATCTCCTCGAGGTGAGCGAGGCGGAGCTCACCTTCGCCGACGGCCGCTTCGCCGTTCCCGGCACGGATCACGCCATCCCTCTCAAAGAGGCGGCGCGCACCGCCTTCAATCCGGCGCGCCTGCCGCGTGGCCTCGAGCCTGGCCTTTACGAGACCGGCACCTTCTCGCCGCCGCAAGACACGTTTCCCAACGGTTGCCACGTTTGCGAGGTGGAGGTCGATCCCGAAACCGGCGTGGTGACGCTGCTCGCCTATCACGTCGTCGACGACGTCGGCACGGTGATCAACCCCAAGACGCTCAAGGGCCAGATTCATGGCGGCGTTGTCCAGGGGTTGGGTCAAATCTTGATGGAGGAGGTGGTTTACGACCAGCAATCAGGCCAGCTCTTGACCGCTTCCTTCATGGATTACGCGATGCCGCGCGCGGCTGATGTCAGCGCCATCGATGTCGAGAGCGCGGGCGTGCCGACCAAGCTCAACCCGCTTGGCGCCAAGGGGGCGGGCGAGGCCGGTACGGTGGGCGCCTTGCCGGCGGCGATGAACGCGATCGTCGATGCGCTGGCACCGGTCGGTGTCACCGCGCTCGACATGCCGGCGACGCCGCAGCGGGTCTGGCAGGCGATTGCTGCCGCTCGAGAGCGGCGGTGATTGCAAGAGCGATCATTCATTCTTAGACTTGAGCGGAAATGCGGACGGTCAACCAGGAGCGGTTCGAGGCGCGGCGCCGGCATGTGCGCGAGGCAGCGCTCGCCTGCTTCAAGCGCAAGGGCTTCCACCAGGCGAGCATGGCCGATATCTGCGCCGAGGCGAAGATGAGCCCGGGCAATCTCTATCGCTATTACGACAGCAAGGAAGCGATCATCGCCGCGATCTGCGAGGAAGATCGCCAGGGCGTGATCGAGCGCCTCGCGGCCAAGGGTGAGCGCCGGAACCTGCTCGAGGCGATGCTGGAAATGGCGGGCGAGGAGCTCGGCGCGAGCGATGCCGAGAAGCGCAAATTCTCGTGTGAAGTGCTGGCGGAAGCGGCGCGGAACGAGGTCATCGCCGAGATCGTGCGGCGCCACAACGCCGCCATCATCGCCATTTGCACCGAGGCCATCCGACAGGCACAGGCGGTGGGCCAAGTCGATCGTGCGCTCGATGCCCGGCTCGCCGCCGCGATCTTGGTTGCGACCGGCGAGGGGCTGAGCACGCATCTGGCCCTTGGTTCTACGGTCGACGCCAAAGACTATCGCGAGACCTTCAAGCTCTTGTTGATGCGCTTTCTGAGCCCTCAGCGATAGGCGTAGCGCCCGCCCGCATCGCCATCGATCGGCACGATCATCTTGCCGATCGGCCACAGCGCCAATCCCGCGAGCTTCAAATGCGCCCAGGCAAAGGGCAAGCCGATGATGGTGATGGCGTGTGCGATGGCGAAGAGGAGGTGGCCGAGCGCGAGCCACCAACCAGCGATCAGGAGCCAGATGAGGTTGCCCAGCGTCCCGAGCAGTCCGGTGCCGAGATCCTCGCGCCCGGTATACTCGGCGCGCGAGACGGCGCGCTGGCCGAAGGGGAGGAGCGTGTAGCGCGCGATGGTGAGCGCGGAGCGCGCCCAGGGCAACCCCACGATGGTGATGGCCATGAGGATCGCCGCGAAGAGCCAGGCAATGGCCATCCACAACCCGCCGAAGACGATCCAGAGGAGGTTGAGCAGGAGACTCAAGAGCGGCATGGCGTCCTCGCGGTAACGGTCAGCGGTCGAGATCGCGGAATTTGCGGTGGAGCTCGAAATCACCCGAGGCGACCTGTGCCTCCATGTGGGCGAGGCGGTCTTCGAGGTCGCGGAATTTGTGCTTCAACGACTGGAAGGTGTCAGTCGGCGCCGTGTTGACGCTGCGCCAGAAGGCCTCTTCCTCGCGGCTGTCGTAAAGCGAGGGCGGCTTCGGCGGCAATGCCAGCGTCAAGATCACATAACCGATGACGGTCACGGGAAAGAAGAAGATGAGCCCGAGCACGGCGACGATGCGTACCACGATCGGCTCGATGCCGATGTAGTCGGCGATCCCCGCGCAGACGCCGGCGATGATGCCGCGCTCGCGGTCGCGCCAGAGGCGGAACCGCTGGGTGCTGTTGGTCCAGGTCATGGCTCAGCCTCCTGCCCGCATGCGCCAGCCCGGCGCTTCCGCGTCGAGCACCTTCTCGAGCGCCTCGATCCGCCCTTCCATGCGTCGGGCGCTCTGCCAGAGCTCGCCGAGCGCCTTCTCGTCCTCGCTCGTCAGGCGCCGTGCCGCGCGCCAGTGCGTCAAATAGTGGAAAATGATCCACAGCGGCGCGACGACGACGAGGAAGATGATGCCGAGGACGAACCAGGCGACGCCGATCATCATGGCGGCACCTTACCGCGCCGGTTCCGGACGAATGCGATTGCCGAGGCGCTGCTTCAGGGCCTGCAGCTCCTCCTCGACGCCGTTCTCGGCGTCGAGCCCGGCGAGCTCGTCGGCGAGCGTGTTCTTGCGGCCGACATCGAACGCTTCGACCTTGCCCTCCATCTCGTCGAGCGCGCGCTCCACCTGCTCGAAGCGGGCAAAGGCGTCGGTGATGCGCCCGTCATAGAGCTTCGTGCGCACCTTGATGCGCGCCGCCGCCGTCTTCTGCCGGGCGACGATGCTCTTCTCGCGCGACTTGGCGTCGGCGAGCTTCGCCTGCAGCTTCGCCACGTCTTCGTTCTGCTTGGCGAGCGCCTCTTCGATCTGGCGGTGCTGGGTGGTGACTGCCTCGAGCGCTTGGGCGATGCGCGCCTTGGCCATGAGCGCGCCCTTGGCGAGGTCCTCGCGCCCTTTGGTGACGGCGAGCTCGGCGCGGCGCTGCCACTCCTCTTGCTCGCGCTTCAGCGCCTCGAGGCGGCGCTCCACCTCCTTCTTCTCGGCGATGGCGCGCACTGCCGAGGCGCGCACCTCGACCAGCGTGTCCTCCATCTCCTGGATGATGAGGCGGATGATCTTCTCGGGATCCTCGGCGCGGTCGAGGATGGCGTTGATGTTGGAGTTCACGATGTCGGCGAGGCGGGAGAAGATGCCCATGGCGGCGGTGCTCCGGGAAAGAACAGGGGTACCCGGCTCCTTAAGCATGCGCCGTGCCAGTCCGCTCCAGGCTGACAAACCGTGACAAAAGCACACATTTTTTTCGATCGAGGGAATGTGGCTTTGCTCGCATCTAGCCGATACGGCCAATTATCGGTTAAAATATCGATATAATGGTGCAAATAACCAACCTCCTTGGCCCTTCCGAATTGCCCGCGCTGGTCGGCGAGGCGCCCGCCTTTCGCGCCGCCTTGGCGCAGGTCTCGCAGCTCGCCGCGCTTGACCGGCCGGTGCTGGTGGTGGGCGAGCGCGGCACGGGGAAAGAGCTGGTGGCGGCGCGCCTCACCTACCTTTCGCCGCGCTGGGACAAGGCCTTCGTCAAGCTCAATTGTGCGACCCTTGCCGAGAGCCTCCTCGACAGCGAGCTCTTCGGCCACGAGGCGGGCGCCTTTACTGGCGCTACGCGCCGCCGCCTCTCGCGCTTCGAAATGGCCGATCGCGGCACGCTCTTCCTCGACGAGATCGCCACCGCCTCGCTCGCGGTGCAGGAGAAGATCCTCCGCGTCATCGAATACGGCGCCTTCGAGCGCGTCGGCGGCAACGAGACCCATCACGTCGATGTCCGCGTCATCGCCGCCACCAATGTCGACCTGCCCGCGGAAGCCGAGGCGGGCCGCTTCCGCCGCGATCTCCTCGACCGCCTCGCCTTCGACGTCGTCACCATCCCGCCGCTGCGCGAGCGCATCGACGACATCCCCTTGCTCGCCGAGCATTTCGCCCGCGCCATGAGCCGCGAGCTCGGCCGCGCGGCCTTCCCCGGCTTCACCGCGGCCGCGCTCGAGCAGCTTGCGGCATACTCTTGGCCCGGCAATGTCCGCGAGCTCAAGAACGTGGTGGAGCGGAGCCTCCACCGCTGGCCCCGGCCCGAGGAACCCATCGACGAGATCGTCTTCGACCCCTTCGCCTCCCCGCATCGGCCGACGGCGGCGCCGGCCGCCGCCGTCGCGAGCGCCGTCGCGGCGCCTCGCACCGCGCCCGCCGAGAGCGTGCCCTTCCTCGACCGCGTCGCCGCCTTCGAGCGGCAGCTCCTTGCCGACGCGCTGGCATCCAACCGCTTCCACCAGCGCCGCACCGCCGCCGCCCTCGGCCTCACCTACGATCAGCTCCGGCACTACCTCAAGAAGCACGCACTGACCGGCAAAGCGTGATTTCGTCCGATGGGCGGCTGGGCTGGGAGAAAATTGAACCCGCCCTGCGCGAGCCTGTGAGATTTCGCACACGCCGTACGCGATGCGGCGATTACAATCATCGCAGAAAGGGGAAGCGCATGGGGCGGCACACGAGCGGAAGCACCTCTCCCTCGCACGATGACAAAAACGCTCGGCCTCGACGCCGCGCCCAATCTCCTCGCGCAGGCCGACGAGGTGATCGAATGAATGAGCCGGCAGGCATGAAAAGCTCCTCTCCCGCATGCGGGAGAGGAAGGGGCCCACGCCAGAGGCGTGGGAAGGTGAGGGTTAGCAACGGTGACACGCCCGGTGCTCCCTCACCCTCCCACCGCTCCGCGATGGGCCCCTCCCTCTCCCGCGGAGCGGGAGAGGGGCTGACCCGGCGCGCCGCGCTCGTCCTGCTCGCCGGCGTGGCACTTCCATCGGCGCTCGCGGCACAGGCGCAACGTGCCGGGCAAATGCGCCGCATCGGTTGGCTTTCTTTCGACTCCGTGCGATCAGATTGGATCGACGCATTTCGCGACGGCTTGCGCGACTTGGGCTATGTCGAGGGCGAGAACGTCGCGATCGAGGCGCGCTTTGCGGAGGGGGCTTTCGATCGGTTGCCCGCGCTGGCGGCGGAACTCGTTCAGAGACGCGTCGAGGTCATTGTCACCTATGGCGACGCGGGGGTGCGCGCGGCGCGTCAAGCGACCACGACGATTCCCATCGTCGTCGCGGTGACCGGCGATCTCATCGGCCCCGGCCACGTCGCGAGCCTCGCTCATCCCGGCGGGAACGTCACCGGGCAGGTCGATATGAGCGAAGAGGTGAGCACGAAACGGCTCCAGGTCTTGACGGAGGCGGTGGCCATCGCTTCGCGCGTCGCGGTGCTGTGGAACCGGACCAACGCCGTCAAGGCTGCCGAATTCCGCGCCCTCCAAGCTGCCGGCCAAACCCTCAAGATCGCGATTCGGTCATTCGGCATCGCTGCGGCCGCGGACCTCGAGAGCGCGTTTGCCGGCATCGGCCGCGAGCAAGCCGATGCGCTCATCGTGCTCGAGGATGCGCTCACCAGCGCCAACCAAAAATCGATTGTCGAGCGCACCGCGTCGCTCGCGATCCCGGCCATGTATCACGGTGCCGACTGGGTTCGCGACGGCAGCCTTTTGTCCTATGGCGCGGACGAGCTGGCGATGTTTCGTCACGCCGCGGTCTACGTCGACAAGATCTTGAAGGGCGCCGCGGCCGCCGATCTCCCGGTCGAGCAGGCCGCCAAGTTTGCACTCGTGATTAATCTCCGGACCGCGGCGGGATTGAAGCTCACTCTCCCGCCGACCCTCCTCGCCCGCGCCGACGAGGTGATCGAATGATCCGCCGGGTATGGCAACTTCCCCCTCCCCCTTGAGGGTCCTTGAGGGGAGGGCAGGGTGGGGGGTGAACCGTCGGGCTGGCTGCATGCCGCTCGTGGCTCTGACGTTTGGCACAAGCGACCGTCAGCTTGCTAGAGTCGACGCCCAGCGCAGCTGGTTCCCGCCGTGAGCGCGCCGTGTCACGGTGCAATTGCCTATCGGCAATTCTCGGGCGCGGCAGTATTCGATGGAAAGCTGAGGGGGATCGTTTGTCCGACCAAAAATCCTTCCACATGACACCTGACGAATTCCGTCGCCACGGCCACGCGGTGGTGGACTGGATCGCCGACTATTACTCCCGGATCGAAAGCTTTCCCGTGCTCTCGCGTGCGGCGCCCGGAGAGGTTCGTGCCTCGCTTCCGCCCGATCCGCCGGCCAAGGGCGAATCCGTCGAAACCATGCTGCGCGATGTCGAAGAGCTCATTCTTCCCGGTATTACCCACTGGCAGTCGCCAAATTTCTATGCCTTTTTTCCGAGCAATGCGTCGGGCCCGGCGATACTCGGCGACCTCCTGTCTTCAGGACTGGGTGTGCAAGGCATGCTTTGGGCAACGAGCCCGGCCTGCACCGAGCTCGAGACTCATGTGCTCGATTGGCTGGTCGGCATGTTGGGTCTGCCGCAGAAATTTCTTTCGAGCCGTACCGGCGGCGGCGTGATCCAGGACACCGCGTCGAGCGCCGCGTTGTGTGCGCTTTTGGCGGCCCGCGAGCGCGCGACGAACTTCGCCAGCAACCGCCGCGGCGGCGACGGAAAGCTGGTTGCATACACCTCCACCCAAGCGCATTCCTCCATTGAGAAGGCAGTGCAAATTGCCGGTATTGGCCGCGACAATCTTCGGCTGATATCGGTCGATGAGAACTTTGCGATGCAATCCCATGCGCTCGCACGCCAGATCATGGAGGATCGGCGCGCCGGACTCGTCCCCTGCTTCGTGTGCGCCACCGTCGGCACGACGTCGTCGAACGCGATTGATCCGGTGCTCGAGATCGGCCGCATCTGCCGCGACAACGACCTGTGGCTGCACGTCGATGCCGCCATGTGTGGCACCGCCGCGCTATGTCCCGAGTTCCGCCACATCCTGAATGGGTTGGAGCTCGCCGACAGCTACTGCTTCAATCCGCACAAGTGGATGTTCACCAACTTCGACTGCGATTGCTTCTATGTCGCCGACCGCAAGGCCCTCATTCAGACGTTTAGCATTCTGCCGGAATTTCTCCGCAACAAAGCGACGGAGTCAGGCGCGGTCATCGATTATCGCGACTGGCAAATTCCCCTGGGCCGGCGCTTCCGCGCGCTGAAGCTGTGGTTCGTCATTCGACACTACGGCGTGGAGGGTCTGCGGCATCACGTACGTGAGCACGTCCGCCTTGCGCAGCA
The DNA here is from genome assembly GCA_035945115.1 of Allostellaceae bacterium. Classification (GTDB taxonomy): domain Bacteria; phylum Pseudomonadota; class Alphaproteobacteria; order ATCC43930; family CGMCC-115725; genus DAHUYF01. The sequence goes on from DASZAN010000133.1 coordinate 12,302, forward strand.
ATTCGCGGCGTGGGTCCGCAGCGACGAACGCTTTGAGTTGGCAGCGCCGGTGCCGTTGAATCTCGTCTGCTTCCGCCATAAAGGCGGAGACGAAGCCAATCAAACCTTGATGGACCGTCTCAACCGCAGCGGCGATCTCTATCTCACGCACACCCGTCTCAACGATCGCCTCACCTTGCGCCTGTGCATCGGACAGACCCACACTCGGGCGCAACACGTCGAGCGGGCGTGGCAGCGGATTCGTGAAGAAGCGGAAAGACTGCCCGTTCGCGGCGACGAAAAGCGGTGAATGAGGTCATACAGGACTACTGGCTCGGCACGTCGCCGCTGAGGAAGAAGCTCCCAACACGTCCTCCCTCGATTGAACCCGCGCTGCGCGAGCCCGTGAGATTTCGCACACGCCGCACGCGATGCAGCGACTAGAATAATCGAAGAAAAGGGGGAAGCGCATGGCTCGAAGGAAGCACCTCTCGCGCTGCACGATGAGGTGATCGAATGACGACGGACCCGAAGAAAAATCCCCCTCCCCCCTTGAGGGGGACGGTAGGGTGGGGGGTCTCGCGGCGAGAGTTCATCGCGTTGATCGCCGCGGCGATACTTCGGCCCTCGACAGTGCGCGCGCAGAAGCCGGCGATGCCGGTGATCGGGTTCCTCGGTCCTGGGACGGCGGAGAACGATGTGCGCCGGGTGCGTGCCTTCACGCAGGGGCTGCGCGAAATGGGCTACAACGAAGGCCAAAACGTCGCGATCGAGTATCGCTGGGCGGAAGGACGCTACGATCAGTTTCCGCCACTCGCGGCCGAACTCGTTCAAGCCCGCGTGAATGTCATCGCGGCCATCGGCGGCACCGCGTCGGCGGTCGCGGCGAAGGCGGCGACGAACTCGGTTCCCATCGTCTTTGCGATGGCGGCGAATCCGGTCGACTTGCGTCTCGTCGAAAGCCTAGGTCGTCCCGGCGGTAATGCAACGGGCCTCACCAACTCGGCCGTCGAGGTCGGGCCGAAGCTGTTCGAACTGCTGCGCGACATGGTGCCGACGGCGACCCGGATCGCTCTGCTGGTCAACCCGACGAGCCCGCTCACCCAGTACCTGCTGCGCGACGCCGAGGCGGCCGCACGAACCTTGCGCTTAGAGCTGCACGTGGCAAGGGCGAGCACCACGCGCGAGGTCGAGGCCGCGTTTGCCGCGGTCAGCCAATCGCAGGCTGGGGCGCTCGTCATCGCCCCTGATTCTTTCTTCTCGGACGAGCTCGAAGAACTCGCCGCCCAGGCTCTTCGCCACCGGATGCCGGCGATCTATGCGACCCGGGAATTTGCGCTCGCCGGCGGATTTGCGAGTTACGGCGCGAGCATCGCCGAGACGTATCGCCTCGCCGGCGTCTATGCTGGCCGAATTCTCAATGGCGAGAAGCCGGCCGACCTGCCGGTTCAGCAAGTGGCGAAGGTCGAGCTCATCATCAATCTTAAGACGGCGAAGGTGCTCGGTCTCGACATCCCGCCATCGCTCCTTGCCCGCGCCGACGAAGTGATCGAGTAGTGGCAGATCTTCAGCCGAAGGAGATTCAATCGTGACCGCCCTTGCCGAAATTCTGTCCCCGCGGATGCTCGAGGCGATCAACCGGCCGACCGCGGACGCCGTCTGCCTGCCGAACGGTGCTTACACCTCGGCGGAGTTTCTCGAGGCCGAGCGCAAGGCCGTGTTCGCGGAGAATTGGATCTTCGTCAGTGTGGGCGCGGAAATTCCCGATGCGGGCGACGTTCTGCCGGTGATGGCCGCAGGCCTGCCGCTGCTTCTGCTCCGGGATACCACGGGCGCCATCAGGGCTTTTCACAATGTCTGTCGGCACCGCGGCATGCAGCTGGTCGGAGAGAAGCAGAAGCGTCGGCCGAAGCTGGTCTGCCGCTATCACTCCTGGACATACGAGCTCGACGGCAAGCTGGCGATGACGCCGTGCTTCGGGGGTCCCAACAATCACGAGAGCCCCGCCATCGACCGTGGCCGCATGGGGCTTGAGCCGGTGCGGTGCGGCAACTGGAACGATCTCGTCTTCGTCAATCCGTCGGGGACCGCGCCATCGCTCGCCGAGCACCTGGCGCCACTGACACGGCGGTGGGCGCATTACGACTTCTCGCTCCTGCGCTACGGCGGGTCTTGCCGCTTCGACCTCGCTGCCAATTGGAAGCTTGCCGTGGAGAATTTCCTCGAGAGCTACCATCTGCCGTTCGCGCATCCGACGCTCAACGCCGCTTCCAAAATGGAAGAGCACTACTCGATCGTCGAGGATCTCTATCTCGGGCAGGGGAGCCACGGCTACGAGCCTAGGATCGCCGGTCACGCCGATCTCCCGCCGTTTCCTGGGCTCACCGCGGCGCAGCGGAAAATCGCGGAATATCCGACGCTGCTGCCGAACCTCATGCTGGGCGTGCACCCCGACTATCTCTTCGTCTTCGGCGTCGATCCCGTGGCGCCAGATCGCAGCGCGGAAACATTCTATTTCTACTTCATCGGGGAGGCGGCGGTGTCCGACGCTTTCGCCGATGCGCGGAAGGGCGTTATCGAGCTGTGGCGCAAGACGAACTTGGAGGACATGACGGTGGTCGAGGGCATGCAGATGGGGCGCCGCTCGCCAGGATATCATGATGGGCGTTTCTCGCCTTATCACGAAGTCACCACGCACGAGTTCCAGCGCCGGATCGCCAATCAACTGGCGAACCGTGCGTGACGCAGAACCCAGGCGACCAGCGCTGCACCACTGCCGTGCTCGGCCGCACCTCGTGCGCTCTAGCCCCTCGAGGGGGAGGGTAGGGAGGGGGGTGAACCGTCGTGCCGTTTGCTCGCGCCTGTGAGGTTTGGCACATCGGAGCCTTCGGCGGGGTGATAGGATAGGCTTGGTTTGTTGCGCAGCTCATTCCCGCCGTAGAGGGCGGCGAAGGGGGGACAAATGAGACGGCGCGATGTTCTCACTGGGCTCGCCGGCGCCATTGTGGCGCTGCGTGCGGTCGCCGGCCGGGCGGCGGTGCCGGTGCGCATCGGCTTCGTGAGCGGCGGCGACGAGAAGGCAGCCAAGGACTTCGTCGCGGCGCTCCGCGACGGTCTCGCCGCCGCGGGATATCGTGAGCCCGAGACGCTGAGCCTCGAGCTTCTTTATGCCGACTATGCGCTGGAGCGCGTCCCCGCGCTCGTCGCCGAGCTCGAGCGCCGGCGCGTCGCGCTCATCGTAACGCATGCGGCGGCAACGCCGCTCGTGGTCAAGGGCGAGCACGCGGTTCCCGTCGTCTATGAGTTCAGCGCCGATCCCATCGCTACCGGGATCGCTACCGACTTGGCGCATCCGCTCTTCAATGCGACCGGCATCACCCTCATGAAGGCGGAGCTCAACGGCAAGCGCATCGAGCTCTTGCACGAAATCGCGCCCGCCATCCGCCGCGTCGGCGTCATCGCCAATCCGCTTCATGCCGGCGAGGCGAGCGAGCGCGCGGATCTCGCGGCGAAAGCGAAGCAGCTCGGGATCGACCTCGCCTTCTTCGCCACGCCCAACCGCACCGACCTCGACCGCGCGCTCGCCGCGATGAGTGCGGACTTGCCCGAGGCGATCGTCGCCTTCTCGGACGGCTTCGTCGTCGAGAACCGGAAGGTCATCATCGATTTCGCCGCGAGCCGGCGGCTTCCGCTCGTTTCGGGCTGGGCGGTGATGGCGAAGAGCGGTGCCCTTTGCACCTATGGCCCGCTGCTTGTCGACTCCTATCGCCGCACATCCTATTTCGTTGACCGAATCTTGAAGGGTACGAGACCGGCCGACTTACCGATCGAGCGACCGACCATTCTTGAGCTGGTGATCAACCTCAAAGCCGCGAAAGCGCTCGGGCTCGAAATTCCGCCGTCGGTCTTGGCCCGCGCCGACGAGGTGATTGAGTGAGAAGGCGCGCACCGACAATAGGATCACTCGTCGGCTTGACGGCTCCCGGCGCGGGACGGATATTTTAGCTGGGAGGACGCGGCTATGGACTTACACCTAAGCCGGCGATGGAGCCCACAGGTCATCGGCGCCGGACCCGTGATCGCACTTGTGGTGCTGGCGGCCGGCATCTTGCTGATGGGCATTCTCGGCGGCAGATAAAAGGCGCAAACGCGCTGCCAGAGCTCTGAAAAAGGGCTTCGAGCGACCCGGCGGGAACGCGCCGATCTAGAATGCGCTACGCCTCGGCAGTAGTGCCTCGTACCACCGGCTCACCGGCTTTGCCGACAATTCCTCGCCTTCATCGGTCAAGAGCACGCGATCGCGATCAGGCGGCACTTGGTTTGGGTTCTCGGCACGCGCGTATAACATCGCCGCGAGCTCACGCCATACTGCACGGTCCATCATGAGACTGCACCTAGTGGATCAAATCTGACACTTCGATTCGCCGTGGGATTCCCCGCGAGGCTCGCCTGTGCGAGTCTGCGGGATGCACAAGCGAAGGAACATTCGATTGAGCGCCACCGATCGTGTCGCCCTTGAAGCGGTGGTGGCGA
>DASZAN010000134.1:0-12441 GCA_035945115.1 Allostellaceae bacterium
TCGCCACCACCGCTTCAAGGGCGACACGATCGGTGGCGCTCAATCGAATGTTCCTTCGCTTGTGCATCCCGCAGACTCGCACAGGCGAGCCTCGCGGGGAATCCCACGGCGAATCGAAGTGTCAGATTTGATCCACTAGGCCACTTTTTGGATGTGGACGGAATAACTCGCCGCGACGCGCAGCTGTATATCCAGGTGGCGCGTTGTGCAGTGCTACGGTTTGGAACGCGCCTCCATGGTAAAGAAGCAAGGTGCCAAACCTCGCTTCGCAAAGGCGCGCCGCGCTCGCCAGCATCGTTTCAACCACGGGCTCGAGCTTGCCCGGCGAGCTGCTGATAATCTCGAGAATCTCTGCGGTCGCGGTCTGGCGTGCTAGCGCCTGCGCCAGCTCGCGTTCGAGTCCAGCGATTTTCTGCTTCAGGTCGACCGGCGGTTTCGCCGGTTTTCTTACTGCCCGTGCCCGACGTAGTGCTTGCCCACGTTTGGCCATTGCCGTGCGCCCCCAAAGGCCTGCCCGCGGAGTATCCTTTCGTACACTCTACCATTGGGTAGGAATGATGCACAGCAAGGTCGCGATGGGGCCTAGGTCCGCCTCGCTCGCATACCTTTGCCCTCCGTCACCTCGAGTGGATCACCGATGGCCTCAAAGCATCCAATCGAGCGCGGACAGCGCTATCGAGATCTCAGCTCCACCGCTTCAAAGACGTCGGCGACATCCGTCTCGTCGTCGACGGCCAAGATGCTGACGCTCATACCGCCCTCCCGGCCATCGGATGCTGGCGTCGCGGCAGTCGCACGGTGAACTCGGTGAATTCGCCGACTTCACTCTCGACCGTGATCGTGCCGCCGTGTCGTTGAGTCACGATCTCGAAACTGATCGACAAGCCGAGCCCCGTGCCCTCGCCGGTCGGCTTGGTCGTAAAGAAGGGCTGGAAGAGCTTCTCCCGATGTTCCGCAGGAATGCCGACGCCATTGTCGCGCACCCGAATCTCGACGGCGTCGCCGATCTCGCGCGTCATGACCGTGAGTACTGGGCGGAACGTGCCGTCCCCCTCCCGACTACGCTTGTTGGCGGCATAGAAGCCATTGCCGATAAGGTTCAGGAACACCCGCATTACGTCCTGCGGGACGACCTCGATCGGGGCGAGATTGCGGTCGAGGTCGCGCTCCATAGTGATATTGAAGCTCTGATCCTGCGCGCGGGCGCCGTGATAGGCGAGGTTGAGCGCCTCATCGACGAGCGCGTTCAGATCGGTGGCTTGCCAGTCGCCGCTGCCGCCGCGCGAGTGCTGCAGCATGCTCTTGACGATGCCGTCGGCACGGCGGCCGTGCTCGGCGATCTTCTCGAGATTGCCGCTGAGCATCTCGATCGTCTCGTCGAGTTCGGCACGTTTGCCGGCGTCGAGCGCGCCCATTGCCTGCGCCGCCGCTTCCTTGAGCTCGTCCAGCAGATCGACCGAGAGGCCAGCGAAGTTGTTGACGAAATTGAGCGGGTTCTTGATCTCGTGGGCAATGCCAGCGGTCAACTGCCCCAGCGCTGCCATCTTCTGTGCATGGACCAGGCTCGCCTGCGCCGTCTGCAACTCGCGCAAGGCCGCCTCCGCTGCGTCCCGTGCTGCGCGAATCGTCTCCTCGGCGCGCTTGCGCTCGGTGATGTCGGCATAGATAAACACGAAGCCGCCACCTGGAACCGGGTTGCGGCGTACCTCGATGACGCGACCGTCGGGGCGCGTGCGCTCGTAGCGCACCTCCCGGCTGGTATCTTCGAGGCTGCGGCTCAGCTCCGCCTCGAGATCGGCGGAAACAAACTCACCTCGTGCGGCCAGATAGCGGAAAAGCTCGCTAGAGCTCGGCCGCTCCGCGAGCAAGGCGTCCGGCAGATCGAGCATCTCCTGCAAATTGCGATTCCACGCCGCGAGGCGTGTGTCGGCGCCAAACATCGCGACGCCGTCGCCCATATTGTCGAAGGTCGTACGTAGCTCGGCCTGGCGCTCGCGCAGCTCGTCGAAGAGCCGTGCGTTCTCGATCGCGATCACCGCTTGGTCCGCGAAGGTGGCGGCGAGCTCGATCTCTTTGTTCGTGAACGGATCGACGCGCGTACGGTTAACGTGCAGTATGCCGATCAGCGTCTCCTCGCGCAGTAGCGGAATCCCGAGCATCGTGCGGTAGCCAGTGATCTTTTGTCCTTCCCGATACGTGTATTCCCGATCCTCCAAGACATCGGGAATGTGAACCGCACGGCGCTCCAAGGTCACGCGGCCGCTCAGCGTGCCGCGGTCGGCCGCCACTGGATGAGTGATGACGAATTCCTTTGCCTCCTCCGAAATCCCGTGCGATGCGATCAGGTGATATGCCTCATCCCGGCGGTGGAACATACCCGTCTGGTCGGCGCGGCAAAGGCGCGCCACCGTCTCCACCAGCGTGTCGAGAACCGTCTCGAGGTCGACCGACGAGCGGCTGATGATCTTCAGCACGTCGCTCGTCGCGGTCTGTTGCTCCAAGGCCTCGCGCGTCTCGGTGAGGAGCCGCGCATTTTCCATCGCGATCACCGCTTGCGCGGCGAAGTTCTGCAGCAGCGCAATCTGTTTGTCGGAGAAAGGCCGCACCTCCTGGCGATAGATCACGAACGCGCCGAGCAGGGTGCCGTCCTTCCGCAGCGGCACCGCAAGCAGCGTGCGTGCGCCGCCTAAGTCGACAACGGCGCGGCGCAATGGGTCGCCCGACTGGTGATCCTCCGTTGCAGCAGCGTCCGCGATGTGGAACACGGCGGCGCCACGCACAAGAGTACCGAGACTGATGGACGTAGCCGCCTCGTGTCTCGTCATAAACTCGGCAAAGGCGGGCGGCACGCCGCGGCGTGCGGCAAGATGGAAATTTGCGCCGTCATAGGTCCGAAGGAAACCAAAAACGGCATCGCACAGCCGTAATGCCTTGTCGAGCATCGCATCAAAGACCGGCGCCAGATCGCCAGGCGACGAATTGATCACCTGCAACACCTCGGCGGTCGCAGTTTGCTGCTCGAGCGCTTCGCGGGTCTCGGTGATGAGGCGCGCGTTCTCCATGGCGATCACCGCTTGCGCGGCGAAGTTCTGTACGAGGGCGATCTGTTTGTCTGAGTATGGCCGCACCTCCTTGCGATAAAGAGTGAAGACGCCTCGCACCACATCGTCCTTGACGAGGGGCACCCAGAGGATGGTGCGGGCGCCGCCCAGGTCGACGATGCCTCGGCGGCGGGGGTCGCCAGAGCGATAGGCTTCGGTGTCCATAGCGTCGACGATCTGAACGACCCGCTTTTCTTCGAGTGCGCGCACGGCGCCAGTCCCCGGCCCATGGACCAAGGGATTCTTTTTTCTGAACTCGGAATACGCTGCTGGCGTCCCTCGCTGTGCCGCCTCCTGGAATCGGGTACCGTCATGCGTGAGCAGGATGCCGAAAGCCGCCTGACAGAGCCGCATCGCCTTCTCGAGCATCGCGTCGAACACTGGCGTGAGATTGCCGGGTGACGAATTGATAACCTGCAACACCTCAGCGGTGGCGGTCTGCTGCTCCAGCGCCTCGCGCTGCTCGGTCAAGAGCCGCGTGTTCTCGATGGCGATGACCGCTTGGTTGGCGAAGGTTGTGACGAGCGCGATCTGCTCTTCCGTGAACGGGTCCACTTTCTGCCGCCCCAGCGCGATCACCCCGATGAGCGATCCCTCGCGTAGCAGCGGCACCCCAAGTTGCGTTCGCAATTTCCCGAGGGCGGTCGCGGGGAGCACATAGTCCGGGTCGCAGGCGGTGTCGACGACGTGGACCGCTCGCCCCTCGAGCGCCACGCGCCCCGTAATCGACCCACGATCGGGCGCGAGCGGATGCTGTTCGAGATATGACTGGTAGTGGCGCGCAGCGTCATTCATTTCCGTCGGGAAGGCGACCGCCGTCGCGACGCGGTACACATCGCCGTCCCGGCGGAAGATCGCGGACCAGCCGGCACCGCAAAGCCGACGGGCGGTCTCTGCAACCGCATCCAGCACAGCCTCGAGGTCGAAGGTCGAGCGGCTGATAGCCTTGAGCACGTCGGCGGTGGCAGTAAGCGCATCGCTCGTTGCCGCTCGTCGTTCCCGCTCTTGGGCCAACTCGCGTTTGAGGACGGCAATTTCCTGCTTCAGGTCGACAGCCGGCTTCGCAGGCCCTTTTACTGCCCGCGCCTTTCGCAGAGCTTGACCACGCTTGGCCATTGCCCGTGTGCCCCACGGTCTGCCCGCCGACTATCCTTTCGGACACTCTACCATTGGGTGACAGTGATGCACAGCACGGGTCGGAATGGCGATCAATCCCTTCTTGCGGCTATATCGTCGCCCGCATCACCTCCACGTCGCGACGACCGTCGCTTTTCCTCCCGGGTCGATGCTCGGCATTGCCGGCGGCGCGTCACGATCCCGTTGTTTGCAACCGTGGCGTCGCGCGCGGTTGAGTGGCATAGTATTCGCGAGGAAGGAAGCTAAGAATGGCTTTCATCTTCCATCGGCGTGGTGCGGCCTCTAGGCGCCAGCGCGGCGCCGAGCTGGAGCAAGTGGAAGCGAGCCGATTGGTCGGCTCGGCGCGGGACAGGTACTCGCTGCCCCGAAGTGGCGAGCGCGGCGGTATATCCGCGTTATCTGTGATCGTCGCTCTTCTAATCTTGATTGCAGTGCTTGGCGTGATGCTCGCCAGCGGCATCTGAGCGCCCGGTCAGAGGCCGTAGAAGCGCGCGCTTCAGCGAGCTTTATTGCGAATAGCCTTTGAACGTCAGAAACCCGCCGATCACGAGACCGACGATGCCAGCAACCACCACGGCAGCGACCGAACCGTAGGCGGTGGCGCCGAGGCTCACGGTGACGTGCGGAAAAACGATGCGGATGACGCCGCCGATCACCATGAGCCAGCCGAGGACGGTGATGATCACCGACCATTCCGCCCGCCACGAATTGTGGGCGTTCACGATGGCGAGGCCCGCGAGCAGGCTCAGCACCCCTGACAGATAGACCAAAGCGCCGCTGTGGAGGAACTCGCCGACGATCGCGTGGTAGGTGTCTTGATTGGTCAGCATCCCGACGCCGATAACGACAAGCATGGGGCCGACAAGTCTTGCGATGAAGGTAGAGCTTTGCATGTCTTTCCTCCCCTGGGCTGACGTCTATTTTGCTGGCGCGTGGCCGGCCGCCGCTTCGGACCAAGCCTTATAGTCGTCGGGCGAGATCGTCGGCAGCTTTTTCACGAAGGCCGCAATCGCCCAGATTTTCTTGTCCTCGGTCTTGATGAGACCGAAGCTCGGCATCCCCGTCATGTTGATGCCGTTCTTGACGACCCAAAAGATTTCGCCGGGTTCGAGTTCCTTGGCAGCGTCCTTCAGGTCCGGCGGATCCGGTCGCAGCCCTTCGGAGAACTTCGCCCAGTCCACGCCCGGCGCGCCGTGGCAGTTCACGCACCCGAGTTCGCTGTAGGCCCGCGCGCCTTCTCGCACGACCGCGGGATCGTCCAATCGAACGGGGGAAGTTGCAGGCGCACGATGCTCTATGGAAGCAACGCGGATACGCACCAATGCCCAATCGATAATACCTGGATTGGGTTTGGCTGCCGCGACGCTGTAATAACCGCCGAAGAAATAGATCGCCGCGCCGATGACAACGAGGATCGCAAGGATACCGATGGTGGCAAGCAACCTCATAGGCGCCTCCTCCTTGGAAGCCGTGCCGCGCACTGCCCAGAGACTAACCCCGCATAGTGGGCCAGGGTTCGTCGTGCGGGAGGAACCCGACGCGCTTGTGCCGATCCCCGTGGCATCTCACCGAGCGTGTGCGGCCCACTCAGCCAGCGGCATCTCGTCAAGCTCAACACGCATCCGCCCATGCACGTCCCATGGATCAAGCACAGCATCTGAGTCAGCGCTGACAGCAGTCGTCGCGAAATTGGCGCAGGAACGGACCTACGCTGCAGGTTCAGCGCACCATGCATGGATGCCGCTACTGGCTCTGGTGATGGGGCACGTCGATCATGCGCCTGGTCCCAGCTTCCACGTTGTAGACGTGGAATGAATTCATATTGCGGCCGTAAAGATGAAGGCTAACGCAGGTTTCGCGCTCCTGCGGAACGCCGGTTCTATGGATGTGGTCGGGGTTGGGCACGAAGCTCGAAACCGAGCCCGGGTTTAGCAAGATCACGCCGCCGCGTTTGAGGCGAATGCCGCTGTCGGCGGTGATCTCGCCGGAGGCGGACATGTAGCCGCGTTCCTCGAGCACGCCGCGGACGATGCCAACCACGCCCCAACATCCATGATCGTGCACGGGCGTCCATTGGCCGGGTCGCCAGACCAGGGCAAACAGCGAGAGATTGCCGCTCGGTGCAAGGTAAATCGCGTTTCTCGCATAGTGCTGAGGGTCGCTTCGGAAGTGCTCGGCGGAGAGGAAGCGGTCGGCATCCGCCGCCAGGTTCTGCATCAATGGCGCGACCGCTCTGACCCGGTCCGCTGCCTTGTTCATGGTGGAGACGACCGACTCGCAATTCTCGATAAACGTCGCCAAAGACGCATGCACGGTCAGCCTCCCTCACCCCTTCTCTTAGAGGGCGACTGTGGCCCTCGACGGCGCGCTACTCTGGACCAGGGCCGTCGGCGGCGGCAATGGGTCAGATTCGGCCTTGGCCCCCAAACAGACATGACGATTATGCCGTAGCCGGGAATCCGACGGTCGCGCGATCATGTCTGCTGCGGTTGCGCTAAGATGTGACCGCGGACGGGGCCTAGAGCCGCGTCGAGAGCCAGATGGCGAGGCGCGAGCCGGCCTTGATGGCGGCGCTGAGGACGGCATGGGCGGGCGCATCGGCGGCGCCGTGCGCGAGTGCCTCGTCGCGGTGCTCGATCTCGTGGCGGCGGAACTCGTCGATGGCGGATTTGAGCGCGGGCTCCTCCTCGCCCAAGGTCTCGCTTTGGCCGCGGTAGTGCTCGTCGATCACTTCCTCGACGGCCGCCGTGCAGGCCATCGCCGCGCGCTCGCCCATGAGCGCGGTGGCGGCGCCGAGCGCGAAGCCCGCCACGTGCCAGAGCGGCGAGAGCAAGGTCGGCCGCACGCGATGAGCGACCACGAGGCGGTCGAATTCGGCGAGATGGCGCTTCTCCTGCTCGGCCATGCGGCGGATGACCGGCGCTGCCGGCGAACGGCCGAGCACCGCGAGCTGGCCTTCGCAGATGCGGGCCGCGCCATATTCGCCGGCGTGATCGACGCGGATCATGCGCGCGATCGTCTCGGCGCGCGAGGGATCGCCGGGGAGCCGTCGCAGTCCGCTCATGCCATGCCTCTCCTCTCGGTGAGCGAGCGCATGCCGGCCACGGCGCCGACGGCGAGAACGATCGAGGCGAGCAGGTTCCAGCCGGCGAGCGAGACGCCGAAGAGCGACCATGCCACCTCATCGCAGCGCACCGGCGGCCGCGCCAGCAGCTGTGCCTTCAGATCGGCGACGCTGCCGCCGGTGATGGGCGCGCCGGTGCAGGCGCTGGGACCGGCGAACCAATGCTGTTCCACGCCGACATGATAGAAGGCAACCGCCGCGCCGGCGAGAAAGGCGAGCGCGGCAAGTGCGAGAATCCCCGAGCTGACGCGGCGGTCGCCGGCGACGAGCGCGAGCAAGGCCAGGACGATCACGCCGTAGTAGGGCCAGCGCTGGTAAAGGCAGAGCTCGCAGGGCTCAATCCCGCCGACATACTGGAAGAGGAGCGCGCCGCCGACGACGGCGGCGCTGGCGAGGAGCAAGAGCAGGGGAAGGCGTCGCGCCTCAGCCATGACGCTGCCGCACCCTATTCCTGCCGCGCGCGCCAATGGCGGCGCACATACCAGACGGCGCCGAGCAGCAGCAGGGCGATGATCACCGCGTCGAAGCGGTGGAGAATTTCGCGCAGGCGCGGGTCGCTGTTCCACTGCTCGCCGAGCTTCATGCCGACATAGGCGAGCGCGTAGCACCAGGGCCACGAGCCCAGGAACGTATAGATGTGGAATTTCACCTGCGGCATGCGCGCGACGCCGGCTGGCAAGGCGATGAAGGTGCGGATCACCGGAAGCAGGCGGCTCACGAAGACGGTGATGCTGCCGAAGCGCGCGAAGAAGCGATCGACCAGCGCCAAATCGCGCCGGCTCATCAGTACATAGCCGCCCCATTTCTCCACCGCCGCCCGCCCACCGTAATAGCCCACCGCGTAGGCGACGGCCGAGCCGAGATTGCAGCCGATCGCGCCCGCCGTCGCCACCAAAGCCAAATCGAAGCGTCCGGTGAAAACGAGATATCCGGAGAACGGCATGATGATTTCCGAGGGCAGCGGAATGCAGGCCGACTCGATCGCCATCAACAGGACGATCCCGCCATAACCCATGGCGGAGATGGTGGCGACGATCAGCGCGGCCAAAGGCGCGATGATCTTGTCGAGCACGTCGGTGGGACTCCCGCGATGAGGTCGAGGGGGATGAGGCGCCGGCGCTTTTCTAGCGGCCGCGCCCTCGCGCGCGCAATGCCCGGGCGCGGTGCGCCTTTTGCTTGGCCCGGTTGCCGCACACCTCCATCTCGCACCAGCGGCGGCGCTTGTTCTTGGTGGTGTCGAAGAAGAGCCAGCCGCAATGCTCGCCGCCGCATTGCTTGATGCGCGTCAAGTCGGCTTGCGACAACGTCGTCAGCGCCGAAAGCGCGATGGGTCCGAGGATCGCTTCGATGATGCCGTCCTCGGGGCGCCAGACCCAGGCGAAATTCGCTTCGCAGGGTGAAAGGCGGGCCTTGTCGATGCAGCCGGCGTGAACATGCGCCAGCGCGTCGACATGCTCTGGGCGCGGCCGCCGGCCGCGGGCGCAGGCGATGCCGATCGCGTAGATCGCCTCGCGCAGCGCCAAGGCGCGCTCGAGCAGCGCCGCGCCGAGTGCCGCGTCGGCGGCAAGGCGCTTCTCGATATAGCGACCGTCGCGCGGTGTCAGCAGCTTGGCGTGGCGCGCCCAACTCAACAGATGCTCAGGGGTGCGCAGATGGTCCATATGCCGCGGCCCGCCGCGGCCGGAGCTGGTGTTGGTGAAGTCGAAGGCGAGTTCGCTCCCGACCAGCGGCAGGACGCCGGCGCGCGAGGGAGCCTCCGCGGCGATGGCGTTCATCGGCGACGCGACCGCCACCCGAGACTGCCCCCCTCCCCCCTTGAGGGGGAGGGTAGGGAGGGGGGAGCGGGCTTCCACGATGTTGCGGAGGAAGAGTCTTGGCGCGCTCCGCGCGCGACCCCCCACCCCTCCCTCCCCCTCAAGGGGGGAGGGGGATTTTCTTCGACGTGCTGCATCACGGTAAGTCGATTCATCTGAGCTGGATTAGAGTCTAGCACGCGGGCGCACCTCAATCGGGCGCGCCGATCTCGTCGACCTCCTTGAAATGGTCGCCGTCGACGACGTTGACGAAGATCACCGCCGCCTTGTTGTCGCCCTTGGCGTCCCATTCGACCGGTCGGGCGTAGGCGATGCCCTGGAACTTGAGCCCCCGCATCGCCGTCAGGACATTCTCGCGGCTCGGCATTGCCTTTTTCGCGGCCGCGGCGGCCTCGATCGCTGCCATGACGATCCGCGCCGAGTCGTAGGAGTTGGCGGCGTAGTTGTTGATGGGGCCGTACTTCGCGGTGTAGCGCTGGGCGAAATCGCTCGATCCCGGCACCTTGCCGAGCGAAGGCGCGGCGGAAAGGATGCGCGCGCCCTCGCCTTTCATCGCGGCGCCTTCTGCGGGAACGATGAATCCCTTGACGTCCCAGCAGCCGTCGCCGCAAGCGAAGAGCTGGTTCATGCCCGATGCCCGCATTTCCTTCAGGATGAGCGCGCCCTCGCGAATGCCGCCGAAGAAGAGAACATCGAAATCCCTGGGCAGACTGCCGATGAGGCCCGAAAAATCGCTGTCGCCGACCTTGACGCTGGCGCGTTTCTCCACCGTGCCGCCGGCCTTCGTGAAGCCGTCGGCGAAAGCATCGGCGAGGCCTTTGCCATAAGGCGTCTGGTCGTCGATGACGACAGCGCGTTGCTTCTGCAGCTTCGTGCGCAGATATTTGGCGAGGCCCGGCCCCTTGCGGTCGTCGCGATTGGTGAGACGGAAGACGTTGGCGAGGCCGTTCTCGGTGACGCCCGGGCTCGACGACATCGGCGTCAGCATGACGAGGCCGCATGTCGCATAGACCTTCGAGGCGGCGATGCTGACGCCGCTATTGACGTGACCGACGACGGCAAGATCGGCGGGATCGTCGCAGAAATGCCGCGCGGCCGCCTCGCCTTTCGCGGCGTCGGCGCCGTCGTCGACGGCGTCCGGCACCAGCTTCGCGCCGAGAATGCCGCCCTTCGCGTTCTTCTCGGCAATCGCCAGCTCCACCGCTTGGCGCATCTCGACCCCGAAGGTCGCAGAGCCAGTGGTCAACGGCCCGCCAATGCCGATATGGATTTCCTTGCCCTCGAGCTGCGCCGATGCCGGCGGCGCCAGAGCCAGCGCGACAATCGCCAAACTCGCCACTGCCAAAAGCCGCATGACCATCCCTCCCGTGAATGCGCTGAGCCAAGCGTAGGCAGGGTTTTGTAACCTGTCAAACTGCGATTGATGGTTATGTACGTTTGGCACGCGGGCCGCGGACAGCTTCTCCTAACCACGCGGCCCTCTTTAACCTTCGGTAGGGATTCCGCCCTAGCATGCCAGCGCGCGGCGGAAGGGCGGGAGATGAAGCGGTCGACGGCGATCACCTTGCTGGGCGCGGGCGTTGCCGCCTGGGCGGGGATCAACTATTTCAGCGACGACACCGTCTCGGCCGCGGCGTACGAGAACGTCGGGCAATGCACCGCCGACGGAAAATCGCGCGAGGCTTGCGAGCGCGCTTTCGCGCAGGCGAGCGACGAGCATCAGAAGTCGGCGCCGCATTACGCGCGACGTGAGGATTGCGAGGCCGAATTCGGCAGCGGCGCCTGCACCACGCTGCCGGGCTCGCCCGGAAGCGCGGCGGGCTCGTTCTTCGTGCCGGCGATGGCGGGCTTCCTCCTCGCGAACGCGTTTTATTCGACATATCCGGCGCAGCCGCTCTATCGCCCTTGCAGCGATCCCAATGACCCGCGCTGCCGCGGCTCGAGCTTCAACGGCGGCACGGCCGGTTCCGGCGGGCGCTGGTTCTTCACCTCGACGGGCGAGCGCGTCGCTACCGGCGCCGGCAACACCGAGGTGGGCCGCTCGGCCTTCAATGGCCACGGCTCGGCCGCGACCTTGTCGCGCGGCGGCTTCGGCGCGCGTGCCGCCTCGATGGGCGGCGGCCGCAGCTAAGGAAGGTCTGAACAAGTCGCTGGCGATGTCGAAGAGATCATCGGAAGCTCCTCAGGCCGAGAGAAGAAGGGGCGGCGGGGCGCCGTTCGTGGCTGTGAGGGCGTGTGGTCGAATTCGGGACACACTACGCCCCCTGCCAGCGCAACAGATGTCGCCGCGCGATGAACAGATTGGCGAGCGCGCAGGTGACGAACAGGCGATGGGCATTCTTGTCCAATCCGCGATAGCGGACCTTCACGAAGCCGAAAACCCGCTTGATGACACCGATGGCGTGCTCGACCTTGGCCCTGACCTTGGACTTGGTGCGGTTCTTCGCCCGCTCGACCTCGTCGACGACGCCGCGATGGCGGCAGCGGCGATTGGTGAAGTCCTTGGCGTTGGGCGCATGCTGCTTGATGACTTGGCTCTGCCCGCGATAGGCCTGATCGCCCCACACGCGGGTCTCCTCGCCATGCAGGAGATCGGGCAGCACCGCGCTGTCGGCGACGTTGGCGGCCGTGGCGACCACGGCGTGGATGATCTTGGTGCGGCTGTCGATCCCGACATGCGCCTTCATGCCGAAATACCACTGATTGCCCTTCTTGGTCTGATGCATGTCGGGATCGCGGGCCTGGTCGGCATTCTTGGTCGAGGACGGCGCATTGATGATGGTGGCGTCCACAATGGTGCCGGTGGAGACCTTCATCCCTTTGGCCTCGAGATGGTGATGCACCGCCTCGAACAGGCGGCGGCCAAGATCATGCGCTTCGAGCAGGTGGCGGAAGCGGCACACCGTGGTCTCGTCGGGCGCCGGCTCGCGCCCCAGATCGATGCCGACGAATCGCCGCATCGCCAGCGAATCATAGAGCGCTTCCTCCACCGCCGGGTCCGACAGATTGAACCAGTGCTGCAGGAAGTAGATGCGCAGCATGCGCTCGAGGCCGACCGGCGGCCGACCGTTGCCAGGCTTCGGATAAACCGGTTCGATCAGCCGGCACAGTTCAGGCCACGGCACCACGCGTCCCATCTCGGCGAGAAACGCCGCCCGCCGCGTCGTCTTGCCGTAGCGCTCAAATCCAACAGTCGCGAACGTCGTTTGCTTCATCGATCCCGACCATGTGCTTCACGTCCCTTCTCCGTTATGAATCACAATCG
>DASZAN010000135.1:0-3274 GCA_035945115.1 Allostellaceae bacterium
TCGCCACCACCGCTTCAAGGGCGACACGATCGGTGGCGCTCAATCGAATGTTCCTTCGCTTGTGCATCCCGCAGACTCGCACAGGCGAGCCTCGCGGGGAATCCCACGGCGAATCGAAGTGTCAGATTTGATCCACTAGCAGCACTGGCTGCGCTTTCAGCCTGCAGCTTTGGGCAAGGCTATCATCCTTATTCTGAGGACACCCATCCGCTCAACACCACCTCCGGCTATTGAGTGACGCGAAAGAAGCGCGTTAAACGACGTTAGAAAGCTCACGAGCACGTTGCGAACGTAGTGCTTGCGCTCTTCCGGCGAAGCGCGCCACGCGCAGTGAGTGCTGCTGCTGCGGCTATGCTGCAGAGCGTCAATTATCCTCAACCAGACAAGCGCGCAACCTTCCCGCGTTGTAATGAACGTTGCAGGAAACGTGCCTCTATAGTGCGCGTGGTGTCACCGCATGGTGCGGCGCTTGGAGGAGCCATGTGGATCAGACTGTTGATCATTGTCCTCGCGCTGGACGCTTTAGCTGCTTGCTACAATGGTCCCAATCTCCGTGATTGTTCGGAATGGCAGACGACATCGATACCAGGCTGCTACGACGGACAGGGCGGCCGGGACTGAGAAGATGAGGAATCTACGTCACCTCGTTGGCGCCCTGCTGCTCGCGCTCGCTGCATGTGCCGGCCCATCGGGGCCGCTTTTCCCTGAGGTCGCTGGCACGGTGCCGCCGGCGCCGGCCGATCGCAGCCGCATCTACTTCTATCGCGACTACGAGCCCTATGAGAGCCTGGCGCTCACCGACGTATTCCTCAACGGCGCGACGGCCGGGGTATCGATGCCCGGCGCCGTGTTCTATCGCGACGTGGCGCCCGGCACCTACGAGGTTTCGGTCTATTCCGTCGGCTCCTTTCCGAACGCCGCCAAATCCGTGTCGCTCAAGGCTGGCGACACGGTCTACGCCAAAGTCGAGTCGCTGCATGCCTGGTTCGGCGGCGGCGGTGGTGGTGAAGGCGGCGGCTGACCCCGACACCTTCGTCGTCATGATCATCGATCCGGCGCAAGCGCAACGCGAGCTCGCCAACATGCGCTATGTCCAAGCCGAGGAAGGGCCCGGATAAATCGATCCTTCGTACACGTTGGCGAGAATCCGCGATAACCTGCGGAAGTATGTGTGGGCTTCTGCGCGCTGCGGAAAATGCGGCGCGTCCCTCGCCATCTGCATGCGTGGATCCCTTCGCGCCAAAATTACATCGCTGAAAGGTTTGAGGATGCGAGGCTGAGTGCGCCTATATCTTTTCTAGGGGGATGGAGGTCGGACATGAAGACCTTCTTGCGAGCGGTGAGCATCGCAACCCTCATGGTGCTGGGAGGCTGCGCTGACTACGGCGCGTACTCTCTCGGCTATTCCTCCGGTTATCCCTACGCTTATGGCTATCCCTCGCCGTACGGCTATGACTTTGGTTCTCCCTACGGATATCTCGGGTACCCGTATGGCTGCTGCTATTCGCGAGGGTTCATCGGTTTCGGCGGTGACTGGGATCACGACCGATGGGGCCATGGTTGGCACCACGGCTGGCATGGTGATGGCGGTCATTGGCGATCCGCCGGCAACTGGCATGGTGGCGGTGGTGGGCATGGCGGTGGCGGCCACGGTGGCGGAGGTGGCCACGGCGGTGGTGGAGGCGGGCATCACTGATGGCAAAGGCTGAGGCACGAGATGGGATAGGCGCCGAGTTTTAGTCGAGATGGCCGCTGCGATGCAGGCGCGAAACACAGGAGGCTTTCAATGGCGAAGCTGGCGGCACTGCACTGGCAGCCATGCTGATGATCTCTCCCGCACTCGCACAGCACGGCGGCGGCTTGCATGGTGGTGGAGGGGGAGGGCACGGCGGTGGCGGGTTCGGGCACGGCTTTCATGGTGGCGGCCATTTCCATGATCGCTTCTTCTTCGGTGGGCTCGGTGGGTTTGGTGGCTTCTACGTCCCTTCTTCGGCTATCCGTTCTACGGATATCCCTACGCCTACCCTTACGCTTATCCCGACGCCTATGCTGCGCCGTACGCATCGGCGGTGCCGCCGCCTGCGGCCCCCGTCGGAGCAGCGCCGCAGAGCTCCTGCCTATGTCTCCTCGTGCGCCGCGGCTTGGAGGCCGGTACCGACGACACCACCGCAATAGGCTGCCCTGAGCCGGTCTCTCATTATTCGCGGCGTCATCGTCATTGTCTTGATCGCCCTCGCCGCTTGCGCCCGTCCCCATGATCCCTTCTACCCACAGGTCGCCGCAGCCGCCCCTCTGAAAGAAGTTTAATTCTGCCACGCAGTGATTTTGTGCGTTTGACAATCAAGGTGTGCGCAAAGGGGCACGCCAAGTCCGACTACGCGATCAATGCTGTTCTCACTCGATGAGCGCGTTTTCCTTCGTGAACCCCAGCGCGCTCGCTCTTCCAGTTGAAGCTGACGATCATCCGGTAGGATTCGATGATGGCGTTGAGAGACCTCCCTCACGTAACTGGTACCCACACCGAAATAGAGATGCAGCAGGATGGGTCCATTGATGTCGTGATCGTCGTGGAGACGGAGCTTGAACTGAGCGCGCTTCACCCAAAGCATGAGAAGACCAAAGTCGATTCTTTGGTTCGAGCCCTCTCCAGCCACTTGATCAGCCACCCGCACTACGGAGGCAAGCTCCGTCTCAAAACCGCTGGGCATTAGGGCTGCCCAGCCGGCCGGTTCCTGGGCGGTCTTATTGCTCGAGCGCGCAGATGCGGATCGTCGACGGTTTCAGTGTTCCTTGCCACCAGCGCGCGACAGAAAGCCGGGCTGATAGGTCTTTTCAAAGGGACGGAAGGAGTTCCGCTTGCCACGCGCTAGCCGTCGTCGGTGCTTGGCGCTTTCGCCAGCGGGCAGCTGCTGACCGCGAGCGGAAGGAAGGCCTGATCGCCCGGTACCGTCGCGATCCGCTTCAGGTAATCCCACGCGCCCTCCGACTCCTCGGGCGTCTTTACCTCGAAGACGTACATATCGCGGATCACACTGCCGTCGATGCGTAAGATGCCGTTCTTCGTCATGAAATCGTTGATCGGCACCTCCCGCATCTTCTGCATCACGCGATCGGGGTCCTTCGTACCCAGCGTCTTCACCGCCTTTAGGTAGTGGCGTGTGGCGCTGTAGACGCCGGCCTGCACCATGGTCGGCATGCTGTGGACGCGCGCAAAGAAACGGTGGGCGAAGCGGCGCGTCGCCTCGTCCGTATCCCAGTAGAAGGCCGAGGGATA
>DASZAN010000136.1:0-8907 GCA_035945115.1 Allostellaceae bacterium
GCACGAACTCAAGGACGCCATCCATCGCTTCCTCGACCAGACCAATGCCAATCCCAAGCCCTTTACCTGGACCAAGGACCCCAACATGATCATCGCCGCCGTCAAACGAGGGCACCAAGTGTTAGATTCAATCCACTAGAAGATCGACCGCATCCCTGAAGGAGTGCCTCGGTGAAAACACCGCAAACTTTTTCTGAAGAGCGGCCATTTCACGAATCTGGGTTGGCCCGAAGCGCAAGTTGAGTCTCTCTAAAAGGATTCCAATGTAGATGTCGTCATTCAACATGAACATGCCCATGGCTCTTTCCTCCCGGATCTGCGCGTGAACAACGAGAAGCTGAGGGAATAATCGACCAACAATTGAAAGAAGTCGAGCAGCTTGTCGTGCTACACGTTGCTCTCAACAATTTTTGATGCGACGTCGCGATGCCCTCCCGAAAGGCTTCGCGGCGCTTGCGGATCTTGCGGGTTCTTTCCTGCGGCCCGCCGCTATAACCCCGCAGCGGGCGCCCGCCGCAGCGTGTCGACGGCGAGTCCTCGCCAAAAAGCGCTTTCCGCGTGCGCGGTCTTGCATCGGCGACCAATTCCGACGTGCCAAGAAACTGCCTCAGACTCAGCCGCTACAATCGGCGACGATCGGAACGGCTTTCTCTGCGGAACTACTGGCGCCAACGTGTGCTCGTATGCGCCTTCAATCGTCGATCGCTGAGGTCGGGACTGACGTTCCAACAACCGCGCTTTATATTGCGAACAAAAATCGCGGCTGGGTCGTCCCCCCAGATCCTGAGTTTATCGCGGTAAGGACCAATTTTGAAATATTGATAGGCTTCACTCGGGTCTGGACCTGTGTTCACCGCAGGATTGCTGTAGCCGACATGCCCAAACTCGCCGAATGCCGTTCCGATGAGAACCTCGTCGCCGTTCTCCGGATCAGCCACGAGGAGCTGGATGATTCCATCCTGATCCTTGACTTCGGTCGGGCTTACGCAAATTTTGAAGCGCCACCACTTATGAATGTCATCAGGTAAAAAATCTTGTCGTTCGACAATTACGCCGGTAGTGCATGACTGAAATTCATCTTCAAGATGGGGTGGGAGCCCGCGAGCGCAAGTCGCGAACAGCGCGCGTACTTGGAGCTCCTTAAAGTCACGTGGTCGGTTGCCAAACACGTGGTGATCAAATGCTCTTACCGAGTTGAAGCACCAGTCGGCGCCGTAACGGCTCAGATATCGGCTCCTCTCAGCACCGTCGGTAAACATTACGTCCTTAACTTCGTACAGATGCTCGATCGTTGCGACGTAGCGGCCTCTATGCCGTTACCATAGCGGGACCATACTCCCGAATCATCCACACCATAAAGTTGCCTATGAAGCCCCCAGGTCGTAGAAGTGTCCAGTGCGAACCGGAGGCAACATCCGCCCGGCAGGATGGTCATGGACGAGCAGACATATCGCGCCGAACGCGACTCGCTCGTCCTAGAAATAGGTGGTTCGCCTCGGCCTTCCCGACGTCCCGAAAATTGTGATAGCGTCTTTCAATTCAACGATACCGTGGGGACCATGCGCAAGCTGATCCCTATCATTATCGCTGGTGTCCTAGCGCTCACCTTAGTCGCGACGAGTAGCGGCGCGGCAATGGCGGAGAGAGGTGTCGTCGCACTCAAGGTATCCGGATGCGACTACTACCTGATTTACACGAACAGCGGGTATGTCCTGGTCGAGGGGTACGGAGGGCATGACCCGTGGAAAGGCGAGGCGGTAGCTGGAGCTTTTAACTCGTACGGAATGAAGACCGTCTTCTTCGGATCTGGGGCAGGCCGCATCTACATCGAGGAATATTGGTTGAGTGCAGACGCCGCCGTTGAGCAGCTGTCTGACAAGTGCAGTTGAGCGAGCCAGCATTCCCTCGCGAGGTGCTGTCTTGCTGAACGGGGAGGGCAGGGGATGACCCTCGGGACCGGCCTCGCAGGATTTGCGCTGCTCTTCCTCTGGTCCTATTCCGCGTGCGCGGCAACGCGCACACCAGATGAAGCTTCGCGCCATGTTGGCGAGTCCGCCACTGTCTGCGGCACCGTCGCCTCGGCCGACTACGCCGCCCGCTCGAAGGGGCAGCCGACTTTCCTCAACCTCGACAAGCCCTATCCGAACCATGTCTTCACGGCTGTGATCTGGGGAACCGATCGGCCGAAGTTCGGCACGCCCGAAGCGCTGCTCGGCAAGCCCGTGTGCGTCACAGGCATGATCAAGCTCTTCCGCAACAAGCCCGAGATCATCCTCACCGACCCGAGCCAGCTATCGCAGAAGTGAGACGCTACCGCATTCGTTCTGCGAGCTCGGTGTAGCGGGTAACGATATCTGCAAATCTGTGCCGGGCGGTGCTCTCACTGCACCAGTTGTCGCCCACAGCGCTCGCGAAGCCGCTGTCACTCATTGGGACTGGCGTTCGCACGCCGCCCCGCAATTCGTAAAACCGTGCGTTGCGACGCTCGACCACCGCGTATCGGTTCCCCTGCCTCACCAAGACAAAGGGAGCATGCTCCGCGACGATCTTGACGGTGCGCACCGGTTCAACCTTTCCAGGAGGCAGTCAATTCTCCAGGCGTCGCCGAGCGTGCCGTAGCTGTTGCCAGCTAAGCAGCCACGTCGATCCGTGTGTCGTTCGGAGCAGCTGGTTGCTTCGGCGATGAGGCCGCTTCAGACACGGACTGCACGGCGTCCCGCGTCGCAGTGACCGCCTCTCGCGATAAGAACTTGGTTTGCTCGGCCAGCGTCTCAAGGTTCGTGATCAATCTCGTCAGGGCTCCATCGAACCATTCGCGCTGTATCGAGGCGGCCTCGCTGAGATCATTGCAGCGCGAGAGTTTCTCGATCGCAAACAACGCCTCGCCCGTTGCAACACGCTGGCGCTTGTACCAGTCCATCGTAATGGGTTCAGCCGCCTTTAGCATGTCCGCTTGCCAGCGCAAGCAGGCTTCAGCCGGGCGCGTCCACAGTCGCGCCATTGATCCGTCGAAGCAGGTTAGGTCGGCGAGGTAGGTCATTGGAGTCTGGGAGCGATGCTCCGTTCTGGTCGTCCTTCCAGCCATGGCGAGCCCTTCTTTGCGTCGGTTTGTTCCACGAAAAAGGTGCGCAGAAATGCAGGATCATCGTGGCACTCTAGGCCACTTCTCTGTGACAAGACGTCGACTGGCGGCGAGCCTTCATCCTATGTCAGATTGCGGTCAGAAACCACGCCGACGTGGCTCTCTGTGGAGCCCCTGGCAATGGCGGCTCACAAGTTCAAAGTCGGGCAACTCGTTACTCTTCACTCGAGGAGACACGGCGTGTTTGCCGAGCAGTTCGAGGTCGTGAGACTGCTGCCTCCCGAGAAGGGCGTTTTCCAATACCGCATCAAGTCAACCAGAGACGGCCACGAGCGCGTCGTGTTTGAGAACGAGCTCGCCTCTACCTGAGCGCCTCGTTAAGCACCGCTGCGAGCCGCACGCCAGCTTTCTCGAGCTGCTCGTTCACGGCAGGTAGGGCGGTCTCGGCGTAGCTATCCGGCAGGGCGCCGGACTCATGCGGCCAATCGCCATAGATGTGCTCGCGCGCGATCGCATAGGCTTCGGTCGCCCACTCCGCTGGCGACCCTCGACGCCACGCCTCCAAATCCGCCGCGGAGATCGCGCGTACGAGCCGCAGCGCATAGGCGCGCTCATCGCCGCCGACCGCCGGCGCCAGGATGCCCCAATCCCATACCGCGTGGAGCGTCATATGCCGGCCGCCGAGCTCGACATGCACGTCGTTTCCGCCGCGATCGTCGTTATTCGACGCGTGGAGCGGCTGGTGCAGATCGGCGACGAAGTGCACAACCCACCTGAGCGCCTCCAGCCGCTCGCGCGCTGGCGCTGACCGATCGCGCAGCACCGCCGTGAACCGCTCGACGGCTGCGACGACGCAATCGCTGCGCAGGCAGTCGCGCTCGTAGTCGAACCGTGCAGGCGTCCCGGCCGGCGGATGAATCGGGATGTTGACGTAATGCCACCGCGCGGTCTCACGCCGCGGGCCGCGAATCTCATCGGCCCAGGTCGATACCGCGGCGAGCGTGGTGGCGTTCTCGATCGCCAGCAGATCGCGCACCTGCCGCGCGGTCTCCAGCTCGAGGTATTGCTCGGCGATCTCGGCGATCACACGATGACCCTCCGAGCCCCAGGCCAGCGCGCGGCCGGATAGCGCGAGCATCAGCACCATCGCTGCGGCAATGAGCCTCATGCCGGCACTAGGATTCATCGACGATTGCGGCGACAGTGCCCGCGCACCCAATGGCCATACCGATTGCGACGGCCGCGCACGTAGTGGAAGCAGCGACCGCAGCGGCGATCAACCTCGCCGATGAAATAGAACAGCGCAGCGTCTCGAAGTCCTGCGCCAGCTTGCGCGCCCGTGAATTAGCCGCCCGTACTTGCACAGCTACGTGGCTGCGGCCCGCGTCTCTGTATGGACACGGCGTTCGTCTCGCCATAGCTCAAACCCGTCGGCACGGCTGTTCGCGCTCATGCGGCGAGCCATCAATATGGCTTCGGCGTCGCTTTCACAAGCCACGCTCTGCACGTGAAACGAATTACGGCTGCCGTCCAGGAAACAGCATCGATAAAGCGGCATGACGCGCCTCCTCGGCCATCGCAGGCGGGAGCACGCGCAACCTCTCTTTTGGGGGAAACGTGTCTCTCAGTCGCCGATGCCGATTTAATTGGAGCGCGGCGATGTGACCGTATATGGGCACTGACGACACCGGTTACGAACTTGCGGTCTTTTGGATCGATGATGATCGCTGCGGCCTGTAAAGGCTTGGAGGGGCTAGGGTTTTCCATCGGACGACGACGCCCCCGGTTACGGGTATCCACAAGCAAACTAATTTCACCTTCCGAGGCCGGAGGATACGTTTTGTCAAATTTTTGTCATAGCATCGCGCCGAAGAGCCGCGGAGTTTCAGATAGTTAGATAAAGTATGTCCGCGCACTGCGAGAGTGGCGAAAAATTAGGCACTGCTGCTTGTGCGTGGAAGACGGCAGAAAAAAGAATTTGGTCCACAAAGTTATCCCCAGTTTTCGTGTATAACCAAATTGTCAAGCCCTTCTAGACGTTCGCTGGCAGATCGCCCGTGAGTGTTGCGCTATTGCTTCACTTGCCGACGCCCGCTCATTGACCGACGGCCGTGGGGCGCCTGTTCGTCGCTCTGAGCTCGGGACGATGGGTCGGAGAGGGCGCATCCTTTCCTCACTCGCGCCAGAACGGTTTCTGTAATTCAGCATAGATGTCGCCGTGGGGTAAACCGAGATCATGCAGCTCGCGCTCCCTCATGGTGGCGAGCTGTGCCCGCTCTCGGACACGCCGGCGCCAACAACGGAGCGTCGCCCAAAGGGCCCGTAGGGAATAGCGCGATGGCTGATAATTTCTTAGCCCGTGCTCGATGATGGCGGCCATGGCAGCCTCCATTAGAAATGGCTGGTTCATGCCAGAGATTTTCGCCCGCTCCTGAGCCGCTATCTCGCCGAAAACGGACGCGGTCGTTACGTTTCGTGAAATCGGCGGACGGGCGGCGGCGCGTCAATCGTGCCGGCTAGTTCGGATCTTCCACGCGCTGGCCGAACATGTGGCTGGCGAAGGCATGCTGGATCGCGCGCTCGAGGTCGGCTCGGCGGAATGGCTTCCACAATAGTTGGTCGGCACGATTGTGGAACGCCTCCATCTCTTTCGGGTCGCCGGAGATCATGACGAGCCGAATGCCGCGGTCTTTGGCCTCGATCGCGAGGCTGACGTCCGCCATGTCTGACGTGCTCGCGTCGAGGACGATGACGTTGACGCCATCGGCATCAAGGATGGCGCGCGTCGCCGCAGCATCTTTCGCGACGCTGACCCGGTACCCGAGATCCGAGAGGAGCGCCGCGACGATGTCGCGAATGTCGCCGTCGTGGTCGATGACGAGGATATGCTTAGGCTGCATGCCCGCCTCCGTTTTAACCGGAGCCTAGTGCTGGCTCGGTGGGCGTCAACCGTGCCGGCGATCATCCCTTCTCCTCTCCGCCGTCGTCAGCCAAAGGTGGCGAGAAATTTTTTCGGGATCGCGCTCAACGTCGACCCTACTGGGCGACTATGCTCGTCGGATGACGCGGCTTCTTCTATTGGCCGGTGGCGGTTGCCTCGTCGTCGTGGTCCTCACCCACGTTGCAGAGAGGCTGCAACTGCTGCCGGGTATGGGCTGGGGCATGCCGGACAGTCCCGGCCATTATCTGGATCTCTTCAGCGCCATCGCTGGCGTCGCTCTGCTACTGGCGGCTGGCATCTTGTGGCTGCGCCGGCCTTAATCCCGCCGCTCAATCTCCGCTTCAAGGCGCGCAAGTTCCTCTTGGTCGAGCCGTATCTGGCGCGTGTATTCCAGCGCCATTGCCGCTTCGACGCCTTCGGCGAGCCTCCGGCGGTAATAACCGATCCGCCGGCGGAGAATATCAATCCGTTCGACCATCCTGCAGGCTGGCGCCGGCCACCGCCGCTCGCTTTGATCTAGGTCAAAGTATGCTGGCTGAGGCGCATTGGTGCCGTCGCTTGACTCGCTCCTCACGCCCGCCCTGAGTCCCGCGAAAGAGCGAGGCAGCCTCCATGGAAATGATCGTGCTCGATACGCTCGGCAAGCTACACCGTCACGGCCATGGCCTGTTTGGTTGGTGCTTTGAATGCGGCTCCCCCTCGCGATACTGGGAGGACGTGAGGGCAAGGCGCGCGCCGAAGGCGGCCATCTTCGATATCGATCTCCAGGCGCTGATCGGCAAGCGCGGCGAGCAAGCCGCTGTCGTGGGGCTGGCACCCATCTCGTGCCCGCGGTGCGGTTCGCGGAAGACAGAAACACGGATCACCGCGCCTCATCGCCCGCGGTAAGCGCATGGCCCACCGCGTGCATCTTTATCTGCAACGACCCGGAACCAAGATCGCCGTCGACCTCGGCGAGAAGGATCTCGAGGTGCGGCCGATAAGGTATGGTCGCGCACAATTCGATCATGACGGCAAGACGGAAGTCGGTCAGATCGAACAGATTGATCCGGGCGACTGGGACACCATCGGCGCCGTTCCCAAAGTGCTGGTCGTGCAACGGCAATGACATTACTCGCGGATATCGAGATTTGGCGCGCCGCCACTCTGCTGGTGAAACGGCATGGTCGCGACGCCGCAATCGTCGCCGCCCAACGCGCTGACGAGTGCTTGGCGGCTGGCGACACCGAGGGACAGGTGATTTGGAAACAGATCGTCGAGGCGGTTTTGGAGTTGCTAAGGGATACGCCCGGCGAAGGTGAGCGGGTGAATTGAGAGTGCGATAGGAGAGACCGAAATGGCCGACCGTGAATTGATCGCTGCAATGCTGACTGCGGGAATGCTGCCGACGGTTCCGACACCCTTTGGTGCCGGTAAAACCGAAAGGGAGGAAACCGACTTTTCTCACACGGTCGCGCACGCCGTGAACCTTTATCGCGCGGTGCTTGAGGCCATTAGCGTCAAACCCGGCAAGCTGGGATCGAAATAGGCGTTAGCAAGGGGGGCGCAAGATTTCTCATCCGCATCGCGAGAGCGGCGACACTTCATTACCCGCATTCATCCCGCCGCAGCTTTCTTTGTTGGTGAAAGCGCCGCCCAGCGGGGAGAACTGGGCGCACGAACTGAAGTATGATGGCTTTCGCTTCCATGCCCGCCTCGACCGCGGCAAGGTGAAGCTCCTCACCCGCACCGGCCTCGACTGGACCGACAAATACGAGAGCACCGCCAATTCCATCGGCAAGGTGAAGGCGCGAACAGCTTATCTCGATGGCGAGCTATGTGCGGTCAATCCCGACGGCACCACCTCGTTTGCGGAACTACAGGCAGCGACGGACGCCAAGAGCACCACCCATCTCGTCTATTTCGCGTTCGATCTTCTGTATCTGAATGGCGAGAACCTCACGCAACTGCCGCTGTTGGACCGGAAGGAAAGGCTCCGCAGGCTTCTGAAGGGGCTACCACAATCCATCCAGTACAGCGGTCATCATCTCGGCGACGGCAAACGCTTCCTTGATGCCGCCTGTGGCGCGAAGGCCGAAGGGATCATCTCGAAAAGAATGGATTGTCCTTACAAGCCGGGAAATCGTGGACTATGGGTAAAAACGAAATGCATCAACGAGGAAGAGTTGGTCATTGTTGGCTACAGCGAGCCCGAGGGATCGCGTCCATATCTCGGCGCTCTGCTCCTTGCCTATTACGACGATGACGGACGGCTGATCTATGCGGGGCGTGCCGGCACCGGGATGTCCCAAGCCGAGCTAAAGCGCGTCTATGACAAGCTGAAACCGCTACGCGTCTCCGAGATGCCGCTCGACAAACTGCCACCACGATCAACGCGTTTCGGATCGCCGCTTGTTCTGTCGCGTATCCAATGGGTGAAGCCAAAGCTCGTTGCTCAGGTCAAGTTCCTGACGTGGACCGCCGACGGACTGCTGCGGCAAGTCTCGTATCAGGGTCTGCGGGAGGACAAGCCCGCGAAGGAGGTGCGGCGAGAGAAGCCGCATTGAAGCAAAGTGGTCGGCATGCTGCCTCTGCCGTTGCGCCAGGGAAGCAATTTCCCCGTGCTCGACGCTGCCGAGGGCTGGCATGTCCTGTTCGGATGAGGCATATCGCCCGCAGATCCTTATGAAGGATGGTCGCCATGCAGGGCCGTTTCCTTGCTCGTCGGAGATCACGCGAGACGGCCGGGCGAGCCTATGCCTGTTAAGGCCGGCTTCTCGCCCGTGCGGCTCGAGCGCATGCACACCGCCCTGCGACGTCATGTCGAGAGCGGCGTGCTCCCGGGACTCGTCGCGCTGATGCACCACCGTGGTCGCGAGCATGGGGAGGTCATCGGCAGGATGGC
>DASZAN010000137.1:0-2773 GCA_035945115.1 Allostellaceae bacterium
CTATTCTCAGCTCGCGCGGTGCTACGAAAGGCTGGGCTCGTATCGTGAGGCAATCGGCGCCCGCGAACTCCAAGTCCGCGATCGCGCGGATTCCTTCGCACAGGCCATGACCTGCCGAGAATCCGAAGGTGTCGACGACGAGATCGTCGATTCGGAGCGATTCTTTTTGGCCGAGGCATGGCTTGACCTCGGAAGGTGCTACGTTCTTGACGGCAATTCGTAAGCGTCCGATGAACCCCTCTTCCCAACCTTTGCCGCGCGCGGCATAGTTGGCGTATGCCCGACAGCACGGTTGAGGAAAACCCCGGCGCGAGCCCGCGCGAGCAGTGGCGCGAGCGCATCGCCGAACAAGGGCGCAGCGGACTCTCGATCAAGCAGTTTTGCAAGGACCATGGCATCGCCGAGCATGCCTTCTACGGGTGGCGCAGGCGGCTGCAGGAGACCAAGCCGGTGCGCTTCGCCCTGGTGGATCGCACTGGAGCGCCACACGCGCCGGAGTGGAATTTGGAGTTGACGCTCCTCACCGGCGAGCGCCTGCGCATCGGCGCCGGGGTGGACGCCGTGACGTTGCGCACCGTGCTGGAAGCGCTGCGCGCGTGATCCACCTGCCGGCCAGCGTGCGCGTGTATCTCTGCTTGACGGCGTGCGATATGCGCAAGAGTTTCGACAGCCTGCACGCGCTGGTGCGCGACCATCTTGAACTGGACGCCTACGCCGGGCACCTGTTCGTCTTCGCGAGCCGCCGGCGGGATCGCGTGAAGATCTTGTATTGGGATCGCGACGGATTCGCAATCTGGAGCAAGCGCCTCGAAGAGGGTACCTACGCAGTACCGTTCGCCGGAGAGGTGGGCGAAAAGCAACGGGAGATCACGGCGCAGGAACTGGGAGCTTTGCTGAGCGGGATCGATCTGGACCAGGCGGAGAAACGAAAGCGATACCAGAGGCCATCATAAGCTGAATGACTCTCATTTTCAATATTGTCATAGCACAAGTAAGTGCGTAGACTATAACTTACTCGTGGCAATCGATCCCAAATACCTTCCGGAAGATCCCAAGGTCCTGCAGCAAATGGTGCTCGACCTGATGGCACAACTGGATCGCGAATCCGCCGAGAGAACGAAGATCGAGACGTTGTTGCGCGAGTTGCTGGACGCCAAGCGCGGCCGCAAGAGCGAACAGCTCTCCGCCGATCAACTGGCGCTGTTTGCGGAATTATTGCAGGCACGGCAGGCGCAAGCCGAATCACCAGCGAAGGGGGACGACTCGGATGACGATGCCGCCGGCGGCGCAACCGGCGATGCCGCCCCGAAGAAGAGAACAGGTGGCCGGCAGGCTCTTCCGAACAATCTCCAGCGCGAGCGGATCGTGCATGACCTGGCGGAAGAGGAAAAGCATTGTGCCACTTGTCAGAAGGATCTGCGGCCCATCGGGGAAGAGACCAGCGAGCGCTACGAATACATTCCGGCGCAACTCAAGGTCGTCGAGGATGTCTGCAAGAAGTACGCTTGCGACTGCACCGTAAAGACCGCTACCAAGCCGCCGCAGCCGATTGAGAAGAGCACTGCCGGGGCCAGCCTGCTGGCGCAGGTGATCGTGGCCAAGACCGCCGACCACCTGCCCCTGAACCGGCAGGAGAAGATCTTCGAGCGGCACGGCGCCGACATCTCCCGCAAGACCATGTGCGGCTGGCTGGCACAGTGCGCTGGTTTGCTGAAGCCGCTGTACGGAAAGGCCAAAGAGGTTCTGTTCGAATCGAAGGTGATCGGAACGGACGATACCGGTGTGAAGGTGTTGGATGGAAAACTCCCCTTCGCCCGCACCGGGCGCATCTGGCCTTACTACGGAGATAAGGATCATCCGGTGATCCTGTATGACTACACCCAGACGCGGGCGCGGGCCGGACCGGAGGAATTCCTAAAAGGATATCGCGGTCGCTTACAGGCGGATGCCTATGGAGGATATGATGCCTTCTTTAAGGACCCGGCACGCGGTTTGATCGAGGTCGGGTGCTGGAGTCATGCCCGGAGGTATTACTTCAAGGCATTGGAATCGGACCAGACGCGCATGGGGCCGGCGCTACTGCTGATTGCGCAGCTCTACCGGGTGGAGGCACAGGCGCACGGGTGGAGTGCGGCGGAGCGGCTGGCGTTGCGCCAACGCGAGTCGCGGCTCATTCTGGATAAGCTGCATGGGTATCTGTTGGAGATCCAGGCAGAGGTGTTGCCGAAGAGTCCGGAAGGGCGGGCCGTCCGGTACACGCTGAACAACTGGACCGCGCTCAACCGCTACTGTGAGGATGGCGATCTGGAGATCGACAACAACCACACCGAACGCAGCATCCGCGGCGTGGCTGTCGGCCGCCACAACTGGATCTTCTTTGGCAGCGACCAGGGAGGGCACACCGCAGCGGTGCTGCGGAGTTTCGTCGCCTCCTGTCAGCGCGTGGGCGTTGATCCCTACGCCTGGTTCCAGGATGTGCTGGCGCGCGTCGCCGCCCATCCCATCACCAGGCTGGCCGAATTGCTGCCGCACAACTGGAAGCCTGCGCAGGCCTGATCCCCGTAATTGCTTCGAACGGGCTCGGGCCTGCCGTGTCGTCTCGCGATGGTGATTCTCGGACGCTTACACTGAAACACCACTTCACGCTCGAGATCCTCGGGTGAGGGTCACCCGCGACTCGTCAAATTCGAGCACATTGCGCAGCTTGTGGGTCCTACACCGCTGCACCGAGTGATGAGTGCCGAACACCGCGTTGATCCAAAATCTCCGCACT
>DASZAN010000138.1:0-1767 GCA_035945115.1 Allostellaceae bacterium
GAGCTCTGCATTGCGGAGTTGGAGCTGGTGGGCGAGATCTTGCGGCGATCGAACCCCGAGGAAGAGAAATTCCAGCGCGGCGTCTCGGTATTTCCCAAACTGGGTATGCCGGTATATGCCAGCACGCCACAGGATTTGCAGCAGGTTCTAGCCTGTCCGGGTGTTGCCGCGGCCCGAATTGGCTCGGTATTTCAGGATCGCTCGCTGCCGGCGTATGTGCGCATCAACGACCTGCTCGGCAAGCACTTCGCGGTGCTGGGGACGACGGGCTCCGGCAAATCCTGTGCGGTCACGGTGATCCTGAAGGCGGTGCTGCGCGCATCCAAGCGGGCGCGCATTCTCCTGCTCGACCCCCACAACGAATACTCGCAGGCCTTCGGCTCGACCGCCCATGTCCTCGATCCGGCGGCCAACCTCGACTTGCCCCACTGGCTGTTCAACTTCGATGAACTGGCTGAAATCGTTCTCGGCGAGGAGCAAGAGGAACGCGCCGCCCAGGCCATGATCCTCGCCGAGGCGATCATGTCGGCGCGCAAGCGGTTCCTCGGCGACAAAAAGCTGCCCCACGTGCTGACGATCGATACGCCCCTCCCCTACCGCATGGCGGATGTCATTGAGTACGTCGACCACGCGCAGGGCAACCTCTCGCGCCGGGAATCGCTGACAAACTACGCCCGGCTTTTGAACCGGCTGAACGCGCTCTACAACGATTCGCGGTTTGCCTTCATGTTCGGCCGCGGCACCCGGGACAACATGAAGGACATCCTGTGCGGGCTCTTCCGCGTCCCCGTGGCCGACAAACCGGTGACGATCGTCAACCTCGCCGGCGTGCCGTCCGAGGTCCTAAACGTCGTGGTTTCCGTTCTTTGCCGGCTCGGCTTCGACTTCGCGATGTGGACCGAACGGGAATTCCCGGTTCTCGTGGTTTGCGAAGAGGCGCACCGTTATGCGCCGCGCGATACGCGTATGGGCTTCGAGCCGACCAAGCGGGTCCTGACACGGATCGCCAAGGAAGGCCGCAAATACGGCGTTTCGCTCTGCATCGTCAGCCAGCGGCCATCGGATATGGCCGAAAGCGTGCTGGCGGAGTGCAACAGCATGTTCGCTCTTCGAATGACCAATCAAAACGACCAGGACATGGTGCGGGCCGCGGTATCCGAAGCACCCCTCGGCCTCCTCGAGTTCCTGCCCTCCCTGCGCACCGGCGAAGCCATCGCCATCGGCGAAGGCATGCCAATTCCATGCCGGCTTACATTTGACAGACTACCCCACAAGGAAATGCCGCGCAGCGAAACCGCGCTGTTCACCGAACCCAGAGCGACGAGCAGCGACGGCGGGGACATCATCCGGGTTGCGATCGAGCGCTGGCGCAGCCGCCAAAAAGCTGCGTGATCTCACTGTATGAGGGAGAACCAGGATGCCGACCGAAACACGACGCATCCTCTTTTCAAACGCCGAACTTTATGCGGCTCTCGACGAGCATTTGGCCAAAGCCGGTTCTCGCTTGCCGGCCGGGGCGATCAGGCGAATCTCGAGCGACGGTGAGTTTCACCGCGTTGTGAAAGTCGATATCCGCACGAATAAGGGAACGGGCGAGACGCTGGAATTGCACCCTGAGCAAATAGGCGCCGCGCTCATTAGCTACTGCATGACCAATCAGATCCCGTTGCCGCGTGGCTTTTCGAAGTCTCTCGTCGTCGTGGGAGACAATGTCGCAATACAGGTAACAAACAATCCCGGCACGCCGCTGTCGGACGACCGTGGAGA
>DASZAN010000139.1:0-3755 GCA_035945115.1 Allostellaceae bacterium
GGACGCGAACTCCTGGCAGACCTGGCGCTTGAAGGCGATCGTGTGGGTACGGTGCTTGGGCATGGGCCTTATTCCTCAAAGGCCCGGCAACCCTGGTCAATCTCAAATCGCTATCTGTCCGGCCCCAGGGGCGCACTCCACAGGATGGGGCGGGTGTGCCAAACCTCACACACCACTAGCCTTGTCGCGGTTCGACCGCTCGGCCCATCGTCTTTCGGGGAGCACCTAGGCTCCGAAGCGGCCACGGTCGTGTGGCGCGGCAAAGTCAAGCGCCGGCCCGAGCGGCACGATTCCCGTCGGGTTGATGTTGCGTAGCCCGTCGTAATAGGTGCGCTTTATGTGGGTCATATTGACGGTCTCGGCCACGCCCGGCTGCTGGTAGAGATCGCGCAGGTAGTTGGCGAGGTTCGGGTAATCGACGATGCGGCGCAAATTGCATTTGAAGTGGCTGTAATAAACTGCATCGAACCGCACCAGCGTGGTGAAGAGGCGCCAATCGGCCTCGGTCGGCCGCGCGCCGACGAGATAGCGTTGCCGCGACAGACGCTCCTCGATCACGTCGAGGGCCGCGAAGAGCGCATGGAATGCTTCCTCATAGGCCGGCTGCGTCGTCGCGAAGCCGGCGCGATAGACGCCGTTGTTGATAGTCTCGTAGACGAAGGCGTTGATGCGATCGATCTCGGCACGAAGCTCGAGCGGATAGTAATCGATCGCGGCATCGGCGACGGCGGTGAAGGCAGAGTTGAACATGCGGATGATCTCCGCCGACTCGTTGTTGACGATGGTGCGCCGTTTCTTGTCCCACAGCACCGGAACCGTGACGCGGCCGGTATAGCGGGGATCGGCGAGAAGATAGATATCGGCGAGCCGCTTCATGCCGTTGATGGTGTCGGGAATCGCGCCCTCGCTGCTGCCGAATTCCCAGCCCTCCTTGCCCATGACCGGCTCCACGATCGACAGCGAAACGACGCTTTCGAGCCGCTTGAGCTTGCGGAAGACGAGGGTGCGGTGCGCCCAAGGGCAGCCAAGGGCGACATAGAGATGATAACGCCCTGCCTCCGCCGCAAAACCCGCTTCCCCCGAGGGTCCGGCGCGGCCATCGGGCGTGACCCAACTGCGGAAGCGCGAGGTCGATCGCACAAAACGGCCGCCGGTCGATTCCGTGTCGTACCATTCATCGCGCCAAACGCCGTCGACGAGCAGGCCCATTTGCATCTCCTGGCATCACGCGCCATCCTCGCAGCGGGACGGCGGGTTCTTGCTTCCGGCGAAAATCTAGTACCCGTACCCAGCATCGCAAAGCGTCAGGGCGATGCGACAGGTCGGTGAGCTGCGCACTGAGCGCGCGTGACGTAGCGCACCGGGCCGCTCACCACGTGAGACCGCCACCTATGCTACCGTCCAGATTGGCCCGCCGAAACCAGTCGATCGATGCTGCTTCTCCCAACTTATCTCGACCACAGCCCGCTGCACGGCATCGGCGTGTTCGCGTCGGAGCCTATCCGGGCGGGGACGCCGGTCTGGCGGTTTACGCCGGGATTCGATCTCGACCTCGATCCTGCGTTGATCGAGAGCCAACCTCCTCACTTCCGCGAGCGCCTGCTCCACTACGGATACATCGATCCGCGGCTCGCTCGCTACATCCTCTGCTGCGATGACGCCCGGTTCCTCAATCACAGCGACGATCCGAACCTGGAATCGGATTTCACGCGCGATCGCTATGGCGTCGACATCGCGGTTCGCGATATCGCCGCGGGCGAGGAAATGACCGTCGACTATGCCCGCGTTGAGGGTCGGCGTCCGACGCATTGATCGCTCTGACCGACTAAGAGACAGACTTCCGCCGATTGACACGCGGATCGGAACGGCTCATGTCCGATGCGGTGATCGCGAACCGCCACGCGGAGTAAGACATGCGTTTCATGATGATCATGATCCCCGAGGTTTATCGCAAGCCCGTGCGCCCGGATTTCATGCCCGATCCGCAGGCGATCGAGAGAATGAGCAAGTACAATGAAGCGCTGAAGAAGGCGGGCGTGCTGCTGGCGCTCGATGGTCTGACGCCGCCTTCCGCCGGTGCCAGAGTCTCTTTCGCCGGCGGCAAGGCCAAGGTGAGCGACGTGCCCTCGGGCGGCGATGTGATCGGCGGCTATTGGATGCTGCGCATCAACTCGCGCGAGGAGGCGATCGACTGGGCCAAGCGTTGTCCGGCCGGCGTCAACGATCTCATCGAGATTCGCCAAGTCCACGACCCCGAAGACTTTGCGCCAGGGCACTAATGGTTCGATCCCGTCAGTCGAACGAGCGCGCCCCGAGGCGGCGACGTTCTTGCGCGCGGCACCAGCGTTGCCGGCGGTAGCGAAAAAAGCGCCCGCGCACCGCTGCCAGCAACGAAAGTGGCCATGCCAACAACCGTTGAGATCTTAGGCGACCGATCGTCAGTCGAAGCGCGCCACGCAATAGCCACCAACATAGCGCGGCGAAACCGACGATGATCAGCAGGACCCAGGAAAGCAGCGTCGCAATCGCTGCGTCCAAGCCGTGGAGGATCGGCCGCCATCGTCGGTAAGCCGTTCTTCGGCTCGAAAGCCCGAAGCTGTGGATGCGCGCCATCTGCCGCGTCCGAAAATGTGCGTGGACGGGCCGTCCGAATTAACCTCCGAGGGGTTCTTGGTCGGTGCGGGCGGCCCTGGCCACACATGCCGTATGGTTGGGTAATAAACCCCGCAACGCGCGTGGAGGTTCAAATCCGCGGACGAAATTTTCGCGGATTCACGGACCCTCTCTGGTCCTCGCGATATCGACGACATCGGGACGTGAAGGCGAGTTCCACGGCGACGCTTTCCGGCGTAGCATCATTCGCTGGAGGGAGGGTGGCCATGCAGATCATCAAGGTCGCCGCCAATACCGAGCCGGCGGACACCCTGGCGCAGCGGATCGCCGACAAGCTGCGCGCCGGCGGCATGGACGATGAGGGCGCGCGCCGTCTCGCCGCGCTTGTCGAAGCACAGGCCGAAGGGAACCCGGCGCCGCTCGTCATCGTCGAGGCCGGCACCGACGGCAGCGGCCTTCAGTACCGATTCCAAGCGGTCGATCACGTCGCTTAAGGCGCAGCATTCGCCAACATTCGACGGAGGGCGATATCGCATCGCCCTCGTGTGAATTAACCATGTTCAAAGTGTTTGTTCTGTGCTGATCACCGGAGTGCCAGCACATGCCCCGTCATATGCGAATTTTGGCAGCCATCGCCCTTCTCTACCCAGCCATCGCCGTCGCCAGACCAAATACCATGCCGGACACGGACGAGCGCCTGACGGCGATCTGGGATGCTTGTGACCTGCGGTTTGGCCCCGTGCCGGATCCCGCCATCGCGAAGAACTGGACGAATGCTGACAAGCAGCGCGCGACCGATGTCGTCGAATGCTTCCGACAGATCCAGCGCAGACTGCGCGATATGCCGGCCGAGGCGATTCAGGGGATGATCGGTATCTGAGCTATTCGATCACCCCGTCGGCGCGGGCTAACGCTGACCTCTTTTAACTTTTGCTCGGCGCAATACCAGACTGGATGAAAAAAGCCCCAGGTCGTGACCTGGGGCTTTTCGGAGCTTTAGGGAACTTGGTTACGCTCTTCTACCTCCACACCGGTGGTCCCAGATCGACTTGCGAGGGCGTGGTCGCGGCGCCGACGCCGGCGCCGGCGGCGGCGCCGATGGCGGCACCGGCGAGCGGCGCCCCGAGGAGCGCGCCACCAAC
>DASZAN010000140.1:0-2846 GCA_035945115.1 Allostellaceae bacterium
GCCTCTTGTATGGATCGGCGGCGCGCTCCTCCCGTGGGCTGGGATCGCCGCTCTCCTCGTTAGGCGTTAAGGGCAGAGAATGTCATATATGGATCTCGAAGCCGAGCTCGACGAGGTCCTCCGCGAAGCGGGCTGGGCCGGGATGAGTTGGAATGCGCTGACCACGAAGTACGCAAAGGTGGAGACGGCCGACCTGAAAACAGCCCTCGACCATCTCATCGCAAGGAAGAGCATCTATCGGTTTTTGCGACCGCATGGCACCGGACGCACCGCGGCCGCGTCGACGCTCTACTATTCCTATTGGCCGGCCAGTACCCCGCAATCGCGGAACTCGCTTATCGAGGCAAGGAGCGCCCCATAACCGAGGCGGACTTCATCATCATCGCGACCGCGATCGCGGTAGTGGGCGTTCTCATTGTTGGCGTGATCGGAAACGCTGAGAGGTCCGGCCGGTATGCGCTCAAACGCATCGGCGCTCATGGCCCTATTCCTGTTGGGTCTCGCGCATTTTGCGATCGCTTCGTGGCCGATCTGGGACTAGGGGCGGACAGATTAGGCACGCCCGCTTCCGATCTCGACATTCGCCGAATAGCGCATCTCTTCATCCAGCTTCGTGGCGATGAAGCCACGGCCAGGGCGCACAAGATGGTGGAGCGGATGCGCAGCAAGGGTGACAGCAAGGGCGCCGACATGTGGCTGCGCATCATCGTGGCGATCGGCGAACGGCGAGCCGCCGACTGAGGCGCGGCATTGAAGAAATCTGCATCGTGTGTCGCCTCGACATGAGCGCCGAGGACGTGATCCGCTACTTCACCTAACGGGGCACCGCTCGAACGAAACAGAGGGCGAGGCGCACCGGGTTGTCACTTGTCCCGATATGCCTCGCCCTCCTTACCTGCGCGCCAGCCATGAAGAGACGAGCCTCGGCGCGCGGCGGGAGGGGCCTCGGTTGTGAACGTCGCGACCCCCCGACCGCTGAAACGCCTGTTGCAATTTTGATCCGTTATCCTTGGACCTTACCGGCGCTCCCAGTTCTGCGATCCCAGCCGCCTCTGATCTTCGATCCGACGCCGAACGTCATTGACTACGCCGGTGACGACGATGAGAACGAGCCAAGACGCCGCTGCGATCAGCAAGACATCGAAGAGTGCCATTATCCATTCCCTCGATAGCGCCGTGCTGGCTCGTCCGAACTATGGCCGACGCATTCGGTGGCGAACGCTAGAAACAGGATTTCATCTCAGAACGACGATTAGTCGCGAACTACTATCCGCATGAACCTGCAGGCGAAGGGCTCTTCCATCGACTGGGCGCGCGCTCGGGCGCCTCAGGCAAAGCGCCTATTCAGGGGGAAATGAAAAGGTAATTTGCCCGTTGGGCTAGTTACCGGAATTACGCGCGTTCTCGCGTGTTTTGCATTTGGGCATGTCGAACCGGCGGGTGATTGCGATCCTCGTAAGTGGCGCTTTTCTGGCGGCGTGTCACACGTTCGCGCCACGTGCTTATGGACCGGGCTACACCGAGACCGGGGTAGCGTCATGGTATGGATCGGATTTCCACCATAAGCGAACCGCCAATGGTGAGCGATTCGACATGAACGGGCTAACCGCTGCGCATCAAACTTTGCCATTCGATTCGTATGTGCGCGTGACCAATATCGCGAGTGGTCGCTCGGTTGTGGTGCGCATCAACGATCGCGGACCTTTCGTCGGAGACCGGATTATCGATCTTTCAGCTCACGCAGCACGCCAACTCGGGATGAAAGAGGACGGCGTCGCGCGCGTTCGGATCGACGTCGTGAATGTCCACGAGGTAAAGCTGAGTCGGCAGCGAGTCGATCGCGGACATCCGGCGACACTCTCGGTAGACACTCCGCTACATGATTTGCACTAGCGCCAAGGCGAGATACGGCCGGCGAGGCCGGTAATTAACGACTTACACCCTAATTTCCATGCAGCCGCGCCATGCTCAACGCTGTGGCGCGCTGGCGCCGGTGCTTTGCAGCCTCGTTGCAGCCGCGCTGTGATTTCCCGCCGCTGCCTTAAGGCGTCGGTTGCGCGCTCAGCACATCGGCGTCAAGGGCCTCGAGTCGGGTCAGCTGGGTGGCTATGTCGCCGTCAGCGGCAACGATCGCCCAATGCCCGTCCGATTTCTTGCACAGAGTGCCGGTGGCTCGCGTCTTCTCACCGTCGATAAGAACTGACTCGTTCACAACGCGGCACGGCTGGCCACTAGCGTCGCGGAAGCTCCGCACGACTCGCGGGCTCTGGTGATCCCGAGGCGCCACCTTGTGCATCGCCGCAGCTTGTGGCGAATGTTGAGGACCACGTTTCGCCACGTGACCCGAGGATTTGCAAGAAGTGTTGGTGTGGTCGGTTGGCCTCCCGCCAAACGCGCACGGAATGTCGTGCTGGAAGAAGCGCGGAATGTCGTGCTGAAAGGTTCTCCGCGCGTCGTCGAAGAAATCCGCCCGCGCCGGCGCCAGCGGTACTAACATCAATACCGCGATCGGAAGCAGCCAAGGGGAGAGGCGGACCAAGGCCCGCAGGGAGACAATACCAGGCGCATTCGTGACTGACCGGCTCATGACGCCGTCTCATAGCCCTCAGCCTCCGGGTGAGCAAGTTTCGCCCGGTGGCCCTGGCGGTTGTGAGGCTTCGCACACCCGGCTGATGTCATAGTGGTAGACTAGCCTCAATTCAGCGCAGCTAGTGGATTGAATCTAACACTTGGTGCCCTC
Organism: Allostellaceae bacterium; assembly: GCA_035945115.1. GTDB lineage: Bacteria > Pseudomonadota > Alphaproteobacteria > ATCC43930 > CGMCC-115725 > DAHUYF01. The sequence goes on from DASZAN010000140.1 coordinate 2,741, forward strand.
GTTTGACGGCGGCGATGATCATGTTGGGGTCCTTGGTCCAGGTAAAGGGCTTGGGATTGGCATTGGTCTGGTCGAGGAAGCGATGGATGGCGTCCTTGAGTTCGTG
>DASZAN010000141.1:0-60608 GCA_035945115.1 Allostellaceae bacterium
TCGCCACCACCGCTTCAAGGGCGACACGATCGGTGGCGCTCAATCGAATGTTCCTTCGCTTGTGCATCCCGCAGACTCGCACAGGCGAGCCTCGCGGGGAATCCCACGGCGAATCGAAGTGTCAGATTTGATCCACTAGCAACACCCCGTCCGAGGACCACAGTCGCAGGGCGACCGTGACTTTGGCCGGGTTCATTGCCCGGGAGTTCCGAGAGGCCCCGGAGATGCGCTCCGCCTAAGCGCCCTCCCTGCCTCCGCTCTCCTGGGTCGGTGCAACCGATCTGACGAGAGAAGGAGGCGCGGAGATGACCACCGCCATCCTCGATCTTCGCCCGGCGACCCAGCTGGGCACCATCCATGCCAGCGGCGCCACGATCGATTTCGTGCGCCTTTTCGCGCTCGACGACCGTCTTTCGGACGGCCGGCGTCCGCTCGTCTGCCATTGGCAGCGTGACGCCGAGGGCCGGCTCGCATGCATCTGGGAGCCGGATATCCCGCCCGTTCCTCATCGATGATTTTGAACGCCTTGGAAGGACCTTTTGCGAACGGGAGACAACCGATGTCCACGACCGAACTCTGCACAGCGACCGCACGCTCGGCCGTCCTCGACGAAGCCCATCTCGGTGATATCCGCGGCGCGTTGGGCACCATCCGCCATGGCGATGTGGCGCCGCGCCTTGGCTGGTGGCCGCGTCTTCGCACGCTGCTCGCCATTCTCGGCCCGGGCCTCATCGTGATGGTCGGCGACAATGATGCCGGCGCCTTCGGCACCTATACCCAAGCGGGGCAGAACTACGGCACGACGCTGCTCTGGACCCTGCTGCTGCTGGTGCCGGTTCTCTATGTCAACCAAGAGATGGTGTTGCGCCTTGGGACCATTACGGGCGTCGGTCACGCGCGGCTCATCCTCGAGCGCTTCGGCAAGTTCTGGGGGGCCTTCAGCGTCATCGACCTCTTCCTGCTCAACGCCCTCACCATCGTCACGGAGTTCATTGGCATCAGCTTGGCGCTGGGTTATCTGGGCTTGCCGAAGGAGCTGGGCGTCATCGCCGCGGCGGCAATCATCATCACCGCGGCGGGGACCGGCGATTTCCGCCGCTTCGAGCGCTTTTCGTTGCTGCTCGTCTTTGGCAGCCTATTGCTCATTCCCGTGTTCCTCTGGGCGCATCCGCCGGTGGCGCAGATCGCCCATGATCTCGTCGTGCCCCAGTTCCCCGAGGGCGGGGCGCTCAGCGAGGTCATGCTGTTGATCATCGCCATCGTCGGCACGACGATTGCCCCCTGGCAACTCTTCTTCCAGCAGAGCTACATCGTCGACAAGCGCATCACCCCGCGCTTCATGCGCTACGAGCGCGCCGATCTCTGGATCGGCATCGTGCTGGTCGTGATTGGCGCGATTGCGATGATGGCGTTTACCGCCGCGACCTTCGCTGGCCATGGGGAGTTCGGCAATTTCCAAGACGCCGGTGCAGTCGCGGCCGGCTTGGACAAGTATGTCGGACGCCTCGCCGGCGTTTTCTTCGCAGTCGCCCTCATCGATGCCAGCGTCATTGGTGCCATGGCGGTGTCGCTGTCGACCGCCTATGCCATCGGCGATGTGCTGTCGCTGCGCCATTCGCTCCATCGCAAGCCGAAAGACGCAAAGGCGTTCTACGCGGTCTACGGCGGTCTCGTCACTCTGGCGGCGACGCTGGTGCTGACGCCGGGGACGCCGCTGGGTCTGCTCACCAATGCGGTGCAGACATTGGCCGGTGTTTTGCTGCCGAGCGCCACTGTCTTCCTGCTGTTGCTGTGCAATGACAAGGCCGTCCTGGGCCCGTGGGTCAACGGCCGTTGGCTCAATCTATTCACCGGGGCGGTGATCGCCGCCCTTGTCCTGCTGTCGATCATCCTGACCGCTTCGGTGCTCTATCCCGACATGGGCGAGCGCACCATTCTCATCATTCTCGGCGTCGGCGCTCTGCCGGCTCTGGCCGTCGTGGTCGCGTCCTTGTCGTGCGGCCGCCAGCGCGCGGCGGAGGGCGTCGATCGCGCAGGGCGGGCGACCTGGCGCATGCCGCCCCTCGATCAACTCCCGTCGGCGCGGGTAACACCTCTTGCGCGCACCTGGATGATCGCCCTCCGCGGCTATCTGGCCTTGGCTGGCGGGCTTGTGCTCGTGCGTATTATAGAGCTTGCCGCGTCCGGCGGTTAACGGGAATCCGCGTCTCACAAACGCAACAGAAAAATAGGACGGTGGCTAGTGGCGAGCATCATCTGGACCGCGTCGCTCGCCACATCGCACGAACGAGGCCTTCGATGAGGAACAACGCGCTCATTCGGACCAGCCGGGATCGGAGGGGCCTCCGCCTCGTGACGACGTTCTCGGCGGTTCTGACGGTATCACCGGCTGTCGCGGAAGGCGCAGACCAGTTTGGCCCCAATGACCTGCGGACCTCCGCGCCGCGGTCATTCCCTATTCAACTTGCCTACACGCCAAGCGCCTCATCGCAGTCCCCAGCTTCGCCAACCAACGAAGGCGAGAAGGCAGCGGATGAGGTCGTCCCCGAGTGGTGGAGCGTGCACGGCCAGTTCACGAATGTGACACAATTTCACCCGCGCTTTCGATCGCCCTTTCGTGGCCAGAACAGCCTTGATCCCGGCAACCGCGGCAATGAGACGATCGACGCGACGCTATTTCTCGGCGTCCGCGTGTGGGACAGCCTCGAATTCTACGCGAATCCCGAGGTCGATCAGGGTTTCGGGCTCAGCAATACCACCGGCGTCGCCGGCTTTCCGAGCGGCGAGGCCTACAAGGTTGGCGCGGCGAACCCCTATCCGCGCCTGCCGCGCGCCTTCTTTCGCTACACGCTCGGACTAGGCGGCGAAGTGGAGACGATCGAGCCCGGCGCCAATCAGCTCGCCGGAGTCCGGCAAGCGGACAACTTGACCTTCACCATCGGCAAGTTCGCCACGCCCGACCTCTTCGACACCAACGCCTATGCACACGATCCGCGAGGAGACTTCCTCAATTGGTCGATCATTGAGTCCGGCGCTTACGATTATGCGGCGGATGCCTGGGGCTACACCTATGGCGGCGCCGTGGAGTGGACGCAGTCCTGGTGGACCTTGCGCGCAGGTCTTTTCGATTTATCGCGCATCCCGAACAGCAAAGCGCTCGAGCGCGGCTTCGGGCAATTCGAGGTGGTGACCGAGGCCGAGGAACGGCACAGCATTCTTGAGCAGCCCGGCAAGTTTAGGATTCTCTTCTTCGCTAACCGAGGCCGCATGGCCAACTACAACGATGCGGTCCGATTGGCGCAGCAGACCGGAACCACGCCAGATGTCGCCCAAGTGCGGCGTTACAGCACGCGCCCGGGCGTGGCGCTCAATCTCGAGCAGCAGCTCATGGCCGACATCGGCGCCTTCCTGCGCGCAAGCGTCGATGACGGGCACAAGGAGGTCTTCGATTTCACCGAGATCAATCGATCGATCGCCGCCGGGGTGTCCGTGAAAGGCGGACGATGGCACCGACCGAATGACACCTTCGGGCTTGCCGGCGTGGTCAATGACATTTCCAAAGACGCCCGTAACTACTTCGCCGCCGGCGGGCTCGGCGTCCTCATCGGCGACGGCCAGCTCCCGCGGGCGGGATTGGAGAATGTCCTGGAGGTGTACTACAACGTCGCAATCATCCCCGGGATCAATTTCACCGTGGATTATCAGCATGTCGACAATCCCGCCTATGACGCATCGCGCGGGCCGGTCGACATTTTTGGATTTCGCGTCCACGCGGAATTTTGACGGCTCAAAGGTCCCCATGACGCGCGTCCTCGTCATTCTTCTGTTGGCGGCAGTGGCCGCGCCGGCCTTTGTGCGTGGTCATGGTGCCGGCAGCACGGCCCCCATGTGCTCGAGCTGCGCACACAGAGCGTTGTGCCGTTTCGAGAACCTCTTCTCTTGCGATCGATCAAAATCGGACGCGCCAAACCGTGTGGGTTCTCAGAGCCGTCCATCTTCGAACGGCGGAATGAATCCCACGGTAACGAGGTCGACACCGGAACACCGCCTCTGAGGCGGGCGGGCGTGATCGGGGAACAAAACATTGATGGAAGCATTGTTCGTTTCCCTCGCCACCGTCGCCGTCGCCGAGATGGGCGATCGGACGCAGCTCTTGTCGCTGGTGCTCGCGACACACTATCGCAAGCCCTGGCCGATTCTGGCCGGCGTCCTCATCGCCACTCTTGCCAATCATGCGGCCGCGGGCTTGGTCGGCATTTGGTTCGGCGCATTTCTCTCGCCGGCGCTGCTCGATGGTGTGGTCGGCGCCGGCATGCTGGGAATGGCACTTTGGACCTTGCGGCCCGACACGTTTGAGGATGGCGCGTCGGTCAGTCGGCGCGGCGCCTTCTTGGCGACGCTCGTTGCCTTCTTCATTGCCGAGATCGGCGACAAGACGCAGATCGCCACGGTGGCGCTGGCTGCCGGCTACGCCAGTCTTGGCGCTGTCGTCGCCGGGACGACCGCCGGAATGTTGTTGGCGAATGCGCCGGTGGTGTTTCTCGGCAAAGCGTTCGCCGATCGTCTGCCGATGCGTGCCATTCATCGCGCTGCCGCCGGGCTCTTCGCCGTTCTCGGCTTGGTGTTTCTCGTCCGCGCTTTGGCGTCCTAAACGATCAGAGACCGTTCTCCACCATGGCGAGAATGCGCTCGCCGATCTGCTCCTGCCGCGTGGTGGACAAGGTATGGAGCGGCCCCTCGATGACCAGCATGGCAAGCCCATGCACCGCCGACCAGGCGAGGTACTCGGCATCGCGGCGTCGCGCGGCCGGAAGCGCGCCCGAGGAAACGAGGCCGTCGAGCGCCGCGCTCAAGAGCCGAAACGGACCTGACGCACCTTCGCCGCGCTCGCCGCCGGGGGGCTCGCCTGGCGTCGCGAAGGCGGTCCGGAAGAGCCCGGTCGCCTCCACGGCGAAGCGGAGATAGGCGGCGCCAATGGCGCGCAGGCGTGCGTGCGCCAAAGCCACGGGGGCAAGTTCGCAGTCGAGCCGGGCGAACTCCGCCTCCATCGCGGCCGCGAGTGAAGAGAGCGCCGCCGCGCGCACCGCGTCGAGGAGCGCCTGCCGATTGGCAAAGTGCCGGTAAGCGGCGTTGGGCACCACCCCCGCGCGCCGCGTCGCCTCACGCAGCACCACAGCTTCAGGACCGCCCGCCTGGGCGAGCGCAAGGCCCGCGGCGATGAGGGCGCGGCGCAGATCGCCGTGACGATAGGCGCGCCGCGGCTTGCCGTTTTTTCTTCTCGCCGTCCGATGTACCATGTGGACACCGTCCACTATGGAGGTTATTCTTATGTGGACAGTGTACACACTAGAACTTTGTCACGCAACCTTCACGTTACGGAATTCTGCGAGCGCGACGACGTTCGCCAACACCGGCAAAAGGAGAGGCTCATGCAAGTCCAACCCTATCTGTTCTTCGACGGCCGCTGCGAGGAGGCGCTCGATTTCTACCGTCGCGCGCTCGGCGCCGAGATCAGCATGCTCATGCGCTTCAAGGACGCGCCGGAGAAGCCGCCCGCCGCCGCGCCGGGGACAGAGAACAAGGTGATGCATGCGAGCTTCCGCATCGGCGACGCGATGTTGATGGCGTCCGACGGGCGCTGCCAGGGAAAGCCGAGCTTCCAAGGCTTTTCGCTCTCGCTCACGCCGAAGAGCGAAGGCGAGGCCGAGCGCCTTTTCAACGCGCTTGCCGATGGCGGGCAGGTGCAGATGCCGCTCGCCAAGACCTTCTTCTCGCCGCGCTTCGGCATGGTCGCCGACAAGTTCGGCGTCGGCTGGATGGTATACGTCGCCCCCTGAGGCGCCGCGCGGGAAGCGGGCGCCCTCGGCGTCCGCTCACGCCGCCTTTGCCATCATCTCCTGCCCCTGGGCGAGTGTTTGCTGCCACGCCGGCAGCGCCACGAGCTTGGCGTGCCAGCGCGCGATGGCGCCATAAGGCGCGAGGGGCAAATGCGCGGATTCGGCGAGGACCATGGCCGCACCCAGGGAGAAATCGGCAAGGGTCAGCGTATCGCCGAGGAGGAATCTCTTGCCCTCGAGCTGCCCCTCCAGCACCGACGCCACGCGATGAAAAACCTCGGTCCCCTTGGCGATGGCGGCCATATCCGGCTCAGCCGCTCCGCCGCGCAGGAAGCGCTTCGCGACATATTCGAAGGCGAAGACGGCGCAGGCCGGGTCCCAATGCGAAAGGTTCCAGAATTGCCATTGGGTGACGGCGAGCCGAGCGCGCGCGTCCCCCGGAAAGAGCCCGCCGGCCGGGTTCTTGAGGGCGAGGTACTGAAGGATCGCCTCCGATTCCCAGACCACATCATCCCCGTCGCGCAGTGTCGGCATGCGTCGGTTGGGGTTGAGCCTCGCATAGCCCGCTTCCTTCTGCTTGCCTTTGCGCAGGTCGAGAAACCGAAGCGTCGCGTCAATGCCAAGGTGGTTCGCCACGACCATGACCTTGAACGCACGCGGGCTCGGCGGAAAAACGTAAAGCTCGATGGCCATCCTCCGCTCCCTCTCTTCGCTTCAGCGCCAGCATCGGGCAAGATTGCAGCTGCAATTCGGGGCAAATGAAAGCTAACGGGGATCATCATGTGCCGAAATATCAAAACTCTCCACAATTTTGCGCCGCCGGCGACGCCAGCGGAGATTCGCGCGTCGGCGCTGCAATTCGTTCGCAAGGTCTCGGGCTTTACCCGACCGTCCAGGGCCAACGAAGCGGCCTTCGAACAAGCGGTCGACGCGGTGACCGACGCCGCAACCGCGTTGCTCAAATCGCTCGTCACCAGCGCGCCGCCGCGCGATCGCGAGTCCGAGGCCGTGAAAGCGCGCCTTCGGTCGGCAAAGCGCTTCGGCGCGGCGACGGCCTGACGCCGCTACGGTCGGACGCCACGCATGAACATCGACGCGCTCGCCGCGTGCGCACGAACCGACGGGTTCGTCAAGCCCACCAGATCCGTCCGAAAGGGACGACCTTGTTGTCGACGTCGTGTCCGATGTCGGCACGACCGAGATAGGGGATGCCGGTGCGCTCGCACCAATGCATGGCGACTTGCTCCTCGCTTGCGCCGAAATCGGGCTCGTTTCGCGGAATGGCGCTGCAGCGGCCGAGCTTGATCCCGGCAACCCGGCGGATGCCGGCGGTGCTGGTGAGATGCAGGAGGCAGCGATCGATCCGGTACATGTGCTCGCCCACGTCCTCGAGCATGAGCACGTGGTCGCCGAGGTCGGGCTCGAAGGGTGTGCCCATGAGGTGACTGAGGACGGTGATGTTGAAGGCGGCGGTGGCGAGCGAAGCGGAGGCTGTCGGTTCGACGCTCTCGGGCACTCGGTCGACGAGAAAAGCCAAGGCCCGTCCGACCGCCAAGTCTCCATTGGGTCGCGCGATATCCGAGGGCATCGGTCCATGCGCCAAATGCATGAAGCCGGCGCGGTAGAGCGCCGCCAGGATCGCGCCGGCGTCGCTATAGCCCATATAAAGCTTGTCGCGAGCGGTCTCGCGGAGGTCCGGCAGGATGCGTGCCGCCAATCGGCCGGAGCCGTAGCCGCCGCGCGCGAACCACAAGACATCGACGTCAGCATCGTTCGCCGCCTCGAGAAAGGCCTCCGCGCGAACGGCATCGTCGCCTGCGAAATGGCCCGAAGAGCGAAAGCATTGCGGATGGAAGACGATCTCGGGCGCGCGCTCGGCGTAGAGCCGAGCCGCAAGGCTGAGGACACGCTCGGCGGTGGCCGGCTCGATGCGCGAACCCGGCGCCACTACGGCGATTCTTAGTCTTCCATTGCGCACGGCCGTCGCAGCCAATCCGTTCGCTTGTCAGTTCATAGTCACAAATTGTAGCTTCCGGCGATGGATCGAGACAGGCCATATTTCTTCTGCGGCATCGGCGGCAGCGGAATGTTGCCGCTCGCGCTCATTCTCCGTGCGCAAGGTTGCGCGGTGAGCGGCTCCGATCGCGCGCTCGACCAAGGACGGACATCAGAAAAATTCGACTTTCTGCGGGCGCACGGCATCGCTCTTTTTCCGCAGGACGGCAGCGGCATCGGCGGGCCCGAGCTCATCGTCGTCACCTCAGCCGCGGTCGAGGCTTCGATTCCCGATGTCGCCCGCGCCCGCGATCTCGGCGCTCGGCTGATGACGCGCGCCGAGCTACTGGCCGAGCTGGTGAACGCCGCGCCGCGCGCCGTCGGCATCGCCGGCACCAGCGGTAAATCCACCACCACGGGTATGATCGCGTGGATTCTTCACGAAGCCGGCAAGGCGCCGACCGTCATCAACGGCGCCGTCATGAAGAATTTCGTCACGCCCGAGGCGCCCTACGCCAGCGCGCTGATTGGCGGCGACCTCGTCGTCGCCGAGGTCGACGAGAGCGACGGTTCCATCTGCCACTACCATCCAGAAATCGCCGTTCTCAACAACATCGCGCTCGACCACAAGTCGATGGACGAGCTGCGTACGCTCTTCGGTGATTTCGTCGCGCGCTCGCGCGTTGCCGTGCTCAACCTCGACAATGCCGACACGGCGGCAATGGCCGGGGCGAGCTCGTCAGCGCGGTTGATCACCTACAGTCTCTCCGACGGGAGTGCCGATCTCTCGGCGAGCGGAATTGCGCCGGCACAGGACGGCATCGAGTTTCTGGTCCACGGCCGTCGCGAAGGTCTGTCATTGCCGTTGCATTTGCCCGTTCCCGGTTACCACAACGTCGCCAACGCGTTGGCGGCCATCGCCGCGGCAACCGCCTGCGGCGTTGAACTCAGAACCGCGGTCACTGCTCTCGCCGGCTTTCGTGGCATCAGCCGGCGCTTGGAGGTGGCCGGCACCGCGAATGGCGTGACGGTGATTGACGATTTTGCCCACAATCCCGATAAGATCGCGGCCACGCTGACGACACTCCATGCTTTTCCGGGCCGGCTTCTCGTCATGTTCCAGCCGCACGGCTATGGGCCGCTGCGGCATATGAAGGATGGCTTCGTCGATTGCTTTGCCGGCGAGCTCGGCGACGAGGATGTCCTGCTTATGCCGGAGCCGGTTTATTTCGGCGGCACGGTCGATCGCAGCGTCACCAGCGCCGACATCGTCCACGGCGTGGTCGAGCGGGGACGCAGCGCGGAGTTGTTCGCCGATCGGGGTGCCTGCGGCGCGCGGCTCATGGAGCTCGCAGAGCCTGGCGACCGCATCGTCGTCATGGGTGCACGTGATGATTCGCTGTCCGAGTTCGCCGCAGCGCTGTTAGCGACCTTGCGCAGCAAGAGCACGGCGGGATGAGCGCCAACAATTCGGCACGCATGCTCGGCCTCATCGGCGGTCTCGGCGTCGAGGCGCACAAGGCTGTCGGGCGGATACCGCGGCTCCTGATCGCGCACGCTGATGTCGGTCGTGTGCTCGCGCTGGTACGGGATGGCCGTTCCGGTGATCTTGCGGGATATCTCGGCGATCTTGCCGATCGCTTGTACGCAGCCGGCGCATCGATCGGTGCAGTCGCGGCGGTGACGCCGCACCTCTACTTCTCCGAGATCACCCAGGCATGCCGGCTGCCTTTCGTCAACCTCGTGGACGAGCTCGCGCACGAGATTCGCGTGCGTCGGGTGCGCCGCATCGCGCTTTTCGGGACCCGCTTCATCATCGAAAGCTCGCTCTTGGACGGCGTGGGCGTTGAGGTCGTGCGGCCGGTTGAGGCCGATGTCGATCGCATCCATGCGTTGTATTTGGAGATCGTCGGTGCCGGTCACAGCACCGAAGCGATCAGGGCGGAATTGCGCGAGATCGCGCTGCAGCTCTGCCGTCGCGATCACGTCGAGACGATTGTGCTCGCGGGAACGGAGCTGGCGTTGGCGTTCAATGAAACGACCGCCGGCTTTCCCGCCATCGATTGCACGCGCCTTCACATCGCCGGCATCATGCGTCGGATTGTCGAGCTGTAACGGCAATGGCTATTTCACCAACCGGTGGATGAACGCCATCGTAATCAATTTGACGCCGCGGCCTCAATTTCACCACCAAAATACCCCGTGACACTGCAATCGCCATCGCGTAAAGACGCGGGCGATCTCTCGGGCGGGAGCGATCTTTGCTGCGCATCGTCACACTCATTTTCGTCGGCATCTCCGTAGCGATGTCAGTTGGTTGCAAGCCGGATTATTCGCCGAACATCTACGCCGCCAATGCGGTTCAGCAGGCGAACAAGGTAGAGGTCGGCGTCGTCGTTGGCTTCCGCCAAGTGGCGATCAGCGCGAACGGTACCGTTGGCGCTGTGACCGGCGGTGCCGCCGGCGGCATCCTCGGATCGCAAGCTGGCGCTCCCGCCTTCGGCACGGCGCTTGCGGCCGTCGGCGGCACGGCGGTTGGAAGTCTTGTCGGCAACACCGTCGAGCATGCGACCGGCGATACGAGCGGCTGGGAGTACATCGTCCGCAAGCCTAACGGCGATCTTCTCTCGGTCACGCAGCGCGAGCCGCAGCCGCTGCCGATCGGTCGGAAGGTGCTCGTCATTACCGGCAATCAAGCGCGCGTCATTCCCGACTATTCGGTTGCGGTCGAGCCGGCGCCTGATCGCAAGAGCGACAGCAAGGAGAGCGAGAAGGCTGCGGCGAGTGCAAGCAAGAGCGCAACGGCAGAAGCATCGCATGTTGCGGCGCCAGACCCCGCGCCTGCCGCTTCGGCATCACCCCCTCCAGCGAAAGATGCAAGCGAAACGTCAGCATCGCCCCCCGCGGTGACGCCGAGCGGCCCGAGCGAGCCGGCCGCGACGACGCCGTCGCCCTAGGGCTTTCGCCGGGACGGCATAGCCTCGACACCATCGGCGCTCTCGCACTAGGCTGCGGCGGAGGCGGGAGGAGCACGATGCCGTTGCCCATGTTGCTGACATGCCTGGTGGGGTCTTATCCACAGCCGGACTGGCTCATCGACCGCAAGAAGCTGGCCTCGCGCTTTCCGCCGCGCGTGCGCGCGCGCGAGCTCTGGCGTGTCGCCCCTGAGTGGCTCGAGGAGGCGCAGGACGACGCGACGCTGCTCGCCATCCGCGATCAGGAGCGGGCCGGGCTCGACATCATCACCGACGGCGAAATCCGCCGCGAAAGCTACTCCAACCGCTTCGCCACCGCGCTCGACGGCGTCGACATCGACAATCCCGGAACCGCGCTCGACCGCAGCGGCCATCCCAATCCAGTGCCGCGCGTCGTCGGCAAGGTCCGCCGGCGCCATCCCGTCGAGGTCCGCGACGTCAAGTTCCTTCGCGCCAACACCGATCGTCCCATCAAAATGACGGTGCCCGGTCCGTTTACCATGTCGCAGCAGGCACAGAACGATTTCTACGACAGTCCCGAGGCGCTGGCGCTCGACTACGCCGAGGCGGTCAACGATGAGATCAAGGACCTCTTTGCCGGCGGCGCCGATATCGTGCAGATCGACGAGCCATATATGCAGGCGCGGCCGGAAAAAGCGCGCCAGTATGGGTTGAGGGCCCTCAACCGCGCGCTCGACGGCATCGATCGGCCGACCGCTGTGCACATTTGCTTCGGCTATGCCGCGATCATTCACGAGCGCCCCAGCGGCTATTCCTTCCTCCCGGAGCTCGCGCATTCATACGCCCGCCAGATCTCGATCGAGACGGCGCAATCGTCGCTCGATTGCTCAGTGCTGAAGGCGCTTGCCGAGAAGACGATCATCCTCGGCGTGCTCGACCTCTCCGACATGGTGGTCGAAAGTCCGGAGACGGTCGCGAACCGCATTCGCCGGGCGTTACCCCATGTGGCCGCCGAGCGGCTCGTGATTGCCCCGGATTGCGGCCTCAAATACCTGCCGCGCGACGTGGCGTTCGGCAAGATGAAGGCGATGGTGGCGGGCGCCGCGATCGTGCGCCGCGAGCTCGCCGGCACACGATGAGCGGCGAGCACGGCTCCAAACCTTTGTTCGGCGAGTCCGGAGAAGCCGCGGGAATGTTATCCGCGTCGGCGCGGGCCGGCACGGGGGTTCTGCCCTATCAGGGCATTCTCTCGATGATCCGCGCGCGCGAGATCGTCGCCGTGTCCGACATCGAGGCGAACCAGGTGCAGCCGGCCAGCATGGATCTGCGTCTCGGCCGTTACGCCTACCGCGTGCGCGCGAGTTTTCTGCCCGGCGCCAACGCGACCGTGATGGACAAGGTGAAGGAGATGGACGGCTATCCGCCGCTCGACCTCGCCGAAGGTGCCGTCCTCGAGCGCGGCTGCGTGTATGTGGTCGAGCTCTTGGAGAACGTGCGCCTCACCGGTAACGTCTCGGGATTTACCAATCCGAAGAGCTCGACTGGCCGGCTCGACGTGCTGACACGCCTTATTACCGACCGCGCCTCGGCGTTCGATCACATCGAGCGCGGCTATGAAGGCAAGCTCTATGTCGAGATCGCGCCGCAGACCTTCAGCATCGTCGTCCGCCAGGGCTCGCGTCTCAACCAGGTGCGCTTCCAGCGCGGCAATCCCGTGATCGCCGCGAGCGAATTGCAGCGGCTTTACGAGGAGGGTCAGCTGGTGCGCAGCGAGGTGCCGCGCCAACCGATCAGGGACGGGTTGGTGCCGGTGACGATCGATCTCAAGGGCGTCGGCGTCGGCAGCATCATCGGCTACCGCGCCAAGAAGCACACCGATAAGATCGACATCGACCGGGTTGGAGCCTACGACCCGCACCATTTCTGGGAGCGCATCACCTACCACCGCGAGGCCGTGCTCATCCTCGACCCCGACGAGTTCTACATTCTCGCGACGGCGGAGGAAGTGGGCGTGCCGACCGATCTCGCCGCGGAAATGGTGCCCTACTACACGCGCTCCGGAGAGTACCGTGTGCACTATGCGGGATTCTTCGATCCCGGTTTCGGCTGGAGCAGCGGCCGCGCGCAGGGCAGCCGCGCCGTGCTCGAGGTGCGCTCGCACGAGGTGCCCTTCATGCTGGAGCACGGCCAGACCGTTGCCTGGCTCCGCTACGAGCGCATGGCGGGCCACCCGACACGCACCTACGGCTCGGCGCTCCAATCGAACTACCAGAATCAGGGCTTGGCGCTCGCCAAGCACTTCCACGCGTTCGAGCGGTAAAGCCTACGCTGCCGTTACGCTCGCAGTCGCGCCGACGCGGGCGGCGGCCGGTACCTCGATGACACGGTCGGTCTCGGGATCGATGAGGTGCATGTGGCGCATGTCGGCCATGAACCGCATGCGCTCGCCGGGGGCCAGCGCCGCTTCGGGACTGACGCGGGCGCAAACCTCGGTGCCGTCGATGGTGAAGTAGACCATCGTCTCCATGCCCAAGGGCTCGACAACGTCGATCGGCATGGTGAATTCCGCGCCCGCGCCATAGTTCCGCGCCTCGGTGATGTGCTCGGGTCGGAGGCCGAGAAGGAGCTCACGGTCGGCGTAGGCGCGGTAGGCGGCGCTCCGCTCTGCCGGGACGGGGAGGGTGAGTTCGTCGCCTAGCTTGATCGAGAACGCGGCACCGCTGTCGACGAGGCGGCAGCGCACGAAATTCATCGCCGGCGAGCCGATGAAACCGGCGACGAAGCGCGTCTTGGGCGCGTGATAAAGCTCATGGGGTGTGCCGAGCTGCTCGATGCGCCCGCCATTCATGACGACGACGCGGTCGGCAAGGGTCATCGCCTCCACCTGGTCGTGCGTCACATAGACGGTCGTGGTGCGCACCTGCTGATGCACCTTCTTGATCTCGGTCCGCATCTGCACGCGGAGCTTGGCGTCGAGATTGGAGAGCGGCTCGTCGAAGAGAAAGACCTTGGGGTCGCGCACGATGGCGCGCCCCATGGCGACGCGCTGACGCTGGCCGCCCGAGAGCTGGCGCGGCCGGCGATCCAAGAGCTCGGTGATGTCGAGAATGCCCGCGGCGCGCTCGACGCGCGTCTTGATCTCGGCCTTGGGAAACTTCTTGAGGCGGAGCCCGAACGACATGTTCTCGAACACGGTCATGTGCGGGTAAAGCGCATAGTTCTGGAAGACCATGGCGATGTCGCGGTCCTTGGGCGGGAGATCGTTGACGACGGTACCGCCGATCATGATCTCGCCCGAGGTCGTCTCCTCGAGCCCCGCGATCATCCGCAACGTCGTGCTCTTGCCGCAGCCCGACGGTCCGACGAGGACGACGAACTCCTGATCGACGATGTCGAGATCGATGCCGCGGACCGCTTCGGTCTGGTCAAACTTCTTCACCACCCTGTGCAAGCTCACTTGCGCCATGGCGCTATCCCTTCGTCGCGCCGGCGGTGAGGCCGGCAATGTAGTAGTCCATGAGGAAAGCGTAGACGACGAGTGGTGGCGCGGCGGCGAGCAATGCAGCCGTCATAATCATGCCCCACTGGTAGACGTCGCCTTTAACAAGAGTGGTAATCGTCCCGGCGGTGAGGACCAGCTGGTTGCTGCTGTAGATGAAGGCCATCGGATAGACGAACTCGGCCCAGCAGACGGTAAAAGCGAAGATGGTCGCGGCGATGAGGCCGGGGAGTGCCACGGGGATGAAGATCTTGAAGAGCATCTGCAGGTGATTGGCGCCATCGATCAGCGCCGCCTCGTCGAGTTCTTTGGGGATGCTCTGGAAATACCCGATCATAATCCAGGTGCAAAAGGGCACCGTGAGCGTCGGATAGACCAGCACCAGCGCCCAGTAGGAATTGAGCAGCCCCAGCCCTCCCACGATCTTGAACAGGGGGATGAACAGTAGAGAATCCGGCACGAGATAGGTCAGGAACACGCCGGTGGCGAGAATGCCCGATCCCCAAAACCTCATTCGGCCTAGCGAGAAGGCCGCGGGCACCGCGATCAGCATGGTAATGACCACAACGGCGACTGTGACGATCGCGGAATTCTTGAGATAGATGGGAAAGTCAGTGTGATTCCACAGCGTATCGAGATTCTCGAGCGTCGGATGAAACGAGGGGAGCCAAGGATTGCTCGTTTGACGCGATATCTCGGCACTGCTCTTCGTCGCGGTTACCAATTGGTAGAAGGGGGGCGTGAGAAAGAAGATCGCAAAGAGAATGAGGAAGAAATAGGACGTGACGAGCGCCCACCGCCGATTGCGGCGGAGGCTTCCGCGACGTGATTGGACGTTGCCGACCGTGTCGGCGGTGATCGAGGTCATCAGACCTCCCTTCCACGACGTCGGACGCCACGCAAGATGAAGATCGCGGAGACGCCGAGGATCGGGAACATGAAGAGCGACACCGACGCTCCGAGCGGAATGTCACCGCTGGCGATGCCGAGCTGGAAGGCCCAGGTCGCGAAGACATGCGTCGTATTGCGCGGCCCGCCGTTGGTCAGCACGGCGACGATGTCGTAATTGGCGAAGGTGACAATGAGCGAGAAAAGAACCGTGATCGCGATGATGTTGCGCATCATCGGCAAGGTAATGTGGATAAGCTTCTGCCAGGCGTTGGCGCCGTCGATGGCCGCCGCCTCGTAAAGCTGCTCGGGGACCGATTTGAGCGCCGCCAGGTACATGATCAGGAAGAAGGGTGAACCGAACCAGACGTTGACTAGAATCGTGCTGATCCGCGCCCACATGGGATCGCTGAGCCATGGGATGTTGGGGCCGCCACCTCTGACCAAGAGCCAGTTAAACGCGCTGTAGGTGGGGTCGAGTAGCCAGAACCAACCGAGTGTCGAAAGCGACAGCGGAATGACCCACGGGATGAGCAACATGCCTCGCCATTTGCGCTGGCCCTTCGTCGGTAGATTGTTGACGAGATGCGCCGTTATGATGCCGATGACCGCTTTGAAAAAGACCGCGAAGAGGGCGAAGATGCAGGCTTGCCACACCACTGCCCAGAACGTCTCGCGAGTAAAGAGAAACGCGTAGTTGCCGAGACCAACGAATTTCGTCTGCGCCTTGTTGAGCAACGAGAGATAAATCGCGTAGAACCCCGGATAGACGATGAGCCCGGCGAGCACGAGAAGCAGCGGCAAGGCGAAGAGGAAAGCGATCGTCGAGCGCCGTCGCGCCATGCGGTGGAGGCCGCTGGTTCTGACAATTCGCGCCGAGGGAACGCCGAGCACGCCGCGATGAATCGTCTCACTCATATCTCCGAAGCTCCTCCCTCCGGCCCCTCGTCAGCTTGTTGCCGATCGCCTGGTAGAGGGCGCACGCGCCGGTCATAGCTGTGTCGCGCCTCGCCGCATGCAACGCGCATGCTCAGGTCAGCTGCGAAGGTAGCCCTCGCACTCGTTCGCCGCCCATTTGATCACGTTGTCGATCTTCTCCTTGCCCTGGGCGACCTTGGCGACCATGACCGTCTGCAGTGACTGATTGTAGATTTGCGCCGCGACGTCGGGACGCGCGGGCCACCCGGCCATGCTCTCTTGCTCATCGCCGCGCGGCGGATAGTTGTAGACTGTTCCGACGGGCGGTCCGACCGTTTTCCAGGTGTCGAAATCGTAATAACTCTTGAAGGACGGAAGGTCGTAACCAGAGGACGCCTCCACCTGGCGCTTCGCCTGCGGCTTGTCGACGATGTAGCGGACGAGGTCTTTCGCCGCGGTCTTGTTTTGCCCGAAGGACCAGACGCCATAGAGGAAGGGTAGATAGGGCGCGAAGCGCCCTTTCGGCCCCCTCGGCATGTCATGCGTCCAGCACTGCTCCGCGACTTTGATATTGTCGCGCTTGGCGACGGCCCAGGCGGAGGGCGGGTTCATGATGCTCGAGCCTTTGCCCGAGATCAGCCACTTGTTGTTGCCAGAGTCATCCCAAGCGTAGACTTCCGGCGGATTGAAGGCCATCAGCTTCGCCGCGTAATCGAGTGCGGCGCGAGTCTCGGCGGAATCGACCTTGATCTCGTCCTTCTCGGTGACGAACACCGAGCCGTACGAGCGAAAGAGGGCGCCGACCCAGTCGATCGCGTCGCTCGTTTGGCCCATCGGCAAGCCGACCGGATATCCCGCCTTGAAGAGCTTCTCGGCGGTGGAGAGGTAGAGGTCCCAGGTCCAGCTGTCGACCAGCGCCTTGTCACGCTTGCTCTCGTCGGCTGGGAACATCTTGACGATATCGAGGTCGCAATACTGTTTGTAGAGGTCTATGCGCGAACAGCAAGGCTTCACTTGGCTGCCGGTGATGGTCGGCACGCCATACCAGTGACCCCGGTCGGTGGCGAGATACTCGCTGTTCTTGGAAATTGGTCCGTGTTCCTTGACGAGGCTCGCGACCAAGTCGTCCATGGGCTCAAGCACGTTGCGGTGCACCTGAACCTGCCAAGAGCGATGCTGCATGATGTCGTGACCGGTCCTCGCCTGCGCTTCGGCGCTGGCGGTGAGCATGTCCTTGTTCCCTTGGACCGAGAGATAATCGATGCTCACCTCGACGTGGTTCTTGGCGCCCCATTCGTTGATGATGGCGGTGAGCGTGTCGTTGGAGCCAGGCACCCAGTGATCCCAGGCCCCCATGGTCAGCCGGCCGGCGGAATAGGCGGTGCGCATATAGGGCGCGGCCACCACGGCGGTGGTCGCAAGGGCGGCGCGCTTCAGGAACTTACGGCGCGAAACAGCAGTGAGCTTTGGCATCGTTTCCTCCCATGGACTCCCGCTCTTTGAGGCGGTGTTTTCCGGTTAAGCCGATAAATGAAATGTCTTAAGCAACCTCCAGAGGCCTGAGGGTCTTCATAAACAAGTCTGCGTCCATCATGATCCGCGAGCACATGCTCGGGCAAGCCCCTACCGGCGGAAATCCTCATGGGCCTCGTTCTCGCCTCGCCATTGCCTCACCCCGACCCTTTGCGGGCGGCCATCCGATCGGCCTATCGCGAGGACGAAGCCACGGCCGTGGCTCGGATCTTGGCGCTTGCGGCGTTGCCAGCCGACATGGTGGAACGCATCGGCCGCCGCGCCCACGAGCTCGTGGCGGAAGCGCGCCGGCGGCGGCTCGGCAAGGGCGGGATCGATGCGCTCTTGCACGAATACGCCCTCTCGACCCCGGAGGGCATCGCCCTCATGTGCCTCGCCGAGGCGCTGCTCCGGATCCCCGATGCCGGCACCGTCGACCGCCTCATCCGCGACAAGCTCGCGCCGGCCGATTGGGCGCGCCACCTCGGCCATTCGGACTCGCTCTTGGTTAACGCCTCGACCTGGGCGCTCATGCTGACGGGACGCCTGATGAGCGCGGAGGCCGGTGCGCCTGATCTCGCAACGGCGCTCAGGCGGCTTGTCGCCCGCTCGGGCGAGCCGGTGGTGCGCCAAGCCGTTACCGCCGCCATTCGCGTGCTCGCCCGGCAATTCGTGATGGGCCGCACCATCGACGAGGCGCTGGCGCGCGCCAAGCCGGCGGAACGGCGCGGCTATCGCCATTCCTACGACATGCTCGGCGAGGCCGCTCGCACGGCCGTCGACGCTCGGCGCTATTTCGCCGCTTATGAAGGGGCGATCGCCGCGATCGGCGGTGCCGTCGAGGGGCGCGACATCGTGGCGGCGCCAGGAATCTCGGTGAAGCTGTCGGCGCTTCACCCGCGCTATGAGGAAAGCCAGCGCGATCGGGCGATGCGCGAGCTGTTGCCCTCTGTCGCCGCTTTGGCGCGACATGCCAAGGCGGCGGGGATCGGCTTCACCATCGATGCCGAAGAGGCGGATCGCCTCGATCTCTCGCTCGCTCTCATCGCCGCGCTTGCCGAGGATCCGACGCTCGCTGGTTGGAACGGGCTCGGCCTCGCCGTCCAGGCCTATCAGAAGCGCGCCGTACCGCTCGTCGACTGGCTCGTCGCACTCGCGCGAAGCGCGCGGCGGCGGCTCATGGTACGCCTCGTCAAAGGCGCCTATTGGGACAGCGAGATCAAGCGCAGCCAAGAGCGCGGTCTCGATGGATACCCGGTTTTCACCCGCAAGGTCGCGACCGACGTGTCCTATCTTGCTTCGGCACGGAAGCTGTTGGCGGCGCCCGATGCCGTCTTTCCGCAATTCGCGACCCACAACGCGCATACGCTGGCGGCTATTGTCGAGATGGCGGGTGAGCGCGTTGATTACGAGTTCCAGCGGCTCCACGGCATGGGCGAGGCGCTTTACGAGCAGGTCGTAGGCGCGGATCATCTCAACCGCCCCTGTCGCGTCTATGCGCCGGTGGGTGGCCACGAGGACCTCCTGGCCTATCTCGTCCGGCGCCTCCTGGAAAACGGCGCCAATACCTCCTTCGTCAACCGCCTCGTCGACGAGCAGGCGCCGATCGCCGAGCTCATCGCCGATCCCGTCGCGCGCCTTGCCGCGCTGCCCGCGAAGCCCCATCCCCGGATCCCGCTGCCGCGCGATCTCTATGGACCCGCGCGAGCGAACGCGAGAGGCATCGACCTTTCCGATCCGCTGCAGCTGAGCAAGCTCGCCGCAGCAATGGATGCCGCGGCGGCGCAACCCTGGTGGGCCGGTCCCATCATCGGCGGCAGTGAGCGGCTCGCCGGTGCGCGTGCCGTGCGCGATCCGAGCGACCACCGGCGCGAGATCGGCACGGTGGTCGAAGCGAGCGCCGAGGATGCCGAGGTGGCGCTCTCGCAAGCCGCCGCTGCAGCTTCCGGCTGGGATGCGATGCCCGCCGAGGAACGGGCACGCGTCCTCGAGCGCGCGGCCGATCTCTTCGAGGCGCGCACGGCTCCCTTCATGACGATGATCGTGCGCGAAGGCGGTCGCACCATTCCCGACGCGCTCGCCGAGGTGCGGGAGGCGATCGACTATTGCCGCTACTACGCCGACCGCGCCCGCGCCGATTTTGCCGCGCCGCGCGACCTGCCGGGGCCGACGGGCGAGAGCAATCAGCTTGAGCTCAGGGGTCGCGGCGTTTTCCTCTGCATCGCCCCCTGGAACTTTCCGCTGGCGATCTTCACCGGCCAGATTGTGGCCGCGCTCGCTACGGGAAATGCGGCGATCGCCAAGCCGGCCGAGCAGACGCCCCTCATCGGCGCCGCGGCGGTGCGGCTGCTGCATGAAGCGGGCGTGCCCGCCGATGTGCTGCATCTCCTCCCCGGCGACGGCCCCAAGCTTGGCGCGCGCCTTGTCGGCGATCAGCGGATTGCCGGCATCGCCTTCACCGGCTCGACCGAGACGGCGCGCACGATCAATCGCGCGCTCGCGGCCCGACCCGGGCCGATCATTCCCTTCATCGCCGAGACCGGCGGCCAAAATGCACTCATCGCCGATAGCTCGGCTCTTCCCGAACAGCTCGTCGCCGACGTCATCGCCTCTGCATTCAACAGCGCGGGCCAGCGTTGCTCGGCGCTGCGCGTTCTCTTCGTCCAGGAAGATATCGCCCCGGGCGCCCTCGCCATGCTCGAGGGTGCGATGCACGAGCTTGCGATCGGCGACCCTGGTCGGCTCTCGACGGATGTCGGTCCCGTCATCGACGAAGAGGCGCGAGCGGCGCTGCTGCGCCATGCCGAGCGCATGGCGCGCGATGGCCGGCTCCTCTGCGAGCTAGCGCTCCCCGCCGGCAACGAGCATGGGACTTTCTTCGCGCCGCGCGCCTTCGAGATCGAGCGCCTCGCGCTCCTCGAAGCCGAGGTCTTTGGACCGATCCTCCATGTCATCCGTTGGCATCGCGATCGGCTCGACGCCGTTCTCGACGCGGTGACCGCAACTGGCTACGGCTTGACGCTTGGCATCCATAGCCGCCTCGACGAGACCGTGCGGCGGATCCACCAACGCCTCCGCGTCGGCAACACCTACGTCAATCGCAATATCATCGGCGCCGTGGTGGGTGTGCAGCCCTTTGGTGGCGAAGGTCTCTCCGGCACCGGACCCAAGGCCGGTGGGCCCCATTACCTCCACCGCTTCGCCACCGAGCGCACGCTCAGCATCGACACGACAGCCGCGGGGGGCAACGCGACGCTAATGTCCCTCCAGGATGAGCCTGCTTGACCGAAACCGCTGTTGACGCCGCGCCTGAGCTGGTGACGCTGGAAAGCAAACAGGTCTGAGCTTTGGAAGAACCTTCGGCCTCGGCCGAAGCGTTGGGCAAGGACACGGCCTTCCAATTCTGCGAGATTTCCCCACCTTGACGACAGTAAATCAGAGAAAGTCCGTGCCGAAATCCAGCATCACAGTAACGGTGCCAAACGAGCATCGCTCGGTTGAGTTCGCCCTTCTTCTATTGCTGGCGACGCTCTGGGGCGCGTCCTACACCTTCATCAAGATCGGTGTCGAAACCATCCCGCCGCTGACGCTCATCGCGGGGCGGACGCTGATCGCGGGGATGCTGCTTCTCCTCGTCATGCGCGCGCGCGGCTTCGCGCTGCCGTGCGATGTGGCCAATCTGCGGCGATACTTCTTTCAAGCCTGTCTCAATAGCGTCGTGCCGTTCACGCTGATCGCTTGGGCGGAGCGTACGGTTGACGCCGGCCTCGCTACCATTCTCAATTCGACTTCGCCGATTTTCACATTCCTCATCACCTTGTGTTTCGTGCGGCATGAGCCCGCGACATCGCTTCGCCTTATTGGCGTGGTGAGCGGGTTGGCAGGCATTTGTCTCATTGTCGGCGTCGGTGCGCTCAACAGCCTTGGGCGCGAGATCGTCGCGCAACTGGCCATCGTCGCGGCGACGATCTGCTATGCCGGTGCGGCGATTTTCGGCCGCAGCTTCGCCGGCCTCAATCCGATGGTGCCGGCGACGGGCTCGATGCTCTGCGGCGCCGCGGTTCTCCTGCCCGCGAGCCTCGCGGTCGATCGTCCTTGGACGCTGTCGCCGTCGACGGCGTCGCTCCTCGCGCTGATGGGCCTCGCGGTGATATCGAGCGCGCTCGCGTTCGTAATTTATTTCCGCCTGGTAAGGACGCTGGGCTCGATCGGCGTCACGGCTCAATCTTACTTGCGCGTGCCAATCGGCGTAGTGATCGGCGTGCTGTTTCTCGGCGAGAGGCTTGCGACGACAGCTTGGATCGGCCTCGTCCTCATCGTGTTGGGCGTCGCCGCGATGACGCTGCCGGCCGCGCCCCTGGCGCGCGAAGCAAAGGCCTCGGCCTGAGGATCAGCGTCGTCGCGCGAGGAGCATGCGCATACCGTGTCGCGGGCGCAGCGTGATGAGCCCCTGCGGCTCCACCGGAAAGCCTGGCTTCAGCGCAAGGCCGTAATGCTGGCCGAGGGTCGCGAGAATGAGGCAGGCTTCCGTCAGCGCGAAGGCCGCGCCGATGCAGATGCGCGGGCCGGCACCGAAGGGGATGTAAGCGAAACGGTGCCGCGATTGCGCGCGCTCGGGGGCGAAACGCTCCGGCTCGAAGCGTTCCGGCCGATCCCAGAGCCGCGGGTTGCGATGCAACAACCAGGGCACGATGAGGATCGTCGAACCCTTCGGAATGCGCCGGCCGAGCACGACATCCTCCACCATCGCCGTGCGCGACAGCGTGTGCGCCGGCGGGTAAAGGCGCATCGCTTCGTCGATCACCATGCGCGTGAAGGGAAGTGCGGCGAGATCGGCATGGGCCGGTGGCCGGCCGCCCAGCACGCGGTCAAGCTCGGCATGGAGCTTCGCTTCCGCCGCTGGATGCTGTGACAGCAGATACCAGGTCCAGGTCAAGGCGAGGGCGGTCGTTTCGTGTCCGGCCATGAAGATGGTGATGACCTGGTTGCGCACCTCTTGCGTGGTCATCCCGCCACCGGTCTCGCTGTCGCGCGCGGCGATGAGTCGCGCGAGCAGGTCCTTCGGCTGAGCAGAGCCCGCTTGCCCCCGCATGCCCATCAGCCGGTCGATGATGCGATCGAACTCGCTGAACGCCGCGCCGCTGCGCTTGCCGTCGATGAGGCGCGAGAGCCAGTGCGGCAGCTCGAGCATGTCGGAAAGACCGGGGCGGATTTCCGCCTGATAGCGGCCAGCGTTACGCTCGATCACGTCGATCATCTCGTCGGCATCGGAGGAGAACATGGTCCGCGAGATGATCGTCAAGGTCGCGCGCATCATCGCATTGGCGACGTCGACTTCCGTCCCCTCGGCAAGCTCGCGCCATTCGGCGGCAAGTTTCTCGGCCGTTTCCGTGATGATCGGCGCATAGCCGAGGATGCTGCGGTGGTCGAAGGCGGGCGCCATGATGCGGCGATGCCGCCGCCAGGTCTCATCCTCGCTCGTCAACAGGCCCCGGCCGAGACCCGGTTCCAAGAGGCGGCGTGTGATCTCCGTCTTGTGATAGTTGGCGGCGTTGTCGACGAGGATGTGCTTGATTGCGTCCGGCTGATTGACGAAGAAAGCGCGCTTCCAGAGAAAGCGGCGCTCGGCAATGTCCTCGACATGAACATCAGCGCGATATGTGGAAAGAGAGTTGTCGCGAAGCACTCGCAAGTATTGAAAGAGCGAGAGCGGCCTCTCGGGGACGCGCGGTAACGCCAGCGCGGGCGCGGCGCTTGTCTCGCGGTCGACGACGCTCATCGCCACCTCCGTGCGATTAGGGTGATTACCCTAGCACGCAATCGGCGCGGGTCAAGTCGGAATGGCCGCGGTTGGTAACGCCGGATCAGAGCTTTACTTCGCTCACTTGAATGACGGGCTGGATCTTCGTGTAGTTCGGGATATCGCCCATGATCGCCTTGGCGTGCGGTGCGAATGCCGCCTGAAACGCCTCAGCGGACTCGCAGAGGATATGGCCGATCGCGACGTAGGTCGGCGATGCGCCGGGTGCGCCGCCGCCGACGCCCTGGTCGACGGCGATGCCTTTGCAGGTCGCCCCGAGCTTGTCGCGCACCATCGGCATGTGCTTCATCACATAATAGTTCATGTCGAAGCTGGCGCCGGGGCTGTGCGGATAGAAGACGCTGACTTTGATCACGGGCTGCCTCCCTCGGTGGTTCAGTCCACCATGACACTGCCTCCATAAGCCAGCAAGTCGCCCGAAAGTCCGCCGCTTCCCTCACTCGATCGAAGCTCATATATTTTTCTCATCCGTGCAGGAGCCTTCCTTGCCCTACGATTTCGTACCCTCCGTCTGTCCGCATGATTGTCCCAGTACCTGCGCGCTCGAGGTGGAGCGGATCGATCCTCATCGCATCGGTCGGGTCCACGGCCGCAAGGACCACCCTTACACAGTGGGTGTGGTCTGTACCAAGGTCGCGCGCTATGCCGAGCGTCAGCACCATCCCGATCGGCTCGCGACGCCGCTGCGGCGGGTCGGCGACAAGGGTGTGGGTCGCGCCGCCTTTGCGCCCATCGGCTGGAACGAGGCATTGGACGAGGTGGCGGAGACGTTTCTCCGTGCCGCCCAGCGCCACGGCAGTGAAGCGGTGTGGCCGCATTTCTATGCCGGCACTATGGGCCTGGTGCAGCGCGACGGGATCAACCGGCTTCGCCACGCGCTTCGCTATTCGCGCCAGCATTCGACCATCTGCGTGACGTTGTCGGATGCAGGGTGGATTGCCGGCGCCGGGGTGAAGCGCGGCGTCGATGCGCGCGAGATACCGCTGGCCGATCTCGTCGTCATGTGGGGCGGCAATCCCGTCTCGACGCAGGTCAACGTCATGAGCCACATCACGCGGGCGCGGAAGGAACGGGGTGCGCCCTTCGTGGTGGTCGATCCCTACCGCACGCCCACCGCGGAGGTCGCCGACATTCATCTGGCACCCCGACCCGGCACGGATGGCGCGCTCGTCTGCGCGGTGATGCATGTGCTCTTCAAGGAAGGCTATGCCGACCGCGCCTACATGGCGAAATATACCGCCGGCGCCGAGGCGCTCGATGCGCATCTCGCTTCCCGCGATCCCAGCTGGGCGGCGGGGATCACCGGCCTTTCCGAGCGCGAAATCATCGACTTCGCCCGGCTCTATGGCCGCACCAAGCGCAGCTACATCCGCGTCGGCTATGGCCTTTCCCGCTCGCGCAACGGCTCGGCCCAGCTCTTCGCGGTGAGCTGTCTCCCCGCGGTGACGGGCGCTTGGCAGCATCCCGGCGGCGGCGCGCTCTATGGCAACGGCGCGGGAATTTATCCGCTCGACCGCACCGTCATTGAAGGGCTCGACATCATCGACCGCGGGACGCGCGTTCTCGATCAGTCGCGGATCGGCCCGATCCTGACCGGCGACAAGCGGGATCTCGGCGACGGGCCGCCGGTCACGGCGCTCCTCATTCAGAACACGAATCCGATGGTCGTCTCGCCGGATTCCAACAAAGTGCGCGCCGGCTTCTCGCGCGACGACCTCTTTGTCTGCGTGCACGAGCAGTTCATGACCGAGACGGCGGCGATGGCGGACATCGTGCTGCCGGCCACCACCTTTCTCGAGCACGACGACATCTATACTGCGAGCGGACATACCTTCCTACAGGTAGCACGCAAGGTGGTGGAGCCTTTCGCCGAAGCACAGCCGAACCACTTCGTCATTTGCGAGCTCGCCAAGCGCTTGGGGGCGGAGCACCCCGGCTTCGCCATGAGCGAATGGGACATCATCGACGCGACGCTCGCCCGTTCGGGTCTGCCGAATGCCGCCACGATTTACGAGAAGGGCGGTCACGACCTGGCGCTTCCCTTCGATCGCGCGCATTTTCTCGACGGCTTCGGCCATTCCGACAAGCGCTTCCATTTTGCCGCCGATTGGGCGGCGCTCGGACCTAACCATCAGGCCTTGCCGGCGCTCCCCGATCATGTGGCGGTGATCGACCGCACCGATGCCCAACGTCCTTTCCGCCTGGTGGCGCCGCCCGCGCGTTCTTTTCTCAACACCACCTTCAACAACATGCCCTCGAGCGTCGGCCGCGAGGGTAAGCCTATGGTGCGGATTCATCCGGATGATCTGGCGGCGCTTAGGCTTGCCGACGGGGCGCGGGTGCGTCTCGGCAATGAACAGGGAAGTGTGGTGCTGACGGCACGCGCCTTTGACGGGCTGCAGCGCGGCGTGGTTGTGGTCGAAGGAATCTGGCCTAATGCGGCATTCGAGGAAGGGATCGGCATCAACGCGCTCACGAGCGCGGAACCGGGCCTGCCCAATGGCGGTGCCGTGTTCCACGACACCGCCATCTGGGTGAGAGGCGCCTAGCCATGCCGCTCGACGTCTCGCCCCTTTGGCCCGCCCGGCTTGACCATCTGGCGATTGAATCGCCGCAGCCCGAGCGCCTCGCCGATTTCTATGGCCGGGCGCTCGGAATGGCGGTGAGGCCGCTCGGCGAGCGGTCGTGGCTCGCGGCTGGAAACGGACGTCGTCTGATTATTTGTGACGGTTCACTGCGCGGACACGCCTATAGCGCCTTCGCGCTCGCGGATTCGGCGCAGCTCAACGTCTACCGCCGTTTCGTTTCCGCCCACGGCGCGACGCTCATGGCCGCACCGACGCCGCTCTTGGGAGAGGAGGCGTTCGCGGTGCGCGATCCCGATGGGCGGCTCGCCATCTTCGGCCTCCAGCGCCACGCGATCGCGCGGGGCGAAGGTGCGGCCGGGGCGCTTCCCGGGCGCCTCCAGCACGTCGTCGTCGCGTCGGCGCGCTTTCCCGAGATGATGGCATTCTATCGCGACGTCTTGGGATTCCTCGTCTCCGATACGGTCCATGTCGCCGATGCCAGTGGCGGGCTTGGCGATGTCAATGTGTGCTTTCTTCGGAGCGATGAAGAGCATCACTCGTTTGCGGTATTCCGGGCACCCCAGTCGAACAGCGACCATTTTGCGCTCGATGTCGAGAGCTGGGACGATATCCGCCGTTGGGCAGATCACTTCGCCGCGCTGGACGTGGCGATCTGGTGGGGACCGGGCCGACACGGCGCCGGCAACAATCTCTTCTTCATGGTCAAGGATCTCGACGGCAACAACATCGAAATTTCCGCCGAGCTCGAGCGGTTGTCGAAGGGCGAGCCGGGAAAGCGCTGGCCAGCCGGCGGCAAAGCGCTCAACCTTTGGGGTCCGGTATGGGTGCGAGATGCGCCGGCGTGACGGGCTGGATACCGGTGGACGCTGAGAGCAAGATCGATACCGAGCGGAGGGCTCGTCCATGATCTATGTGGTCGTCGCCGCGCTGGTATTGGTGGCCGTCACGGCGCTATGGCTGATGCGCCTCTTCGTCGAGGCCGATCCCGCCAAGCTGGCAAGGGGGCTCCGGCAGTTTCTTGTCGCTTTGAGCGTCGCCATTTCGGGCAGCGCGCTCATCTTCGGATTGATTAGCGAGCGAGTGCCGGTGGTGCTTGCTGGTATCGGCGGGCTCGGTGGCACGTGGCTTCTCGCCTATTGGTCGCGGCGAGGGCGGGGGGCGGCCAAGACAGCCGCATCGGTGGCGACCGATTATCTCGACCTCCGCTCGGACCAATGGACGGGAGCTATGTCCGGAATGGTGCGGCGCGGCCGCTTTCAAGGTCGCGCCCTCGCCGATCTGTCGCGCCCGGAGCTTCTCTTCCTGTGGCGCGAATGCCGCGTTGCCGACGAGCGGAGCGCGCGGCTTCTCGAACCCTATCTCGATCGCCTCGTCCCGGGATGGCGGCAGGAGGATGCGGAGACGGGCGGAACAGCGATCGCCGCCACCATGACCCGCGCCGAGGCGTATGCCGTTCTCGGCCTCGAGCCAGGCGCCAGCGACAGCGACATCGAGCAGGCGTATCGTCGGCTTTTGCGAAAAATCGATCCGCGCCACGGCGGCTCAACCTATCTCGCCGATCAGATTAACCAAGCGCGTAAGTTGCTACTTGGGGGCTGAGCGCGGGCGCGCGCCGCGCGCAAACCTGCTATAAGGCAAACCTGCTATAAAGACCGAGGGAAGTCCCACGGAGGATATGCTCAACCAACGCGCTATTTGCACCGCGGGGGAACAAGCACGAAGCACCCTCCGTTATCCCGGGACGCCGCAACGAGCCAGAAACACGAGAGCCTCATGACACAGCCCATTCGCAAGGCGGTCTTCCCGGTGGGAGGGCTGGGCACGCGCTTTCTTCCCGCCACCAAGGCGATGCCGAAGGAGATGCTGCCGGTGGTCGATAAGCCGCTCATTCAGTACGCCGTCGAGGAGGCGCAAGCGGCGGGAATCGAGGAATTCATCTTCGTCACGGGGCGGTCCAAGACGGCGATCGAAGACCATTTCGACCATTGCTACGAGCTCGAGAGCACCCTCCGCGAGCGTGGCAAGGAGGCGCAGATCCTTGCCGTCAACTCCTGGATGCCGAACCCGGGACAGATCGCCTACACGCGTCAGCAGCTGCCGCTGGGCCTCGGCCACGCGGTGTGGTGCGCCCGTCATCTGGTCGGCGAGGAGCCCTTTGCCGTCTTGCTGGCCGACGATCTCATCCTCGCCGACCGCCCCTGTCTTTCGCAAATGGTCGAGGCACAGCGCGGGACCGGCGGCAACATGGTGGCGGTGATGGAAGTGCCGCGCGAGCACACCAATCGCTATGGCATTCTCGATGTCGCCAATGACGACGGCAAGCTCGTTGCGGTGAAAGGGCTCGTCGAGAAGCCGGATCCAAAACTCGCCCCCTCCAATCTCAGCATCATCGGCCGCTATCTGCTGCAGCCGGAGGTGTTCGAGCATTTGGCGCGGATCGGCCGCGGTGCCGGCAACGAGATTCAGCTGACCGACGCGATGGCCCAAATGATCGGTGGCAACAAGCCGTTCCACGGCTTCCGCTTCGACGGCCGCCGCTTCGATTGCGGCGACAAGGCGGGCTTTTTGCACGCGAACATCGCCTTCGCACTGGAGCGTCCGGACATGGCCGAGATCGTGCGAGGCATGCTCGATGAATATTGCTGAGGGGCGGGAGCAGGCCGATGCGTGACGGCGCCCGCGGTCATATCTTCAATCCCACCATTTTGCGCGAATACGATGTGCGCGGCGTCGTCGGCGAAACGCTCGCCGCGGCCGATGCCCGCGCGCTTGGGCGCGCTTTCGCGGCGGTGGTGGATGAGGCGGGCGGCAAGCGCGTCGCCGTCGGCCGAGACGGCCGCGTCAGTTCACCCGAACTCGAGAGCGCGCTGGTCGAAGGCTTGCTCTCGGGTGGCATCGATGTTCTCCGCGTTGGTCTCGGACCGACGCCGATGCTCTATTTCGCTGTCAACACGCAAGGGGTGGACGGCGGGATCATGGTGACGGGATCGCACAATCCCGCAAACTACAACGGCTTCAAGCTGATGCTGGGCAAGAAGCCCTTCTTCGGCGGCGACATCCAGCGCCTGGGCCGAATCGCCGCGGCGCCACCCACGGCGCCGCCGCGGGCGGCGAAGGTCGAAGAGCGCGCCGTGCTCGCGCCCTATGTCGCGCGCCTTCTTGCCGATTACGACGGCACGCGAGCCTTGTCGGTGGCGTGGGACGCCGGCAACGGCGCCACCGGCGAGGCAGTGCAGCGGCTCACCGCGCAATTGCCGGGCCGCCATGTGCTGCTCAACGAGGTGATCGACGGCCGTTTTCCCGCTCACCACCCCGATCCGACCGAAGCCAAAAATCTGGTCCAGCTGCAAGAGACCGTCCTCGCTGAGCGCTGCGACCTCGGCATCGCCTTCGACGGCGACGGCGATCGCATTGGCGTCGTCGACGAAAAGGGGCGCATTCTCTGGGGCGATCAGTTCATGGTCGTGCTGGCAGGCGACGTCATCCGCCAGCGGCCAGGCGCAACCATCATTGCCGATGTGAAGGCGAGTCAGGTGCTGTTCGACGAGATCGTGCGCATGGGCGGCACGCCGCTCATGTGGCGCACCGGCCATTCGCTCATCAAGACGAAGATGGCGGAGACGGGAGCGCCGCTTGCCGGCGAAATGAGCGGCCATATCTTTTACGCCGATCGCTACTATGGTTTCGACGACGCGCTTTATGCGGCGGTGCGGCTGCTCTCGATCCTCGCGCGCGGCAACGAAAGCCTGGGGCAGCATCGCGACCGCTTGCCGCCGGTGGTCAATACACCGGAGCTGCGCTTTCCCTGTGACGAGTCGCGCAAATTCGCGGTCATCGACGAGGTCCGTGCCCGTCTGCGCCGCGCCGGTGCTGATGTTGCCGACATCGATGGCGTGCGGGTCAAGACGGGGGACGGCTGGTGGCTCTTGCGCGCCTCGAACACGCAAGCCGTACTGGTTGCGCGGGCGGAAGCGCGCAACGAGGCGGGCCTCGAACGGCTCAAGTCGCTCTTAGTGGCAGAGCTGCGAGCGAGCGGCGTCGAGCCGCCCGCCTTCTAGCCGGTCCGTTAGCTGTCGGCGCCGAAACGCGCGGCAGCCTGCTGCTGGGCGGCGCCGGGTGCCACCACGGCGCAATCGACATGCTTCTTGCGCAGCGCGTGGCAGGCTTTCTCCGCCTCGTGCTGCGAGAAATTGAGGATGCGGGCGCGGAAATAGCGCTCCTTGTCGGTGTGGCCAGGCGCGACAACCTGCGCGGTTTTGCCGCGACTGGTCGGCAGCTTGGTGATCGCTGCGGCTGCCGCTTTCTCCGCCGCCGCCTCTTGGGCGAAGGCGCCGACCTGGATGCTCCAGCGCTCGGCGGTCTCGGCATGCGGGCGGTGGAGACGTACGGGAGTCGCGGCCTCGGCGCGGCCCACCG
Organism: Allostellaceae bacterium; assembly: GCA_035945115.1. GTDB lineage: Bacteria > Pseudomonadota > Alphaproteobacteria > ATCC43930 > CGMCC-115725 > DAHUYF01. The sequence continues at coordinate 30,411 of DASZAN010000141.1, forward strand.
GCGAGAGCGCGGCAATGGCGCGGGCGGTACGGTGCGTAAGGGTGTTGGCGCTCGCGTCACTGTCGTCCTCGCGTTCCGCGGTCACGATGACGGGTGCCGAGTCGCGGCCTGCGAAGCCGGCGTTCAACAGCCGCGCCATCTCCATGTCGCGCCCATGGGCGGACAGACCGCCCATGACGACGCCGATCAAGCGACGATTGTCGCGGACCGCGGACGCCGCAAGATTGAAGCCGGAAGCGCGGATATAGCCGGTCTTGATGCCGTCCATCCCCTCGAAGGATTGCATCAGATGATTGTGGTTCACGTGGGTGATGCCGTTGAACGTGAACTCCTCGGTCGCGAAGTAGGCGTATTCATGCGGGAAGTCGCGGTAGAGCGCGCGGGCGAGCTTGACGAGGTCGCGGGCGGTGGTGAGCTGCGCCGGGTGAGGCAGACCGGAGGCGTTGCGATAGGCGGTGCTGGTCATGCCGAGCATCCGCGCCTTCTGCGTCATGCGTTCCGCGAAGGCCGTTTCGCTGCCGGCAATATTCTCGGCCACGGTCACCGCAGCATCATTCGCTGATTTGGTGACAATAGCGAGAACGAGATCGCGCACCGCGATGGTCTGTCCTTCGGCGAGACCCAGCTTCGAGGGGGCTTGGGCCGCCGCCCAGCGCGACACGGTGAAAGGCTGATCGAGCTTGATCTTGCCCTGCTCGATGCTTTCGAACAGGAGGTAGAGCGTCATCATCTTGGTGAGCGACGCCGGGTAGTTGGGGAGATCGGCGTTGTGCTCGCTCAGCACCTTGCCGGTCTCACCATCAATGACGATCGACGATTCCGTCTTCGCCTGAACGGCTGGAATCGCCCAAACAAAGACAATCGCCGCAAAGAGAGAGGCGACCGCATCAAAGACGAATCGTTTGGAAGTTACCCTCGGCATCAAGCTTCTCACCGGTTCTCCCCTAATCCCCGGGGTGAGGAATAGGATTCAATCGCAAACAGATTAAAAAACCGTCGACTCCTTGTCCAGGTTTTCTCGCTATGTAGCGCGAGCCGGGCGGCAACATTTCGCATTCGAGAAGTTCATGGTTAATCTCGCTTCGATTTCCTCGACGCGATGGAAGAAAACCATGCGTCGAGAACGCCGTACCAGCAATTATGTTCCTTGCCCGGTGCCCCGCTCCCGACGACACGAGAGTGCCACCCCACGACTCGGCGCCAGCCGTGCTGCAGCGCACAAATTTGCTTGAAAATTGCCGCCGTCGGCTTAAATAGAACTTTGCTGCATCGCAGCGGCGGAGCACCGGCTCCGGGAAAAAGATGGCGGATTGGAGAGCAATGATGGCAAGGCGAAGAAAAGGTTCCCCGGCTGCAACGGAGCCGGCGCTGACCAAGGCGGCGGCCGAGGTGACGGGCGATGGCGATGAAGCGCCGTCGAGCGAGAAGTTTGCCGAACTTGGGCGCGAGAATTTGGCCGCGCTTTGGCGCGTCAACGCGGCACTCTCCCAAGCGCTCGAGGCGGTCAATCACGAAGTGATCGGCTATGTTCGAAGCTCGTTCGCGACCGCAGCCAGTACGGCGACGGCGCTTCTCGGCGCCCGCACCTTCGATGACGTATTTCAGCTGAACGCCGACCTCGCCAGGGCCAACATGGTGGGATTGATCGAAGGCACGGCCAAGCTCTCCGAGATCGGCGCCAAGTTCGCCAATGAGGCGATTGTGCCGCTCAGCAGCCGCTTCGAGGCGACGATGGAGCAACTGGCACGACCGCTCGCCGCTTGATCAGCCGTGGCGGTATTGGCTAGCAAAGACCCGGTGTGAGGCCGGGTCTTTTTGCTTTCTGCCGAGCGAGGCGTTTGGTGGGCGTTAACCATAGGGACGCTAAGCTGAGGCGACTTCCCCGGACGGTCGGCGGCTGGCCGCCGGTTACTTCGCCGTGAGGAGCAATGGAAAGGACTTTCCCCAATCGTGCTGGACCCAATATCATGGGGCGGATTGGCTCGAAAGGACCGCGTGCCGTTCGACCGAAGATGAGCGACGTCGAGAAGCGGAACGGTGGTGAAGGACCGGCCACCGGTGTCATCGTCAAGGCAAAGCCGAAGACGAAGAAGCCGTCCATGTACAAGGTCCTGATGCTGAACGACGACTACACGCCCATGGAGTTCGTCGTTCACATTCTCGAGCGGTTCTTCAACAAGAACCGGGAGGAGGCGACGCGCATCATGCTGCACGTTCATCGCCGTGGCGTCGGTATCTGCGGCGTTTATACCTATGAGGTTGCCGAAACCAAGGTGACGCAGGTGATGGACTTCGCGCGCCAGCACCAGCATCCCCTACAATGCACCTTGGAGAAGGATTGAGACAGGAAGGCCCCGTCAGGACAAAAGGATCAGGCGTGTATGCTCTCGCGCAACCTTGAAAAGACTCTCCATCGCGCCCTCGCTCATGCGAACGAGCGGCGGCACGAATACGCGACGCTCGAGCACTTGCTGCTGGCGCTCACCGAGGATCAGGACGCCGTTGCCGTTCTCCGCGCCTGCACGGTCGATCTCGACAAGCTGCGCCGCGATCTGACGGGATATGTCGACAACGAGCTCGTCAATCTCGTCTCCAATCACGTCGAGGACGCAAAGCCGACGGCGAGCTTCCAGCGCGTGCTGCAGCGCGCCGCCATCCACGTCCAGTCGTCCGGCCGCGAGGAGGTGACGGGCGCCAACGTGCTCGTCGCCATGTTCGCCGAGCGCGAGAGCCATGCGGTCTATTTCCTGCAGGAGCAGGACATGACGCGCTTTGATGCCGTCAACTACATTTCGCACGGCATCGCCAAAGCGCCGGGCCGCTCGGAGACGCGGCGTGTCCAAGGCGCAGACGAGGAAGAGCGTGGCGGCAGCGACAAGCAGCAGAAGCGCGGTCACGATGCACTCGACGCCTATTGCGTCAACCTCAACAAGAAAGCGAAGAACGGCAAGATCGACCCGCTGATCGGCCGGGAAGCCGAGGTCGATCGCACCATCCAGATTCTCTGCCGGCGCTCCAAGAACAACCCGCTTTACGTGGGCGATCCCGGCGTCGGCAAGACGGCGATCGCCGAAGGTTTAGCCCGGCGCATCGTCCAGAAGGAGGTACCGGAGGTCCTCCTCAATGCCACGATCTATGCGCTCGACATGGGCGCGCTCTTGGCCGGCACGCGCTATCGCGGCGATTTCGAGGAGCGACTCAAGGCGGTGCTGGGTGAGCTCGAGGCGATGCCGGGTGCCGTGCTTTTCATCGACGAGATCCACACCGTCATCGGTGCGGGTGCCACCAGCGGCGGCGCAATGGACGCGTCGAACCTGCTGAAGCCAGCGCTTGCCAGCGGCGCCATCCGCTGCATCGGGTCAACGACTTACAAAGAATATCGCAACTACTTCGAGAAGGACCGGGCGCTCGTCCGGCGCTTCCAAAAAATCGATATCAACGAACCGACGGTAGAGGATTCCGTCAAGATTCTCCGCGGCCTCAAGCCTTACTACGAGCGGCACCACAAGGTACGCTACACGGCCGATGCGATCCGCGCCGCGGTCGAGCTGTCGCATCGCTATATCGGCGACCGCAAACTCCCCGACAAGGCGATCGACGTTATCGACGAGGTGGGCGCAGCGCAGATGCTGGTGCCGGAGGGTAAGCGGCGCAAGACCATCACGGCGAAGGAAGTCGAAGCCGTGGTCGCGACGATGGCGCGGATTCCGCCCAAGAGCGTCTCGCGCGACGACCGCGAGGTGCTGAAGAACCTCGACCGCGACTTGAAGACCATGGTCTTCGGCCAGGATAAGGCGATCGATGCGTTGACCGCTGCGATCAAGCTCGCCCGCGCCGGCTTGCGCGATCCCGAGAAGCCGATCGGTAGCTACCTCTTCTCCGGCCCGACGGGCGTCGGCAAGACCGAGGTGGCGCGTCAGCTCGCGCGCACGCTTGGCATCGAGCTCACCCGCTTCGACATGTCCGAGTACATGGAGCGCCACACCGTCTCACGGCTCATCGGCGCCCCTCCGGGCTATGTCGGCTTTGACCAGGGTGGCTTGCTGACGGATGCCGTGGACCAGCATCCCCACAGCGTGCTGCTGTTGGATGAGATCGAGAAGGCGCATCCCGATCTCTTCAACATCCTTCTGCAGGTGATGGACTACGGCAAGCTCACCGATCACAACGGTAAGAACGTCGATTTTCGCAACGTGATCTTGATCATGACCACGAACGCGGGCGCTTCCGATCTGGCGAGGCGCGCGATCGGCTTCGGCAACGAGCAGCGGGTGGGCGATGACGAGGAGGCAATCAATCGGCTCTTCACGCCCGAGTTCCGCAACCGGCTCGATGCGGTGATCTCGTTCTCGGCGCTCTCGACGGAGACGATCGGCCGCGTCGTCGACAAGTTCATCCTCCAGCTGGAGGAGCAGCTCGCCGACCGCAACGTCACGATCGAACTCGACGATGCCGCGCGGAAGTGGCTCTCGGAAAAGGGCTACGACCGTCTCTTCGGCGCGCGCCCTCTGGGCCGGATCATCCAAGAGCACATCAAGAAGCCGCTCGCCGAGGAGCTGCTTTTCGGCAAGCTGACCAAGGGCGGGATCGTTCGCGTGACGCGCGAAGGCGACAAGCTCGGCTTCTCCTTTGCCGATGCGCCGCCGCGCGCGCCCGCGCCGAAGGAACCGGAGCTAGTGGAGCCTTAAGCGTATTCTCCTGACACGGGTGGCCTCGATTTCCTGGGAGGAGAACGGCGAGGATCGTTATATGATGTGATCAGGCTGGTCGCGGGTATCTGCGTGCTGGCTGTTTGCCGGCTCGGCCTGCGACCCTCTCGAACCAGCAAGGCGAGGGACGAGCATGGCCCCGGTCCGCAATCCCATCGAATGGAGCATCGATCAGCTTCGGCTCGCCGGTCTCGCCGTCGAATCGGCGGGTCACGCGCTCACCGACACCGAGGCGGAGGCGCGGCCCGGTGCCATCGCGATCCGCCGCATCCGGCTCGCCGATCTGCGCGACGCGCTCGCCCGCGGCCTCGACGATTTTGGCGCTTATCGCACGGACGTGATCTTCTTGTGCGTTCTCTACCCCTTGGTCGGACTGGTGCTGGGGCGCCTCGCCTTCGGCTACGACATGGTGCCGTTGCTGTTCCCGCTCGCCTCGGGCTTTGCGCTGGTGGGGCCGTTCGCAGCAGTCGGTCTCTACGAAATGAGCCGGCGGCGCGAGCGGAGCCTCCACGTCGGCTGGCCCGATGCCTTCGGCGTCGTCCGCTCGCCGGCCTTCGGCAAGATCACTGTTTTGGGTTCCCTCCTTGTCGCGATCTTCTTGCTGTGGCTTGCCGTGGCGCAAGCGCTTTACATCGCCACCTTCGGCGTCGATCCGCCGGCATCGCTCGGCTCCTTCATCCGCGACGTGCTGACGACGCCGCCGGGTTTCGCGCTCATCGGTATCGGCGTCGGCGTCGGCTTCCTCTTCGCGCTTCTCGTTCTGGTGATAGGCACCGTGTCGTTCCCACTTTTGCTCGATCGCGACGTGACCGTGGCCACCGCCGTGGCAAGCTCGGCACGCACGGTGCTCGCCAATCCCGTCCCCATGAGCGTCTGGGGCCTCATTGTGGCGGGCGGACTGGTGGTCGGCATGATCCCGGCCTTCCTTGGACTTCCCATCATCCTGCCGGTGCTGGGGCATGCAACCTGGCACCTTTATCGCAAGCTGGTGCCGGGCTGATCTGAGCCGAGCGCAGCTCAGACGGAGCGGCGGAGCGTCTCGGTTAGATATTCATTAAAGCGATCGCTCTAGCGTGGCCGAGTTCGGGCGACGCCCGGCTCCCATGGGATGCGATCAATAATGTTCCCCCAGATCCTCCGTTACACGCTGCTTCCGGCCGCCGGCCTCGCGATCCTTGCCGCATTGGCCCTCCTTTATGCGACAGCACCGCAGCTTTACGCGGAAATCCTTGGTGCGCTCGGGCTGGCGCCTTTCCGGTACCCGTTTCTCGACGGCCAATACGTGCTCGCGGGCGCGGAGTGCTGGCATTTCGGCATCAACGTCTATGTCAGCGATCCCTGCGACGTTCTTGACCGCGCGCACGCCTACTCGCCCTTATGGCTGCGGCTCCCAGTGGTGCCGATGAGCATGACGATGCCGCTGGGGGTGGGCATGGCCGGCGTGTTCGTGCTGTCGCTGGCCGTCGTGGCGCCCATCCGGCGCGGGCGGGATTTCGTGCTCTGCGTGCTGGCGACGACCTCCCCCACGGTCATTTTTGCGCTCGAGCGGGCCAACGCCGACATCATCGTTTTCCTCCTCGTCGTCGCCGCGGGTCTGCTATGGCCGAGGCTGTCTAGCGGCTGGCGGCTCGTTGCCTATGCACCGCCGCTCCTCGCGGCCCTCCTCAAGTACTATCCGATCACCCTCCTTTGCCTTGCGATTCGCGAGCGGCCGCGCGTTTTCGCCGCTGTTATCGGCGTTGCGCTCGCAACGCTCGTTGTCTTCATCACCGAATTTCGCGCTGAGCTTCTCGCGTCCCTTCCCAATATCCCCGGCGGCGGATACGCGGCGGGCATGTTCGGCGCCGCCGATCATGCCCGCGGCTATTTTACCGACAATTTCGGCGCAATCGTCTTGCCCGGCGGTATCAACGAGATATTGCAAGGGGCGGGTCTGGCGCCTCAATCTCTCCTTTACCCTGCGCTGTTTGGCAGCTTCGTTGGAGCCGCAGTATTGCGCGCTTTCCGTTCCGCTCTCGCCATAGTGAATGATCGTGAGATCTCAGACGCCCTCGCCGCGTTGCCGGCGCGCGCAAATTTTTTTCTCGTGAGCGGAGCGGCGCTGATCGCAGGATGCTTCTTCGCCGGGCAAAGCGTCAACTACCGTGGCATCCATCTGCTCTTCGTTCTGCCGGCATTCCTGACATTGTCGGACAACCTCCGCACCGGCCACGGTCGCCTACGTTTCCAGCAGGCGGGGATCATCGTCGTGCTTCTGATGTGGGGTGATTCGATTCGTTATTGGCTCGATGAACTTGGATTCGAGGTCGTCCGCATTGTCATTTGGTTTGTGCGAGAATTGTTTTGGTGGCATGTTGTCGGCGTCCTCGTCGGCGCACTTCTGTGCTCTGCTACCGTATCGCCGTTGGCACAGGAAGTTTCGGCGAAATACCGAAAACTCACGCTCAGATGGCGCGCCGAGATTTAGCATTTAGTAAATCGCCATCCTTAAGCTCGGCGTCTCAGAGTGGCTTTGCCCATTGAGTAAGGTGCTATTCAACGGGCGATGCATCGCACGCTTCTGCGCTATTCGACAACGATTGCTCGGCTCCTTTTGTTGGCGGCGTTTGGCAAGCTCTGCGAGGCAAGGATTTTGGCGTCCGTTTGCGCGCTGCTGTATCGCCGGTGATCACGCGCCATAACGCGAAATGCCGAAGCTCGTGGGAGTAGCGGGCCAGGAAGCCGGATAAGTACGCCGGTCGCCTTACTATTTCTCAACAGTTCACATCGTCTTATACGGCCGGCGCGATGCAGCGCAATCGTCGCGCGATACGAAGTATTTTCGCGGGCAGGGGTACCCAAAATGGGACCTATGGGTTGGAGAAGAGCATGAAGCGGTGGAGTGACCTGCAAATTGCCTGCTTCCTTTTTGTAGAACTGTGGGTGACCTATTGTTTTATTGGGCCCGGCTGGCTTTGCCTTCACAACCCTAACGTCATTACGAGGATGGGACTTGTATTTTCGATGTTAGACAACCATTCGCTTAGCCTTGGCGACTTTGCCGCGTTGACGACTGACAAGGCTCTGGTAAACGGCGCGTACTTTGCGGATAAGGCGCCCGGCTTGTCCTTCATGGCGCTGCCAGTCACTGCCGTGCTGAAATGGCTTACGAACGCCTTTGGCTTTTCCACTGATCCAATCGTTGATGGTGCTTTGTCTCCATTCTTCTGGCTCAGCACAACTGTCGCCTGCGCCCTGACGACAGCGCTGTTCACGGCGCTCTCCGCATCAATGCTGTTCCTCGCCGCTCGCACCGCGCTCCATGCCAGCCGTGGCGCAGCCATTTTCGGGGCATTGGTGTATGGGCTAGCCACGCCGATGGCGGGCTGGGCGACGGTGTTTTTTGGGCACGCGGTCGCCGGTGCCTGTTTGATCACCGCATTGAGTCTCATTTTGATGATTGAGACGAACGCACCGCTTTGGCGCGATCGGGCAATGGGAGGGCTCATCGGTCTATTGCTTGGATGGGCGATGGTCGTCGAACTCGCATCGGCGCCGGCAGCGGCAATCGTTGCTTTCTTCGCACTGACGCGACTGAGAGATGTCGAGCGCCCTCGCAGGCTGCAATTGTTTGTCGGCGCCGCCCTCGGCGGCCTCATTGCCGCACTCCCCTTTGCTCTCTACAACCACCTTGCCTTTGGTTCGTTCTTTCATCTTGGATACCAGAACGTCGTCGGCTTCGAAGGAATGAAGAGTGGCTTTCTTGGGGTATCTGCGCCGAATGGGTCGGTGCTCTGGGAGATCATCTTCGGTCGGTATCGCGGCGTCCTGTGGATTTCGCCGATTCTGGCACTGGTGCCGGTATCGTATTGGATTGCAGCGCACCGCCTTCCGCTCAGCGTCACCTCGGTTCTGCTCACCGTGCCCCTCTGCTATTTCTTGATTAACAGCGGATATTACTATTGGGACGGTGGAGCCTCGACGGGGCCGCGCCATATCACGCCGAGCCTGGGTTTCCTAGCGCTGACATTCGTGCCGCTGTGGGATCACCTGCCGTCGAAGATAGCGCGTTTCCCCGTCGTAATCCTGGGGGTTGGGAGCGCAGTCGTCGTTTTGGTTTGCGCGCTCGTCATGATGGACGGTCCCGAACGGATCGCCGATCCGCTGAGTGAGGTGATTTTCCCGCTTTTCCTCCTTGGATGCGTTCACGACATTGCCGTCAGTGCAGCGATGACGTGCTCGAAAGAGGGCGGTCTTCACAACAACCTGCCAACTCTGCTGTGGCTACCGCTGCTTTGGGTTGGCTCCGCTGTCACGTTAACAACACTGTTCACTAAAGCCCCGCAGGCCTCGGCGCAAACGAGCGTCGCCAACCGCTTCCTATGAGCCTTGGGGCGGGTTCTCTGGCTGCTGACTATTCATCGACCGTCCTCATGGGCGTGCTCGGTGCTTAGTTGCAGGAGTACCATTCGCCCCAAGAAAACATGAGCGAAGTGGCTGAAAATCGCCGTCAGACGGCGCATCGGCATTTAGGCATTTCGTAAACACACGTCGGTATTCTGGCGGTTTGATGCCCCGGCCTTAACCCTCACTAACGAGGTGCGGTGACCGATGCGTGGTGCGCTCGTCCGTTATTCGCTGCCGCTCGCGGGGCTCTGCATTTTTACCGCATTCGCCACGCTTTATGCCGGCGCGCCCTACCTCTACACCGAGATTTTAACCGGGCTCGGGATCGAGCCTTTCCGATATCCCTTCCTCGACGGTCAGTATGTGCTCGCGGGCGCGGAGTGCTGGCATTTCGGCATCAACGTCTATCTCAGCGATCCCTGCGACGTCCTCAACCGTCCACACGGCTATTCGCCGCTATGGCTGCGGCTGCCGGTGATTCCCATGAGCATGACCATCCCGCTGGGTGTCGGCTTGGCGATCATTTTCATCCTGTCGTTGGCGGTGGTCGCTCCCGTCCAGCGGGGCAGGGAGTTCGGCCTGGGTCTGCTTGCGGCAACATCGCCGATGGTGCTCTTCGCTCTCGAGCGGGCGAACCTCGACCTAATCGTCTTTCTCCTCGTCGTGGCCGCCGGCGTGGCGTGGCCGAGGCTCTCGGGAGGTTGGCGGCTCCTCGCTTATGGGCCGCCACTCTTGGCGGCGCTCTTGAAATATTATCCACTGACCCTGCTATGCCTGACGTTGCGCGAATGGTCGCGCGCCTTTCTCGTAGCCACGGCCGCGTCGTTCGGGGCCGTCGCGGTTTTCATCGCCGCGTTCCACGGTGAGGTTCTTGCATCTCTTCACAATATCCCCGGTGGCGGCTACGCAACCCGGATGTTTGGCGCGGATAATCCCGCTGAAACCTATTTCATCGACAACTTTGGCGCCCCGGTTCTGCTCGGCGGCGCCGACCAGCTCATGACCATTTTCACCGCCCTGCCTGACACGCTCGCTCATCGCATAGTGCGGATCAGCATTATTATCGTCACGGCGCTCCTTGCCGTGGTTCCTGCGATCCGCATGGCTCGTACCTCGGCGACACGCGCTTCGATCGCACAGTTGAGTCCGCGCCGGAGTTTCTTCCTTGTGAGCGGAGCAGCGCTAATCGCCGGATGCTTTTTCGCCGGTCAAAGCCTCAACTATCGGGGCGTGCATTTGCTTTTTGTGCTGCCAGCTTTCTTGGCGCTTTCGGAGCGCGAAGCAGGCCAGCAAGACAGATCGCGATTCTGGTGGATGAGCCTAGTTATCGTCTTCTTGATGTGGGGTGACTGCTTTCGAACTTGGCTCAGCGACGACAGCCTGGTGCTCGCGCGCCTTGGTCTCTGGCTAATTCGTGAGCTGCTATGGTGGTGGCTCGCCGGGAGTTTGGTCGGTGTGTTGCTTTGCTTCGCGCTCGAAGCGCCGCTATGCCATGAGCTCCGGGTCCGATTTGATTGGCGGAACCGCCACCGGCTAGCCCCTGCGCAGCACCACGACAATGCCCTGCACCGGTAAAAGAGTCTGCCGAGCGAGGAGCCGCAATATCGGGACGAGAACCGTAGGGCTGGCGGCCTCCAGCTTGAAGGGCCAATTTAGTGTTCGGTAAGCGAATGTGTGCATAAAGTCTGGCTAGAAACCATGCCAAGCTCAGCCATTCTCAGGCCGGTGGCCGAACGCGTCTTAAAACATCCGTTGGCGTTCCAGGCCTTTCAGACCATCATCGGGGCGCCGGATTGTCATCGGCGCTTCTTGAAAGAGCACGTGCACCCGCGACCGGATGAAGCGGTATTGGACCTTGGATGTGGAACCGGCAACAGCCTTAAATATTTACCGGCGGACATCCGCTATGTCGGCGTGGACATTGATGCCGGCTATGTCACGTTTGCGAAGCAGTGCTACGCCGATCGGGGCACGTTCAAGGTTGCCGATGCCACGATGTTGAGCAATGAATGGGGCCGGTCCTTTGACAAGGCCTTCTCGTTCGGCGTCCTTCATCACTTGCCGGATGAAGCGGCGCGCAGGCTCGTCGAGAACGCAGTGAGGGCGCTAAAACCTGGCGGCACCTTTCTATCGATCGACCCATGCTTCGCGGCAGGACAGTCGCGAATTTCAAAATTCCTCGTCTCAAACGACCGCGGGCGCCATGTTCGCGATCAAGCGCAATATCGCGCGATTTTCGAGGGTTGGACGACCGACTACATTCTGGTCGTTTCTGACATGCTACGCATCCCTTATACGCAAATCATTGCGAAGATCCGAGCCTGACGCCGTCGGTTTCGCCTTAGTTTTCAGGCTTTTGAGCGATCGCGAGCAATGAAGCCCCGATAGGGAGTTTGGGCATGACGAATGCCTCAAAACTCAAGATGCCTGAGAGAAGCGACGATACCAATGGGCTCGGCGGTTGCATCCCTTTCCTGACGATACCTTCGGCCACCGTCATTCTCTGCACAATCAATTTCCTGATGAGGGCGAGAGGGATGAGCGTCAGCCCCCAGTACCGCAACCGACGTACCTCAAGCCCGCCCTCGTTGAGGTGCTCCCGCAGAAGCGACTTGTCGTAGCGACGGAGATGACCTGTGACGACGTCGTATTTCGAATAGAGCGTTTGTAAAGCCGGCACATTCACGAAGGCATATCCGCCCGGCCGCAAATGGTGGGCAGCTGATGCGATAAAGCGTTTGGTATCGCCAATATGCTCGATGACGTCGAGCATGAGGACAAAATCATAGCGCTCGCGCATGTCTGGTCGCCGGTCATGAATGTTGTAATAGAGAACCTTGCCGTCGTTGTGTTCGGAAGCGCGCCGCAACGCCTCGCGGTTGAGATCGCAGCCATCGATGGTCCACGCGGTGCGCCGACCGAGTTGCCGCAGTACGGCGCCATGTCCGCAGCCAACGTCGAGCCCGGAAAAAGGTGCTTGCGTGTCGAGCCCCAGAGCCGCGATCTCTCGCATAAGAATCTCGAAGCGATGTTTCACCCAAAAATGATCGTCAAGCGCGACTTCGTACCAAATCTCGGCAAATTCCGTTTCAGCGCTGACCGACAGGATGTCCATTTCCGCCGCCCTGGTAATTCATTGGTAGGGATTATCGGTTGAAATGCGTTAACAGAATGTTCCGTCTTGCGATTTTGGCAGCGAAGTGAGCCAGCCATGAATGCCGATGGTCCGGGTCACGTGCCGGCAGCTTCAGTCCCACGTGGCGTCGCCGCGCGCAAATTGTCCGTGGTCGTGCCCTGCTACAACGAAGCCGAGGGACTTCTTGAGCTCTATAGGCGTGTCAGCGCCGTCTGCAGCCGCGCCGTTGGGTCAGACTATGAAGTCGTCCTTGTCAATGATGGCTCGCACGACGCCACGTGGCAGCTCATGGCGCTGCTGGCGGACGAGGATTGCCGCGTCGTTGCGATCAATCTGACACGCAACTACGGACACCAGATTGCGTTGACCGCGGGTCTCGAGCATTGCAGCGGCGAACGGATATTCATCCTCGATGCTGATCTGCAGGATCCGCCCGAGTTGTTGCCGCAGATGCTGGCACTGATGGACCAGGGTGCCGATGTCGTCTACGGCAAACGCCGCAGCCGAAAAGGCGACAATTGGTTCAAGAAGATAGCGACGCTGCTGTTCTATCGCTTGCTGAAGCGTTTGGCGGAAGTTGACATTCCGCTCGACACAGGTGATTTCCGGCTCATTTCGCGCCGCGTACTCGACATCCTCAATGCCATGCCCGAGCGACACCGCTTCATTCGGGGGATGGTCAGTTGGACCGGGTTTAAGCAAGTACCGTTGGTCTATGACCGTGATGCACGCTTTGCTGGCGTGACTGGATATCCGCTGCGTAAGTTGGTGGCCCTGGCTCTCGACGGCATGACGGGCTTCTCGATCGTTCCACTGCGTCTGGCGTCCTATGTGGGCATGATGACTGGCTTCGTCGGCTTTGTCATGCTGCTCTATGCGGTTGGAGCGAAGCTATTTGTTGCCGCGCCGACGGGTTGGGCGAGCCTGATGACGGTCATACTCATCATCGGCGGCGCACAGCTCTTCGTGCTCGGTATCGTCGGTGAGTACCTCGGCCGCCTCTACATGGAGTCGAAGCATCGTCCCGTCTATCTGGTCGAGCGGATCGTGGGCTTGCCGGACCCGGTGCACATCCCGTTTCATCAGATCGCCCCCGGTCGTCGCCAGGCTGTGTAAGGCGGTGATCGCGTGATGCTCGAGAACGGTATGGAGTTGGAAAGCTACCTTGCCGAGCTCGACCATCCGCAATTCGTCAGTTTCTGCTTGAAACAGGCCGGAGTCGATCGCCCGTGGCTCGACACGGTGAGAAGTGAGGTTGCAACGGGTCTCGAACTCATCCGCGGACACGAGCTACGTGGCAAGCGGATTTTGGAAGTAGGCGCTGGAACTGGCCTGTTGACCATTTTGTTGGCTCGGCGTGGCTACGATATCACAGCGCTCGATCCATCACTCGGTGGCTTCGAAGCTCACGAGCGCGTCGCTGCCTCGATCAGGCAGTGGTTCCATATGGAAGACGTGCCATTCTTGCGCATCACCGCCGCTGATCTCGATCCAGCGAAGCACGGCCGCTTCGATCTCATCTTCTCCGTGAATGTCCTGGAACACATTCCGGACTTGGAATCAGCGTTTCGTGGAATGGTTTCCGTGCTGGCAGACGATGGTCGGATGGTGCACCTTTGTCCGAACTACATCGTTCCATACGAGCCGCATTTCGCGCTGCCACTGGTGCCGGTCATTCCACGTGCGACTGCGCTGCTCAAACCGTCGCTGCGATCAAGCGATCTGTGGCGTTCACTCAATTTTGTCACCTATCGGCGAATCAGACGATGCGCGGAAAAGTCCGATCTCAAGGTGGACTTCAGGCCGCGGACGATGTTGCACGCATTCGAACGCCTCGACAAGGATCCGATCTATCGCGACCGTCAACGCGGCCTGGTCACGGCGATTTTCGGCATTCTACGCTCGCTGGGTGCGTTGCGCGCGGTCGGTATCATGCCATATCAAGTCGCGACGCCAATGCAGTTCGAATGCTACAGAGCGCGTTGAAAACGCGTGAAAGACCGGTGACATTACTCGTCGAGTCTCTACTCCTCTCTACTCCACTTCGCGTCGGAACGGTGAGAGTGTCGTCTCGAGCGCTGCCATTTCGGCGCCGAGCGCCCGGCGCTCGCGGGAGACAAAATCGGCCACGGCGCGGGCGAAGCCAGGGTCGCGGATCCAATGGGCGCTGTAGGTCTCGACTGGCAAATAGCCGCGCTGGATCTTGTGCTGCCCCTGGGCACCCGCCTCGACCCGCTTCAAACCGCGGGCGATGGCGAAATCGATGGCGCGGTAGTAGCAGACCTCGAAATGGAGAAAGGGAAAGTCGCCGAGGCAGCCCCAATTGCGGCCGAAGAGCGTGTCTCGGCCGATGAGATTGAGAGCGCCTGCGACATAGCGTCCATTCTTCTTCGCCATCACGAGCGCGATGCGATCGGCCATGCGCTCGCCGATGCGGTCGAAGAAGGAGCGCGTCAAATAGGCCTCGCCCCACTTCCGGTCGGAGGTCGAGCGATAGAAGCGGAAGAACGCGTCCCGGTGCCGTGTCTCTATCTCGCTGCCGGTGAGCGTCTCGATCGTGACGCCGCCCTCGATTGCCTCGCGCCGTTCCCGCCGGATCTGTTTGCGCTTGCGCGAATTGAGGGCGGCGAGAAAATCCTCGAACGAGCCGTAGTCCTGATTCTCCCAATGGAATTGCTGGCCGATGCGCTGCAAGAAGCCAGCGGCACCGAGCCGCTCCCATTCACCGCGCGTCGGAAAGGTGACATGGAGCGAGGACACTTTGTGGCGGCGCGCCAACTCGATCATGGCGGCGACGAGCGTGTCGGCGGCGGCAGGAGGAGCATCCGGGCGGAGGAGAAGGCGAGGACCGGTCACCGGCGTGAACGGCACCGCGCATAGCAGCTTCGGATAGTAGCGCCCGCCGGCGCGCTCATAGGCCGACGCCCAGCCCCAATCGAAGACGTATTCGCCATAGGAATGGCTCTTGAGGTAAAGCGGCGCGACTGCAACCAGCCGTCCGGCGCCATCCTCGAGCGCAAGATGCTGCGGTAGCCAGCCCGTCTCCGCCGTCGCCGAGCCTGAGGTTTCCATCGCCTCGAGAAAGGCATAGGAGAGAAAAGGGTTGTCGTCGCCGGCGCAGGCGTCCCACTCATCCGCGGGAAGCTCGGCGAGCCGGCTTACGACTTTGACGGTGACGCGGTCGCTGCCATCCGCCATGGGCGGTCAGCGTACCTCGAAGACGGCGTCCACCTCGACGGCGACCCCGCCCGGCAACGCGTTCACCCCGACGGCCGCGCGCGCATGGCGTCCGGCATCGCCGAAGACCTCGACCATGACATTGGACGCGCCGTTGGCGACCTGCGGCTGCTGGGCGAAGTCGTCGGTGCAATGGATGAAGGCCCCGAGCCTGACGCAGCGCAGGATGCGGTCGAGATCACCGTCTGCCCCGCTCCTGGCGTGCGCGAGAATGTTGAGGGCGCAGAGTTTCGCGGCCTCTTGTCCCTGCTCGAGCGAAATCTCGCGGCCGAGCTTCCCGACGAAGCGTAGCTCGCCGTTCCATTGACAGATTTGCCCGGCGATGAACAAGAGATTGCCGCTGCGGACGAATGGCACATAGTTCGCCACCGGCGCCGCCGACTTCGGCAGCGACAATCCCAGTTGCTTCAGTCGCTCTTCGATCTTGCCGGGCATGCTCGCCTTCTCCTTCGAGACCCGGACGAACCATAGCGTGCCCGACCGTTCATGATCCACCCATGCCGCGAAAGTGCCGCAATCCGCCGCTAGGAGGACGTCGTGACCGAATCAAGAGGAAGTCCGATGCGCCTTGGTGTCCTCTCTTCGATGATGGCGTTCGCGCTCGCCCTCACGCTGCCGGCCGGTACGGCCATCGCGGCGATGCTGGGCGATGCGGCAGTCTCTTACAGCGCCGAGCGGACGGTCGTGGTGAATGGCCACAGCTATACTGGGATGGTCTTCCACACGCCCGGTCATGACCGCCACGAGCAGGAAATCCAGGGGATTCCCGAGGTGATCTTGCTCGATGCCGCGGCGAAACAGGGAATTCTGCTGCTGCCCGGACTGAACAGTTATCTCCCCTTCGCCTTCCCGCGCCTCATGGCCGAACTGGACGACCCCTCCTGGCGCCATGTCCCGCGAGGGGAAGAGGTCGTCAATGGCGTGCGCACCACCAAGTACCGCATCGATCACACCGCAGGCGATGGCAGCCGCGCCCAAGGCTGGCTGTGGCTTTCCGCGCAGGGCGTTCTCATGCGCCTCGACGGCGTCGTCACCCGCGCCGGTGCCAGTGCGGGGACAAGCATCCGCGTGGAGCTCGCCGGCCTTCGCTTGGGTCGCCAGGACCCGCAACTTTTCCAGATTCCGCCGGGCCTTATCAAATTGCCTTCAGGCGCGCTGGAAGGGTTGCTGTCGGGCCGCTCCGGTTAAAAAAAGCCGGCCATCTCGGGGACGGCCGGCTAGTAACTGCGCGTGGCCCCTCGTCAGGATGACGAGGGCATGAGGTAGTAGGCGGTCGACCCCGCCGTCATCCCCACACGCGAAGAAAAAATGGGGTGCGGCTTGCGCCGCACCCCAATTTCTGCCTCAATAACGCGGAACCCGGCCGGGAGGCTTTGAGCCGGTGCCGCGCTGCGATCAGCTACAGCCGCTAGTGCTGCCGCATGTATCGCATTTGAGGCAGGTTCCGTTGCGTACGAGGGTGAAGTTGCCGCATTCGCCGCAACTGTCACCCTCGTAGCCTTTCATGCGCGCCGCGCGAATTTGCTCGCTGCGCGTATCCGCTTCGATCACCGCCGTCGTCGCCGCAACGTCGGCCGCATAGGCGACGGTTTGCGTGACGGTCTGTTCCATGCTGAGGGCGGTGTTGCCATGGCTCGTCGCCTGGCCGCCGTGGAAGACGGTGAGCTTGTTCCGTACATAGCCATTGGACGCCACCTTCTGCACGACCGCCACCACGTCGGAGCGTCCGCCGTCGTCGGGCAGGCTCGATTCCGCGACACCTTTGCCGAGCGTGTCCGGGAGCAGATCGTTCGGCAGGACATGGGCGAGGTCGTTGCGGCCGAGATAGGAGATGGCGAGCTCGCGGAAGATGTAGTCGAGGATCGAGGTCGCCATCTTGATCGCATCATTGCCTTCGACCATGCCCGAGGGCTCGAACCGGGTGAAGGTGAAGGCTTCGACGAACTCCTCGAGCGGGACGCCGTACTGCATGCCGATCGAGATGGCGATGGCGAAATTGTTCATCAGCGAGCGGAAGGCCGAGCCTTCCTTGTGCATGTCGATGAAGACCTCGGCGAGGCGCCCGTCCTCGTATTCGCCCGTACGCAGATAGACCTTGTGCCCACCGACGATCGCCTTTTGCGTATAGCCCTTCCGGCGCTGCGGCAGGCGGCGACGCTCGGTGCGCTGTACGACCCGCTCCACCACCCGCTCGACGATGCGCTCGGCAATGAGTGGCACCCGCGTCATGGGCGGCTTCTCGAGCAGCTCGGCGACCGCATCCTCGGTTTCGTCCTCCGCGATGAGCGCCGAAGAGAGCGGCTGCGACAGCTTGGAGCCGTCGCGATAAAGCGCGTTCGCCTTGAGGCCGAGCCGCCAGGACAGCATGTAAGCGTCCTTGCACTGCTCGACCGTCGCGGCGTTCGGCATGTTGATGGTCTTCGAGATCGCGCCCGAAATGAAGGGCTGGGCCGCCGCCATCATGCGGATGTGGCTCTCGACCGAGAGGAAGCGTTTGCCGATGCGGCCGCAGGGATTGGCGCAGTCGAAGACCGGGAGGTGCTGCTCCTGGAGGAAGGGCGCGCCCTCGAGCGTCATCGTGCCACAGCAATAGTTGTTGGCGGCCTCGATCTCGCCCTTGCTGAAGCCGAGCGCGGTCAGCATGTCGAAGGACGCGTCGTTGAGCTGCTCGGCGCTGAGTCCGAAGGCGGCCTTGCACAATTCCTCGCCGAGCGTCCATTTGTTGAAGGCGAACTTGATGTCGAATGCCGCGCCGAGCGCCCCCTCGACCGCATCGAGCGCGCCATCGGTGAAGCCTTTCGCCCGCAGCGTCTCGTGATTGATGGCGGGCGCCCCTTTGAGCGTCCCATGGCCCACCGCATAGCGCGTGATCGCCTCGATCTCGGCGGGATCGTAGCCGAGCACCGCGAGCGCTTCCGGCACCATGCGGTTGATGATCTTGAAGTAGCCGCCGCCCGCGAGTTTCTTGAACTTGACGAGGGCGAAATCGGGCTCGATCCCCGTCGTGTCGCAATCCATGACGAGGCCGATGGTGCCGGTGGGCGCGATGACTGTCGCCTGAGCGTTGCGGTACCCATGAAGCTCGCCTAAGGCCAGTGCCGCATCCCAGGCATGCCGGGCTGCCTCGACGAGCGCCGTGTCCGGACAGTTGGCGGCGTCGAGCGGAACCGGAAGGATCGACAGCCCCTCGTAACCTTCGCTCTCGCTGTAGGCGGCGCGGCGATGATTGCGGATGACCCGCAGCATCGCCTCGCGATTCTTGGCGAATCCGGGAAACGCCCCGAGCTCGCCCGCCATTTCCGCCGACGTCGCATAGGCAACGCCGTTCATGACCGCGGTGATGGCGGCACAGAGCGCGCGGCCCTCGTCGCTGTCATAGGGCAGTCCCATCGCCATCAAGAGGCCGCCGATATTGGCGTAGCCGAGCCCCAAAGTGCGGAACTCGTAGGAGAGCCGGGCAATCTCGCGCGAGGGGAACTGCGCCATCAGCACGGAGATTTCGAGCGCGATCGTCCACAGCCGCGTCGCATGCTCGTAGCCCGACACGTCGAAGCTGCCATCCTCGCGGCGGAACGCCATGAGATTGAGTGAGGCGAGATTGCAGGCGGTGTCGTCGAGGAACATGTACTCCGAGCACGGGTTCGACGCATTGATGCGCCCGCTCTCGGGACAGGTGTGCCACTCGTTGATGGTGGTGTCGTATTGCAGACCGGGATCGGCGCTTGCCCAGGCGGCGTAGGCGATCTTGTCCCAGAGCTCGCGCGCCTCGAGAGACTTCGCCACTTTGCGATCGGTGCGGCGCACGAGGTCCCACGTTCCGCCGGCTTCGACGCGATCAAGGAAGTCGTTGGTGACGCGTACCGAGTTGTTGGAGTTCTGGCCGGAGACGGTGAGATAGGCGTCACTGTCCCAGTCGGTGTCGAAGACCGGGAACTTGATATCGCTGAAGCCTTGCGCCGCGAAATGGATGACGCGCTGGATGTAGTTCTCAGGGATCATTGCGCGCCGCGCCGCCTTGATCTCTTGCTTGAGGGCGGGATTGCGCGCGGGATCGAAGCGTTGCGGCCCGAGCGCCTCTGCCTCGCCGTCGCGGCAGGCGGCCATGACCCGCGCCAGATGCTTCTGCGCGAGCTTGGAGCCGGCGACGAGCGCCGCCACCTTCTGCTCCTCGACCACCTTCCAGTCGATGTATTGCTCGATATCAGGATGATCGATGTCGACCGTCACCATCTTGGCGGCGCGCCGCGTCGTACCGCCGGATTTGATCGCACCCGCGGCACGGTCGCCGATCTTGAGGAAGCTCATCAACCCCGAGGAGCGCCCGCCGCCCGAGAGCTTCTCGTTCTCGCCGCGCAGCTTCGAGAAATTGGAGCCTGTGCCCGAGCCATATTTGAAGAGCCGGGCCTCGCGCACCCAGAGGTCCATGATCCCGCCTTCGTTGACGAGATCGTCGGCGACCGACTGGATGAAGCAGGCATGCGGCTGGGGGTGCTCGTAAGCGCTTTGCGAAGCGACGAGCTCGCCCGTCTTGAAGTCGACGTAGTAGTGGCCTTGCGCCGGACCGTCGATACCGTAGGCCCAATGGAGCCCGGTGTTGAACCATTGCGGCGAGTTAGGTGCTGCCATCTGGCGGCAGAGCATGTAGCGCATCTCATCGTAATAGGCGCACGCATCCTCTTCGGCGTCGAAATAGCCGCCCTTCCATCCCCAATAGGTCCAGGTGCCGGCGAGGCGATCGAAGACCTGCTTGGCGCTCTTTTCCGAGCCGTAGCGCTCTTGCGGCGCGAGCGACTCGAGCGCTGCCCGATCGGCTTCCCGCCGCCAGAGCCAGTCCGGCACGTCCTCTTCCGCGATGGCCTTGAGCTTCGCGGGGACGCCCGCCTTGCGGAAATATTTCTGTGCGAGAATGTCGCACGCCACTTGGCTCCAATCAGCCGGGACATCGATATCCGGCAGATGGAACACGCGCGACCCATCGGGATTGCGAATTTCGCTGATTGCTAGACGAAACTCTATATTGCCATAAGGATCTTGTCCCACCCGCGTAAAGCGCCGCCCGACGCGCATCCAACTCCCCCAATATCTAGTACCTTTATCCCCCCGCAACGTACTAAGCCTTGACGGCATAAATCGGGTTCGTCAAGCAATTTGATCAGCGGTTGGCGTTTTTTTCTGCGAATGGCCCAATCGCTAGGGCCTGCCTCACGGGTGCAAGGGTAAATCCTGCCCACGGGTTAAAAAGTCGCGATGCGATTCGTTGCCCTGTGATTGGTGGAGACGGGTTGAACCTTAGAATGCTCAACCCTAGTCGATTGGTGAGCGCTAGGCTCGGTACGGTCTAGCGTTTGCAAAGCGGTCGTCGAGACGGAAGAATTGTCTGTAGCTCGACGAAAGAGCTTCTACGCTCTCATTGCCAAAGGCGCGAGAGAATATCGAACGAAGGATACCGCCTCGGGCGCCTTCGAGTAGACGACGAAGAACCTCCGCATTGCTGGAGACATCATATGCAGCCGAGTAACTAGCAATCTTGTTGTCAACTATCCGGACTAGCCTTGTGAAATCGATACCGTGAAGAGCGAGTTGCTTCACGTTCTTCAGCTGTCCAAGCTCTCGTCCAATCTTCTCGAACTGTTTTTGTGTGATGACCAGCTCGTACGTGCCGTGGCTATCGGGGGCGAGTGCGAGTCCCAAAAACTCTATCTCGCTATCCGGGTCAACGATGCGCGTCTTTGAGCCCGGGGTTCCTAGGGGAGGAAGTTCGAGCTTTAGCCGATATAATACGCTACGTGCAAATTCATCGATCTCCAGACACTGTTTTTCGCTGTCCGCGAAAACAACAAAATCGTCGGCATAACGGACTAAGTGACATCCGGCCTTGATTAGTGCGCCATCGAACGGTCGGAGAACAACGTTAGAAAGAATCGGAGATAAGGGCATTCCTTGCCTGATACCTAAGCCTTTTTGAATTCCATTCCTTTGCAAAATGCGGGCGATACTCGGGTCCCTGTCATCGATCTCGCAGCTAGCGGCATCGAATAGCAACTTGCGCAAGCTGGGCGCACGCAATGTCCGTATCGTCTGCTTAACCAAATCTTCTCTGAGGATACGATCAAAGAACGACGTGATATCTGACTTATAGGCCCATCTATGCGAGTTCCGTAGTGCGATGGCGCGGTCACGAGCCGGCGCAACACCCCGTCTCAATCCTTCTGAGCTGCGCATGAAGCCGAAACTTGCTTCATTGATGATACCAAGCACGTCAGCTTGTTGCGTCAGATGCCTTGCAAGCAACCTCTGCACGATCCGATCGCGCACTGTGGGGACACAAATAATCCGGAACGTCTCTCCATCTTTTTTTGGAATACGGTGCGCCCGAAGTGGAGAAAACTTGTAGCCCTGATTCAGCTCTTCGCGGAGTTTTGCTAACTGGCGTTCCGCATGACGTTGAAATTCGGCTGGCGTGACGTCGTCCACTCCTGAAGAGGTTTGTGCCGCTGCCTGGCGGTAGAAATCATCCCAAGTCCATCGAAGATTTTCGAGGGTTACGAGGCGCCTTAGCGTCGAGGTGGCCATTGCGGCTAGCGGCTAGCCATTTGCTCTCCGGCCTGCCCAGCCCACGTGGCGCTCCTGGGCAGGCGGTGTGGCAAGTGACTGTCGGGCGTAGCTTTCGCCAACGCGCACTGCCAAGGTCATCTGACGGTCGGTGGATGAGGCCGTGGCCGTCCACCGCTCGAGTTCACCTTCGCCGCGATTTCGCGCTACGGCCGTCCGCGCATCATTGCTGGCATCTGCCGCGGCAACGATCCTACTTGGGGTAGGAAAGCCGCCACCGATACCGGCCACGAGGTAGATCACCAAAGTATAGAACAAACAGCGAACATACGCAAGCAGCCGCGGTTGGTGCCGATGTGGCACTCTCCGGTTCTGGTCGCCTCTTGCACTGCACCCCTTTCTCTGCACATTAGCCTCCACTGAGATAGTGAGCGCTGGAAGCCTGTAAGTGACCTCCCAAGACTGTCGGGCGTAGCTTTCGCCAACGCGCACTGCCAAGGTCATCTGACCCTCGGTGGATGAGGCCGTGGCCGTCCACCGCTCCAGTCTCGCCAGCGGCGCCACAATCGAACGTCTTAGGTGCCTCTCACGGTGCTTCGGGAGCGTCTGTCATGGGAGAGACTAGACGGAGCCGAGCAATTTTCTTATTGTCCGGGCCGCGGCTCCTAGATATAGGGACCGATTTGACCCAAAAACTATATGTTGGCATGGAACCGGTCACACGTGTACCAGATTTTGCGCGAGCTTTTTTACTGACACAATATCTAGTGATCAGAGGGGTGGGCCAAAGAGTAGACGTTGGGTGTATCGCCTGCCATAGTCGCGGCTATTCCGGCAAGGACGCGACTACGCGAAACTGTGCCGGGCCGGGGCAAAACGGATCGTGGCGATGAGCATCGGCACCAAACTCTTCACTTGGTTCAGGGGCGAGCTTGTCGGCACCGATCAGTTCGGCAACCGCTACTATCGGGAAAAGGGACGGCGCGTCTTGAAACGAGGCGCTGGGAGAGAAAGCCGCGAGCGGCGCTGGGTGCTTTACAACGGCGAGGTCGAGGCCTCGCGCGTGCCGCCGGAATGGCACGGCTGGCTTCATCATACGGTGAACGAAGTGCCGGCGGCGTCGGGGGAGAAGCGCTATGCTTGGCAGAAAGACTACGTGCCCAATCTCACGGGAACGCCGGCCGCATATCGGCCGCCGGGATCGGTACTGCGTGGCGGGCAGCGTGCGCGCGCGACCGGCGATTACGAGGCATGGAGCCCGGAATAGTCCGCCATCGCGAAGGGAGCCGGAGGGGAGCGAGAGAGGATGAGTCGGAACGCCGTTGAAACCGTGATGGGAGCCGTCGTGCTGGTGGTCGCGGCGGTGTTCTTGTTCTTCGCTTATACGACGAGCCAAGTGCGCGCGGTGGGCGGGGGATACCCGGTGACCGCGAGCTTCACGCGCGTCGAGGGATTGCGTGACGGCGGCGACGTCCGCATCAGCGGCATTCGCGTCGGCAGTATCCTCTCGCAGAGCCTCGATCCGCAGAGCTATTCGGCGATCGTCAAGATGGAGATCGATTCGACGATCAAGCTTCCGACCGACTCGGTGGCGACGATCGCCTCGAGCGGTCTTCTCGGCGACAAGTATTTGTCGATCGTGCCGGGTGTCGACGACGAGTTCATCAAGCCCGGCGGCAAGATCGCGCACACGACGCCGCCCATCAGCCTCGAATCGCTCATCGGCCAGTTCATTTACGGCCAGCAGTCCGGTCAGCAGCAGAAACAGAACGGCGGCGGGGCGCCGCCGCCGGCGAAGTAGCGGCTGCGCCGGCGGCCGGCGAGAGGCGGATGAACGAGAGCGCGAAACCGGGCAAGCTCGACGTTCCCACCTGGCGGACGCCAGAGGGCGAGCCCGTCTCCTGCCTTGAAAAAATCAAAGTCTTGAACGAAAACCTCCAGGAGTTGAGCGCGCTTGCCCAAGAAGCGCTCGAGGATGCCGTGCTGATGGGGTGCGACGAGGCGCAATTCCGCGACGTTCTCCATCGATTGGCCGAGGGGCTGGTCAATCCCTACAAGAAGCGCGGCGCATGAGAGTGGTGGTCTTGTTGCTCCCGGCGTTGGTCGCTGCCGTTCCCGCGCGCGCCGACACGGTGGCGGTGCTGCAAGGCCTCGACAAGACGACGGCGCGGATCTCGAAATTCGAGGCCCCGCTCGACAAGAGCGTCCGCTTCGGCGAGCTCGTCATCACCGTGCGCGCCTGCATCAAGCATCCGCCCGAAGAAGAGCCGGAGAGCGCCGCTTTCCTTCAGATCGACGAGCTGCGCCAGGGCGAGCGCAATTCCGTCATCTCGCGGCGCGTTTTCAGCGGCTGGATGTTCGCCTCGAGCCCGGCCCTCTCGGCGCTCGAGAACTCGATCTATGATGTCGGCGTGCTCGATTGCAGGAGTGAGAGCACCGCCGCGCCGTCGAGGCGTCCCACGGGAAAGTGAGCATCGGCCGCGAGCGCCGCGGCAAGCTGGCGGCGGTAGAGCGCGCGCGGAATCTCCTCAGCGCCGAATTGCCGCAAATGATGCGTGACGAACTGGGTGTCGAGCAGGCGAAAGCGCCCTAATTTGAGCCGCGCCACGAGATGGGCAAGCGCCACCTTGCTGGCATCGCTCACGCGGCTGAACATGCTCTCGCCGAAGAAGGCGCCGCCGAGCGCCACGCCGTAGAGGCCGCCGACCAGCTCGCCTTCATGCCAACTCTCGACGCTGTGGGCGAAGCCCAAGCGAAATAGCGCGCTGTAAAGGCGCACGATCTCGTCGTTGATCCAGGTTCTGGGCCGCTCCGGACGCGGCGCCGAGCAGCCGCGGACGACCGCCTCGAACGCGCCATCGCAGCGGATCTCGAAGAGGTCCTGCCGGACCGTCCGCCGCAGGCGGTGCGATACGTGGAAGGCGTCGAGCGGCAGCACGCCGCGCTCGTCCGGATCGACCCAGAACACCTCGGGATCGTCGGCGTCCTCGGCCATCGGGAAGATGCCGGCGGCGTATGCGCGCAACAGCAGGTCCGGTGTGAGCGCGGTCATTGCGGCAATTCTGCCAGCATCAATGCGCCCGCGCCAAGAACCTCTCGAGCCAATGAATGTCGTAGTCGCCGTTGATGAAGTCGCTTTCGGCGACGAGGCGCTGATGCAGCGGGATCGTCGTCTCGATGCCGCCGATGACGTACTCGACCAGCGCACGGCGGAGCCGCATGAGGCACTCGTTGCGCGAGGTGCCATAGACGATGAGCTTGGCGACGAGGCTGTCGTAATGCGGCGGCACGACATAGCCTTGGTAGAGCGCGCTGTCGACGCGCACGCCCAAACCACCGGGTACGTGGTAGCTTGTCACCACGCCGGGCGACGGCGCGAAGGTCTCAGGATGCTCGGCGTTGATGCGGCATTCGATAGCGCATCCGGCGAGCGTCACCTCCTCTTGGCGGAGGCCGAGCGGCGATCCCGCGGCGATGCGGATCTGCTCGCGCACGAGATCGATGCCGCTCACCATCTCCGAGATGGGATGCTCCACCTGTAGCCGCGTGTTCATCTCGATGAAGAAGAACTCGCCGTCCTGGTAGAGGAATTCGAGCGTCCCCGCGCTTTTGTATCCGAGCTTCCGCATCGCCTCGGTGGCGTTGCGGCCGAGCCGCTCGCGTTCGGCGACATTGAGCGCCGGCGACGGCGTCTCCTCGAGGATCTTCTGGTGCTTGCGCTGCAGCGAGCAATCGCGCTCGCCGAGATGAATGACGCCGCCCGCACCGTCGGCAAGGATTTGCACTTCGATATGCCGCGGCCGCGCGAGGAAGCGCTCGAGATAGACTTCGTCGTTACCGAAGAAGGCCTTGGCTTCGGCGCGTGCGGCGGCGAGCTCGTGCTCCAGCGCTGCTTCCTCGCGCACGACACGCATGCCGCGGCCGCCGCCGCCGGCCGTTGCCTTGATCAGCACGGGATAGCCGAGGCGCGCGGCCGCCTCGCGAGCACCAACGGCATCGACAATGCCACCCTCGGAGCCAGGAACGACGGGGATGCCGAGTTCCACGGCGGTACGCTTCGCCGTGACCTTATCGCCCATCAGCCGGATGTGCTCGGGCGAGGGACCAATGAAGGTGAAGCCGTGCTCCGCCACCATGGCGGCGAAGTCGGCATTCTCCGCGAGAAAGCCCAGACCGGGATGAATCGCGTCCGCCCCGGTGATCGCGGCGGCCGAGAGGATGGCAGGGATATTGAGATAGCTCGCTCGCGCGGGCGGCGGGCCGATGCAGACGCTTTCATCGGCCAACCGCACATGCATGGCGTTGTCGTCCGCCGTCGAGTGAACGGCGACGGTGCGAATGCCCATCTCGCGGCAAGCGCGCTGAATGCGGAGCGCGATCTCGCCGCGGTTGGCGATGAGCACTTTCTCGAACACCGGTGGGCGACGTTACTCGAGGACGACGAGCGCCTGGCCGTACTCGACGGGCGCGCCGTCAGCGACCAGGATCTGCGCCACGCGGCCGCCGCGCGGCGAGGGTATCTGGTTCATGACCTTCATCGCCTCGATGATGAGAAGGGTTTGGCCCTCGCGGACGTTGTCGCCGACCTTGATGAAGGGCGCGGCATCGGGCTGCGGCTGCAGATAAACCGTGCCGACCATGGGTGCCTTGACCGTGCCGGCAATCTCTCGTGTGGCGGTGGGGCTCACGGCGGCGGGTGCCAAGGGCGTGCTCGCGACGGCGAGGCTCACCGGCACGCCGCCGGGAGCGCCGCGCACCACGCGAATGCGGCGATCGCCGATGGCGTACTCGATCTCGGTGAGCCCGGTCTCCTGCAAGAGTGCCGCCAAGGTGTGGACGAGATCGCGGTCGACGGGAAAATCCTTCGCTTCAGCCATACCGATACCGTGCCAAGTTGTTCACTGCCCGTCGCGCGCGAGAAGCTGCGCCATCGCGTCGAGTGCAAGGACATAGCCGTGCGGGCCGAAACCGCAGATGATGCCGGTCGCCGCGGCACTCACATAGGAATGATGGCGGAAGGGCTCGCGCCGGTAGATATTCGAGAGATGCACCTCGACGACCGGCAGCTCGGCGGCGCGGAGCGCGTCGAGGAGAGCCACCGAGGTGTGGGTGAGGGCGGCGGCGTTGAGGATGATGCCATCGGCGCTCTCGCGCGCTTCCTGAATCCAGTCGACGAGCTGCCCTTCGTGATTGGACTGGCGAAACTCGACGGAGAGCCCGAGATCGACGGCGCGCTCGAGACATGCCTCCTCGATGTCGGCGAGCGTCTCGCGCCCATAAATCGAGGGCTCGCGGACGCCGAGAAGATTGAGATTGGGCCCGTTCAGGACCAGAATCGTCGCGCCGGCCACACGCTCGCTCCCGCCGTCGGCTGAGGCCGCCTTATACCATGGATGGCCTAGGCGGCAAACGCGGCCTCAGTCCTCGATGTCCTCGATTGCGCCGGCGAAATCGGCGGCGGTGTGTCGTTCGAGCTTGCGCAGGATTTGATCGAGCATACTGCGCTCCTCCGCCGCGAGTTCGCTCAACAGCTCGCGCTCGACGGCAAGGACCATCGGCACGATCTGATCGTAGTCGGCGCGACCTTTGGCCGTCAGGTCGAGAATGGCGCGGCGACGGTCCTCGACATCGGTGCGCCGGGTGATCCGCCCGGCCGCGAGGAGCCGCGCCACGGCGCGGCTCACGCGTACCTTGTCCATGGCGGTGCGCTCGACCACCGTGTTGGCGCTCATGGCGCCATAAAGACCGAGCACGGCCATGGTCCGCCATTCCGGCGCCGAGAGATGAAAGCGCTGCATGTAGACGCGCGCGACCGCCCGGGTGAGGCGATTGGCGAGCACCGAGAGACGGAAGGGCAAAAAGCGTTCAAGATCGAGCGGCGCGGGCGATCGGGGGCCGATTGGTTTCATTCGCAACCAATGCCCGGTTTCGGTAGTGCCCGTCAAGCATTATCGCCGGGAGGGGGGTATGAGCGGGAACGGAGAGGGAAGCGCGTGGGACAATCCGGCAGGCACGGACGGCTTCGAGTTCGTCGAATACACCGCACCCGATGCGGCGGCCCTCGGCGCGCTCTTCGACCGGATGGGCTTTCGTGCCGTCGCCCGCCATCGCTCGAAGGCAGTGACCCTCTATCGCCAAGGCGACGTGAACTTCATCGTCAATGCCGAGCCCGAAAGCTTCGCCCAAGCCTTCGCGCGCCTTCATGGCCCCTCCGTCTGCGCCATCGCCTTCCGCGTCCGCGATGCGGCCAAGGCTTACCAGCATGCGCTCGCGCGCGGCGCCAAACCCGTCGCCAGCAAGATCGGTCCCATGGAGCTCAACATTCCCGCCATCGAAGGGATCGGCGGCAGCCTCCTTTATCTCGTCGACCGCTACGGCGAGCACACGATCTACGATGTCGACTTCGTCCCGCTCCCGGGTTCGGACGCCGCTTCCTCCGGCGTCGGGCTCACTGCGATCGATCACCTCACGCACAATGTCCATCAGGGGCGCATGATCGAGTGGGCGCGTTTTTACGAGCGCCTCTTCAATTTCCGCGAAATCCGCTATTTCGACATCGAAGGGAAGCTCACGGGCTTGCGCTCGAAGGCGATGACGAGCCCCTGCGGCAAGATCCGCATTCCCATCAATGAAAGTGCCGACGAGCGCTCGCAGGTCGAGGAGTATCTCGCCGCCTATCACGGCGAGGGCATTCAGCACATCGCCCTCGCGACCGCTGACATCGTCGCCGCGGTCGAGAGGCTGCGCACTCAGGGGATCGCGTTCATGGATGTCCCCGACGCCTATTATGAACAGGTGGACGCGCGCGTCCCCGGCCACGGCGAGGATCTCGCTCGCCTCAAGCGCAATCGCGTCCTGATCGACGGCGCGCCGACGAGCGGCGGCGGCGTGCTCTTGCAGATCTTCACCAACACGATGATCGGCCCGATCTTCTTCGAGATCATCGAGCGCAAGGGCAATGACGGCTTTGGCGAAGGCAACTTTCGCGCCCTTTTCGAATCGATCGAGCTCGATCAGATCCGTCGTGGCGTGTTGCCGGAAGGGGCGAAGCCATGAAGCTCGCGACACTCCGGGAAGGGGGACGTGACGGCACCTTGGTCGTGGTGAGCGGCGATCTCGCCATGGCGGCGCCGGTGTCGGCGGTGGTGCCGACGCTCCAGGCGGCGCTCGATGATTGGCCGCGCGCCGAGCCGGCGCTGCGCGAAGCCTATCGGCGCCTCAGCGAGCGAAAGATCGAACGCGCCGTCGCCTTCGATGCGACAAGGGCGGCCTCTCCTCTGCCGCGCGCCTATCAATGGGCGGACGGCTCGGCTTACCTCCACCATGCCGAGCTCGTGCGCAAGGCGCGCAAAGCGGAAATGCCGGAAAGCCTCTACCGCGATCCGCTCATGTATCAAGGCGGCTCCGACAGCTTCATCGGTCCCACCGAAGACATCCTTGCCGCCGACGAGGCCTGGGGGATCGATTTCGAGGCGGAGGTGGCGGTCGTCACCGATGACGTGCCGATGGGCATCGATGCCGCGGCCGCGGCGGCTCATATCAAGCTCCTCATGCTCGTCAATGACGTCAGTCTCCGCAATCTCATCCCCGGCGAGCTCGCCAAAGGGTTCGGCTTCTTTCAAAGCAAGCCCGCAACCGCCTTCTCGCCGGTGGCGGTGACGCCCGACGAGCTCGGCGCGGCATGGGACGGGCGCAAGCTGCATTTGCCGCTGCTCTGTCATGTGAACGGCCGAGAATTCGGCAGGCCCAACGCCGGCGTCGACATGAATTTCGACTTTCCGATGCTGATCGCGCACGCCGCGCGAACGCGGACGCTGGTGGCGGGAACGATCATCGGCTCGGGCACGGTGTCGAACCGCAATCCCAACGAGGTTGGCTCCTGCTGCATCGCCGAGCGACGGATGATCGAGACGATCGAAAAGGGCACCGCCGAGACGCCGTTTCTGCGCTTCGGCGACCGCGTGCGCATCGAGATGCTCGACGCTGCCGGCGCCTCGATCTTCGGCGCGATCGATCAGAAGGTCGCGCCCTATCGCCGCTAGAGTCTGATTCGTTTGGGCGGAATCGCTTTTGAGGATTCCCAAGGGGCTCGATTTCTGATTCAAGATGCTGGCTGGAGTTGGGGGGCCAGCATGGATGGCGAGACCCTATTCGCTTGATCTTCGCGAGCGCGTCGTT
>DASZAN010000142.1:0-4931 GCA_035945115.1 Allostellaceae bacterium
TACCGGGTCTAACCAAGACCACCTTACGATACCGAACCACCGACCTGTTCCACCGACAATCTCTCGATTGTCCGTGACCTGGCGTAGGAAACCTTCCGCAATCCTTGCGAGACCGCTGTCGGCAGCATAGAGGCCAAGTCCGGGTTTGGAGTGATTATTGAGGTGTCATCCCCTTTCTGGCCAATCACCGCTCTGGCCATCTCCATGACGAGTGGAGCCGCTGGGCTCTCGCCCTTCGTCGATTCCTTCGACCCCATAGGGCCTGCCAGTTTCGACTTGAAGATCCTAACGCCGAGCAATGTGATGCACTTTGATCTGGATCAATCGTCGGCCGCTGCTGTGACGTTTCGCACACCCGGCCGACGCCGGAGTGATAGAATACCCTCTGTAGAGCGCAGCTGAGTTCCGGTCGCAGCGACGACCAAGGGGGGACATGAGGCGGCGCGATTTCATCTTCGCTTCGGGTAGTGTCGCTGTGACGGCCGCGGTAGCGCCTGCTTGGGCACAGCAGCCGGGGCGGGTCTACCGCATTGCCATCGTCAGCAGCTCAGTGCGGTTACCGAAATGAGCGAGACGGGGTTTCCCGCATACCGCTCTTTCTTTGGCGAGCTTCGCCGTCTCGGCTATGTCGAGGGACAAAACCTTGTTGTCGAGCGATTTTCGGCCGAAGGTCACGAAGAACGGTTTCGGGAAATAGCCAGCGAGGTGGTTCAACGCCGTCCGGACGTTGTCTTAGTGATCGGGCCAGGCGTATTGCGTGAGTTCAAGCGCAGACGGCAACGATCCCGATCGTCGGATACACCTCGGATCCAGTTTCTCTCGGACTTGTGCAAAGCTTGGCACGGCCGGACAGCAATATCACCGGGGTCAGCATCGACGGCGGAATAGAGACCTGGGGGAAGAGCCTCGGTCTCTTGAAGGAGGCCATCCCGAAATTGTCCCGCGTGGGGTTGCTCTTTGTGTCTACAACAGAAAGCCAGCCCGTCGCGGCGATCGTCAAAGAGGCGGCGGACAAGATAGGTATCTCAATTGTCGGCTCTCCGCTCGATGGGCCAGTCGATGAGATAGCTTATCGCCGCGCCTTGGCGGATATGGTGCGAGAGGGCGCCGAAGCGGTTTATGTCACCACTGGCACCCCATTCTTTGCGGATCGGCGGCTGATCGTCGAACTTATTGACAAACACGGCCTGCCGGCGATTTATCCTTATCACTACTACGTCGAAATCGGCGGGCTCATGGCCTACGCCGCCGATGTGCCGGACATATTCGTCCATGCTGCTGACGCGATCGCTGAGATCCTCAAGGGCGCGAAGCCGGGCGACATCCCCTTCTATCAAGCGCGCAAGTTCAACCTCGTCATCAATCTGAAGACCGCGAAGACGCTCGGAATCGAAATCCCGGTATCGCTGCTCGCCCGCGCCGACGAGGTGATCGAGTAGGCGCCTCTCCCTGTGGGTTCGCGCGCGATATGGCTGATAGGGAAATCGGCGCGACGAGCGACTTCCCTACCAGTCAATCGCGTCAGCAGTCGACTGACGCGCTGAAAAGCGCAGAAAACTAGGACCGATGAGGAAACACGACTTTCCCAATCAGTTCGAGACCCGCTCCGGCGGGGCTTTTTTGTGCCTACTTCAACCCCACGAACGTCAAAATCGACCCGGTAACAAATCCAAGCTGATACCGGAGAAGCTCTTTCGCGTCTCTAGACGGAGGTTGGCGAATTAGCGCGGCAAAGGCGGTCAGCAACAGTGTGATTAGAACACCTAGCGCGAATATGACAGCAAGAGCATCTCGTATTGCTACTGATTGACCTTGTGAACTCTGCGCGAGCGCGGGAGGTGCAATTATCCACCACGAAAATGAAACAAGATGCGCGACGACATCTCCATGAGAGACAAGGAATGCCGCAAGAAAATAACTGTACACCGCTGCAAGTATCAATTCGACCGAAGCATATTGCACGCGGTCAACGAGACGCAGGTGCTCATATGTCTGCGATAGACCAAAATCGATCGCCCGGTAAAAATCCATAGGTGAGTACGCATGACGCCAAAGGTCGAGCTGCGCGCTGCGAGCGTTGGCCCACCCGGGCCCCCATCTCTGTAAGTCGCGAAAAATATCCTCTTCGCGTTCGCCTGTTCGTCCCGCTCCGCGATCTCGCTCCGCCAGGACTGGTTCAATAACTCGAGCCCCCGTCGTGGGCTTTTGGCTCTCTAACTGGTCATCGCTGCCGGGCATTAGTTGGCCTCCCAGGAACTTATAGAGGGTAATACTATTTCGTGGCTCTCGTCAAAATTGCACGTCTACGGCGTAGCATCCAAATCCGCCGAGTAGGTGCGCCGCGATCTATGTCCTGCATCGTCGTCCGCGCGAGATCGTTGCGCTCAGTGGTGAGCGAGACGCACACCAGATGGTCCCGCCCGAGCTTCGGCAACCTGACCTCGATCCGCTAAGGCCGCGCCTCGCGCTGCTCGCGGCGCAGCTTCGCTTTCCACCGCTCTTCGGGACTCTTCGGTTTCTGCTCCTGCCGCGCAAAGAAGCGCTGCGCCGCTTCCGGGGTCTGCACGGCGAAAGGTGCCTTGCGGATGGCGAGCGCCTGCTCGACCGGAGAGAGTCCTTCCGTCAGGCCCAAGTCCGAGCGGATCAGTAGCGCTCGGCGTTGCGGCCGGCCTACCCGTGCCATAAGCGCGGCGTACCCTTTCTTGCGCCTGCTGCCAGAGGTCATCATCAGACGGGCGCTTATAGCCTTGTGTCGGGTTCTCATCCATTGCCTGCGATTCTGGCGGAGGTGGCCGAATTGCGCATTGATGTCGGCGGTGATGCGTGCATTGGGGTCGCCGGTTTCATTCGCCGGCACGGGCTGATAAGGCCCTTGCTGTGTTTTGTTATTTTTGCGGTCGATCCACTGCCACATCGGCGAACCCGTAGCGGGGTCCATGACTGGCTGGCCGTCTTTCATGATCGGCGCTTGCGGCTCCCAGAAGCCCTGGCCCGCCTCTCGTGAGGCGCGCTGGCGCTCCAAATCAAGATGGCCGCGGGAAATGTCGCGCTGCTCGGCAGTCAACCCCTCCGTGTTGTGCTCATGCGCGGTTTGCGCGGCGATGCGGTCCTGCTCGTTCTGGAGGTGCTTCGTCGCCGCGGCGGCCGAATCTGAGAACTTCTTGACCGAGGGATCAAGGTTAGCCTTGCGATAAGCGCCGGTATCCGCCTGCTCTGCCTCGCGCTCCTCGAGCTGGCTCGCGCGCTGGTTGGCGGCGCTGAAGGTTCTCAAACCCTCCAATCCGCCGCGGCCGATGTTGACGAGCGGGAAGGGCGAATTGCCTGACATCATGCCAAGTCCAGCGCTCAGAAACACTGCAAAGGGATTCGCGCCGCGTCCTCGGCTATCGCCATTCTCAACGTTTTGAGCGCGCATGGACGATTGATTGGTTGCCAGCATTGCAATACCTCATCGGAGGGCGGCGTCATGCCGCGAGTTCGTCAACACCTTCGAGCCCATCCAGGTAATGGGTGACGAGCCGATCGCGGTGAACTTCGGTGCATGTGAGCGTCCCGCCACATGTCTTGCGTCCGCAATGCTCGTTGAGCGCCCACATCTGCCGACGGGCGACAGTCAGCACGCCCTCGACGCTGCCGATCTCGGCAAGCGTCGGAATTGGCCCCATCTCGCTTGTCCACGGCGCGACGATCACGAAGCCTTCCTTTGGCGGAGACGCGATCGTCACAACGGGATCACCAAGTTCCTTCTGCGCGAAGCTATAGATGGCTGGTTCATTTTGCTTAGATGACCAGCCAGCGAGCATCACCTCGACGACATTGTGTTCGATGCCGCGCATGTATTTCTGCTGCATCAGGGCGAGCTGAGGAGCGTGCTCGCGGCTCAGCCACAAGACGATCGACGGCAGCTCGCACGCCAACGCATCGAAGCCGAGGCCGCTTAGGTTGCAACGGGAATAAACCGCTTCGAGAAAACCAGTCGATCCACGGCCAGTCATCACCGTCCTTTGATGATGGAGTGAAAATTGCTTCGCGCAGCCCGACGGTTCTCCGTCGACAACGTGCATGTAGTCGTCACTGACGACCATCGCACATGTTTCAAACTTGGCGAGGGTGATCAAGGTCATGGCACGCCACCGCGGAAATTCCGCTCTGGGCGTTCCGACTCACCCGGCCCGGCTGAGGGGATACGCTGGATTTCTCTAAAGCGGCCACCCGACCCGGGGAGCCGCGGTTTTGCCTACTATATCACGACCATCGCTCGTCATCACAGCAATCGCGCGTCAAATCGCGAAGCTGAGCGCAAGGCTTTCGCCACGAGCGGCTACGGTCGCGCCATTGACGCATGAACGCAAGTTCGCTCCGCTCAGGCGGGGTTCTTTTTGCGTGCGACGCCGTTATGGTTCCTTCAAGGCGCCCACGAGGAAATCGAAGACAAACCCTTCGATGCCCGGACTGTTGCTCTCCCGGTTGCCCGCAATATTGAGCACCCGGACCTGATGCGACGCGAGCCAGTCGACGAAGAGCTTGGACTGATCGTTCGACGTGGGAAAGCCGAGCACGAGGCATGGTTTGCCGAGGTCGTCGCACAAGCGCTTGGTGAGCAGACTCCCACCAGCGAGCAAGGGGCCGGAGAATATGACCGTGCCGTCGCTCTCGATGACGTTTTGCTTCGTGCGGCTACGGTAGCTGGTAGACGAAGTCTCGCGCATTCCGAAACGGCAGGCGTAGTCGGGCCTCGGTCCGTCCTCGGTGCGGAATCCCTTCGGCATCATACCGCCTGTGGCGATCCTCAGCGCTTCGCCGGCCCTGAGACTTCCCAGGTCAGCGCCGCTCTGTCCGCCCGAGATGATCTTCGCCGGCCTCACGCCACGGCGATGGGAATCGCTCTTCCGCTTGCGCGGTCGGGGCATCAATCGTCGATGAGCTGGTAG
>DASZAN010000143.1:0-61199 GCA_035945115.1 Allostellaceae bacterium
TATCCCTCGGCCTTCTACTGGGATACGGACGAGGCGACGCGCCGCTTCGCCCACCGTTTCTTTGCGCGCGTCCACAGCATGCCGACCATGGTGCAGGCCGGCGTCTACAGCGCCACACGCCACTACCTAAAGGCGGTGAAGGCGCTGGGTACGAAGGACCCCGATCGCGTGATGCAGAAAATGCGGGAAGTGCCAATAAACGATTTCATGACCAAGAACGCCACCTTACGCATCGACGGCAGCGTGATTCGCGAGATGTACGTCTTCGAGGTAAAGGCGCCCGAGGAGTCGGGGGGCGCGTGGGATTACCTGAAGCGGATCGCGACGATTTCGGGCGACGAGGCGTTCCCTCCACTCGAGGGCAGCAACTGCCCGTTAGCGAAAGCGCCAAGTACCGAAGGTCACGGCTAAATCTCAGGTTCGAAAGCTTTGATCTGTTGCCAGTCAGCGGCTGCGTCGCTCCAAGAGCGCGTGGCGTTGCACCCGCGCCGCCGTCACTTCGTTCAAGAGCTTCTGCTGCATGGCGGCGATGACGGAGGGGAAGTCTTCGATCTGCATCAGAAAGGCGCCGGGGCCGCCCACCACGTACTGGTCGTAGTAGCTGTCGAGCCAGGGCTCGGTCTTGAGGATGGCGAGGCCATTGATGGTGACGCCGTCGGCGACCAGGCGGTCGCGGATGGCTTGCGGCGGCGGGCCGATATTGGCCATGCCGTCGCCAGAGACGTCGATGACGCGGCGATCGGCCTCGTCCTCGAGGCGGGCGAAATTGGCGTAGGCCGCGGCGAGCGCGTCGCCGATCGCGGTGAGGCCGTTGGAGCTGCGGCGGCTCGCCCGCACTTTGGCGGCGAACTCCTTGGCGCTCGGCGGATCGGCGACGCGCGTCCAATCCACCGTCACCACTTGCTTGTCGCGATCCGACCACTCGAGCACGAGGACATCGACGGCGCCGCGCTTGCCGCTGCGGATCGCCTCGATGAGCGACGCACTCTCGAAGGCGCGCGCGATCCCTTCATGTTGCAGCTCGTACTCCTCGGCATCGACGCTCTCGGAGACATCGACGGCCAGCACGAGCGCAAGGTCGACGGGCGCGGCGTGGAGAGGAGCCGCGGCCAGCGCAAGACCGACGGAAAGCCCGGCAATAGCGGGGACGCGGAAGGATCGCATGACGCCTTGAATAGCCGCTCAGGAGATCAGCGACT
This sequence comes from Allostellaceae bacterium, assembly GCA_035945115.1. Classification (GTDB taxonomy): domain Bacteria; phylum Pseudomonadota; class Alphaproteobacteria; order ATCC43930; family CGMCC-115725; genus DAHUYF01. The sequence goes on from DASZAN010000143.1 coordinate 1,200, forward strand.
ATGCGACCTCGAGTTGGACAATTCTATGGCGCGCTCACCCGCGGCCCGGCGCTCGAACCAGAAGGCATCGAGCACCTCGGTGAGCAGCAGGCAAAGGCCGATCGCAGCGCCGGCGATCGCCAGCGGCAGGTCGCGATGGATCTCGGCCATGTCGATGGCGGCGAGCGCCAGCAGCAGCGCGGCAAGCGGCAAAAGGAAGCTCATGCTGGGTAAACGCCGGTTGCCCTCGTCGCTCCGCCGCGACCAAAATATTTTTCCGCGGGGCAGCAGCGTCTCGAGCAGGCTCTTCGTTTCACGCCGGCATCGGATGCGTGCGAAACGTCACAGCGGCAGAAGCCGAGCGTCGTGCAAGCCGACGATGGAACGGGCGAGCGTTTGCTCTGGGCTAAAGCCGGCGGGTTATCCGATCGAAACCAGGAATGCGCCGGTCTGGCCTGTCGCGGAGGTTTGAATGCCGAAGCGTCTCGAAGGGTCTTGTCGCTGTGGCGCGATCAGCTTCAGCATCGATAGCCATACACCCTACCCTTATCAGCGCTGCTATTGCTCGATCTGTCGCAAAAGCGCGGGTGGCGGCGGATTTGCGATCAATATCATGGGGATTGCCGACACGCTTAAAGTGAAAGGCAGACGCGCGCTCGGGGTGTGGAACGCGCCAATCGACGGTCGTAAGGGCTCGGCCGACCGGCATTACTGCAAGCGCTGTGGCACGCCGCTCTGGGTCAGTGATGATCAATGGCCCGAGTTGGTGCATCCGTTCGCCTCGGCGATCGACACGGATCTGCCGACGCCGCCGAGAAGGGTGCATTTGCTGCTGCGCGACAAAGCGAGCTGGGTCGAGCCGCAGATCGGCCCGAGTGACGACTGTTTCGATGGCTATCCCGAATTGTCGATCGAGGATTGGCACAGGAAACACGGGCTGTGGATCGAGTGACAGTATCTCTCGCGTCATCGCGACGCTGAGCGTCGCCGCTCGCCACGTGCGAGCGGCTTACGGAGCTCTCAGGCAGCCGCGAGCGAAATTCCCAAGGCCTCGACTTGCGGGGCGATGCGCGGCGTGATAAGTCCGACCTTGCTCAGGTTGCGGACGAGGCCGACATGGAGGTCCCGCCGGAAGAATTTGCGGAAGGCGGTCTCGTCGCCGCCCGCCGCGCGCGCCCGCCGCAAGCGCTTGATCTCGTCAATCTCGACGCGGCTGAAGCCGATTTCCTCGTAGGCGGCGAGCGGAAAAAGCCCCGTGAGCGTCCGTTGCAGCGCCCAGACGGCAAAGTCCTCCATTTCGCGTCGCTCGCCGGCGCTCGCCTCGGCGACGAGCGCTGGCAGCGACAGCATGCCGAAGCCCATATGGCGCGCTTCGTCCTGGAGGATCCGTCGGCAGACCTGGCGGAGCACCCCATCCTTCGACGATTCCGCCAGCATGCGGAAGAGCGAAACGGCGAAGGTCTCGGCGACGAGCTGCAGCCCGATGGTCTTGAGATACCAAGCCGAGGTGCCGAGCAGCGTGTCGAAAATTTCGCGGACGTTGCCGGCCAAAGGATAGGTTTGTCCCTCCAGGCGCAGCACAAAATAGCGGTGCAGCACCTCGTTGTGTCGAGCCTCGTCGACCACCTGCGTCGCTTGGAACAGTTTGGCGTCCTGTCCCACGACGTTTTCGACCAGCTGACTGCACACCAGCATGGCGCCGTGCTCGCCATGCATCAGCGTCGAGAGGCGCCAGCGTGCCACGCGCCGGTTGAGGTCGACCCGCGCGCGGTGATCGAGGCGGTCCCAAAACGGGGTACCATGAATGTCGACAAGATCGTCGGCGATGAGGTCGCCATCGCTTTCGAGGGGTTGTTCCCAGTCGATGTCCCGAGCTGCGTTCCACTGATCGAGCTTCGCCTGCTCGTAGAGCCGGCGCAGATCAGCGTGCTCGCCGTCGTAGTCGTGGCGAAAATAGGCCGTGTTCCGAATCTCGATTTGGTGTCCGCGCTCCATCGCCGTCACCCTCCGCACCTGCACTTTAGCATATGGCGCGCGCAGCTTGCAGGTCGTAGCATTTCGCCCGGCGGGATTACAGGCACGTCACTCGATCCGCGCGGTCTCCGGAACGGCGCCGGCGACACGCTCCGTTTCGGCGGCAAGGCCGCCGGCGCGCCTCGGCGTCGGCGCCGGAGGAGAGGGCGGCCGCGCTCGCGCCGATCCACGCCGCGATATCACCGATCGGCGCCGCCGCGCCGAGATCGCGCAACAGCATGTGATAACCTTGGGGGTAAAGCGCCACACGCTCGCGGGCGCGGGCGCGCGCGGGCAGCGCGGCGACGAAGCGCGCCATCGGCGCATGCGGCACGATCTCGTCGCGCTCGCCATAAAGGAGGAGCAGCGGCGCCTCGAACCAGGGCGCGGCGTTGAGCGCGGCGCTCATGAGATCGACGAGGCCGTTCAGCGTGTCGGCGCGGGTGCGCTTGATCACCAGCGGATCGGCGCCGAGCGCGCGCAGCATGGCGATGTTGTCAGAGGGACTGATCCGTACCGGCAGGAGATTGGGCGACCACCCGACGGCTGGCAGAAAATCGGCGAGCCAGAGCCCGACACGCTCGAAGACGCTCATCGTCGCGCGGCCCCAAACCGCGGGCGCCACCAGGATGACGCCTTCCACCCTTGGCACCGGCGCGCCGCTCCGGCCAGAGGCGGCGAGGATGGCGATGGCGCCGCCCATGCTTTCGCCGAGGAGATAAAGGGGGACGCCCGGGTGGCGCTGGCGCAGCAGATGGATGGCATCGGTCGCATCGCCCGCCAGTTGGCGCGCGCCCGCCCAGCGGCCGCGCTCGGGAGCGCCACCGAAGCCGCGCTGGTCATAGGCGTATGTCGCAATGCCAGCGGCGGCCCAGGCGCTGCCCGGACCGGCAAAGGCGTTCGAGTAGTCGTTGAAGCCGTGGAGCGCCAGGATCACCGCGCGGGGTTCGGCGGGCGGGAGCCAGGCCCGGAGCGGCAATGGGGCACCGTCCGCGGCAATGAAGGCCTCGGCCGCCAGCGCCGGACCGGCGGCGGCGGGTGCCGTGGCGAGGTGCTGCGGCGCGGCGGCAAGATCGGGGGGCGAGGGGGCGACGACACAGCCGGCAAGAAGCGCGGCGAGGCAAAGACCGACAAGACGCATGGCGGCTCCAGGGAAGCGCCGAGCCTGCGGCGGTTATGGTTAAGGCATGGTAAAAGCCGGCCCGCCGGCGCTTGCGCGCGCCGCGCGCGCGCGATTTTTTTGTATCAATCTGTACCATTTCGCGACGCGATGCCGCGTTATCTCGCGCGCCGCGACAATCGCTTGCGGTGGGCGTGCTGCTCGATTCATAATCCGCGCGCGATTGCGTCTCAGGAGGGGAAGAGACGAGCCATGCGAAGAGCGTCTTCTCTGCTTGCCGTTGCTGCCGGCACCGCCGGTGCCTTTGTGCTCGCGGCAGCTCCGCTTTGGGCGGCCGACAAGGAGCCGCCGGCTTGCGCCGCCATCACCTTCCGTCCAGTGCCCTCGGGGCTAGCGGACGGCGAGCAGAACGCCGGCCTCTATAAGTCGCGCTTTGGCCGCATCGAGGTGGTGGCGACGGTCAAGAACGGCGAGGCACAGACCTACTACGTCGAAGTCAACGGCAAGCCGCCGCCGGCGCTGACGGGCGCGCCGCCGAAAAGCGTCGAGACTTGCGCCAAGGCGAAGCGGCTGGGCGCCATCGGCACGCCGCCCGAGCGCTGCACCGGCGATCGCCTCGCGGTCCTCGTCGATCACATCGCCGACAAGCGCTATGTGCTGCTTTATGCGCATCGCGCCGGCGAGTGGCACTTCTGCAGCGCCGGCGCCACCTGAGCGGTTGAGGGTCCTCAGAACCCCGTGCGAGCGGCGGCGGTGACGGCGCGCGGCGCGGGGCGCGCGGGCATGAGGCGGAGCGCGCGGCTATAAAGCGTGGGTTCCGCCAATACCCTCTCGGCGACGGCCATCTCGATGTCGTGGTCTTCGCGCTGGCCGGGGCAGGCCTCGCGCAGGCGCCGCCATTTCGCCTCGTCGAGCTCGCCGCGCGCCTGATAGAGCGTCGGGCTGCCGCGGGCGAGTGCCGTGGCGATGCCATCGGCGTCGTCGGGCAAATTGGCGGTGCAAAGCGTCGGCACCACCCCGTGCTCGTGGAGAGTGTAGCCCGCGGGCGCAATGAGCCGCGCCCAGGTGACAGTGAGCTCGCCCTCGTCGAGCAGCGGCTTCACGTTCTGCACGGTTCCCTTGCCGTAAGAGGCACTCCCCACCACCACGGCGCGACCGCCGTCCTGCAGCGCTGCGGCGACGATCTCGGCCGCCGAGGCCGAGCCGCCATTGATGAGCACCGCCATGGGCAGCCGCTCGACCTCGCGATGGGGTGCCATGAACGATTGGATGCTGTCGCTGACGCGGCCTACCGTCGAGGCGACCTGCGTGCCGTCGAGAAAGAGGCTCGCCACCTCGACGGATTGGTCGAGAAGCCCGCCGGGATTGCCGCGTAAATCGAGAATGATGCCGCGGAGCCCTTTGCCCATATGGCGATGCGCCTGGCGCAGCCGGTCGCCGAGGTCCTGAGCGGTGTGCTGGTTGAAGGCGCTGACGCGGAGCAGCGCGATACCTTGCTTTTCCACGAGCGTGACCGTCGGCGGGACGATGAAGGCACGGTGCAGCGAAACCATGATCGGGCTTGCGGCACCGGCACGGTCGATCGCCAGCGCCAAGACGCTGTCGGCCGGTCCGCGCAGTCGCCGCACGATCTCGTCATGCGACAGGGCATTGGTGGCGACGCCGTCGATGGCGGCGATTCGATCCTGCGGACGAAGGCCGGCCGCGGCCGCGGGGGTGTCGGCAATCACTTCGATGATGCGCGCCTGATCGTCGAGCGCATCGAGGCTGACGCCGATGCCGCCAAACCCGTCGCGCGCGGCGCGCCGCTCGAGCGCGGCGGCGGGCGCGGCGTAATGCGAGAAGCGGTCAAGGATGGTGAGGCTGCCTTCGATCACCGTCTCGCGCAGGCGATCCTCCGCGACACCGACCAAGGCGGGCGACATTTCCCGTCCAGCCTCGAGCGCCCGATCGGTCAGGGCACCCCAGGCGGGGGCGTCATGGGCGGGCGGTGCCGGGAGGCGGCGCTCGCTTCCTCTCTCCCGCAGGACCACCTCGCCCGCGGCGATCTCCACGGCAAAGCTGGGATCGAGGCTCGAGAGCTTGCGCAGCCCGGCGAGCGCTAGCGCCTGTGGTGTCACCGGGTCGATGTAGTATTGCGCGATGTCGCCGTAGGCCTCGCCGAAGAGCTCGCCCCTCGTCGCGCTGGCAGCGTGCGGGCCGTTGGCATGGCTGCAATCGCAGAGCGCCAAGAGCAGGAGCAGTGCGGCAGCATGGGAGAGGCGGCGTAAGAAAACGCCGGGCTCCGCCTTGTTGGCGGAAAGCGGCGGCCTCGTCACGCTGGCGGTCATGTGCGGGTCGTCTCAAGCAAGAAACGGCGTCATTGTTGCGTTGCCGCTGCCAGCCTGGCAAGCGAATTTCAGATCTGCCCTCGCTTTGCCCCAGCCGATCAGCGTCGACCCCGCCGGCGCGGCGGAACGGCCGCGTCCTCCTCATGGGTGAGTGCGAAGAGCAGGCTGCCTGTGACCGTGTTCGCTTCGACGAGCCGGACGGAGAGCTCATCGCCGAGCCGATAGATCCGGCCCCAGCGGCGGCCGACCAGCCGATGCTGCCTCTCGTCGTGGTCGTAGTAGTCGGCCGGCAAGGTCCGCATCGGCACGAGCCCGTCGGCGCCGGTGTCGTTGAGGCCGACGAAAAGCCCCGCCCGGGTCACGCCGGTGACCCTGCCAGCAAAGGTGGCGCCAACCCGTTCGGCGAGGAAGGCCGCGGTATAGCGGTCGAGGGCGCTCCGTTCGGCGGCGGCGGCACGGCGCTCCGTCATCGAGATGTGCTCGCCGGCGGCGGCAAAGTCCTTGGCCTCGACCGGCTCGATCGCGTCGGCGCCGAAACGATGGCCGACGATCAGCGCGCGATGAACGAGGAGGTCGGCATAACGGCGGATCGGCGACGTGAAGTGGGCGTAGCGGCGAAGCGCGAGGCCGAAATGGCCGAGATTGGTCGGGCTGTAGACCGCCTGCGCCTGGCTGCGCAGCACCAGCTCGCTCACCAGCTGGGCATAAGGCGTGCCCGCGGCGCGGCGGAGGATCTCGCTGAAGTGCCGCGGGCGCACCACTTGGCCCTTGGCGAGCTTCAGGCCGTGCATGCCGAGCCCGTCGAGGAACTCGCGCAGCGCGGCGAGCTTCGCCGGGTCGGGCTGGTCGTGGACGCGGTACATGCAGGGCTGGCGGAGCCGCTCCAGCTCTTCGGCGGCCGCGACATTGGCCGCGATCATGAGTTCCTCGATGAGACGGTGGCTGTCGAGGCGGCGTCGCGGCTCGATGCGCGCGACCTTGCCCGACGGCTCGAGGAGAATGCGCCGTTCCGGGAGATCGAGATCGAGCGTGCCGCGCCGCTCGCGGGCGCGGGCCAAGGTGTGGTAGGCGCCATAAAGAGGACGGAGCACCGGCTCGATGAGGGGGCGCGTCAACTCGTTGGGGCGGCCGTCGATCGCCGCCTGCACCTCTTCGTAGGTCAATCGCGCCGCCGAGCGCATGAGGCCGCGCACGAAGCGATGGCGATGGACGCGCCCCTCCTCGTCGAGCCAGAGATGGACGGCAAGACAGGCGCGCTCGACGCCGGGCTTCAGCGAGCAGAGCTCGTTCGAAAGCGCTTCCGGCAGCATCGGCACGACGCGGTCGGGGAAATAGACGGAATTGCCGCGCTCATGCGCCGCCCGATCGAGCGCATCGCCCGGCCGCACATACCACGCGACATCGGCGATGGCGACGAGGGCATGCCAGCCGCCGGGTTTCTCGGCATCGCGCTCGGCCCAGACGGCATCGTCGAAATCGCGCGCGTCGGCGCCGTCGATGGTAACGAGCGGCACGGCACGCAAATCCTCACGCTCGCCGAGCGCGACCGGTCGCGCCCTCTCTGCGAGCTTCACCGCCGCCGCGGCGAAGGCCGTCGGGATACCGTGGGTGTGGATGGCGATGAGACTGAAGGCGCGCGGATCGTTGCTGTCGCCGATGCGCTCGAGGACGCGCGCCTGGGGCAGGCCGAGGCGGCGGCCTGCGGTCACTTCGGCGAGCACGATCTCGCCGTCCTCAGCATCGGCCGCATCCTTGAGGGTGATGCGGAACTCGCCTTTGATCTTGCGATCGGTCGGGATGAGCCGCCCACCGTCGCGGTCGCGGCGGAAAATGCCGAGGACTCGGTCGAGCTCGCGGCCGAGTGCGCGGACGATGCGCGCCTCGTAACTCGCGGGACCGAGCTTGCGAAAGCGCACCAGCGCGCGCTCGCCGATGCCGAGCGCGGGCGCGCCGGGCTCGGCGATCACATAGATCGCAGGCGCGTGCTCATCCTCGCGCCAGCCGAGCGGGCGTCCCAGCATCTCGCCGTCGAGATCGATGGCGACGATCTCGATCGCGCCCATTTCGCCGAGCTCGCCTGTCGCTTTAAGCTGACGCTTGGGGCCGCGTTCGATCGAGCCACCCCCTTCCACCTCCTTGATGAGGCCCTTGAGGGCGACCCGTTCTGATGGCGCCACTTTGAAGGCGCGCACGATGTCGCGCCGGGCGACGGGGGTCGGGCTGGTGGCGATGAAGTCGAGAATTTCCTCGCGGGTCGGCAAGCGCCCGAGGGCTTGCCGCCGGCGCGGCGCGTGGCCGCTACTCCGCGGCTTTGCTCGGCGGCTTTGCCGCTCGCTTCGTCGGGGCGGCCGTCTTGGCACGTCGGTCTTTTCCTTTTGCGGCGCTCTTGGCCGCGGTTGTGGCGCCGGCTTCGGGCTTGTCGCTGGTACGCGCCTTGGCTTTGCCTTTGAGCTTCTTCCTGCCCTTGTTTCCGCTCTTGGCGTTCAGGAGCGCGAGCGCCTGGTCGAGCGTCACCGTCTCGGGCGTCAGATCGCCGGTGAGCGTGGCGTTCACGCCGTCATGGCTCACATAAGGCCCATAGCGGCCGCTGAAGAGATTGACCGGCGCACCATCCTCGGGGTGATTGCCGAGAACGCGCAACGGCGTCGGCATGCGGCGGCCGCCGCCCTTGCGCGGCTCGGCCAAGAGGCTCACGGCACGGTTGATGCCGACGGTGAGGACATCGTCACCCGCCGGCAGCGAGCGGAAGGTGTCGCCATGCTTGATGTAGGGACCGAAACGGCCGATGCCGGCGATGATCTTCTTGCCGTCCGCCGGATGCGTGCCGATCTCGCGCGGCAGCGACAAGAGCTTCACCGCCTGATCGAGCGTCACCTCAGCGGGCGTGGCGCCCTTCGGCAGCGATACGCGCTTCGGCTTCTCGCCGCCTTCCTCGGCGGCGCCGAGCTGCACGTAATAGCCGTAAGGACCCTTCCGCACGATCACCGGCAATCCCGTCGAGGGATCGTTGCCGAGCTCGCGCGGGCCGATATCGGCGTGTCCGTTCTCGCCATTGCCGTTCTCGACCGCGAGCGGGCGCGTGTAGCGGCATTCCGGATAGTTGGCGCAGCCGATGAAGGCGCCGTATTTGCCGAGCTTCAGGCTCAAGCGTCCGCTGTTGCAGCCGGGGCAGAGGCGAGGATCGCGGCCGTCGCCGGTCGCGGGGAAGAAATGTGGTCCCAGCTCCTCGTCGAGCGCATCGAGAACTTGCGTAATCGAAAGGTCCTTGGTACCGGCAACGGCGGCGGAAAAGTCGCGCCAGAATTCCTCCAGGACTTTTTGCCAGGAGATGCGGCCGTCCGAGATCTCGTCGAGCTGGTTCTCGAGGTCGGCCGTGAAATTGTATTCGACATAGCGCTCGAAGAAATTCTCGAGGAAGGCGGTGACGACACGGCCGCGATCCTCGGGGAAGAAGCGCTTCTTATCGAGCCGCACATATTTGCGGTCCTGCAGCACCTGCAGGATCGAGGCGTATGTGGACGGCCGGCCGATACCGAGCTCCTCGAGCTTCTTGACGAGGCTCGCTTCGGAATAGCGGGGCGGCGGCTGCGTGAAATGCTGCTGCGGATCGATCTTGCCGCGCGCGAGCGCGTCGCGCTCTTTGAGCGGCGGCAGGCGGCGGTTCTCCTCGCTCTCATCCGCATCGTCCTCGTCCTCGCGATAGAGCGCGAGGAAGCCATCGAACTGCACCGTCGAGCCGGTGGCGCGGAACTGTAGCGAGCGGTCGGGCGAAGCGATGTCGACAGCCACTTGATCGATGATGGCGGGCGCCATCTGGCTCGCGACCGCGCGCTTCCAGATGAGCTCGTAAAGTTCCCGCTGCTCGGGCTCGAGATCGCCAGCGAGCTTCTCCGGCCGGCCGAACATGTCGGTGGGGCGGATCGCCTCATGCGCCTCTTGCGCATTCTTTGCTTGGGTCTTGTAGATGCGCGCCTCGTCGGGGCGGTAGCGCGCGCCGTATTGCTGCTCGATGAGCCGGCGCACCGCTTCGATCGCCTCGCTCGACATGCTGACGCCGTCGGTTCGCATATAGGTGATGAGGCCGACCGTGTCGCCGAAGATGTCGACGCCCTCATAAAGGCGCTGCGCGATGCGCATGGTGCGGCTCGCGCCGAAGCCAAGCTTGCGCGAGGCCTCCTGCTGCAAGGTCGAGGTGGTGAAGGGGGGCGGCGGATTGCGCCGGATCTGCTTCTTCTCGACAGCGACGACGGCGTAGCTCTGCTGCTTCAGAATCCGCTCGGCGGCAGCGCGCGCGCTCGCCTCGTCGGCGAGGTCGAACTTCTCCAACCGCTTGCCATCGAGATGGGTGAGCCGCGCGGTGAAGCGCTCGCCCCCGGGCGTCGCGAACTCCACCTCGATGGTCCAGTATTCCTGCGGCCTGAAGGCCTCGATCTCGCTTTCGCGCTCGCAGATGAGGCGGAGCGCCACCGATTGCACGCGGCCGGCCGACCGGCTGCCCGGCAGCTTCCGCCACAGCACGGGCGAGAGGGTGAAGCCCACGAGGTAATCGAGCGCGCGGCGGGCGAGATACGCTTCCACCAGCTCGCGGTTGAGCTCGCGCGGATGGCGGAAAGCATCAAGCACCGCCGACTTCGTCACCTCATTGAAGACCACCCGCTTGACGTCGACGCCCTTGAGAGCCTTGCGGTTCTTCAGCACCTCTTGGACGTGCCAGGAAATCGCCTCGCCCTCGCGGTCGGGGTCGGTGGCGAGGTAAAGGTGGGCGGCGCCTTTAACCGCCGCGGCAATCTCCTTGAGGCGCTTCTCCGCCTTGCCGTCCACTTCCCACGACATGGCGAAGTGCTCGTCGGGCCTGACCGAACCGTCCTTCGCCGGGAGGTCGCGGACGTGGCCGTAGCTCGCGAGGACCTTGAAGCCCTTGCCCAGGTATTTGTTGATGGTTTTCGCCTTGGCGGGCGATTCGACGATGACGATGTTCATGGGTTCGTTAACGGTTGAGCCCGGCACAGATAGTTTCGCAAGGTCGTTAACGCAAGGCTACCGCCGCCCGCCATGTCCCGTCCCAGAGTTGCGGTGGCGATGAGGATTGCCGGTTAAGTAGTTGATGATCAAGTTCTTTTTCGCGAATGAAAAACTCTCCTATGGCTGCAGCAAGGCGACGCCTTGGCCTGCCTGGCGCTCGAGTGGGCCCGCGAGCTCGAGCTCAAGCAGCACAGAAGTAACAATCGCCGGTGGCATTTGGCACTGCCGGATGAGCTCGTCGACCGGCACCGGCGTCGGCGAAAGGCGCTCGAGCACCTGAGCCATTGCGGCCGTCATTTCACCGCTCGAAGCGAGCAACGGCTCGGCAATCGGCGCTCGCGGCGCTGGTGCTGCGAATTGACCGACGAGCTGGGCGAGAACATCGTCGGCGCTTTCGGTGAGCGTGGCGCCCCGGCGGATCAGGTCGTTGCAGCCGCGACAGCGCGGGTCGAGCGGCGAGCCCGGCACGGCGAAGACCTCGCGCCCTTGCTCGAGGGCAAACCGCGCCGTGATGAGCGAGCCCGAGCGCAACGCCGCCTCCACGACTAGAACGCCGCGCGAGATCCCGGAGATGATGCGGTTGCGTCGCGGGAAATGACGCGCCTGCGGCTCGGTGCCGACCGGCATCTCGGCGAGGAGCGCGCCGCGCTCGGCGATCGCCGCCTGGAGCTCGCGATTTTCTTCGGGATAGACGCTGTCGATGCCGCCGGCCAGCACGGCGACGGTCCCAGTCGGAAGCGCCCCCTGATGCGCCGCTGCGTCGATGCCGCGGGCGAGTCCGGAGGCGACGACGAGGCCGCGACCGCCCAGCTGGAGCGCGATGTCGCGGGCGAAGCGACGGCCGTTGGCCGACGCGTTTCGAGCCCCCACTACCGCAAGCGTGGGCCGCTGCAAGAGCGCCCCGTCCCCGTTCAGCGAAAGGAGCGGCGGCGCGTCCTCGACCGCCGCGAGCGCCGCGGGGTAGTCGGGCTCGCCCCAAGCGACGAACCTCGCGCCGATCCGGAGGAGCGCCGCCAGTTCCTGCTCGGCGGCAGCTTTGGGGAAAACCGCGAGCGGGCTGCGTCGCCCGCCGCGCCGCGCGATCTCGGGGAGCGCCTCCAGCGCCGCCGCGGCGGAGCCGAAGCGCGCGAGAAGCTGATAGAAGGTGACGGGACCGACATTTTCGCTGCGGATGAGGCGCAGCCAGTCGAGCTTTTCGGCAGGATTCAACGTTCGCGGAGTCGTCGCCATAGGACGACAACTTGGGGTGAGCGTCGCCAAGGGTCAACGGTGCTCAGCGGTTCGGTGAGCGGATCGGACGAGATCAGCCTCCCTTTCATCGTCATTCCCGCGAAAGCGGGAATCCAGGGATGCCGCATTCCGTCGCCTGCCCTGGGTCCCTGCTTTCGCAGGGACGACGAGCCGGGTGTTCCATCCATTCGGGCTCTGCTCTAGGTTTCCTTCAAGAAAACGGCTGCCCGAGAATGCGGCCCGGAGAGGAAGCGCCCTTGGTTCGCACGCTCATCAAATCGGGCACCATCGTCGCGATGGATGCGCGCGTTGGCGATATCGGCCGAGGCGACGTGCTCATCGAGGATGACCGCATCGCCGCGATCGCCCCCCAGATCGACGCCGGCGAAGCCGAGGTCATTGACGCCAGCCAGATGATCGTCATGCCGGGCGTTGTCAACGCGCACATCCATACCTGGCAGACGGCGCTTCGCGGCATCGCCGCCGATTGGACCATCCCCGAATACCTCCACAACATGCATGCGGGATTGGCGCCGAGCTTCACGCCGGATGACATTTTCATCTCCAATCTCGTGGGCGCTCTCAATCAGCTCAATGCTGGCGTGACGACGCTCGTCGACTGGTGCCACAACAATCCGACGCCAGCGCACACCGATGCGGCGTTCGAGGGCCTCGGCGAGGCCGGCATTCGTGCCGTTTTCCTGCATGGCTCGCCCAAGCCCGATCCCAAGCCCGGCCAGCCGCATTTCAGCGAGATCCCCCACCCCCGCGGCGAGGTCGAGCGCCTGACGCGGTCGCGCTTTGCGGGCAACGGCCTCGTGACGCTTGGCATGGCCGTGCTCGGCCCGGCTTATTCGACCTACGAGGTGAGCCGGCACGATCTCGCGCTCGCCCGCGCGTTCGACATGGTGTGCAGCATGCATGTGGGCGGCGGCCCGATGCGGACGCCGGACGGCTTTCCCCGGCTCGTTGCCGAAGGGCTCGTGGGTCGGCACGTCAACATCGTGCATGGCAACAATCTCGGCGAGGATGAGCTCCGGCCACTTATCGACCACGGCGCGAGCGTCACCGTCACGCCCGAATGCGAGCTGCAGATGGGGTTCGGCGATTGCCTCACCGGGCGTTTGCGCGCGCTGGGCAGCGCGCCCTCGATCGGCTCCGACGTGGAATCGAGCCTCGGCGGCGACATGTTCACCAACATGCGCATGGCGCTTCAAGCGCAGCGCAATGTCGACAACAAGCGGGTCATCGCCGAGACGGGAAAAGCGCCGGAGCGCATTTCCATCACTTGCCGCGAGGCGCTCGAATGGGCGACGATCGCAGGCGCGCGGATGGTCGGCCTCGATCATCGCATCGGCTCGCTCGCACCGGGAAAGCAAGCGGACATCGTCCTTCTCCGCGCCAACGATCTCAACATGACGCCGGTGATCGATCCCATTCGCTCGATCGTGCTCCATGCCGGTCCGGCCAATGTCGACACCGTCTTCGTCGCGGGCCGGCTCGTAAAGCGGGCGGGCACCCTCGTCTATCGCGATCTCGCGCGGCGGAAGTCCGAGCTTGTCGCGGCGAGCACCGCGCTTCTCGCGCGGGCGCACGCGCTTCATTGACGAACGGGAGGACATACAAGATGGCGAAAAATCCGCTGCGCCGGGCAATGACGGCGGTGTGCTGGGCGCTGTTGGTTGGACTTTCGGTCGCGGCCCAAGCGGCGGAGCCGCTCAAGATCGGCTTGAGCATGTCGTTGACGGGCGGGCTTGCCGGCGGCGGCAAGAGCTCGCTCTTGGCGATGCAGATCTGGAAGGACGACGTCAACGCCAAGGGCGGGCTGCTCGGCCGGCCGGTGGAGCTCATCTATTACGACGATCAGACCAACTCCGCCAACGTCCCAGGCATTTACAGCAAGCTCCTCGAGATCGACAAGGTCGATCTCGTCATCTCCGCCTACGGCACCAACCAGATGGCGCCGGCGATGCCGATCGTGATGCAGCGAAACATGGTCTTCATGGCGCTCTTCGGTACCGGCGTGAACGATCGCTTCCACTATGACAAGTACTTCCAGATCTTGCCGAACGGCAAAGAGACGCGCTTCGGCCCCTCCTTGGGCTATCTCGAAACGGCCATGACCATGAAGCCGAAGCCCGCGACCATCGCGCTGGCCGGAGCCGACGCGGAATACGCGCAAACCGTGCTGGCGGGCGCGCGCGAGAAGGTGAAGGAATTGGGGTTCAAGGTCGTCTACGACCGCACATATCCGCCCAACACTGTGGACTTCATTCCGATCGTGCGCGCGATCCAGGCAGCCGATCCCGACGTCGTCTATGTCGCCTCATATCCACCCGATACCGTCGGGATGGTGCGCGCCGCGCATGAGGTGGGGCTCAAGACGAAAATGTTCGGCGGCGGCATGATCGGGCTCGCCTTCGCGCCCATCAAGCAGCAGCTGGGACCGCTCATGAACGGCATCGTCGCCTATGACGTCTATGTGCCGGAGCCGACGATGAAGTTTCCCGGCATCGAGAACTTCCTCAAGACCTATCAAGCGCGGGCGCAGGCGGAAGGCGTCGATCCCCTCGGCTACTACCTTCCGCCCTTCGCTTATGCCGAGCTGCAGATCCTCGCTGAGGCAATCACGCAGGTAGGGAGTCTCGACCAGACGAAGATCGCTGAGTACATCCACAAGACCACGTTCCACACCGTCGTCGGCGACGTGAAATTCGCCGAGAACGGCGAATGGGAGAAATCGCGCATCCTGTTCGTGCAATATCAAGGCGTCGTCGGCAACGACATCGACCAGTTCCGGCATCCCGGCAGGCAAGTGATTCTCTATCCGCCCGAGCTCAAATCGGGCGACTTCCGCTACCCCTACACCGAGGCGCAGAAGTAGGACCGCGGTCGGTCCTGACTCAGCCCTTGCCGAGCTTGATCTTGCTTTCCTCGCCGCGAATGAGGCGGCGGATGTTGGCGTGGTGGCGCAGCAGGATGAGAACCGCCAAGAACAGCGCCACCTCGGTTTGCTGGAATTCGCGCGTGACGTACCAGGTGTAGACCGGCGCCAGGCTCGCGCCGATCAGCGCGGCGAGCGACGAATAACGCGTCAGAGCCGCAATCGCGACCCAAGTGGCGATCGCCGCCAGCGCGGCGGGCCAGGCATAAGCGAGGAGAATGCCGCCGGCGGTCGCGACGCCTTTTCCCCCTCTAAAACGCAGCCAGACCGGGAAGAGATGGCCGAGAAAGGCGAAGGCGGCGGCGATCGCCGCCATATCCGGCCCGAACTCGGCGCCGAGTAGAACTGCCACCGCGCCTTTGCCGCCGTCAAGCAAGAGTGTGAGCACCGCCAAGCCCTTGTTGCCGGTGCGCAGCACGTTGGTGGCGCCGATGTTGCCGGAGCCGATGCGGCGGATGTCGCCGTAGCCCCAGAGCTTCGTCAGCACCAGGCCAAACGGCACCGAGCCCAGGAGATAAGCGAGCGCCGCGCCGAGGAAGAACGGCCATGTGTAAGCGAGACCGCCCATGGGATGAGGCATCGCCGCACCCTACCGCTGCATCATCTCCACAGTATCGGCGAGCGCCGGCACCGGCGCCAAGAGGGCGAGGATAAGATCGCGCACCAGCCGCGCCGTCTGGTGGTCGCGGTCGAATTCAGGAATGTATTCGACGATCTCGAGCGCACGCAGGCGCGGGTCGCCGGCGAGCTCGCGAAGTGCCGCGAGGGTCGGCACTGCGTGGAAGCCGTTGGGCACCTTCAAGCCGATGCCGGGCGCGTCCTCGGGATCGAACCCGTCGAGGTCGATGGTGAGGCCGAAGCCTTGGGTGCCGCGCGTGGCAATCGCGAGCGCCTCGGCGAGCGCCCAAGCCATGCCGCGGCGCTTTACCTCCTCGATCAGGATGATGCGCACGCCGAGCCGGCGCAGCAGCGCCATCTCTTCGCTCTCGTAGGAGCGAACGCCGATATAGCAGAGATGCTCGGGCCGGAGCACGCCGCCGCAGAAGGCGAGGAAGGGCTCATAGCCGTGACCGAGCAGCGCCGCGGCGCTCATGCCGTGCGGGTTCATCGAGGGCGTGGTGTCGACCGTGTGCGCGTCGAGATGCGCGTCGAGCCAGATGAGACCGAAGGGCTCGTAGCTGAGCGCGCGGGCGACGCCGCCCCAGCTTCCCATGGCGATCGCATGATCGCCGCCTAGCACCACCGGGAACCGCCGTGCCACCATCGCGCGCGCCACCTCGTCGGCAAGGGCAGCGCCGTGCCGCGCGACGAGACCGAACGTCTCGGGCACGCGAACGCGCGGATGCTCGCGCCAGAACTTCTCGGTGCGCACCATGCCACGCCACTGCGCCGGCACGCCCTGCGCGGCGAGCTCTTGCGCAAGCCCGAGCTGGCGGAGCGCCAAGGGCCCGTCCTCGGTATGGCGAAACCCGGCGCCCCATCCCGATGCGGCGCCGATCAGTGCGACGGGCGTCATGTTCTGATCAACCTTCCCGGATGAAAGCGTCGCGGCCGGCGATCACGGTACGCACCACGCGCCCTTGCACGGGCCGGCCGTCATAAGGCGAGTTCTTCGATTTAGAACGCAAGGCGTCGACGTCAATACGCCAGGGCTTCTCGAGCTCGAAAATCACGAGATCGGCGGCGGCACCGACGGCGAGCCGCCCAGCTGGAAGGCGGAGAATCTCGGCGGGACGCTGCGTTAGGACGCGGAGCGCCTCGAGCAAGGTGAGGTGGCCATTGTGATAGAGCTCGAGTGCGAGCGGCAGCAGCGTTTCGACGCCGATGATGCCGCTTGCCGCCGAGGCGAAGGGTAGGCGCTTTGATTCCTGATCGTGCGGCGAGTGGTCGCTGGCGATGGCGTCGATGGTGCCGTCCTTCAAGCCGGCGATGACGGCGCGGCGGTCCCATTCGCCGCGGAGCGGCGGCGACACCTTGGCGAAGGTGCGGTAATCGCCGACCGCCGTCTCATTGAGCGCGAAATAGTGGGGCGCGGTGTCGCAGGTGACGGGAAGGCCGCGCGCCTTCGCTTGCCGGATCGCCCCGATCGCCGCTTCGGTCGAGACGTGCGCGATGTGGAGCCGCCCACCGGTGATCTCGCAAAGGCGGAGATCGCGCTCGACCATGATGATCTCGGCGGCGGGCGTGATGCCGGCAAGGCCGAGCCGGGTCGCGACCTCGCCCTCGTTCATGACGCCGCCCGCGGCAAGGCGCGGCTCTTCCGGATGCTGCATCACCAGGAGATCGAAGGTGCGCGCGTAGGAAAGCGCGCGGCGCATCACCAGCGGATCGGCGATCGCTGCCGTGGCATCGGTGAAGGCAAGCGCGCCTGCCGCGGCGAGAAGGCCGAATTCGGTGAGTTCGCGGCCCTTCAATGCCTTGGTTGCGGCGGCGTATGTCCGGATGCGGGCGAGCCCGACATCGCGCGACCGCCGCGCCACGAATTCGACGAGCGCCATCTCATCGATGACGGGCTCGGTGTTGGGCAGCATCACCATGGTGGTGACGCCGCCCGCCACGGCCGCCGCGGCGCCCGTCTCCATCGATTCCTGATGTTCGGCGCCGGGTTCGCGTAGCTCGACGCGCATGTCGACGAGACCGGGCGCGAGGCAGGCGCCGGCACAGTCGACGATGGCGGCGCTTTCGACTCGGCCGACATCGCCGAGCCCGGCGATGCGCCCATCCTCGACCAAGAGATCGCCGCGGCGGTCGAGTCCGCCCGCGGGATCGAGGAGGCGGGCGTTGCGGTAGAGCGTGTGCGCGCTCATGTCGCCGGCGCGATGTTGCTGAGGCTGCGCGTCAGCACCTCGAGGCAGGCCATGCGCACGGCGACGCCCATCTCCACCTGCTGGCGGATGACGCTGCGGTCGATGTCGTCGGCCACCGCCGTGTCGATCTCGACGCCGCGGTTCATGGGACCGGGATGCATGATGAGCGCGTCGGGCTTGGCGGCGGCGAGCTTCGCGTAATCGAGGCCGAAGAAGTGGAAGTACTCGCGGATGGACGGCACGAAGCTGCCATGCATGCGCTCGGTCTGAAGGCGCAGCATCATGACGATGTCGACGTCCTTGAGGCCCGCCGCCATGTCGTGAAAGACTTCGACGCCGAGCCGCTCGATCTCGGCCGGGAGAAGCGTGCGCGGCGCCACCACGCGGACGCGCGCGCCCATGGTGTTCAGGAGCGCGATGTTGGAGCGGGCGACTCGGCTGTGCAGGATGTCGCCGCAGATGGCGACAAGGAGGCCCTGAAGCTTGCCTTTGCGGCGGCGGATGGTGAGCGCGTCCAAGAGCGCTTGTGTCGGATGCTCGTGGCTGCCGTCCCCGGCGTTGATGACGGCGCAATCGACTTTCTCCGAGAGGAGCTGCACCGCGCCCGACTCGGGATGGCGCACCACCAAGACGTCGGGATGCATGGCGGTCAAGGTCATCGCCGTGTCGATGAGCGTCTCACCCTTCTTGATCGAGCTCGCCTGCACCGACATGTTGATGACGTCGCCGCCGAGGCGCTTCCCCGCCAGCTCGAAGGATGTCCGCGTGCGCGTTGAATTTTCGAAGAAAAGATTGATGATGGTGCGACCGCGCAGCAGCGATTGCTTCTTGTCGATCTGGCGATTCTGCTCGACATAGCTCTCGGAGCGGTCAAGCAGCAGCGTGATCTCGTCGGGCAAAAGCCCCTCGATTCCCAGGAGATGGCGATGGGGAAAGGCGAGGGGAGCGCTACCGGCAACCATTAAAGCCCGCACTATACGTTGTGGGGGTCAGAGTCGCAAGCGCATATAGGCGGGGGACCGCCATTCTTACTCTCCTCCGCCCTTCAGGGCGGAGGAGTTGGAGGAGGTGGGTGTCTCAGCCTGAGTGATGCTGCTGGCATGCGCCGAGCGTCCCCCACCTCACCTAACCTCTCCGCCCCCAAGGGCGGAGAGGAAATTGACGCGCTGCTTTATCCGGGTACGCGGCGCAACCGATCCAGCAACCCCTGCAGGATGTACGCCGCCGCCACCTTGTCGATGATCTCGGCGCGGCGTTTCCGCGTGAGGTCGGCGGCGATCATCTCGCGCTCGACGGCGGCGGTGGAAAGGCGTTCGTCCCAAAACGCGAGCGGCAGGTCGCGCTCGGCGAGCAAGTTCCGCGCGAATTGGCGCACGCCTTGGGCGCGCGGACCTTCGCTGCCGTCGAGGCTGATCGGCAAGCCAACGACGATGCCGCCGACGCCGTGGCGGTCGATCTCGGCGAGGAGCCGCTTGGCGTCGTCGCGAAAGCGCGTGCGGCGGATGGTATCAAGCGGCGTCGCCACGATCCGCGTCGTATCGGAGAGCGACATGCCGATGGTCTTGGTGCCGACGTCGAGGCCCAAGAGGCGCTCGCCGGGCTTCAGCAGGGCTTCGAGGTCCGTAGGGTTGCAGAGGGGCATGCGCGATGGTATGTGGGGCGCGGCAGGAGACATCTACCCCATGGCATTGGACAAGGCCACCGTGGCGCGGATCGCCACATTGGCGCGCATCAAGCTGCCCGAAGCCGAGCAAGAGCATCTCGCGGGCGAGCTCTCGCACATTCTCACCTGGATCGAGCAGCTGAACGAGGTCGAGACGACGGGCATCGAGCCGCTCGCCAGCATCGCCGCGGCCGACTTGGCGATGCGCGAGGACGTGGTGACCGACGGCAATTGCCGCGACGACATATTGTCGAATGCGCCCGCCGCGAGCGGTGGCTTTTTCACTGTGCCCAAGGTTGTCGAGTAGAGTGCATCGGGATCGCGATGATGGCGTTCGATCTTTCTCTCATCGTCATCCCCGCGGAAGCGGGGATCCAGGGTTGCAGCGCTCGTCGCTTGCCCTGGGTCCCTGCTTTCGCAGGGACGACGAAATGATGTAGCACC
This sequence comes from Allostellaceae bacterium, assembly GCA_035945115.1. Taxonomy (GTDB): domain Bacteria; phylum Pseudomonadota; class Alphaproteobacteria; order ATCC43930; family CGMCC-115725; genus DAHUYF01. Next base: position 20,752 of record DASZAN010000143.1, read on the forward strand.
CATGCCACCTCTCACCGAGCTGACCATCGCCGAAGCGCGCGCGGCGCTCCGCGCCAAGAAAATCTCCGCGCGGGAACTGACGGAAGCATACGTCGCCGCGGTGGAACGGGCGCGGCCGCTTCGGGCCTATGTCACCGAGACGCCGGAGCGAGCGCTCGCGATGGCGAAGGCCAGCGATGCGCGCTTGGCGAAAGGCGATGCGCTGCCGCTCGAGGGCATGCCGCTTGCGATCAAGGACCTCTTCTGCACCGAAGGCGTGCTCACCACGGCGGGCTCGCGCATCCTCGACGGCTTCACACCGCCTTATGAATCGACGGTGACGGCGAATCTCTGGCGCGCCGGCGCGGTGATGATGGGCAAGACCAACATGGACGAATTCGCCATGGGCTCGTCCACCACGACGAGCGCGCTCGGCCCGACCGAGAACCCCTGGCGGCGGCGCGGCGACAATCGCCCGCTGGTGCCGGGCGGCTCGTCGGGCGGCTCGGCCGCGGCCGTTGCGGCGCGCGCGGCGATCGCCGGCACCGGCACCGACACCGGCGGCTCGATCCGTCAGCCCGCGAGCTTTTGCGGCGTCGTCGGCATGAAGCCGACTTATGGTCGCTGCTCGCGCTGGGGCATCGTCGCCTTCGCCTCCTCGCTCGACCAGGCGGGACCGATGACGCGGACGGTGCGCGATGCCGCGATCCTGCTTCAGGTGATGGCGGGCCACGATCCCCGCGATTCCACCTCCGCACCTCGTCCCGCTCCCGATTTCGAGGCGGCGCTCACGGGCGATATCCGTGGCCTCAGGATCGGCGTACCCAAGGAGTATCGCATCGACGGCATGCCGGCGGAGATCGAGACGCTCTGGCAACGCGGCATCGAGTGGCTGAAGGCGGCGGGCGCGACCCCGGTCGAGATCAGCCTCAAGATGACGAAATACGCGCTCCCCGCTTATTACATCATCGCGCCCGCGGAAGCCTCGTCCAATCTCGCGCGTTATGACGGCGTGCGCTTCGGCTTGCGCGTGCCTGGCCGCTCGCTCGATGAGATGTACGAGAACACGCGTGGCGAAGGCTTCGGCGCCGAAGTGCGCCGCCGCATCCTCATCGGCACCTATGTGCTCTCGGCCGGATATTACGACGCCTACTATCTGAAGGCGCAGCGCGTGCGCGCCCGCATCGCCGCCGATTTTGCCGAAGCCTTCCAGCGCTGCGATGCCATCTTGACGCCGACGGCGCCCTCGGCCGCCTTTCCCATCGGCGAGAAGCAGGACGATCCCATCGCCATGTACTTGAACGACGTCTTCACCGTGCCGGTCAACTTGGCCGGCCTTCCCGGCATTTCCGTGCCGGCCGGGCTTTCGTCGGATGGGTTGCCGCTCGGCCTTCAGGTCATCGGCCGCGCCTTCGACGAGGAAACGGTGCTGCGCGTCGGCGGCGTGTTCGAGAGCGCGGCGGCGTTCAAGGCGCGGCCGCCCTTCATCGCGGGAGAGGCGTGATGGCGACGCTCATCGACGGCGCAACCGGGCCGTGGGAAGTGGTGATCGGCCTCGAGGTGCATGCCCAGGTGATCTCGAAGGCGAAACTCTTCTCGGGCGCCGCGACCGATTTCGGCGCCGAGCCCAACACGCAAGTCTCGCTCGTCGATGCGGCGTTTCCCGGTATGCTGCCGGTCATCAATCGCTTCTGTGTCGAGCAGGCGGTGAAGACCGGTCTCGGCCTTGATGCCGAGATCAATCTCGTCTCGGTGTTCGACCGCAAGAACTATTTCTATGCCGACCTGCCTGCCGGCTATCAGATTTCACAATACAGCCGGCCGATCGTCGGCAAAGGCATGATCACGCTCGATCTGCCCGACGGCGGCACGCGCGAAGTCGGCATTACGCGCCTTCATCTCGAGCAGGATGCCGGGAAGAGCCTGCACGATCAGCATCCGAGCCTCACCTATGTCGATCTCAATCGTGCCGGCGTGGCGCTCATGGAGATCGTCTCCGAGCCCGATCTCCGCAGCGCCGAGGAGGCGGGCGCCTATCTCAGAAAGCTGCGCTCGATCCTCCGTTATCTCGGCACCTGTGACGGCAACATGGAAGAAGGCAGCATGCGCTGCGATTGCAACGTCTCCGTGCGCAAGCCGGGCGCGCCCTTGGGCACGCGCTGCGAGATCAAGAACGTCAACTCCGTGCGCTTCGTCATGCAGGCGATCGAGCACGAGGCGCGCCGTCAGATCGAGGTGCTCGAGGACGGCGGCACGGTCGAGCAGGAGACGCGGCTGTTCGACGCCGGTCGCGGCGTGACGCGGCCGATGCGCTCCAAGGAGCATGCGCACGACTACCGCTATTTTCCCGATCCCGATCTCCTGCCGCTCAAGCTAGCGCCGGACTGGGTTGCCGCGTTGAAGCGCAGCCTGCCGGAGCTGCCGGACGCGAAGAAGGCGCGCTTCATGGCGGCGTACAAATTGTCGGCAAACGACGCCGGTGTCTTAGTGGGCGAGCGCGCGAGCGCCGATTTTTTCGAAGCGGTGGCGAAGGGGCGTGATGCCAAGCTCGCCGCGAACTGGGTCATGGGCGAGCTTTTCGGCGCGTTGAACCGCGTCGGCCGCGGCATCGCAGACCCGCCGGTATCGGCCGCCGCCTTAGGCGAACTCCTCGACCTCATCCATGACGGCAGAATCTCCGGGCGTATCGCCAAGGATGTCTTTGCCGCGATGATCGAGACCGGCAAAGGAGCGCTCGCGATCGTCGAGGAACAGGGTCTTCAGCAAGTGACCGATACCGGCCCGATCGAACAGGCGGTAGCGCAAGTTCTATCGGCGCATCCCGACAAAGTCGCGGAGTTTCGCGCCGGCAAGGAGAAGCTCTTCGGCTTCTTTGTCGGCCAAGTGATGAAGGCGATGCAAGGAAGGGCCAATCCGGCTGTGCTCAACGCCCTGTTGCGTCAGAAGCTCTCGAGCTAACGGATAGATTTTCATCCCAACGGGCAATTTCGCGGCCGCTTCCCATTGCGTAAGGTGCAACATGGCCTTGGGGGAAAGGCGTTCTGGCGATCGGTTCGCGATGGTGAGGGGCGCTGCGCTCGCGCCGGGTTTTGTGCGTGATAGGGTTGCGCCCCGCGCCCGGATGCCACATAGACGGCCGGACGAAGACGACATGCCGAGCCTCGAGTTAAATCGTTGGCGAGACGAGCCGCACTGGTCGCGGCCACGGCGCGTGGCTTTCACGCTTGCCGCCGCTGCGCTCTGCTGGGCAGTGCCGATCGCCGCCGTCTACTGGCTCGCGTCCTGACCGCCCGGCTCAGTGGCGGCCGTAGGTATCCTCGAACCTGACGATATCGTCTTCGCCGAGATAGCTCCCCGACTGCACTTCGATGACATGGAGCGGGATTTTGCCAGGATTCTCCAGGCGATGCGGCGTGCCCAAGGGAATGTAGGTCGATTGATCCTCATGGAGCACGATCTCTTCATTGCCGCGCACCACCTTGGCGGTGCCATGCACGACCACCCAATGCTCGGCGCGATGATGGTGCATTTGCAGCGATAACTTGGCGCCGGGCTTCACCGTGATGTGCTTCACCTGCACGCGGTCGCCGTTATGAATCGAACGGTAAGAGCCCCAGGGACGATGCACGAGCGGGTGCGCAGCAAGCTCGCTGCGCCCATCGCGCTCGAGCCGCGCCACGATTTGCTTGATGTCCCGCGCGCGGTCGCGCCGCGCAATCATGACCGCGTCCGCGGTGGTGATGACGACGAGATCCTCGACGCCGAGCGCCGTCAAGAGGCCGTGCTCGGCACGCAGGTAGCAGTTGTGCGTATCTTCGACGATGACGTCGCCGTGGCAAACATTGCCGGCGGCGTCCTTGGTGCCGAGCTGCCAGAGCGCGTCCCAAGCGCCGACATCGCTCCAGCCCATGTCGACGGGAATGACCGCCGCATGGCGCGTGTGCTCCATCACCGCGTAGTCGATCGAAATGTTTTCCGCTGCGGCGAACGCCGCCTTGTCGAGGCGGAGGAAGTCGACATCGGGCTTCGCCTTGTCGAGCGCAGCGCGGCAGGCGGCGACGACGCCGGGATGACGGTCGGTGAGCTCGGCGACGAGGAGCGCCGCCGGGAAGAGGAAGATGCCGCTGTTCCAGGCGTGGTCGCCGGTGGCGATGAAGTGGTCGGCACGCGCGCGGTCTGGCTTTTCGATGAAGGCGGCCACCTCGAAGACGCCGTCGACGCCGGCGATGGCGGCGCCGCGCTTGATGTAGCCGTAACCGGTTTCCGGCTGATGCGGCGTGATGCCGAAGGTAAGAAACCGCCCGGCGCGCGCCGCTGCCGCCGCGCGATCGACCGCCGCGAGGAACACGGGCGCATTGCCGATCGCATGATCGGACGGCAATAGCAGGATGAGCGCCTCGGGATCGCTGGCGAGCAGCGCGAGCGCGGCGATGCAGGCGGCGGGTGCGGTGTTGCGCTGCGCAGGCTCGAGAATGATCGACTGTGGCGCGATCCCGCAGAGGCGAAGCTGTTCGGCGACGATGAAGCGATATTCGTCGTTGGTGACGATGAGCGGCGCCGCAAAGCGCTCGCGTCCGGAAACACGCAGCGCCGTCTCCTGCAGCAGCGAGCGGTCGGAGAGCAGCGGCAAGAGCTGCTTTGGATGGAGCGCTCGCGAGAGCGGCCAGAGCCGCGTGCCCGAGCCCCCTGACAGGATCACGGGATAGAGCCGTCCGCTTTGCGCCGGGTTAACCATATTGCCCTCTTTCGCAGCGGCGAAGGTGCGCCGAGGTCATGATACACGGAGATCGTTGACGAATGGAGACGCAGCGGGCGAGGCGGCGAGGGCGGGATCGGCGAAGGTTCGGGTATCACATAGAACCGGACGAGTGGGCCGTCGGGTCCTCTACCGACTCAGGCGCGGGCGGCGCGATCGCCTGTCTCGCGGAAATAGAAGTCCTCGTCGATCTGCCGCGTCGCCAGCAGGTATTTGAGCTGATGAAGGCGGGTGAAGGCGCGGTAGTTGAAGACTTCCTTGCCCATGGCGATGCGCTCGAACACCTGGCGCAGCTCGGCGGCGCCGCGCTCGGCCGTCCAGCGGCAGCGGAACCCCGGAAGATGGCGTCGGATCTTGTCGAACGAGACGCGATAGCTGCGGTTGTCCGCGCTTTTCGGTCCGTAGGTCACGACGCAGCCCGGGAAGGTCGCAGCGACAATCTCGGCGATGTCGCGGATGCGATAGTTTTGCTCGCTGCTGCCGACATTGAAGATCTGGTTGCGCACCGCCTCGCGCGGCGCCTCGAGCGCGAGTAGGATCGCTTCGCAGATGTCGTTGATATGGACGAGCGGCCGCCACGGCGTGCCATCGCTCGTCATCTTGATCTCGCCGGTGGTCCAGGCGTACCCGGCGAGATTGTTGAGCACGATGTCGAAGCGCATGCGCGGGCTTGCGCCATAGGCGGTGGCGTTGCGCAAGAAGACGGGCGTGAAGCAATCGTCGGCGATCGCGCGCACATCGCGCTCCACCATCACCTTGCAGCGGGCATAGGCGGTTTGCGGATTGGGCGCTGAATCCTCGGTCTTGAATTCGTCGCTGCCGGCGCCGTAGACGCTGCAGGAGGAGGTGTAGACGAAGCGCCGGACGCCCGCCGCCTTTGCGGTGCGCGCGAGCTCGACCGAGCCGCGGTGATTGATCTCGTAGGTCAGGCGCTGGTCCTGCTCGCCCAGGGGATCGTTCGAGAGCTCCGCCAGATGCACGATGGCGTCGAAATCGACGACGTCAGCGGCATCGATCTGGCGGATGTCCTTGGTCATCACCGGCGGGCGGCGCCGGCTGTCGTCGAAGAGCCAACCGTTGCGATAAAAGCCGCTGTCGAGCCCGGCCACGTTGTGGCCGCGCTCCATGAGAAAGGGGCCGAGCACCGCTCCGATATATCCATCAGCTCCGGTGATCAGCACATTCATCTCGCTACTCCGACCGCAAGTGTGCCGCACGCCGACGCGAGCGCGGGCAAGGAAAGAAAGCTGCGGGTTGAACGTCTGCTGCCTCCCCTTGGTTCCCGCCGCGGCACGCTCCCTTTGCGGGCGTGTGCGGGTCGGCTAAACCTTGGGGAAACAAGGGGAAGGAGCGAGACAAGTGATCGATCTCTACACCTGGGGAACGCCTAACGGACGCAAGGTGTCGGTGATGCTCGAGGAGACGGGACTGCCCTATCGCGTACACCCCGTCGACATCGCCAAGGGCGAGCAATTCCGCCCGGACTTCGTGGCGCTCAATCCCAACAGCAAGATCCCCGCGATCGTCGATGACGAGGGGCCGGGCGGCCCGATCTCGCTCTTCGAGTCTGGCGCCATCCTCATCTACCTGGCCGAGAAGACCGGGTTGCTTCTCGCCCGCGATCCCCGCCGTCGCGCCGAGACGCTGGTGTGGCTCATGTTCCAGATGGGCGGCGTCGGTCCCATGTTCGGTCAGGCCCACCATTTCCTCCGGGCGGCCCCGGAGCCGGTGCGCTACGGCATCGAGCGCTACACAAAGGAGACACGTCGTCTCTACGGCGTGATGGACAAGCGCTTGGGTGAGGTCGCTTATCTGGCGGGAGAGTATTCGATTGCCGATGTCGCGACATATCCGTGGGTCGCGCGCCACGAATGGCACAAGGTGGCGCTCGCCGATTTCCCCAATGTTGCGCGATGGTACGACGCGATCAGTGCACGCCCCGCCGTGACGCGGGGGATGCGCGTCCCGGGTTGAGCGGCTAGAGCGGAATCCGATCAGGTTCGAGCGTAGCCAGCGTTTGCGAAGAAGTTTGCGCATTGTTTTGGTACGAAGCAGGGGATGATTTTGCCGATGCGCTGCCAGAGGCCATCGAGAGATCGCTCCTGAGCCTTGCGCAGATGGGCTCCAACACTATCTCGCGCGCCTTCACGGCTCACCCGCGCCGCCACTGATCCGTAAGGTTCCTGTAAGGTGAATAAACCATACTCCTGATAAACCGCTACGGGTGGGCGAGTAGCGGCGCGAATGACCAGGCCGGTCCCGTATGACTACATCATCGGGAAATCAGGCCGAGCCAAATAGCTCTTATTTCATTCGTTGTTACTGCTATTTTTGCCGGCCCTCAGCCAGCAACTGCCTCGAACACGATATGTAACGGCCCTTTAGCCGGTACCATCAACGGCGACGTCGTCGTCCAGGGCGGCGCTTCGTGCACGGTCTCTGATGCCATCGTGAATGGCAACGTTTTCGTAACCGGCGGTTCGAGTCTCACCGTTGGGAGCGCGTCGCTGATCAGAGGCAATGTCACCGGAGATCACTGTGGAACGGTGATGATCACCGGATCAGTCAATATCCTCAGCAATTTCACCATTAGCCACTGCTCTAACGATAGCGGCTTTGTTGGGCCGGGAGTTCAAATCGGCGGCAACTTTGATTGCAGCAACAATCTGGGTGCTTGCTTGGCGGACAAGGGATCAGTCAGCGGCGATGTGCAGATTGGGAACAACAGCTCCGTAGATCCATCAGATGTGAGCCTCAGCACGGTCGGCGGCAATCTGCAGTGCGAGAACAACTCGCCTGGTCCTGCGCATTCAATCGGTCCCAACATTATTTCCGGGAATGCGCAAGATCAGTGCGCAGCAACCCTTGGATTCGCGGTCGAAGTCGTCCCGGCAACCTCTGCAAGGATCGGTGGCGGAGGAGGAAGTATAGTAACACCTGATGGCGATGAATTGACCGTTCCGCCCGGCGCACTTGCTGCGATCACCAACATATCTTTGCGAGACGTGCCGCTGTCAGAAGTCGAGGTTGCGCTTGAGTCGACCAAGTTTCAAGGGCCGACGCTCACCTTCATTGGTGCCGTCGACATTGAGACCGGTGGGACGGAATTTGCCATCCCCGTACACATATCAATCCCCAACACCACGAATCTTCCGGCCAATACGCAGGTGTTCGTGGCTCAAATAGTCCCTGACATCACGGGCGATGGCATTCCGGATCTAGTGCTGGTCGATACTGCTTCCGTAAACGGGGGTACGATTGAAGACGCAATCCTCCCATCCCCCTTCCCAGCCCCCCGTGGCGTAACCAAGCCAGGACGATTTACCTTTATTGCTGCCAATAGCCCAACAAACCCAGCCAATAGCTCGACAGGCCCATACACCTGTGTCACGGGTTCCGTACAGAACGCTTCGGGAGCACCTCTTGTGAACGCTGTCGTGTGGAATTCGAGCGCACCAGATTTTGTCGTGCAGACCGACAACCTAGGATTCTACGTAACCTGCCTGCTAACCGAGGGGGGGCTGCCCAATACCGTGTTCATTTCATCGAACAGCGCACGAACGCAATTCGCGGTACTGACTGTCGCCACGCCACCGCCAGATCTCCTCGTTCCTACGTTGACGCCCAATCTTCCACGTGCGCAGGAGCGTCCTACCGCCATAACTGCGTTATGCGCTAACGGACAGATCCCAAACCAAGAGTCTCTCGGTCTCATCACAGACCAACTGAGTGCAATTTTGGATTCGGTATTGTCCCCGCTTCCCGCGACCACCCTCAATCCTCCAAGCCCGATTAGCGTCGGTCAGGCGACGACCGCCACCGTCGATGACGGAGAATCAAACCTAGTAGCTACTCTCCAAAAATCCGGGAAGAGATTCGCAAAAGGCGTCGATCTGGTCACCGCCTTCGATAGAAACCCCACGTTGGTAGTTGACTCACTCGAAGGAGTAGCCAATGCGAATCAGCTTCAGGCGGCCGTTTGTCTATCGTCCGACACACCCGCAGTGGCTGAGGCAACACCAACTTGCAACGCTCAAGCGGAGACATTAACGGTGCAAGGGATTAGTCCAGGAACAGCTAACCTAACAGGCACAGTAATTAGCCTGACGTTCGAGGCGACGGTGGACGTGCAGCTGCTCGACGGCACGCCCTGTCCCAACGAGATTTTGCCCAATGTAATGGTCGGGGTTCAAAATGTCACCGCTCCAGCCGTGCCGCTGACGGTTCAGCCCGGGCCAGTGAACTTCGTTCTTTCTGGCGTCACATTCAGCGACGGCGGAGCCGCTACCGGCTCATTCTCCTTCGATCCGTCGAAGTTCACGAACGCGCAATGCGCAAACTGTCTCTCTAAGGTCAACATCACCACGGCTGGCGGAGCCCTTCCAGGTGCAACGTATACCGACTCCGATCCGTCCAACTTTGTTCAGCCCGCTAACGCCGTGAACGGCGGCCCCAATGTTTACGTGCAGTTTAGCCTCACCGAGGCCGCCTTTGCGCCGACCCTCGATCTCAATATCGTTCCGCCAATTTCTACAAAGTCCCCAACCCCCCTAGCTATCAACACCACGAACATTCCCTTCACGGACCCCGCTCCTTCGGGAGAGTTCACGACTGCAATCTTCTCACGTGGAGCGGCAGGGTTTCGCTACATCGTTTCTGGCCAACTCGTGCCTCAGCGATGACTGCCCTCAGCCCAACGTAATCACATTCGGACTTACGCAGGAAACCTCGCGGGCGAGCAAGTTGCGGACGGCGGTGGGGGGTGCCATGCGCCGCCGCGGGCGCTGCGCACGCCCCGCGCATTGAGTGCTGAGGCTATCCCGTCAAGCGTGGCCACTCCTGCCGCGCGAATCTCTCGCATGATAGGCAACACATTGGAGGCGAAGCGGTTGGCGCGCTCTCGTGTGGCATTAGCGCCGTTCTGGGCCGCATCAGCATGCCCCTCACGTCTCGCCGGGTTTGCCCAGCCCAGCGGCTTTCCGCGCGCCTTGGCGGCAGCTAGACTAGACCGCGGCGCGCGGGCGACCGGGGCGGCGCGGCGGCGTCGCCGGGAACGACATGAGTGCGGCGGCCTCACCGCAAACCAGCGCCTTGAGTTCCGTGCGGCAGCGCTCAAGCACCTGCAAGTCCCGCGCATCCTCGCGATCAGCCACGTCCATGTAGCTGATCTTTATCTCAACGAGATCGAGGAGCATCGCGATCGTCTGTTTCGACAGAGACATCTCCCGCCTCCCTTCATGTCCCCTGGTGAGGATCATCGCGATGCTTTTATTAAAATGCGATGAATCGCGCTGTGGTTGCTTCAATCTTGGCATGCCCCGCGGATGCGAGGTGGTTCTTGCGTTGACATGCCGCAACCGGCCCGGCTAGAAGGGCCGCGCATACGCCGTGACGAAACCACTCATCGGTGGAGGGGTGGCCGAGTGGCTGAAGGCGGCGGTTTGCTAAACCGTTATAGGGGGAATACCCCTATCGTGGGTTCGAATCCCATCCCCTCCGCCACCTTTGGCGTGCGCCGTTGTTGAACAACAGCTGCGCGAGCCGCTTGAGCGCGCGAGCGAAGCTTGCCTCGATCGCGCCGCTCCGGCGAACGCCGGGCTCGAGGTGAAACGCCCGCACCTCGATCGCTTGCGCGTCCCGATTGGTCTTGAGGTCGGCGCGCCCGACGAGGCGGTCGCCGAAGAGGAACGGTAGGACGTAGTAGCCGTATCGTCGCTCGTGCGCACGCTTGTAGATTTCGATGAGATGATTGAAGCCGAAGAGTCGCTGTGTGAAGTCGCGATCCCAGAGCAAGTTTTCGAAGGGGGACAAGAGCACGCCGGTCCGCCTCGGATCGGCGCTCTCTGGCTTTGCGCCTGCGGGGAGGTAGACCGAAAGCCCGTCATCGGCGACCCGGCGCTCTTCGATGCGGCCTTCGCGGCAGAGCGCCGCGAGATGCGGCTTGATGCGCGCCGTGCCGCCGCTCAGGCGATAATGCTCGACGACGCCGCGCGCGGTGAGGGCGCCGCGACTCTCGACGGCCCGGAACACCAGGCCGCGAATCGTTTCCTTCTCGCTGGGGATTTTCGCGCCAAGCACGCTCGCAGGGAGAATGCGCTCGGGCAGGTCATAGAGGCGCTGGAAGCCTTGGCGCCCGCACACCATCAACTCGCCAGCCGTCCAGAGCGCGTCGAGCATCTGTTTCGCCGGCTTGCGCCGCCACATGCCGGTTCCCGCCTCGCCCTCGAAGTGACGCGATCCCAAAGGGCCGCGTTCGCGGATTTCCGCGATGACGCGCGTGGCGAGCGCCGGATCGGCGGCAATCACCGGTCCCCACCAATGATGGACGCGGCGCTCGCGCATGCGTCGGCGCATGAGCGGCCAATCCTCGGCCGCCATGAGACACGCCTCGTGCGCCCAATACTCGAAGAGCCGCCCGGTGGCGAGGAGCCGCGAGACGCTACCGGGCTCGATGGCGCCGATGCGGCTGCCGAGCACAAGCAGATGGCTCCGCTCGACGGTGGCGATCGAGTCGAGTTGAACGCAACCAAGCCGCTGCACGCAGGCTTCGACGTCGCCATCCTCGGCGCGTCGAAATCGCGCGGCGAATCCTTGCGACGCGACGACATGTCGGCGCAAATCGGTGAGGGAAAGCAGGGGTGTTCTGCTGACGGAGCGCGCCGCGCCATCCGTCCAATTCTTTTGCCGATTTTTGCCGCGAATACTGACAGTTGATTTCATTTTCGCCGGCGCACGTTAACGGTTTTTCAGGAGAAAGTCGTTAACGCTGTGCAGTCTTGCGCGGAAGATCGCGCGAAGCAGGAGTCGACATCTTGCCGGGCGTATTCGCGATGCCAACGGGAGGACGGACGGTGCGGGCGATTCGCTCGTTCCGCCTCGGCTGCGATCGCCGGCTCGCTTGCGGGAACCGCGGCGATGCGGGCAGCGTACGCCTTGCGTTACCGCGAAAGGAGCTGCAATGCGTGGCTCGTGGCTGCTCGTGCTGGCTGTTGCAGCGCCACTCGTCGTCGGCTGCGAGCGCGAGCCGCACATCGTCAATCCGCCCCCGCCGGGCATTTCCTACCGCTTCAAAGACGATATCGCCGATGCGCAGCAGCGCGCCGAGCAGTATTGCCAACAATATGGCAAGCGCGCGCATCTTCAGAACATCAATCAAAGCGGCAGCGACCGCATTGCCGTCTACGACTGCACTTGACCAAGCGCTTTTCTGGATTGGGGGCGAAACGACTTGCCTTGATCCCGGCGAGCCGGTAGGTTCGACATGGTAAGTCTCGGGCGGGATCGGAAACCCGCAGTTGCCGCCTCAATACCGAGGCGTGGGCTGGGGAGCGCGGGTTCACTCTTCCGTTTCCGCTCACCGGGAGTCTTCGCGGGGGGAACCGCAGCACATCCTAGCGCTTACTTACTTGGTAGGCACGGCGTCGGGGGGCTTGACGGCAGCGGAGGGGGAGTGGTCGGCAAAGCGATGAGATGGGTGTGGCGTCTCTTTCCGGAGCGCCAGATCCTGGTGCGTGCCGAAGGACGGGTGAGCTATCTCACCTTGTCGCGTCGCGCGCAGCTGGTCATGGCGGTGGCCGTGGTCGCCGGAAGCGGCTTCGTCGCCTACACCACCACGCATACCTTCCGATTGAAGCCGGATCAGGTGGAGCTGGCGCAGCGTGCGCCATCCGATGCGGAGCTGCTTGCGCGAATTGAGACGTTGCGCCGCCAGCTCGATGAGGTGAACGCGCAACTCGCGCAAGCGAGCGCCGCGCCCAAAACTCAGGACAGCACGTCGGTCGAGGATGCGCAGACGCGCATCGGCGCTCTTGAATCCGCGCGCGACCGCGCGAACGCCGAGCAGCAGGAACTCAAGCGTCAATTGGAGGCGGCGCAGGAAGCGGCCAATGCCAAGTCGCAGAACCTGGTGCAGCTCAACCGCACGCTCGACGCCAATCGCGGCGAGTTGCGCCAATCGGATGCGCAGCGCGCGAACCTGCAAGGCCGCGTGCGCCAGCTCGAGTCCGAGTTGGAAAACGCCAACGCGCGCACCAACCAGTACAAATCCGAGCTCGCCAGCAACGAACGCCGCCTGCAGCAGCTTGCCGCCGAGCACGAGAGGATCGTCGCCGAGCGCGACCGCCTGCAGGCGCGCCTTGTCGAGACGCAAAGTCGCCCGCCGACGCTCAACCTGACGCCGCCAAGTGACGTGACGGTGGCGCCGCCGCCAGCGCCGAACCAGCGGTCGCAGGCCGAGCGCACACCCGATCAGCGAAGCGACAACGCAACGCCGGTGAGCGAGCTCGAGCGGCTCATCGCTTCGACTGGCATCGATGTCGAGAAGCTGCTTACGCGGTTTGGCTCGGTGCCGTCGGCGCAAGGCGGTCCCTATGTCGCGCTCGACCGGGCGGCACGTCCGAACGGCCCGTCAGCGGCCCGCCTCGAGGAGCTCCAGAAGCTCATCAAGACCCTGCCGCTTGCCGCGCCGCTCGCGCACTATCAGATCGAGAGCGGCTTCGGCGGCCGTGCCGATCCGTTCCACGGCCGGCAGGCCTTTCACGCCGGCGTCGATCTTTCGGCGCCTTACCGGACGCCGGTGCTCAGCACCGCCCCCGGCGTCGTCGTATTTACCGGTGTGAAAGACAATTACGGCAAGGTTGTCGAGATCGACCACGGCCACGGCATCGTCACCCGTTACGCCCATATGCACCGGTCTCTGGTGGCGCTTGGGCAAAAGGTGGGGCTGCGGCAGCCGGTGGGCGAGCTGGGCAGCACGGGTCGCAGCACGGGTCCGCACCTCCACTACGAGGTGCTGGTCAACGGCACCGCGCAGGATCCGGAAAAATTTATGCAGGCGGGCAAGAATGTGGTTCAAGCAAGCGGAAAGTGAGCGGAACGTGCGAGCAGGATCGTCGAGCCGGATGGGGGCGCCGTCGATCCTCAGCGACGACCTCAAGATCGAAGGCGACATCGTCAGCGAGGGCGAGCTGCATATCAGCGGCGCGGTGAAGGGTGACGTGACCGCGCGCAAACTCACGCTCGGCGAGAACGGGTCGATCACGGGGACGGTGGAAGTTGAGGTGGCGATCATCGCCGGCCATCTCGCCGGCCGGCTCACTGGCACCTCGGTGGTGCTGGCGAGCACCGCGCGCGTCGTCGCCGATATCACGCATGTGTCGCTCACGATCGAGCCAGGCGCCGTCTTCGAAGGCTTCAGCCGGCGCGTCGACACCATCGAGGCAGGATCCGAGGAAGACGCTATCCGCCCGCCGCGCCTTAGCGCGCCGGCCCCGGCGGTGCAGCCGGCTTGACTTTCGGGGGCGTCCCGACAAAGAACGGCTGAGGAAATCGATCGCTCGTTGGCGATCGATCCTCCCCTGTTGGAATGCTCCCTCGCATCGCGCCGTCGGCGCAAGATGGTCATTGACCGCATCCCGGTATACGTAATAATCGGCCCCGGCGATGATAGGGACCTTTGGCGATAGGCGGACGGAAGCGCTATTTCGCGATGAAGTCGTCGGCGATTTTCAATCGATCGCACGCCGCGCCAAACGCAAGCTGGAAGCCGTCAATGCCGCGAGCCGCCTCAGCGATCTAATGGTCCCACCGGCCAATCGCCTGGAAAAGCTGAAAGGCGCACTCCGTGAATTTTGTTCCATCCGCATCAACGACCAATGGCGGGTGATCTTCAGGTGGCGTGACGGCGATGCTTACGAGGTTCGGATCATCGACTATCATTGAAGAGAGTGCCATGGCCAAGAAGGAATTCGCTCCGGTCACACCTGGCGAGATGCTCCGGGAGGAGTTTCTCCGCGAATACGGACTCTCGCAAAATGCGCTCGCCAAAGCGGTGGGTATCTCGCCGAACCGCATCGGGGAGATCGTCAACAATCGGCGGCGCATCAGCGCCGATACGGCGCTGAGGCTCGGAATCTATTTCGGCAATAGCCCGGAATTCTGGATGAACCTCCAGTCGCACTACGATTTGAAAGTGGCTCGAAGAAAACTCAAGCCGGCTGACGCGAAGCGCATAAAATCGCGGAGTGCCGCCTGATAGTGGGCGCACATCGGCAATTCTACTCCGATCCTGTTTGAGGGCTTACGATCGAGCCCGCAGCGCTTCCGCGAAGGTGCTCGCATCGACATTGCCGCCCGAAGCGACGACGGCAACGGTCTTGCCCTCGAGCTCGAGCTTGCCGCTCAGCGCCGCGGCAAGGGCGGCGGCGCCGCCGGGTTCGACGACCAGCTTATAGTCGGCAAACGCGACGCGCATCGCGGCGAGCACCTCTTCGTCGCTGACGGCGAGGCCGCCGGCGAGCAGGCGGCGGTTGATGGCGAAGGTGATCTCGCCCGGTTGCGGCGCTTGCAGCGCATCGCAGATCGAGCGCGCATCGGGATCGTTTTCGAGGCGGCAGCCCTCGGCGAGCGAGCGCCGGTGATCGTCGAAGCCAAGAGGTTCTGCGCTATAGACCTTGGTCGTGGGGCTGAGCGCGGCGATCGCCGTCGCCGTCCCCGCCAGAAGGCCGCCGCCGCCCGCCGGAACGATCACGGCATCGAGCGTGGCGCCGAGCGCTTCCGCTTGCTCGGCGAGCTCGAGGCCGACCGTGCCTTGGCCGGCAATCACGCGGACATCATCGTAAGGCGGAATGAGGCTGGCGCCGCGCTCGCCCGCGACGCGGGCGGCGATCGCCTCGCGGCTTTCGCGCCGCCGATCGTAGAGCACGACATTGGCGCCAAAGCCGCGCGTGTTGGCGAGCTTGATGGCGGGCGCATCCGCCGGCATGACGATCGTTGCGGGAATACCGAGAAGCTGCGCCGCGGCCGCAACTCCCTGCGCGTGATTGCCCGAGGAGAAGGCGACGACGCCGGCGCGCCGTTTCGCCTCGTCGAGCTGCGAGATGGCGTTGAAGGCGCCGCGGAACTTGAAGGAGCCGGTGCGCTGCAGGCACTCCGGCTTGACGAGGAGGCGACCGCCGAGCCGGGCGTTGACGACCGGCGATTCGATGAGAGGCGTGCGCACCGCGCGGCCCTCGAGCCGCGCCGCCGCGGCGCGGATATCCGCGAGCTGGGGCAGCGTCCGAGGGAATTCAGAAGCGGCGGATGAAGGCATCGATGGCGGCGGCAGCGTCCGGTTCGTTGAAATTCGGCGCATGGCCGACATCGGCTACGGTAACACGCTGGAGGTCGGGCTTGGCAAGCGCCATCCGCTCGAAGGTATCGGCCGAGAGCACATCCGAGAGCGCGCCGCGGAACGCCAGCGTCGGTATCGGACGGAGCGCGCGGAAATAGGGCCAGAGATCGGGAATGGCGTTGGTCGCCACGGCGAAGGGGCGTGCCAGGTTTACGTCCCAGTCGAAGTGCAGCATCCCGTCGGGACCCGCGCGATAGGTGGCGCGCGCCATCTTGAGCCAGCCTTGCTCGGTCTTGATCGAGAGCGTCGGCAGGAGCTGGCGCAGATAGGCGGCGGCGCTCGCCCAATCGGGCTGCGGATGATCGACGCCGATATAATCGAGGATGCGGGCGATGCCGCCGCCAACCACATCCGGGCCAATGTCGTTGAGGACGACCGCGGCGATCGTGGTCGGCTTCAGCACGGCAAGTCCCGTCGCCAGGAGGCCGCCCAAGGACGTGCCGAGCACGATCACTCGATGAGTGCCGGTGGCGGCGAGGAGATGCGCGATGTCGTTGGCGTAGACCGGCGGCTGGTAGTTGCGCCAATTGGCATCGTAGGCGGAGCGGCCGCGGCCGCGATAGTCGGGGCAGAGGACGCGCCGCTCGCCCGCATGCCGCTCCGCGAGATCGGCGAAATCCGCACTGTTGCGGGTGAGCCCGCTGAGGCAAAGCAGCGACGTTCGCGGCGACAAGGGATCGCCATAATCGCGGTAGTAGAGCTTGAGCCCGTCCTGGCTCGTCAGCGAGCGTTCGCGGAAGACGACCGCGGGCTCGGCGACCTGGGCGGCGGAGCCGTCGATCGCAAGAGGCTGGTGCCCCTCAGCCATGGCGGCCGCGCTCAGCGCCGCAGATCGCTGGCAATCGAGAACGTCGCCCCATGGTCGCCCAACCGCACGCGATAGATCTGCAGGTTTTCCATCACGCGCTGAACATAGTTTCTCGTTTCGCCGAGCGGAATGGACTCGATCCAATCGATGACGTCGACCGTCTTCGTGCGGGGGTCGCCAAAATCCCGCATCCACTGGCGGACGCGCGAGGGGCCGGCATTGTAGGCGGCGACCGAGAGAACGTAGGAGCCGGAGAAATCCGCGATCAGGGTTTCGAGATAGTGGCGCCCGAGTGTGACATTGTAGCGCTGGTCGGTAAGGAGCCGCTTCGCCGAGAACGGCATGCGCAGCGATTTCGCCATGGTGCTGGCGGTGGCGGGCATCAGCTGCATCATGCCGAGCGCGCCGGCGCTGCTGATCGCTTCGCGGTCGAAGGCGCTTTCCTGGCGCGTCATCGCGAGAACGAGCGCGCGTTCCGAATGTCCGCCCGGCGGCAGATCGGTGACGGGATAGCCTTCCTCCAGGAGGAAGACGCCGGCATAGCTCGCCCGTTTGGCGACGCCGACGGCGAGATCGCCGCGGTCGAACCGCATCATGAGATGCGCCAGGAGGACATGCTCGGCAGGCGTCTTG
Organism: Allostellaceae bacterium; assembly: GCA_035945115.1. Classification (GTDB taxonomy): domain Bacteria; phylum Pseudomonadota; class Alphaproteobacteria; order ATCC43930; family CGMCC-115725; genus DAHUYF01. Next base: position 38,098 of record DASZAN010000143.1, read on the forward strand.
GCGAGCTCGCTGAGCCGCCGCGCGAAGGGACGCATGTAGTCGCCGCCGCCGACCTCGCTCAATTCGATGAGCACGCGGACGAGCTCGTGCTTTTCGAAGGTAGTTTTCTCGGCAGCGCTGGGTTTCGCCGCCACGGCATGGGCGAGGGAAGGGAGACCGATCGTGGTGGCGGCGAGCTGGCCGTAATAGGTCGTCACCTGCTCGGCCGCGGTGCGGTACCAGGCGGCGGCCACCTCGCGGTATTTGAGGGTCTCGGCGGCGCGCGCCGACCAATAGGCGCCGCGGGCGACGCTCACCGGTAGCTTCACCTCGTCATAGAGGCGGACGAAATGGTTGTAGGCGATGTCGGGCTCGTGCAGGAAGCGCAGCGCAATCCAGCCGGCGAGGAATTCGAGCTCGGCGAAGACCGGCCCATTGGCGAGCCCGTGCCGCGCCGCGAGGCGGTAGGCGAGCGAGATGTCGCCGTCGCCGAGCGCGTGCCGCGCCAGCGCTTGCCGCTGCGTCGCCCAAGCGACGGGACGGACGAGATCGCGCGGCGGGTGCTCGATGATGGCGACCGCCTCGTCGTAGCGCTCCTTGCGAACGCGCCAGCGCAGCCGCTCGTAGAGAAGGCCGGGATCGTTGGCGAGCTGCGGCGGCACCTTGGCGAGGAGGCGCTCGATGCCGGGCTCGAGCTCGGCCAGGCGGATGCGCGCCTCGGCGAGCGCGCGATGATCCGGGTCGACGAAGGGCATCATCCGGCGCGCCGCTTCGGTGTCCTCGTCCCAGAGGAGACGGTCGAGTCGCGCCCAGTGGTCGCCCTCACGCAGCACTTGGTGGTAGCGCTGCAGCGCCGTCTTCTCTTCGAAGACGATGAAATCGCCGTCGATCCAGATCTCGCGGATGCGGGCGATGCCGTCCTGCTCACGGCCGGCGGCGATCCAGAGATCGGCTTGCTTGAACTTGCCCGCCGGCGTCACCGGCGGAAAGCGCTCGAACCAGCCGAGGAGGGTCTTGTCGGGAACGCCGGCCATCGATACCTCGGCGTGCTGCCGCAAGGCGGTCTGGCTCGGCCAATCCGGGTTGGCGCTCAGGAACTCCGCGAAATCGCTGAAGATGGCGCCGCTGCCGCCGCGCGAGAGGTTCGCCCACCACAGCACCTTCGCCAACAGTTTGTCGTGCGCGCGCTCAGTCCGCTGGCCGGCAGCGGCCCAATCGCCGCTGTGCGCGGCACGGAAGGCTTCGCGATAGATCTGGCGGTCGGCTTCGCTGAGCTCCGCCCGGGCCGGGATCGCCCACGCCGCCAACAGCAATCCCACGGCAAGACGATGCGCAAAGCGCCACACCGGCATCACAACTCCCAGGCACCGTTTGCCGCGCGGAGCGAAACCACAAGATATTGTAACGACATGCCGCGCCGAGGCAAGCCACGCCAATGGCGTCAGCATGCCTAACAGCCGTCAACTTTCGGTAAATTTACGCTAACGCCTGCGGTATGTTGCCGCTTTGGACAGCAGCGGCTATCGTCCGCAGGGAAGCCATTGCCGGAGGCGGGACATGTTCAAGGGCTCGATCGTGGCGCTCCTCACCCCCTTCCGCAACGGCGCGGTAGACGAGCGCGCGTTTCAAGATTTCGTGGAATGGCAGATCATCCAGGGGACGCACGGTCTCGTGCCGTGCGGCACGACCGGCGAATCGCCGACCTTAAGCCATAGCGAGCACAAGCGCGTGGTCGCCCTCTGCGTCGAGGCGGCGAAGCGGCGCGTGCCGGTGATCGCCGGCACCGGCTCCAACGCCACCGCCGAGGCGATCGACTTCACCCGCCATGCCAAATCGGCCGGGGCCGACGCCGCGCTCATCGTCTGCCCCTACTACAACCGGCCCACGCAGGAGGGGCTCTACCAGCACTTCAAGGCGATCCACGACGCGGTCGAGCTGCCGATCATCATCTACAACATCCCGATCCGCACCGCCGTCGATATGAGCGTCGCCACCATGGCTCGGCTCGCCAAGCTCTCGAATATCGTCGGCGTCAAGGACGCGACCAACGACCTGGCGCGCCCGCTACGCACGCGCCAGGCGATCGGCCCGGATTTCTGCATGCTGTCCGGCGAAGACGTGACGACGCTTGCCTTCAATGCGCAAGGCGGCGTCGGCTGCATCTCCGTGACGGCGAACGTCGCACCCCGCGCCTGCGCCGACATGCAGGAGGCATGGCAGAAGGGCGACATTGCGCGCGCGACGCGGATCAACGATCGTCTCGCCGCGTTGCATGACGCGCTCTTCGTCGAGACGAGCCCGGCGCCGGTCAAATACGCGGCATCGCTTCTCGGCAAGGCGACGCCGGAGGTGCGGCCACCGCTGGTGGCGGCGAGTGCCGAGGCGCAGGCCAAGGTGCAGCAGGCGATGCGCGTGGCGGGCGTTCTCAATTGATGTAGATGGCGCTCAGGGGAACCGAGCGCTTCGTCGCGCAGAATCGGCGGGCGCGTCACGACTATCACATCGAGAGCACGCTCGAAGCGGGGATGATGCTGGCGGGCACCGAGGTGAAGGTGCTGCGCCAAGGCCTTGCCAGCATCAACGAGGCTTACGCCACCGAGCGCGAGGGCGACATCTACCTCTTGAACGCGCATTTTCCCGAATATCCCTCGGCGCGCTTCAATCACGAGCCGCGCCGGCCGCGGAAGCTGCTGCTGCGCCGGCGCGAGATCAACCGGCTCATGGGCGCGATCAAGCGCGACGGCGTGACGCTGGTGCCGCTCTCGATCTATTTCAACGAGCGCGGCCGCGCCAAGCTCGAGCTCGGGCTTGCCAAGGGGAAGCGTAAAGCCGACAAGCGCGAAGCCGAGAAGGCGCGCGACTGGCAGCGGCAGAAAGCGCGCATCATGCGCGAGCGGGCCTGATATCGGAGGAGCGGAGGATGAGCGATTGGCATATTGCACAAATGAACGTTGCGACGGCGCTCTACCCGCTCGATGATCCGCGCATTGCTGCGTTTGTGGCGGCGCTCGACGAGGTGAACGCGCTCGCCGAACGCAGCCCGGGATTCATTTGGCGCCTCAAATCGGACCAAGGAAATGCCACCGACATCAAGGTGACGGACGATCCCAATACCATCGTCAACATGACGGTCTGGGCCAGCGTCGAAGCGCTCTTCGACTTCGTCTACAAATCTGCGCATCGTCTCGTCATGGCGCGTCGCCGGGAATGGTTCGACCGTCCGGTGCGCGCTTATCAGGTGCTGTGGTGGGTTCCGGCGGGAAGCCTGCCGTCGGTCGAGGAAGGGCTCGCTCGCCTCGCGCATATCGAGACGCACGGCGCCACTGCGCACGCCTTCACCTTCAAGCAGAAGTTTCCACCGCCGGGAATCCGCGGTGAACCGAGCGATCTCAACCCCGATCCGCATTGCGTCGGCTGGCGCTGAAACTCAGCCGGCGTCGAGCCGCGCGCGGATCTCGGCGAAAACCGCTTCGAACATCGCTTGGGTGAGCTTGCCGGTGTTGGTGTTGTAGCGCGAGCAGTGGTAGCTGTCCGCGAGGAGCAAGCCACCCGAAAGTCTATGCATCGCGCCGTGACCGAAGGGAAACGCCGAGCGCCGCTCGCCGCACGCCGTCAGGACCGCTTGGTGCGCGATCGCGCCCAGCGCGAGCACGGCCTTGAGGTGCGGCAACCGCTTTATTTCCGCCACGAGAAAGCGGTTGCACGCGGCGATCTCGGTTGGCTCCGGCTTGTTCTCGGGCGGCACGCAGCGCACCGCATTGGTGATGCGGCAATCGATGAGCGTGAGCCTATCATCGCGGCGCTCGCCATACTCGCCCCGCGCGAAGCCGAACTTGGAGAGCGTGGCGTAAAGCAACACGCCGGCGAAGTCGCCGGTGAAAGGACGGCCCGTGCGGTTGGCGCCGCGCAAGCCCGGCGCAAGGCCGACGATGAGAAGCCGCACATCGTCGCCACCGAAGGAGGCGACGGGCGCGTTGTGCCAAGCGGGAAAGAGCGAGCGCTGGGTGAGCCGGAACGCGGCGAGCCGCGGACAGAGTGGGCAATCGCGATCGGGCTGCGCCGCGCTCGGCGCAGCGTGACTCACGTCGGGCTGAGGTTCTGCTGGGTCTGCATCTCGCGATGGTGGGCGCGCATGATGCTGGGCGCAAGCTCCTGCAGCTCGACGAAGACGTCGGCTTGGCGGCGGAGCTCGTCGGCGACCATCGGTGGCACCGAACGGATGGTCGAGACGACGGTGACACGAACGCCCTTGCGCTGGACCGCTTCCACCAGCCGGCGGAAATCGCCGTCGCCCGAGAAAAGCACGATATGATCGAGATACTGCGCCATCTCCATCACGTCGATGGCGAGCTCGATATCCATGTTGCCCTTGAGCTTCCGCCGACCGGTGGCGTCGAGATATTCTTTGGTGGGCTTCGTCACCATGGTGTAGCCGTTGTAGTCGAGCCAGTCGACGAGCGGCCGGATCGGCGAGTATTCTTGGTCCTCCAAGAGCGCCGTGTAGTAGAACGCGCGAATGAGGCGGCCCTTCGCTCCGAAAAGCTCGAGCAGGCGTTTGTAATCGATATCGAACTGCAAGGCGCGCGCGGCGGCATAGAGGTTGGCGCCATCGATGAACAATGCGATTTTCTCTTGTGGGTAAAATATCATCGCAGTGACTCCATGAAAGCTAGCGAAGGTGCTTTCAATCATTTCTTCAGAGCATTTGCTCGCATGTGCCTGATGGCGTCAACAAGCAAAGTCGCGCGGCGATGATCCTGCTCGGTCTCGGTGCGAATTTGCCGAGTGATCTCGGCCCGCCCGTGGCGACGCTCGCGGCGGCGCTCGACGCGCTCGGCGCAGAGGGAGTGCGACTGGTTCGGCGCTCGGCCTGGTACCGCTCGCCGCCGGTGCCGCCGAGTGCGCAGCCATGGTATGTGAACGGGGTCGTGCAGGTGCAGACGACGCTTGCACCCGGCGATCTTCTCGCTCTTCTCCATCGCATCGAGGCCCGCTTCGGGCGGGTCCGGGGCGAGGTCAACGCCGCGCGGTCGCTCGATCTCGATCTTCTCGACTATGAGGGGCGCGTCAGCGACGCCGGGGACACGCCGATCTTGCCGCATCCCCGGCTCCATGAGCGCGCCTTCGTGCTCCTGCCGCTGCGCGACGTGGCGCCGGACTGGGGTCACCCGCGCCTCGGCCGGACGATCGCCGACCTCGTCGCGGCCCTCGGGGAGATGCCCGGAATCGAGCGGATTTGAGGCGATTTCGCCCGCGCGCCGGTGCGGTCGCGCCGCACCGGCCAATACGCTTATTGCCCAATGGGGTCGCCTCCTTATATATTGTACGACTCGTTCCCGGTATTGGAGATCGTACGGCATGGCGCGCGTCACCGTTGAAGATTGCGTTCTCAAGGTTCCCAACCGCTTCGAATTGGTCCTGCTCGCGGCGCAGCGGGCGCGCGAGGTCACCGCCGGCGCCCAGATCACGCTCGAGCGCGACAACGACAAGAACCCGGTGGTGGCGCTGCGCGAGATCGCCGACGAGACCATCGTGCTCGACCAGCTGCAGAACTCGCTCATCAAGGGCATGCAGAAGCACGTCGAGATCGACGAGCCGGAAGAGGACACCGAGATCGAGATCGGCGCCCAGCAATGGCCGGCCGACTTGGCGCCGCCCGCCGACATCGAGGAAGAGGGCGCGGTGGACGAGGAGTTGAGCGAGGACATGCTGTTCGTCGCCGACGACGATGCCGTCGGTTTGAGCGACGACGTGAACCCGGATCTGGCGGAAGGCGGCAGCGAGATCCGGGGGAAGAAGCCCTAACGATATGGCGCGGCGGCGGGAGCTTTCGCCCGCGCCGCGGCGGCGGTTCCGGTGCGCTGGCGGAGCGAACCCGCCATGATGCGCCAGGCGGTGATGCGCCAATTCGAGCTGGTCGAGCGCGTCAAGGCCTACGACCCCACGGCCGACGAAGACGCGATCAACCGCGCCTATGTCTTCTCGATGAAAGCTCATGGCGCGCAGCTCCGCGCCTCGGGCGATCCCTATTTCTCGCATCCGATCGAGGTTGCCGGCATTCTTGCCGAGATGAAGCTCGATTCCGCCTCGATCATCACGGGCTTGCTCCACGACACCGTCGAGGACACGGTGGCGACCCTCGACGACATCGAGCGGCTCTTCGGTGCCGACATCGCGAAGCTCGTCGACGGCGTCACCAAGCTCTCGCGCCTGGAGCTGCAATCGGATCAGACGAAGCAGGCCGAGAACTTCCGCAAGCTCGTCCTCGCCATGTCCGAGGACATCCGCGTGCTCCTGGTGAAGCTCGCCGACCGGCTTCACAACATGCGGACGCTCCATTTCATCAAAGACGAGGAGAAGCGTCGTCGCATCGCCCGTGAGACGATGGAGATTTATGCGCCGCTCGCCGAGCGCATCGGCATGCACGACATGAAGGATGATCTCGAAGATCACGCCTTCGCCGAGCTCCATCCCGATGCGCGCGCCAGCATCATGGCCCGGCTCTCCTTCCTGCGCGAAAAGGGTGAAGGTCTGGTCGAGCGCATCATCGACGAGCTCAACGACACGCTGAAGGAGGCGGGGCTCGAGGCGGAGGTCTCCGGACGCGAGAAGACGCCCTATTCCGTCTGGCGCAAGATGCAGCAGAAGAATGTCGGCTTCGAGCAGCTTTCCGACATCATGGCGTTTCGCGTCGTCGTCGACACCGTCGAGCAGTGTTATCACAGCCTGGGCGTCATCCACAGCCGCTACCCCGTCGTGCCCGGCCGCTTCAAGGACTACATCTCGACGCCCAAGCCCAACAATTACCGCTCGCTGCACACCACGGTGATCGGTCCCGAGCGCCAGCGCATCGAGGTCCAGATCCGCACCAAGGAAATGCACGAGGTGGCGGAGCTCGGCGTCGCCGCGCACTGGGTCTACAAGCAAGGCGCGCCGCGCACCGAGGGCCGGCAATACCGCTGGCTGCGCGAGCTTCTCGATATTCTCGAGCATGCATCCGATCCCCAGGAATTTCTCGAGCACACCAAGCTCGAGATGTTCCAGGACCAGGTGTTCTGCTTCACGCCCAAGGGTGATCTCATCGCATTGCCGCGCGGCGCCACGCCGGTCGACTTCGCCTATGCCGTCCATTCCGTCATCGGCGATACCTGCGTCGGCGCTAAGATCAACGGCCGTCTCGTGCCGCTGCGCACACAGCTCACCAACGGCGACCAAGTCGACATCATTACCTCGAAGGCGCAGACGCCGTCGCCCACCTGGGAACGCTTCGTCGTCACCGGCAAGGCGCGGGCGCGCATCCGCCGCTTCATCCGCACGCAGCAGCGCCAGCAATATCTCGATCTCGGCAAGGCGATCCTCCAGAAGGCGTTCCGTCACGAAGGCCACGAATTCCATGAAAAGGCGCTCGAGGGCGCGCTGAAGCAGTTCAACTGCGATTCGGTGGACGATCTCTATGTCGCGGTAGGGGAGGGAAACGCGACCGGGCGCGAAGTCGTGCACGCGCTCCATCCGCCGAAGCCCGACGCAAAGCCCGCGAAGGTGGTGCCGATCGCCGCCGCGCGGGGAAAGAAGGCGCTCGAGAACGCGGTGCCCATCCGCGGCCTCATTCCCGGCATGGCCGTGCACTATGCGGGCTGCTGCCATCCGCTGCCGGGCGACCGCATTGTCGGCATCGTCACCACCGGCAAGGGCGTCACCATCCACACGATCGACTGCGACGCGCTCGCCAATTTCGCCGAGACGCCGGAGCGCTGGCTCGACGTCGCCTGGAATAGCCGCGGCGACGGCGAGCTGGGGCATGTCGGTCGAATCAACGTGACGCTCGGCAACGAGCCGGGCAGCCTCGGCAGTCTCACGACCGTCATCGGCAAGCAGGCCGGCAACATCACCAATCTCAAGATCACCAACCGCTCGGCCGATTTCTTCGAGATTCTCGTCGATATCGAGGTGAAGGACGTGAAACACCTCACCAACATCATCGCGGCTTTGCGCGCGACGCCGGTGATCAACTCGGTCGAACGCGCCCGCGGCTGATCGGCGAAATGTCAGCCGCCCAACGTCCGCTTCGCCTCGGCGTCAACATCGATCACGTCGCGACCGTGCGCAATGCGCGGGGTGGGCGCCACCCCGATCCCGTACGGGCGGCCGCGCTCGCGATCGCGGCCGGTGCCGACGGCATTACCGCCCATCTCCGCGAGGATCGCCGCCACATCCGCGACGACGACATTCGCCGTCTCTTGGAGACGCTCGAGCGCCCGCTCAATCTCGAGATGGCGGCGACGGCGGAGATGGTGGGGATCGCGGTGAAGCATCGTCCGCACGCGGTCTGCCTCGTGCCGGAGAAGCGCAATGAGGTGACGACCGAAGGTGGCCTCGATGTGGCCAGCGGCGCCGCGCATCTCAGGCCGGCCGTGCGGCGATTGAGCGATGCCGGCATCCGCGTCTCGCTCTTCATCGATCCGGAGCCGCGCCAGCTCGACGCGGCGAAAGCCGTGGGCGCGCCGGTGGTCGAGCTTCACACCGGCGCTTATTGCGATGCCGCCGACGATGGCGCGCGCGCGCAAGAGCTGGCGCGGCTCGTCGCCGCGGCCGCGCATGCCGAGGCGATCGGCCTCGAATGTCACGCCGGGCACGGGCTCACCTATGAGACGGTGGGGCCGGTTGCCGCCATTTCCACCATCGTCGAGCTTAACATCGGCCATTTTCTCGTCGGCGAGGCGATTTTCGAGGGACTTCACACCGCGATCACCCGCATGCGCGCGGCGATGGGTAAGGGCCGCGCCGGTGCGAGCGCGCGATGATCCTCGGCATCGGCAGCGACCTCATCGATATCCGCCGCATCGAAAAGACCATCGAGCGCTTCGGCGATCGTTTCCTCGATCGCGTCTTCACGCCGCTGGAGCGCGCGCGCTCCGACCGCCGGCTCAATCGCGCGGAAAGCTACGCCAAGCGCTATGCCGCCAAGGAGGCTTGCGCCAAGGCACTCGGCACGGGTTTCCGCCGCGGCGTCTTCTGGCGCGATCTCGGCGTGGTCAACCTCCCGACCGGCCGGCCCACCCTGCTGCTGACCGGCGGCGCGCGCCAGCAACTCGAGCGGTTGACGCCCGCCGGCATGATTGCGCGCATCGACCTTACCCTCAGCGACGAGCCACCGATCGCGCAGGCGCTCGTCATCATCACCGCGCTTCCCGCCGGCCCCGAGCGGGATGCCGCCGCTTGACTTCCCGCGCGCGGCTTCGCTTAATCCTCGCCAATCCACAGAGTTTTCTCCCTTAAATATCCCTAAGTTCCAAGGCTATAGCGGGCGTTCTTAATGAGAAGCAGAACCTCCGGCGGAGTCGCCGAGACGATCAAGACGCTCGTCTACGCCATCGTCATCGCCGTCTTCATCCGCACCTTTTTCTACGAGCCCTTCAACATTCCCTCACCGTCAATGGTGCCGACGTTGTTGGTGGGCGACTATCTCTTCGTCTCAAAATTCTCGTACGGCTACAGCCGCTACTCGCTGCCCTGGGGCGTGCCGCTCATCTCGGGCCGACTTTTCTTTCGCGAGCCGAAGCGCGGCGATGTCGCGGTCTTCAAGCTGCCGCGCGATCCCTCTGTCGACTACATCAAGCGCATCATCGGCTTGCCGGGCGACCGCATCCAAGTGAAGCACAGTCTTCTCTATATCAACGACGTGCCGGTGAAGCGCGAGCGGAGCGAGGATTGCGACGTGCCTGTCGGCGAAGGGCGGCAAGTGTTTCAGCGCTACTGGGAGACGCTGCCCAACGGCGTCAGACATTGCATCGTCCAGCTTGGCGAGGACATGGCGCTCGACAACACCGACGTCTTCGTCATCCGCCCCGGCCACTATTTCATGATGGGCGACAATCGCGACAATTCCGCCGACAGCCGCGATCCCACCAGCGGGGTAGGACAAGTGCCGGCCGAAAATCTCGTCGGGCACGCCGAATTCATCTTCTTCTCGACCAACAATTATGCGCGGTGGTGGGAGATGTGGAACTGGCCCTTCACCATCCGTTACGATCGCCTGTTCTCGGCGATCCATTGAGATGAAAGAGGCGGCTGCCGATCCCGCGCCGCTCACCGAAGCCCTCGGTCATCGCTTCGAGCGGCCGGAGCTTCTCCGCGAGGCACTGACCCATCCGAGCGCCCGCTCGCGCCGCGGCGGCGCCGTGCGCGGCTATGAGCGGCTCGAGTTTCTGGGCGACCGCGTCCTCGGTCTCATCATCGCCGAGCTGTTGTGGCGCCGCTTTCCCGACGAGGCCGAGGGGGCGCTGACGCGCCGGCACACCAGCCTAGTGCGACGCGAGACGCTGACGGGCATCGCCAAGGAGGTCGGGCTCGGACCCCACATCGTCTTGTCAGCGGGCGAGGCGGCCGCGGGTGCCCGCACCAATGCGAGCGTGCTCGCCGATGTCTGCGAAGCGGTGATTGCCGCACTCTATCTCGACGGCGGGCTCGCCGCGGCGCGGCGCTTCGTCGAGCGCTGGTGGGAGCCGCGTCTCACCAAGCTCGGCGCACCGCCGCGCGATCCCAAGACGGCGCTGCAGGAATGGGCGCAGGCGCGCGGGCGGACGCTGCCCGTCTATCGCACGGTGGCAACCGAAGGCCCCGCCCATCGCCGCACCTTTACCGTGACCGTGACGGTGGACGGCCTGCCGCCCGCGACAGCGACGGGTTCCTCAAAGCGCGCCGCCGAGGCCGCCGCCGCCGCTGCTGCACTGGCCGTGCTCGATCTCGGCGCATGAGTGAGGGGGAAGGGCGGCGCTGCGGCTATGTGGCGTTGGTGGGCGCGCCCAATACGGGGAAATCGACGCTCCTCAATCAGCTCATCGGCGCCAAGGTGTCGATCGTCTCGCCCAAGGTGCAGACGACGCGCTCGCGCATCCTCGGCATCGCCATCGAAGGCGCGGCGCAGCTCATCTTCGTCGACACGCCCGGCATCTTCACGCCGAAGCGCCGGCTCGAACGCGCCATGGTGGCCGCCGCCTGGGCGGGCGCGTCCGACGCAGATGTGGTGGTCGTGCTCATCGATGCCGCGCGCGGCATCGACGAGGATTCGCGCCGCATCATCGACGGTCTCAAAACTGCCAATCGACGCGCCGTGCTCGCGCTCAACAAAGTCGATCTGATGGCGCCGCCGGCGCTCTTGCCGCTCACCGCCGCGCTCGACAAGGAAGGAATCTTCGACGCCGTCTTCATGGTCTCCGCGCTCACCGGCGACGGCGTCGCCGATCTGAAGCGCCATCTGGCGCACGCGGTGCCGCTGGGACCGTGGCTCTATCCCGAAGATCAGCTCACCGATTTGCCGCAACGCCTCATCGCCGCCGAGATCACGCGCGAGCAGGTGTTTCTCCAGCTTCATCAGGAACTGCCTTATGCCACCTTCGTCGAGACCGACGAATGGCAAGAGCGCGAGGACGGCAGCGTCCGCATCGCGCAGACGATCCACGTCATGCGCGACAGCCAAAAAGCGATCGTGCTCGGCAAAGGCGGCCGCCAGATCAAAGAAATCGGCGCCCGCGCCCGGACCGAGCTCGAGCGCGTGCTCGGCCGGCGCGTCCATTTGTTCTTATTCGTGCGCGTCACCGAAGACTGGACCGAAGACCGCGCGCGCTACCGGGATATGGGGCTGGAGTTCGAGAGTTAGTTTACTCGTCGAAGGAGCGGCACGCGGCGCGAAGGACCGGCTCGAACCTCTTCGCTTGCCGATTGATGCGCCAAGCCTTCTTTGCCGGGTCCGGTATGATCTGGTCAGTTGTTTTGCTGAAAATTGCGACGAGTGGATCCCCCTTGCGCACGACATTGGTGGGGTCGGAGCAGTCGAAGCTTACCGCGACCCATTCGTCCTCGCGCAAGGGCGGAAGGTCGAGGGTGGATACAATCGTGCGCCCTCCTATCGACGTACACAGCTTCTCGCGAGATGCTGCAACCGCAAGCACAAATACCTTGTGCTCGGTCGTCTCCCTATAAGCTAAGACGAGGCCACCTATCTGCTCTTCGAAATCGCCTTCCCAATCCTTCAAGCGTTCCAGGCACATTCCGTTCAGATTGATACCGCCCTGTGGATTGAGGGCCTGTTCAGCGGCCACGTGCGTCGAGCTGGCGCAGAACGCGAAAACGGGCACCAGCCAGCCTATGATTCGATTTGTCACTTTGAGCTTGGGGTCTAGATTTGATTGCACATTCACGCGGCCACAGCAATCCGCGCGGCCGATTTCTTCTTCGACGGAGTGACAACGATTTCGACATTTTGTCCCAGTGCCGTTAGCGCTTGCATGAGGCGTTCGAGGGAAATGCCTCTGACCTTGTAGTGTCGGATCGCGGAAATTTTTGGCTGCGGGATGCCCAGCACTCGTGCCGCCGCCGCTTGGGTGAGCGCGCGGCTCTCGAGGATGTCGTTGATCTTTTTCGCGAGGATTACCTTCGCGCTGAGTTCCTCGGGATCCGGCAGTCCGAGGTCGACCAACACGTTGTACGTTCCGTGACGGATTTTTCCGCGAGGCATTGATTATCTCCTCTTGCCGTAACGTGCCAGGAGCGCCTTTAAGCTGCGCTCGATCAAGTCGAAATCCGGCTTGGGCGTCTTTATGCCGGACTTCGATTTCTTCTGAAACGCGTGCAAGACATGAACGTTGCCAGCAATTCTCAGAGTGTAGACGGCGCGATATGTGTCGCCACGATGATCGTCAACCAGCTCGTAGACGCCGGGCCCAATCCTTTCCAAGGCTTGGCACAGGACGGCGTGCCACCGATTTGCACCACGAACAACGCGACGCCTAAATCTTTTCGAACCGGCAGCGGAAACGTCATGAAATCCTCTTTGGCCGAGCCCTCCCAAAACAGAGGCCGCCGCGCAGGTGCGTGCTCCATCTCGGGTATTATACCTATATGGAGATAAATCAGCTAGCGACTCTTGACTCGCGACGCTACCATTCCCATTTGTACGCAAATTGCGTCTTAGACGAAAGTGGCGGCGAACGGCGGGAGATGCGAATCATGAAAATTGCGAAACGAAGCCAATTTTTATGGCGGGCTAAGCGCAGGGCTGTGGGGGTCTCCGTCCTTCGGAAGGCTGTTGTCGTGGTCAAAACTATCCAGTCGTCTTGCGCGGGCTTGACCCGCGCATCCACGTCTTTTCGCCTAATTCCGGAAAAGCGTGGATGGCCGGGACGACCCCGGCCATGACGAAAGAGAGGAGTCTGCGCTGAGGCGGCGAGCCTATGGAATGGAGCGACGAAGGCTTCGTGTTGACGACGCGCCGTCATGGCGAGCATGGCCTCGTTGCGCATGTGCTGACCCGCGCGCACGGTCGGCATGCGGGGTTGGTGCGGGGCGGGCAGGGGCGGCGGACGCGCACGGTGTTTCAGATCGGCAATCGGCTGGCGCTGACCTGGAAGGCGCGGCTTGCCGAGCACTTAGGGGCGCTCACGGGCGAACTGCTGCATGGACATGCCGCGCGGTTCATCGAGGATCCACCTCGACTCGCGTGCCTCAGTGCGGCGGCCGGGATTGCCGAGGCGGCGCTGCCTGAACGCGAACCGCATCCGCGGATGTTTGAAGGCTTTGCGAGCCTCTGCGAATCGCTCGACCGTGACGAGGGCTGGGCGCGTGGCTATGTGGAATGGGAGTTCGCTTTGCTGGCGGAGCTCGGCTTCGGTCTCGATCTCGCGCGTTGCGCGGCAACGGGAAGGACGGAGGCGCTCACCTTCGTCTCGCCGAAATCGGGCCAAGCGGTGTCCACAGAAGCGGGCGCGCCTTATCGCGAGAAGCTTCTTCGCCTGCCGTCATTTCTCTTGCCGAACGCTCCCGAGTCGCGGCCAGAGGCTCGCGATTTGCTCGACGGAATAGCGCTCACCGGGTTCTTCCTCGAGCGCCGAGTCTTCGCGCCGCACGGGCGAAAAATGCCGGCGGCGCGCGGGCGTTTCGTTGACGCACTCACGCGGATCACTACAATATCGACCGAGTGAACATGATCTCGGTGCTGCGACTCGGCGCCTCCATCGCAAACGGATTCTCATGAGCAAGACTGCCACCGCCGGCGATATCCGCGAGGTGGATTTCGCCGCCGCGCTGGGAGAGCGTTACCTCTCCTATGCGCTCTCCACCATCGTCTCGCGCTCGCTGCCCGATGTGCGCGACGGCTTGAAGCCCGTGCATCGCCGCCTCCTCTACGCCATGCGCGAGCTCAAGCTCGACCCCAAATCCGGCTACAAGAAATGCGCGCGCGTCGTCGGCGACGTCATCGGCAAGTTCCATCCTCATGGCGAGCTCGCCGTCTATGACGCCCTCGTGCGGCTCGCCCAGGATTTCGCACAGCGCTATCCGCTCATCGACGGACAAGGGAATTTCGGCAATATCGACGGCGACAATGCCGCGGCGCACCGCTACACCGAAAGCCGCTTGACCGAGATTGCCGAGGCGCTTCTCGTCGGCATCGATCAGGACGCGGTCGATTTCCGCCCCACCTATGACGGCGAGAACAGTGAGCCGGTCGTGTTGCCGGCGCGCTTTCCCAATCTCCTCGCCAATGGTGCCAGCGGCATCGCCGTCGGCATGGCGACCAACATTCCCCCGCACAATGTGGGCGAGCTCTGCGAGGCGCTGACGCATCTCGTGAAGCACAAGCGCTGCGGCATCGAGGAGCTGGTGGCGCTCGTTCCCGGCCCGGATTTTCCGACGGGCGGTGTGCTGGTGGAGGCGCCCGACATCATTCGTCAGGCCTATGAGACGGGACGCGGCAGCTTCCGCTTGCGTGCGCGCTGGGAGACGGAAGACCTCGGCCGCGGCACTTATCAGATCGTCGTCACCGAGATTCCTTATCAGGTGCCGAAGTCGCGGCTCGTCGAGAAGATCGCGGCGCTCCTCGAGGAGCGGAAACTGCCGCTGCTCGCCGACATCCGTGATGAATCGACGGACCAGGTGCGGCTCATCCTCGAGCCCAAGACGCGCAACGTCGATCCCGCCGTGCTGATGGAGGGGCTCTTCCACGCAAGCGAGCTCGAGACCCGCGTGCCCCTCAACATGAATGTGCTCGACGCGCAGGGCGTGCCGCGCGTCATGAATCTCAAGGAAGCGCTCCAAGCGTTTCTCGATCACCGCCGCGTCGTGCTGCAGCGGGTGACGCGCTTCCGCTTGGCGGAGATCGCGCGCCGCAGCGAAGTGCTGCGCGGCCAGATGATCGTCTATCTCAATTTGGACGAGGTGATCCGCATCATCCGCGAGCATGACGACGCCAAAGAGCGGATGATGAAGCGCTGGAAGCTCAGCGAGGCCCAGGTGGAGGCGATCCTCAACACCAGGCTCCGCGCGCTGCGCAAGCTTGAGGAGCTGGAGATCAAGCGCGAGCTCAAGGCGCTCGGCGAGGAAGAGAAGGACCTGAAGAGCCTGCTCGAGGATGACAAGCGGCAATGGAAATCAATCACCGCCGAGCTCGCCGAGATCAAGAAGGCGTTCGGCAGCGGCACGCTCGGCAAACGCCGTACCGAGATCGGCACGCCGCCCGCCGCCGTGGTGGTGCCGCTCGAAGCGTTGGTAGAGCGCGAGCCCGTCACCGTGCTGTGCTCGGCCAAGGGCTGGATCCGCGCCGCCAAGGGCCACGATCTCTCGCGTGCCGACATCAAGTATAAGGAAGGCGACGAAGAGGGCTTCGTCATCGAAGCCTCGACGACGGACAAGCTGCTCATTTTTGCAACGAGCGGCCGCTTCTACACGCTCCCCGTCGACAAGCTGCCGGGCGGCCGCGGCCATGGTGAGCCGCTCCGCCTCATCATCGATCTCCCGAACGAGCACGAGGTTGCCGCGATCATGCCCTACGTGCCGGCCGCCAAGCTCCTACTCGCCTCCAATGACGGGCGTGGCTTCATCGTGCCGGCGGACGAGGTGTTGGGCCAGACACGGAACGGCAAGGTGGTGATGGCGCCCGGCGATGACGCCAAAGCCGTCGTTTGCGCGCCGGCGCAAGGCGATTCGGTGGCCGTGGTCGGCACCAACCGCAAGCTCCTCATCTTCCCCGTGAGCGAGGTGCCGGAAATGGCGCGCGGGCGCGGCGTCATCCTGCAGCGCTATCACGACGGCGAACTCTCCGACGTCAAGGTGTTCACTCTCGCCGACGGCCTCTCCTGGAAGCGCGGCGATGGGACCCGGACGGAGAGCGATCTCCGCGCCTGGGTCGGCGCCCGCGCCTCGAGCGGTCGCATCGCGCCCAACGGTTTCGCCAAGAACAACCGGTTCGGCTGAATGTTATGAGTGCCTCACCGGTCGTTCTCGATACCAGCGGGCTCAAATGCCCGCTTCCTGTGTTGAAGGCGCGCAAGGCCTTGCGCGACGTGCCGACGGGCGGCGTGCTGCGCGTCATCGCCACCGATCCCGGCGCCGTCAAAGACTTCGAGCATTTCTGCAAGACCACCGGCCATCGCCTTCTCGCACACCGCGAAGAGGCGGGGAAGCTCGTCTTCGAGATCGAGAAAGCGGATTAAAGCCCGTCCGGGATCTTGACCCCGGCCTCACGATAGAATTGCGCCGCACCCGGGTGGAGCGGCACGGTGATGCCGTCGAGGGCGGTTGCAAGGCGGATGCGCTTGCCGACGGGATGCGTCCCGTCGAGGAGGTGGCGCGTGGCGTCGCTCCAGAGCGCTCTGGTGATGGCGTGGATCAGGTCGGCATCGATCTCGGCGCGCACGATCCAGAGTGCGGTGGTGCTGAGCGTCGGCACGTCTTCTTCGACCCCCGGATATGTGCCGGCGGGAATCGTATCGAGGTGGAGGAACGAGTATTTTTCGGTGAGCTTCTCGCCAACGCTGCGCGGCAGCGGCAAGAGGCGAATGGGCGTGCTGTTGGCGACGTCGCTGATCGCCGGCACGGGATATCCGCCCACCATGAAGAAGGCGTCGATCCGCCCCTGCACGAGCGCCTCGGCCGCCTCGGAGAGGCGCAGATACTCGGCCTTCACGTCGCATTCGCTGAGGCCCGCCGCCTCGAGAACGAGACGCGCATCGGCGAGCGTGCCGGATTCGGGCTCTCCCAGCGCCACGCGCTTGCCCTTCAAATCACGGAAGGCGCGGACAGCGCCCTCGGCGCGGACGACGACATGGACGTCCTCGGGATAAAGCGCGGCGATGGCGCGGAGGTCCTTGAGCGGCGCGTGTCCCGCGAGGAGCGCCATGCCGATGTTGCGGTTCGCGGCTTCACCCTTGCCGTTGCCGCAGCGCTTCGCCGGCGGGATGGCGCCGCTATAGGCCCAATAGGTCACGTCCGACTGGACGAGGCCCGCTTCGAGCTGGCCCGAGGCGATAGCGAGCACGTTCTGGATCGAGCCTTGCGTCGCCTGCGCCACGGCGACGAGACCGTTGACGCCGCAGCTCCCCCCTCGGCTGCAATCGCGTGAGCCCGGCGGCTTCGAGATGGCGCTCGCCAGCACGCCGCCGATCTGGAAATAGGTGCCGGTGATCGCCGCCGTACCGATGCGGAAGAATTGCAGCGCTTCCATCGCCGCCGCGGCGCCAGGCGCCGATATCAGCAGAAGCAGGGCAGCAAACAGCCACGTTCGCCGGGCCTTGCTCGGCCGCGCGGGACCTCCTCCCTCGCGCCTCAGACGCGCCATGCCCCCGGCTCCTCTTGGTCTTTGGGGCTGCTGAACCGAGTCTAGCGACTTTCCTCGCTTGCGAACACGCGTGAATGCCGCAGGTTGCCGTTGACAACGGTTGGAGATCGCCGCATCTTCCCGCGCCATGACCGCTTTGCTTGGGATTTTGCGACGACGACGCGGCTGAGCAGCCTCGTGCTGGTGCGCCGGCGGTATCGCATGCGCGCCGGACCGGTTCTCTTCCCAAGCATCTCTTCCCTCAGCCTCCCTCACGGAGGTGCGGTCATGGACGGCAATCACTTTCCTGTTAGCAAGGTCGCGGGCGGCGCCCGCTACGAGGTCGACGCCGACAAAGCCCGGCTGGATATCGGCTTCATTCACCGCTTTCTCGTCCGCTCGCATTGGGCGAACGGCATCCCCTTGCCCGTGCTGGACCGCGCGATCGCCCATTCGCGCGCCTTTGGCCTCTATCGCGACAGCCGCCAGGTCGGCTTCGCCCGTGTGGTCACTGACCACGCGACCTTCGCCTATCTCGCGGACGTCTTCGTGGACGAGGCGGAGCGGGGGCGCGGGCTCGGCCGCTGGCTCGTCGAGACCATCCTCGCCGACCCTGAGCTCCAGGGCTTGCGGCGCTGGCTCTTGGGCACGCGGGATGCCGACCGGCTTTACCGCCGTTGCGGCTTCGGCGAGGCGCCGGCGCCGTTTTCGTTCCTGGAGCGGCTCGACGGCGACGTTTACGGCGGCAAGGTTTCCGCCGCTGCGCCGCGCGCTATACTCCGCGGCCGGAGAAAGATCGCGTAACGCAAAGGGAGGCGACTGCGATGATCGCCCAGATCACCATGCCCCGGCTGCTCTATGTCGGCGGCGGTGCCTTGGCCGAGGTGACGGCGGCGATGGCGCGGCTCGGCGTCAGTCGCCCGCTCATCGTCACCGACCCTTACATGGAGAGCTCCCTCCTCGCCCGCCTCACCGACCGGCTCGAGCAGGCGCGTATCACCTGGCAAGCCTTCTCGGAAACGGTGCCCGATCCCACGACCGTGGTGGTGGAGGCGGGCGTCGAGCGCCTCAAATCGGCGCCGTTCGACTGTCTCATCGCCCTGGGCGGCGGCAGCCCGATCGACACGGCGAAGGCGATTTCGGTGCTTGCCGCCAATGGCGGCGAGATGCGCCAATACAAGGTACCGAACGAAATCCCGAAGATCGGCCTGCCCGTCATCGCCATTCCCACCACCGCCGGCACCGGCTCGGAAGTGACGCGCTTCACCGTCATCACCGACAGCGAGCGCGACGAGAAGATGCTGATCATGGGGCTTGCCTGCTGTCCCGCCGCGGCCATCGTCGACTATGAGCTCACGCTCACCATGCCCTGGCGCCTCACCGCCGACACCGGCATCGACAGCTTGACGCATGCGATCGAGGCCTATGTGAGCCGGAAGGCGAGCCCGTTCACCGACGGCGTCGCCAAAGCCGCCATGGCGCTCATCGGCAAGAACATCCGCAGCGCGTGCCGCGAGCCCGACGACAGACGAGCGCGCGAAGCGATGATGCTGGGCGCGACGCAAGCCGGCATGGCCTTCTCCAATGCCAGCGTTTGCCTCGTCCACGGCATGAGCCGACCGATCGGCGCCTTCTTCCACGTGCCGCACGGGCTCTCGAACGCGATGCTGCTGCCCGAGATCACCGCGTTCTCCGCGGAAGCGGCGCTCGAGCGCTACGCCGATTGCGCCCGCGCCATGGGGATTTCGCCCGAAGGCGAGGGGAACCAGGCCGCCGTCGCGCGCCTTCTCGACGAGCTCCGCGCCCTCAACGCCGATCTCAAGGTGCCCTCGCCCAAAGACTATGGCATCGCCGAGGACCGCTACATGGGCCTCATCCCCACCATGGCCGAGCAGGCGCTCGCCTCAGGCTCCCCCGGCAACAATCCGCGCGTGCCGAGCGCCGCGGAGATCATGGAGCTCTACAAGCGCGTTTACGCGTGAGAGAGCAAAGACCGAGGGAGCTGCCCATGGCCAAAGCCAAAGCCTTCGCCTCGCAAGCCGATCTCGCCGACAAGACCGAGAAGTTCATCAAGCTCGCCGAGAACGCCTATTGCCTCACCGCCGAGGGCGATCCCAACACCGGCGTCATCATCGGCGATGACGGCTGCATCGTCATCGACACGCGCGCGACGCCGGCGATGGCAGAAGACGTGCTGCGTCATCTGCGCACGGTCACCGACAAGCCCGTTCGATACGTGCTGCTCTCGCATTACCACGCCGTCCGCGTCATGGGTGCGTCCGCCTACAAGGCGGAGCACATCATCGCGAGCCAAGGGACATTGGAGCTCATCCGCGAGCGCGGCGAAGCCGACTTCAAGAGCGAGGTGCAGCGCTTCCCGCGCCTCTTCCGCAATGTCGAGAGCGTGCCGGGCCTGACTTGGCCGACGCTCGTCTTCGATCGCTCGCTGACGCTCTTTCTCGGCAAGACCGAAGTGCAGATCATGCATATCGGCAAGGGTCACACCAAAGGCGACACCATCGCCTGGCTCCCCAAGGAAAAGGTGCTGTTCTCGGGCGATCTCGTCGAGGAAGGCGCTACGCCCTATTGCGGCGATGCCTATTTCAGGGAATGGCCCGAAACGCTCGAGCGCTTGCGGCAATTCAAGGCGGAAAAGCTCGTCCCCGGCCGCGGCGACGCGATGATGAGCGCCGCCGACGCCGACCGCGCCATCGCCGGCACCGCGTCATTCCTGCGCGACATTCGCAGCCACGTGGAAGTCGGCGTCAAAGTGAAGAAGGGCCTCAAAGCCGTCTATGAGGAAACCTTCGCCGCGCTCCAGCCCAAATATGGAAACTGGGTCATCTTCGAGCACTGCATGCCCTTCGACGTCTCGCGCTGCTTCGATGAAATGAACGGCATCGAGCACCCGCGCATCTGGACGGCCGAGCGCGACATCGAAATGTGGAAGACGCTCGAGACGGGGTAAGGGAGGAGTTCACAGCTCAGCATATTAGTAGAGCGTCTTCGTGATCTTCTCTACGCCATCAGCGAGTTCTGATACCTCATCTGCCGTGGGTTCGCGGTCCTTATTGTGTCCGCAAATATTTCGCAGATCGCCAAGTCGCTGGATGAACCGCCAGGTCGGAACATCGAGCACAGTTGCGTCCTTTAGAGCATCGTTAAAGTCGCCAATGGAAGCATGCTTCTTTTTAATCGGTACACTATGGCTCCTGCAAACCTCAGCCAAGTGCTTCTCAAGGACAACTCCCGCCATCACTCCGGCTGCTCGACCAAATCCGTGCTTAAGCAGTTCTCGGGCAGCGTCTATCTCGGAATCGAAGAGGTCGGCCTGCACAAGGCGCCGCATATCAAAGAGACTACTCGCAAAGCGTGCTTCTACAGATTTGAGCAATTCCAGTTGGACGTGAAATCGCATCGTTGTGGCTGCAAACTCAAACGGCTTCTGATTCGTCCATGTATTCGTGCCCGCCCGTATTCCCAGCAGCCAGTCTTGGATTGTAAAAGTGCTTGGATCAATATCTTTTGCTTTCCGCTTAGGATCGCCTCGATACAGTACCTCGAATTCGGAAAGGCGGCTGGGCATAATTTGCTGAATCACCGCGTGAGCTTCGGTGTACCACTGCTGATAAGTGGATTCAAAGTCGAGGGCGGTCTGTTTTACGCTTGCTAACTCCTTGGATAGCTCTTTTGAGTTCTTTGCCCGGTTCCCTGCTTCTCGGATTAGAAGGTCAATTTTCATCTTCTCGCCGCGATCGATGAGAGCGGCAAGATCGGTCTTATGGCGTTCAAGGACGGTAGGCATGGCGAGGTGTATCTATGGCAACCGAACGTGGAGAAACATCTTCGGGATATATGGCTGGTCCTGTCCGCTCAAGGGAATAGTGCCAATTTAGCAATTACGAAAACCCGCCGCGATCCACACGCGACGCGGCCCACAACCAGGAAGCCGCACCGCGCCGACCGGCCGCAGCCACGCGCGAAGCGCGTCGCCGTCGCGCGTCAAGGTCTCGTCGCTCACCGCGAGAGCGGTGTCGAGCCGGCGCGTCAGGCGTTCGAGGCGGCTTGCGACGTTGACGGTGTCGCCGATGATCGCCTGTTCGCCGCCCGTCGGGCCGAAGGCGGCCATGCCGTAGTGGAGACCGATGCCGATGGCGATTGGCGAGGCGCCGTGGCGGCGGCGCTCGTCGCTCCATTCTTCGATCGCGTCTTTGAGTGCGAGCGCGGCGGCAAGCGCGCGGCGTGCGTCGTCCGGCGCCGATTGGCTCGCGCCGAAGCGCCGCCAATTCGAGTCGGAGTTTGATTAACCTCACGGCGCTGGCGATGACCGGACCGACGCCTGACATCGTCGCCACGCGCCGACCACACACGATGCCGCGGGAAACTTCGGCACAAAGAGCCACGATGAATTTCGCGAATGAATTCACCGTGGCCAGTATGTGCGCAGGATTTGCGCTACTCCCTTCGGCCTACTTGCCAGGAGCGCGGTAGTTGACGCTCTTCGCGAGTGCCTGGTCGACCTCCTCGACGGTGAGGAGCGGCGTCGTCTTGAGCCGAACGAGCCCCGAGGCCGCGATGGCCAGCGACATGGCCGCCGCGTTGACATTGTCGGGCAAGTCGATCACCGCAACGACGTCGTCGCCGCCGAACGCATAATTGAAGGATTCGAGCTTGCCTCGCAAAGGCTCCAAGGCATTGAGGACCGCTTGCCTTCGGCCCGACGCCTTGTCCTTCTGCAGGCCCCTCAGACCTTCAGCGGTGTAGGACGCTTGGATCAAATATTTGGGCATAGCCAACTACTCCTCTTTGGAAGAAAATGATTTTTCTTCCAGCGGAGACAAAACACCTTTTTTCTGTGCTCTGCTGTGCACTCTGGTACGTGGGGGGTCGCGTGACGCTTTACCATGCTTTTCTTGCGTCGTGCGCAAGTTTTGATTTGTCTCCCGCCCTATCGAGCTGGCGCCCCCCTTGGGCGCACCGCTCTCCTCCTCACCCATCTGCGCGAAAAGAAAGTCGTTGAACTCTGAATGAAGCAAGGAAAATTTTGCCGAGAGCGCCATATTTGGTCTCGATCCTCTGCTGAGTGCGGCTCGTTCACCGGTGGGATGCGAGTACCGCGGCGGAGCCTATCTGGCCCAGCCGGCCGCATGAAGCGGTGCGGCTCAGGCTATGCCGCCCCGCCGAGCATCGATCGCCTAGCCACTATGCCCGCGCACGCTGACGGCGGCGCTTGGCCTTCAGCTTGGCCCTGCGCTTGTTCGAGCGGATTTGGGTGCTCGATTTGATCGGCTGTTTCATAGTCGCCTCCGACTCAGCCCGTCGAGACGGGTGTCGCTGGCGTTTTGCTCAGCGACGTAATTGTGTGCCTTACCGCCATTCGCATTACACACTCAGGCGAACAGGCTGGCGAACAAGATGAGCCCGATAAGCAGGCCCGTCCAGGTCAACTCGGTCTCATTGAGAGCCAGCCAAGTGTGCCAACCATGCTTCCAGCCTCTGGCCTTGGCAGGGGCAATGCGATCCGCCGGTCTGGGTG
>DASZAN010000144.1:0-7318 GCA_035945115.1 Allostellaceae bacterium
CCGCCTCGCGCGCGACTTCGAGCGCTACGCGCGAACCGCCGCCGCCTTCGTCCGCCTCGCCATGATCCGCATCATGCTCCGACGCTTGACCAGGTCAGCTTATTGCTCCTGAATCCCAACTTCTTGGATCGGCTCTTAGACGTTTGGAGTTAGTGGACTCTGTGACGCCGGCGCACAGTCAAACTGAGGCGTTACGGCATTCTATAATTTCCGAGCCGACCTCGTCTCTTGTGCATGGTAGCCTGGGCGCAGGATGAACTTATCCGCGCTTGCCATCGCTCGTCCCGTCACGACGACCCTGTTGACGCTTGGTTTGGCGCTCGCTGGGGCGGTTGCCTATTTCCTCTTGCCCGTCGCGCCGCTGCCCAATGTCGACCTCCCGACCGTCGTCGTTGAGGTCGAGGTTCCCGGTGCGAGTCCAGAAATAATGGCGACAAGCGTTGCCGCACCGCTCGAGCGTCATCTCGGAAAGATCGCCGATGTTGAAGAGATGACCTCATCGAGTTATCGGGGTTATACCCGCATCGCGCTTCAGTTTGGCCTCCGCCGTAACATTGACGGTGCAGCCCGCGATGTCCAAGCCGCGATCAATGCCGCGCGCGCGGACCTCCCCTCGAGCCTCCGGAGTAATCCGACCTATCACAAAGTAAATCCAGCTGACTCACCCGTGCTGGTTCTTGCCCTCACGTCACCAACTCGCGCGGTGGCGCAGCTCTATGACGCCGCTAACACTGTGCTCCAACAGAAGTTTTCGCAGATTCACGGGATCGGACAGGTGACGATCGGTGGCAGCTCCCGGCCGGCGGTGCGCGTGGAGCTCAATCCGCACGCGCTCTTTCGCTATGGGATCGGCCTAGAAGATGTGCGTGCTGCCCTTTCATCCGCGAACGCTCATGCACCCAAAGGAATTATTGAGGACGAGCACCGACGCTGGCAGCTCTATACCAACGACCAAGCCGCGAAGGCCGATCAATATCGTTCTCTGATCATCGCCTACCGCGATGGCGAGGCGGTGCGATTGTCCGATGTCGCCGAGGTCATCGATTCCGTTGAGAATGTTCGTACTCAGGGTGTTGCCAACGGCAGACCCGCTGTGCTGTTGGTGCTTTACCGGCAACCCGGTGCCAACGTCGTTGATACGGTCGAGCGTGTGTACGAAGTCCTGCCCCGGCTCCGTGCGTCAATAGCGAGCGACATCGATGTAACCGTCGTTTCGGACCGGACGATAACAATCCGTGCCTCGCTTCATGAGATGGAGCGCACGCTCGCCCTTTTCATAGGATTTGTGATTTTCGTCGCCCTTGTTTTTTTGCGCAGCGTACGCTCTGCACTCATCCCAACCTTAACCTTGCTGGTATCGCTGCTCAGCACCTTCGGCGCAATGTATCTGCTCGGCTACAGCCTTAACAACGTTTCACTGATGGCATTGGCTGTTGCGGCCGGATTGGTCGTCGACGATACCATCGTCGTGCTCGAGAATATCGCGCGGCATGTTGAAGCGGGTGTCCCACGATTTGAGGCAGCGCTACGCGGCGCACAAGAGGTCGGTGCCACGGTGCTGTCGATGAGCCTGTCGGTCCTTGCGCTGCTCATCCCGATCCTGCTGATGGGCGGCATTGTTGGACGCTATTTCCGCGAATTCGCCGTGACGTTAGCGGTCGCGACGATCGCATCGCTGGTGATCTCGCTGACGACGACGCCGATGATGTGCGCCCGCGTTCTCGATCAGACCAGGGTGGCAGGGCAGAATCGGCTGGTTCGTTGGAGTGAGCATAGCTTTGCGGTGGTGCTGAGCGGGTATAGCCGATCGCTAGAGTGGTCCCTCTGTCACGGCCCGCTCGTACTGGCGATCCTCGGCGTGGTGTTCGGCCTCAATTTCTACCTTTTTTCTCACGCGCCGAAGGGTTTTTTTCCACGGCAGGACACGGGTCGCCTGACGGGTTGGATTGAACCCGATCAGTCTATTTCGTTTCAGCTCATGCGCCAAAAACTCACGCGAATCATTTCCGTCCTTAATGATGATCCAGCCGTTGAAAGCGCGGCGGGTTATACCTGGGGATACGTGTTCGTCATGCTTAAACCAGCCTCGGAACGCGACGTTTCGGCTGATGAGGTCATTGCCCGGCTTGACGAAAAACTGGCGCGATTGCCGGGAACGACCTTGCACTTGCAGGTCGCGCAGGACCTCATTGGCGGAAATATTGAGAGCAACGCGCAGTATCAATTCGCGGTCCTTGGTGACGATCTGGAGCAAGTTCACACCTGGACGCCCAAGATCGTTGAGGCGCTCAAGGTGGAATCAGCGATCACTGACGTCAATCCAGACCAAGAGCAGAACGGGCTCGAGCGCAACATCACCATTGATCGTGCTACCGCCGCGCGCCTGGGTCTTAGCGTGAGCCAAATTGACAACACTCTTTACGACGCCTTTGGTCAGCGACAAGTGTCGACGATCTATGGCGCTTTTAACCAGTATGCCGTGGTTATGGAGGTCGCGCCTCAATATTGGCAAAACCCAGAGGCACTGACCGACCTTTATGTTAGCACCGCGGGTGGCCCGGTCAGCGGAACACGTGCGACGAACGCCGTCGTCGGCACGGTAGGCGGAACGACAGCCGGGAAAAGCTCCACCACAACGGCACGAATTGCCGGCGACACCGAGCGGAATCTTGCCACCAATCAGATCGGCAACACGGGGCGCAACAGGGCGTCGACGGGAAGCGCAGTGAGCACAAGTGTTGAAAAGATGGTTCCGCTGGCCGCCTTGGCTCACTTCGACTCGCAGAAGACTTCATTCGGCGTTTATCACGAGGGTCCTTTTGTCGCCAGCACCATCTCTTTCAATCTTGCTCCAGGGCAGTCGCTGAGCGATGCGAGTGAGGCGATCAGTCGCGTCATGACAGAGCTCAGAGTGCCGGGGAGCCTCCACGGTAAATTCCAGGGGACGGCGCGGTTATTCGAGGAAACGCTAGCGAGGGAACCGATCCTGGTGCTGACCGCCATCGTCAGCGTCTACATCGTGCTGGGTATTCTCTATGAGAGCCTTATTCACCCGCTCACCATTCTGTCAACGTTACCATCGGCTGGACTCGGGACGGTGCTGGCGCTCAAAGCACTTGATACAGAATTCAGCGTCATGGCGCTCATTGGCGTGATCCTGCTCATCGGTATCGTCGCGAAGA
Organism: Allostellaceae bacterium; assembly: GCA_035945115.1. Classification (GTDB taxonomy): domain Bacteria; phylum Pseudomonadota; class Alphaproteobacteria; order ATCC43930; family CGMCC-115725; genus DAHUYF01. Next base: position 3,183 of record DASZAN010000144.1, read on the forward strand.
ACGCGATTATGATGGTTGATGTGGCGATTGACGCGGAACGTCGTCGCGGCCTCGAGCCGGGTGAAGCGATCTATCATGCGTGTGTTTTGCGGTTTCGGCCGATTATGATGACGACAATGGCGGCGCTGTTTGGCGCGCTGCCGCTCGCGCTTGGATTGGGCGAGGGCATCGAACTGCGCCATCCGCTCGGCATTTCCATTGTTGGCGGGTTGATTATCAGCCAAATCCTGACGCTCTACACGACGCCAGTCATTTATCTCTATCTCAATCGCTTCCGCTCGCGGGCGAAGGGGACGGCGTACACCGATCACTTTTCTGCCGTCGTTCGGGAGAAACAGCTGGAGAAAACGGACGCGTAAGGGTCTGGATTGGTTCGCAAGGTGGGACTTCGGCGACGCGCGCGGTCAAAGGGTATCTCATGCAAGCTGCCAATCGCTTTAAGTGTGCACTCGCAGTCGCCGCTGTGCTGGTCTGCTTTGATCTGTTGGCTCGTTCGCTTACGGCTGCAGACACTCGGGATGTCATAAAGATCATGCCGCTCGGCGATTCGATCACCGCTGGCGACCGCTACGGTGGGTACCGACGCGCTCTATGATTTGCTCACTCGCGATGGGATCAGGTTCGAGTTTGTCGGTTCGTTAAAGGGTGGCGATGTGCCCAACGCTCATCATGAAGGACACTCCGGATGGCGGATCGATCAGATTGAGGATGGAATTGCCGGAGGATGGCTCGAGACGTATAAGCCGGATTTGGTCCTGCTTCACATTGGCACGAACGACATTTGGCAACACAAGGGTGCGAACGCGTCCGCGCGACTATCTCTGCTAATCGACGACATTTTGTCGAGATCACCCAAGACGCAGATCATCGTTGCACAGATCTTGCCGATGACAAACGATCCGAATTTTGGAGCAAAAGTGATGAAGTACAATGCGGCGATTTTCGATATTGTGACTTCAAAGAGCTCGTTGGTGTGTATGGTCAATATGCGTGATGCGTTTTCGGCCGACGATTTGGCTGACGGCGTGCATCCTACCTCGTCGGGTTACGACAAAATGGCGCGAATATGGGAAGCGGCGATTGGGGCGGCGATGGGCGGCGCGCATGCGTCTGAAGCCGGTTATCATTGTGGTCGCACTCCTCGGAGAGAGTAGCTGGCGGTTTGCGAGCCGCACCTACCGTTATGGGCAGAGCTTCCGAAACCCAGCACGTCGACTACTTCTTCAAACCCTTACGTCGGTAGGTGAAGCGCACGCCTAACCACCGCCGTTGAATTCGACACCGGCGTCCTCGATCGCCTTTCGTACGGCTTCGATAACTAGGGTCGCCAGCGCCTCACCCTCGACTTCCTCAGCGATGATCAGAAGCCACTTTGAACCACCACCTCGAGCAACGGAAGCAAGGACGCAAGGACTGCAGGCTCTGAAAGTTTCTTCTCGTGGATGAGGATGTAAGGATTAAGCTCGCAGGCCATCTTCTCGGCATTGGTGATGAAGTAGGGAGAGATGTAGCCGTGTGGGAGATTGCGCGCGCTAGCGCGCACGTTCCCGCACCTTTTGCCCCTCAAGTTTGATCGAACTATCGATGCGTGGCGATGCACGTGTGGAACACTCGCTGCTCCCCGCATCGCTGAAATCCGTGGGCTGCGCAGGAATGAACTCCCAATCATAGTCATTATCGCGCAGGTGCAGCCCCAGGACACCCCAGAAGTTGGATTCCACCGACTCACTTCCGGAACTACGGAACATGGTCGAATGAAGTTCAGCGCCGCCCGTGCCAACGACAAAAAACGTCAGACCGTGGTCAGCGTCCCGATGGCCCTCGGGGTCCAGCGGCGCGAATCGTTCATAGTGATGATCATGGCCGGTGATGACGATGCTAGCGCCGTAGCGATAGAGGTCTTGAACGAGTGGTGTTAGGGCCTCGGTTCGTCCATGCCAGCCGGAGCTCCGGTAGCTATGATGCATGAAAGCTAGAATGCATGGGCTGGGTGTCTTCTGCAGATCGTTGCGCAGCCAGCGCTCTTCTTCCGAGCCGCTTGCGGTGTCGATGTTGCTGTTCAGCGCCACGATATGCCAGCCGGCGACATCGAAGCTGTAATAGCCGTTTGGCCCCGCGGCGCGTTTCCCGAAATATTGATAATAGGGTGCTGCTTGCGCACTGGCGTATTCGTGGTTTCCCGGCACGGGAAAGATTCGTCCCTTGTGCCGGCCCCATGCCCGATCGAAGCACCCGTGAAAATCAGCGTCGCTGCCATTCTCGTAGGCGATGTCGCCGGCGACCAGAATGATCCCGTCGAGATGATCCAGGAGCTTCCCCGTTAGAAAGGGCCCGTCCTCGGTGCATTCGCCGATATCGCCCGCCACCAGCAGCGTAAAATCGCGTCTGCCGGTTGGTTGCTCCAAAACCGGTGCCGCGCATGCGGTGAGGGCAAACAACAGGGCGATCACGGGAAGTTGCCGAAGGTAAATCGTCACCGCTCTCAGCGACCCGCGTTACCTTTCTCCGCCGTCAGCAACCGGTCCAATGGGACGTGGGCTGCTGCCTCCCCGCCCTCAATCGCCCTTTGGTACCACCGCTTTGCTGCGCCGGCGTCGGCTAATGGGCCCCGAATGCCCCGGGCGCGCAGATAGGTCGGGTCGTATGTCCGCCCGACCGCGGCTGCCGCTTGCGCGATCCCCTTTGACGCAGCAAACTTATAGAAGTGCCGCGCCGAGATGACATCGCCGCGCGCAAACGCTTCGTCTCCACGCGCCATAGCGACGGCAACGATGGACTGCTGATCCTGAGGGGAAACGGTCACTGTCTTGTTGGGCGACGAATCGATTGTTCCAAGATTGGCGACCTCTCGCGAGTCCGGAGGTGCTTTAGATGCATCTTGGTTCGGAGCTCGCTCCGCAACACTGCTGGACCTCGGGTTAGCATCGCTTCCGTCGGCTGGAGTCGGTGCAGCACCTGATATCACAGCGGTCGGTTTGAGCGCTTGCCCCGCCTGAGCAAGAGAGTCGGGGGTAACGGAGCTAATGTCACCAGGCCTATTCGCATCATCCTTGAGCGAGGCGCTGAATTGGGCCGTGGCGTACAGTTCCTCTGGCGCGATTGCCTCCGCATCTCTCGTTGGGGTAGCGACTAATCCAGCTCCGGCGACATCTCGCGAAGTCATCGTTTCGCCAGAACCATCTTCCGCCGGAGGAACGGGCGATGCAGCTACGCTATCAGCGGCGACTGCAGACGCAGAATTGGCAAAGGTCGATGAATTGGCTGCTGCTTCGGGAAAGCTAGTTGAAGGAGGGTCAACCGCTGCTGCCGCATCGGCACCCGCGGTCGGACCATCGTCCTCGGATAAGATTGCCGCCAAAGGCACAGGGGGAAGCGTCTCGAGAATGCCAAAATAGTGCAAGGCATCGTCCAACTGCCCTTTCGCTTGTGCTTGTTTTGCGAGAGACCAGAACGCCGCACTCAGTCGGTCTCCAATTTCCATAGCCTTGGGATCCTTTGACCCGATTTCGCTGATCTTTCTGTAAGTCACCAGCGCATTATCGTCTAGTGGTTGATCGAGATGGCCTTCGATCAACTGACGTTCAAAACGCGTCATGAGCATTGCAAACGTCGCGTCTTCAACTTGCTTGGTCGGTTCGTTGGCGTGTTCTGGATCCCACGAGAATCGTTGACCTATTGATCGCGCTGAAACCGACGATGCTTCAGCTGGGGACAAACCTTCGGCGCCAGTGCGTGCCGCACCAGCGATCACGGTTCTTGCCGGTGCGCCGCCAGGTGGGTTGGTCCCGAATAGCAGATCAGAGCGCACCAGATAATAGCCCGCCACCGTGGCAGCGACGCCTGCCGCGAATCCGCATGCAGCGAGGAGGTGACGAGGAGGCGAGACCACGGGCCGAACGCGGCGATCTCCGTCTCCGGGCCCTTTCGCAAAGCCGCGCGGCATCGCGCTTCGATCAGGCGTGCGGGGCGGCGTGATCCCAAAAGCCAGGCTGACCCTAGTGGTACCAATCTGACATTTGGAATCCTATCCGCACGAGTCCGATCAATGGGATAGGAGATGCGGGCCGGAGCCAAGTGTCAGATTCGATCCACTAGTGGTACCAATCTGACATTTGGAATCCTATCCGCACGAGTCC
>DASZAN010000145.1:0-61062 GCA_035945115.1 Allostellaceae bacterium
GCCGGTCCTGGCAAAGCACAGAGCGGTCGAAGCAATGAACGACTATCGCGCAATCGCCTTCTCTCCGCGCGAGGATTTCACCCCCGATGTTGCAGCGCGCGAGCACGCCAAGGCGATCGGCTACATCTCCGAAGCCTTGCACGAGCCCTTCGATGGGCCCACGGTCGTCATGGCCCATCACGCGCCGTCGGCGCGCTCGATCGCGGGCCGGTATGGGGACGACGCCCTCTCGCCGGCGTACGCCTCCCATCTCGATGCTCTCGTGGCGAATTCTGGCGCAGCCCTCTGGCAGCATGGTCACATCCACGTTTCGCGCGACTACATCATCGGGAACACGCGGGTCCTCGCCAATCCTCGCGGCTATGATGGTTATGAGCCGAACCCCGAATTCGACTCCGACCTGATCGTCGCTGTGTCCGGTCGTGCTTCGGAAGGCAGGCGCCGAACCGCGTTCGTCGATTGAGGGCCAGGACCTGTCACGGAGAGCGGGATCATGGGTAAGGATCGGCTCTGCGCTTTCAGCGACGGCGTCATCGCCATCATCATCACCATCATGGTGCTGGAGTTGAAGGTGCCGACGCACGCCGATTGGACGTCGCTCGCGGGCGTACTGCCGGTGTTCCTGAGTTACGTCATGAGCTTTATCTACGTGGCGATCTATTGGAACAATCACCACCATCTGCTGCACACGGTCGCCCGCGTCGATGGCCTCATTCTCTGGGCCAATTCCCATCTGCTGTTCTGGCTCTCGTTGGTGCCGTTCGCGACGGGCTTCATGGGCGAGAACAGCTTCGCGCCGCTGTCGACCGCGGTCTATGGCGTCTCCCTGCTGCTGCCAGCGATCGCCTATTTTCTTCTGCAGAAGGCGATTACACGTAAGCACGGCGCAAGTTCGACGCTGGCCAAGGCGCTGGGAAGCGACCTCAAAGGCAAGATCTCGCCGCTTATCTATCTGACAGCCATCCCGTTAGCGTTCCTGAGCCCGTGGATCGCAATCGCGCTTTATGTTCTGGTGGCGCTCATGTGGCTCGTGCCAGACCGGCGGATCGAGCGAGCGATGCGCGAGAGTTGAGCGGTGGCAATACGCCGGGCGGTCCGCGCGCACCGCGCCGGAACATCACTCGCTCAATAGCACAACCGTTGTGGAAGTACTGCATAGCCCATCAGTCGCAGAAATCTGCGCCTCTGCTTGCGGCGCGCGCAGTCTTACAATCTCGACCGATAAGGAAACGCGTTCAGCGCAGCGATTTCCAAGCAGTGCTGCGCCGATCAGATGAGACATGATGCCGTTGCGACGGTGGCGAGCGCCGCCCACGCTTACGCTGCGCGTGCTTCGCCGAAACAACCTTGTTCCAAGACCTTGCGCTGGCGGCGGAACGCTTCTGTAATGGCTGCAGAAACAGCCCTGACCCGAGCCGATCGGCGCATATCTTGATGAACGATCAGCCATGCCGTGCGACGTGCCGGCACTTCATTGGGCCAAAGGCGGACCAAATCCGGCGAGGAGTCACCGAGGAAGCATGCGAGTTCAGCAATACCAGCGTCATTGGCCGCAGCCTTAAGCTGGATGAGTGGGTTGTCGCAACGGAGCGCAATGCGTGCGCCGTCCAAGGATTCGCCCATGAAAAAGGGACTCGTGGCTGCAGGCGCGCCCGTGAACGTGACCAGATCGTGGCCGGCCAATCCCTGACCACGCTCCAGCGCGCATCGGCATGCTTGTCCGCTCCGACGAGTTGACCAGCCGGAGAAAGTCTTTGCAATGCTGCCAGAGGAGGTTCGGGATACCGCAAACTTCTTAACGGGCCCTGCCGTTCATGCGATACTAACCAAGGCATAGGTCAAGCCATCGAATGGTAAGCGCCCTGAGAGACGGAGCGGAATGCTATGCCCTACAAGGACTTGCTCCGCCTTGTCGGCGAACTGAAGGCGGCGTCTGAGGTCGCTGCCGCAGAGCAGCGGCTCGACACCGAGGAGATCGCGCTCCTGAAGCAGCAACTGGAGCAGCTCCATGCGGCCTTCCGCCGCCTGCAAACCAGCGCGACCCGCGCGCAAGAAGGCGAGGCAGAGGCGCGCCGCGAACTCGACGACGCTCTGCGCATCAGTCGGTCGAAGACGCGGCTTCTTGCGGCCCTCGGCCATGACCTCCGCCAGCCCTTGACGGTTATCCTAGGGGCGCTCGAAGCGTTTGAACGGGACCTCCCACCGAACCAGATGCAGATGCTGGAGCGGGCGAAGAGGGCTGTGGCACGCCTTGAGCGCGCCCTCGGATCTCTGATGGAGGCGGCGCGGCTCGAATACGGCGGTATAAAGCCTCACATCCGTCCCTTCCGTATCGATCCTCTCCTGAAGGAGGTATGTCGGTCGAGGTCCTCGACACCGGGATCGGGATTGCTGAGGAGATGCTCGAAGCGATCTTCGCTGAGTACCACCAGGTGGCTCCCGGCTTTGGCGGCGGCGTCGGCCTTGGGCTCTTCATCGTGAAACGCGGCGCGGACATGCTCGGCCATTCGGTGGCGGTCCGCTCGAAGGTTGGGATAGGAAGTAGCTTCGCGATCGAGGTGCCGCTTCACCTCGATGCCATGTAGAGCAGGGAAGGTGTCGGGTACCAGGCGTTAGATTGGTACCAACTAGATGCGTGTCGGGACCAGCACGCGCTCGTATGCTGCCTCGAACATCCAAGACCGTGGGAACTTGAGGCGGAGCTGCTAAAGAGACTGAAGGTGCCGCTCAACATCGACAGCAACAATCACGGCTTTGTTCCGCAGGTACGCGCCTTCCGCAAGGCCGCTCATGAAGTGCCCTTGACGAAGGGATTGTCGAGGACAGTGGAGGGCCGCGACGACTTCGTCCGTGATGGAATCGGTGTTTTGAGCGCAAACAGTGCTGCCGAGACAGGAACAACAAGAACAAGCCCAAATCCCGACTTTTTGAAGCTCGACAATGAAACAAGCCCCAGAGGCGGCATTGTGCCCGGTATGGAACCATCTTTTTTTCAACCGGCTTTCATTGTCGCGCGTGATCTCTCCGCCATCGCGGCGGCGGCTGACGAGGATCAGATGGCGGCGCGCTTGCGCTACGGTCGCGTCTTGCTCGTTGATCCACGACGTGGCTTGCCACCCATGTTAACCGGCTTCCCATCGGCGCAGGAGTTGGCGCAAAGGCATGAATGTCGCGTGCGGCGCCCGAGGGGCTACTTCCGGCACCGCTTCACCTTTTTCATGAGCTTTTCAACGTCGCGTCGCTTGACCCGATCGGCGCGCAGCATCGCTCCAGTCACCGCGCCGTCGAGTACGTCAGTTAATGTTGGCTCCTTCGCCTTACTGGCAGTGGTGCCTTCGGTGAGCAGCTTGCTCGCCGCTTCAGCGATCTCCGAACACACCGCAGCGGCCTCCTGGTCCTTGCGCTCCGTCAAGTCTATCGACCACCGCCGAGCAACCTCCGGCGCCTTCTGACCGTGCCGCTTCACGAGCAGCGCCGCCGCCTCTCGCACCTTTTGCACATGCTCCATACAAACGCCACGCTCAAAAAGGCACGAAGGTTCCAAGCTGACCAATTTTTCCGTTTTTCCAGCGGTCAATGGAACGCGGGGTTTGTCTCACTGAAGCCTGCTCATGTGAGTCGTCTCAGGGGGTGAGTCACTTTGACTCATTGGGGTCGATTCGCTGCTTATGAGACAGTCCACCAGTGATCGCCGGTGCGCCGCATTTTTTTCACGATTTCACGCGCCTTCGCCGTCGCGGCGTTGCCGTGAATTTGGATAACTAGATGCCCGGAGCGGTGAATGTCCAGGTCGTAAGCGGGCATACCTCACGCCAGGCGGCAAGCGCTTTCAGGCGCAAGTACACGGTAATTGCCCCAGCGGAATGAACTCGATGTAATCCATGCGCAGGCTGGGCGTAATGTCAAGCTGCCTACAACAGAATGATCCCGCGTCTGCGGGCTTAAGTGCCAGTAGGAGGCCACCATGCCCCTCGGCCCATCATTCACACGCAAGTTCGTTTTCTTAGGCGCGCTAGTTGCGTCAACGGCAGCGACGACGTATCCCGCTGCGTCCCAATACTACGGCTGTCCTCCGGGCTCTTACTTTGCACCCGGCTACGGATGCGTACCTTACGCGCCAGCCTATGCCTATTCCCCATACGAGTACGACTACGCGCCATATGGCTACGCGTGGGGCGGTGGCTGGGGTGGGGATGGATGGCACCATGGCTGGGGCGGTTGGCACCACGGTGGCTGGGGCCATGGCGGTTTCGGGCACGGCTTTGCCCGTGGCGGCTTCGCAAATGGTGGTTTTGCGCACGGCGGCGGATTCGGACACGGCGGTGGGTTCGGCCACGGTGGCGGAGGGCACGGCGGTGGCGGTCATGGGCGTTAAGAGCATCGCGGGCAGAGGATCTTGCTGATGGTCACCGCCGTGCTCCTCGGCTTTGTCGCTGGGTGTGACGGTGCTCGTGAGGTTGACTACCGGCCGTCGCGCGGCATGCCGATATTGACGCCACGCGTGAGGTAGGCGCGACCTTGCTCCGGCGGGGAATGACGACGGAAAGTGAGCCCCAACGCGCGATGCCATGGCAGCTCGGCGAATGCCATCAGGGTGAATGACATCATTTGAGATGCGACCGTGCATCGACGAGCGGGCGTGACTCGCTTGGCCGATCGCTCCTGAAAAAATTTAACTCGGTGCGATGATGCTTTTCCGCTTTCACTGTTGCAGGCGCGTTGCAGATTGCGCCCCACCAGCTGCGCGATGGAACGCTAAGGACCGGCCGGCGCAGGTCTCATGACCGAGGCCGACTTTATCATCATCGCGACCGCGATCGCGGTGATGGGCGTCATCATTGTTGGCGTGATCGGAAACGCTGCCCATGGGCACGAGGATAGAGAACGCTTTGGGGCGCGCCGCTTGGTAGCAGTCGCTCCAGGGCGCTTTTGCTCGGCGGCGTACGGGTTTTTAAACTGATCCTCGCGTCAACGAGAACTGGTACGTGCTTGCGGTACTTTCGCGTCAGCGGAAGTCATCCGTGAGTGGATTGGTCGGATCCGCCTATCCGTGGACGCGACCTTCGCTGCCGCCGCGGCCTTGGATTCCAGACCAGACGCCAACGACCGATGAACACGAACCACTCACCGCTGGCAGTAACACCAAGGCTGGTCGACTAGGATAATCACGATGTTTGGGTCGATAAGCACGCCGATGGCGCGGCAGTAGGCACCACCATGTGATAGTTCGAGGTGCTCCGCGGTGAGAATGGTCAAAAAAATCGCCACGCTGGTGGCATTTCCGCCCGTCCAATTGAAGCTCTCTATGAAACCGGCTAACGCCCGCTCTTTTACGTCTCCCAGGCGCCTCGTACATTAAAGAATGCCGATTCGATTCCGCAAAAAAGCGGCGAGCACTTCCCATGGGTGCTCGCCGCTTCTTGGTCCCTACTGGCACAGTCAGTCAATTGCGCACTCGAAATCTAGCATGTCTCTTTTCGGGCCTCGGATTAAATTTCGTTCATACGGCGTACCTTTGGCGGGTCACTTCACTGCTGCGAGGTGAGCAATCTAAACAGAATTTAATCCGTGTGATCCATTCAACGGGATACGATCAACTGCCATCATTCAGGAATCCTCGCGATGAAATCGACCGCGATATGGCCCATCTTACTTGTTGCCGGGACGTGCCTCGGTACCGCAAGTCAGGCGCAGCTTCCCGGCCAAAACCCCTGGAAGGAATCGGAGAGCGTTTGGAAGCTCCGGGACGATTGCCGGCGGAATTCATTCAAGCAATTTCCGGATTACACCATCGAGGCAAATGCAAAAAGAGAGCGCGCTGAGCGGCAATGCCTTGAGACCAACAACCTGCCGTATACCGCACCCCGAGCCCACAATAATAACGAGGGCTCGCCACAGCATTGACGTAAATCGTTGCACCTCGGCCTCGAAAACAGGAGCCAAACTCGATGGACCTTACTCTGACACGCCGCGACTTATTTTTTGGCATGCTGGCGACGTTCGCGGCTGGCTATACCGCGGCGCTCGCGGACGGGCTCTTCAGCTCACCTGACTGGTACACGCTCGCTAACGCGGCCGAACAGAACAAGGAACAGGACGTGGCGGCGCTGATACGCCGTGGCGACAACCCAAATTTCCTCGATTCCAATGGCCGCATGCCCCTGAGCTACGCCGCTGCATCCGGCAATACCGCTATTCTAAAGATGCTCCTTGAAGCCGGAGCCCGCGCAGATTATCGCGACAGTTCCGGGGCAACTGCGCTCCATTGGGCGGCACAAATGGGGCACCCCGAAGTGATTAAAATGCTGGTCGAGGCGAACGCGACAGTCGATGCGCAGAACCGACAAGGCATCACGCCCCTGATGCTGGCCGCGACAAACACCAAAGTGGAGGCGATTCGCGTCCTCGTTGCTGCCGGCGCCGATCCCAAGAAACAGGATTTCAGCGGTCGTGACGCGATTGGCTGGGCAACCGGCAAGCCGAGTTCGCTCAGAGCGGTTCAGAGCACTCAAAAGCACTAGACTACGCAAGAGCCGAAGTCGTGCCGTCGACGAGCATTGACGATGACGCCAAATAGCAGCACCCTCAGAAAGCCAAACAAACTGAAAAGCACATCCGCTTCGCTCATGACCGTCCCCTGAAGGCGGTCATTTCGCGCGAGATCTCGGCCACTCTGCCAAAGGTTGTGCCACTTGTGCTAAAAAGGCGCGCCGCCGCCTTCGATCCTCCTGATTTGAGCTTTTCAAGTCAAATACGACGGCTTCCGCGCGCTCCTAGAAATCGACGGTGCCGGCATGCACACCCGATGTGCTTCATCGCGTGGGCGCTGCTGGCGTGCGGAGCCGACCGGCGAAGGCGGTCGTAGCAGGCGGAGGCGAGGCGGGAGCGCGTCACTGCGACGAAAGCACGTTGAGGAGCCATCGCCTGGCAAACGAGGCTCGATGACGCGCGCTGGTCAATTCCCCGCAGCCAATTTTGGTGTGTGAAGAGGCAGCAACGTGAATTTTTGCGCGCGATGTTGGTCAAGCGTCGGTTCTGGGGTGAGCCGAAGCCAAACGCGCCTCGGACCGTCATCTCGAGGCTTAGGCGTACCAAATCGTTGAGAGCGCGGAACCAAGCGGCACCGGCGCGCGACTTTTAACTTCACTTCGTTTGATTCCGTCGCGGAGGCAGTGGGGTGTTCCTCGCTCAGCCGCGGGAGTATGAGTATATCGGCGCTCAGCCGCTGGCATTCCGGGCATGGGATAGCTTCACCCATCACCATGCAGTCGGCGCCGCGCTCTGCGACGAGCGACGCGAGATCGACCCACAGACTCTTCCAGCACGACGGACACCAAACCAGCATGCGGACGCCGCGCTCGGCAAGCTCGCCGAGTCTATCGAGTGCTATTTCGCCGTGAGGCACGCGCACAGTTCCCAATTATGCCAGCCGTTACTATTAGCAGCAATGGACCACCATCCGCATCCTACCCGCGTTGTCCGATCTGCTGCCAGTTCATCAGCGCGCGATGACATGATTGTGAAATAAAGCTCCTCCCTCGGGCCCACGGAATATGGTTCGGAAAGCAAGCGGCGGCCTCGAAGAAGGCCGCCGCCAGTGAATACCGGAGGAAAGGACGCTTAGAACCGGAACGTCGTGCCGACGGAGAGGCCGGCGAGGTCCTTCCCGGGGAAGGTCTCGTTGAACTGGTTGCGTTGCGCGGCGACGATGCCGTGCCCACCGGCGCCCAAGGTGAAGTGGCCGCAGGGATGGTTGTGCATGTAGCTGCCGACCGCATAGACGCTGACCGCCGGGCTGAAGTAGTGACGGATGCCCGCCGAGTATTGGTCGGCCGCGTCATCGTTGTGATTGGACGCGTTGGTGGCGGGATCCGCGGTTTGCGGGCAGAGCAGCCCTTGTGGCGGTGTGACCGCGTTGAAGTTAACGGTGGAATTGATCAGCGGATTGCCCGGCGTGGCGAAGGCGTGGTTGTAAGAGAAGCTGATGTCGTCCTTCTCCGTCGCGCGCCAGGTTATGCTAGCGTAAACGCCGTCGCGCGAGCGCTCGTTGAAATCATCGGGCATATTGGTGCGCCGCATGAACTCATAGGCGGCATAGACTTTGACCACGCCGAAATCATAGCCGGCGCCGACTTTGGCCGCCCATTCGTTGCGCGCCGTCACCAATCCCGAAATGGGCTGTCCCGACGAGGTGGTCGTGACGGCGAGGAGATCATTGGGGATGCCGCTCACCGGCACCACATCCGAGAGACGGTTGACGGCACGGTGAAGCTCGGCGGCGGCGATGGCGATGAAATTGCCTTGCTTGAAGATAACGCTGCCGCTGTAGAGGTCGCCGAACGCGCCGTCGGTGCACTCGCCGAAGCCGCTGCCGATCGACGACGTGCCGAGTACGTTGCTGCCAACCCCGCCATTGTTCGCATGCGGCTGGTTGACGCCGTTCGCTTGTCCTGCCGCGACGGCCGAGGAGTTGCCGGTGCTGCCGAAGTTGTTCTGCGTGCCGGGGTTGCCGCTGCCGCTCGAGCCGAAAGTGCCGCCGCTGCAGGTGTTGTCGCCGAGCGGGAAGTCACTGTTGTCGCCGGCGAGGTTCTGGCCGGGCGACCACATCAGGTTGAACTGGAATGGGCCAAGATTGGGCGACTCGTACCAGATGGCGTGCGCGGCCCGGACCTCGAACTCGACGCGGCTGTCGCCGCCGGTATTGGAGAAGATCGAGTTGTAGTCGCCGATGGTATTGGCAAAGGGGTCCCACGCACCCGTCGAGCTCTTGTAGGGTGTGTCGTTCTTGCCAGCCTTGATCGAGCCCCAGTTCTTATTGACGAAGCCGACGAAGCTGTTGCGGAAGCCGAATGTATCTTTGACCGACGGGGTGGCGGAGATATCGGCTTGCCCTTCGATTTGCGCCACCGCTTGCCAAGCCGGGCTGAAGGTTGTACTGCCGCCGAAACCGACATAGGAGTTGTTGGAGGAGATGGCCGGGAGGCTCTTCAGGCCATTGTCGAAGTAGTCGACCGAAACATCGACGCCGCCATAGACGCGGATCTCCGTATCCGCCGCCCAGGCCGCACCGGTCGAGGCCAGGACGATCGGGAGTACCCAGCATACCCTCGATTTGTTCATCGACATTCCCCCTGGTATACAAAATCGCTAATAATGACACGCTCTTAAGTATACCGCGCTCGTTCCCTCATAGCCCCATGAAAGTTGCGCCGATGAAGATGAAAGGTCGGGATAGTTGCTCGAATAACACAGTCTTTTTTTGCGCAGCCATCAGCCGACCAGTGGCACGGCAGTCGCCAACGTCGCCGCCGGGCGCCGGATCGTCGACGGAGTGAAGACTGATCACTTAGGCCTTAGGTGCGCGCGACACGTGAGCGCCCGCAAGCCTGCGGCGCGGACTCTCCTCACGGTTCTATTAAATGTAATGAGCCGAGCTGGGTGCGAACCGAGTCTCGAAATCTGGGAAAATATATGGGGATTATCCCCTTGACGCACGTACTGTCATAAGGTACAGCCGAGCCGACAGGCCGGCGCAACTACTTTTCTTCTAGGATTGCAAGGAGAGCCACCAAACCCGCAACCGCTAAGACCAGCCGATTGCTATCGAGGACTGCGGTTAATACGGGTTTTGAAAGGCCGCCCACGAATATGAGAATGAGCGGGAACAGCGCCAGCCCGTGTAGCACATCGCGGCCAGTGTCTTTAGAAATGAGCGCCTGTGTGGTGCTTTTGCGATAGCGCGACGCAGCGTAAATTAACGCTACCACAAGCGAGCCAACATCAACCCAGCTGGCGTCAACGTACTGGCTGAGAAACTGCACTTCCCGCTTTCCATCGAATGGACGTTTTCGTGTTCATGTGCTATCTGAAATGGCGGCGATCCCGCCAAGGAGAGGGCTAGTCTCAATGGCGGGATCATCCGCTAGGCTTTTAACGTGCGGATTTTACGCACTAAACGCCTTCCTTTCCCCAGCCGCCACGCTGGACTGAAGGTGTAGCGGTCGCCAACCGCCAAACGGGGCCGTAGGGCAGCCATCGCCTCTACGGCCCCAATTCATTAGGCAGCCTCAGGTTCTGGCTTACCCGCCAGAAACTGGACCAGCGTCCAAATTGCATCGCGCTCGGCATCGCCGATCCCCGGTCGCTTTAGGAGATCGATAAGCTGGTATTCCAGCGGCTGCCTCGGCGGTCCCCCGCTGCCCTGTTTTGTGGCTAAGGACTCGATCGTTTCAGCGGTCATTGGTGGCGGCAGTGTAGACGCGTCGCGGATTCTTGGTTGAACAAGACGATCGATCCCCTCGGCAAAGAAGTGGGATTGCTTTGCGGCTCTCTCAAAGGTCTGCCGCGCCTTGTCGGTTTGCTTAGGCGCAACACCAAGTTGGCCCATCTCTCTTTCTAGGGCCTTGGCCGGGGGCAGAAGGCGCCCGCGATATCGTTCGTAGATAGCCCGGTAGAGAGGGATATTGAGGAAGGCCGTCGCTCGGGCGTCCAACTCGGTTTCAGGCGTGACAACGCGACGCCCGAGCTCGGACAGCCTGAAAGAGCCGCGGTCACTTCTTTCAAGAAAACCGAACGTCTTTGCTGTGGCTACTTTAAGGCGAAAGGCCCCACTAACGGTTTGCCCAACTTGCGCTGCCAACTCGTCTAGGGCGCAGTCGCTGAATGCGGCGCGCGCATAGACCTCCTTTGCAACCGACACTGCGGTGTCTAGATCCAAATAGGGGAATACGATTGACGACCGGTCGTTGTGCCGAGCATCAGAAGTCTGCTTTGCCGCCTCTTCAAAAGATACCTTTTCGCCTGTCATGAGGGCACTCTCCGCCTTTCTCGCGGGAAGCACAATAAGAGAACGAACCCCCGGAGTCAAACTTGTTTATGGATTTACGCAAACATACTATGGCCCCGCTGCCTCCCGGCGCCTCATTTAGGATCGTTGAATATGCGGGGCGCGGGGCTAATTCTCTCTCGTCACGCTGTGTCAAAGGGGAATTGGAGCGCGCTATGCGGTGGCGTCGGACCATCCATTTCCTGCGGTTTGTCGCATCCTTCGGCCTACTGGGCGCGATCCTGGCCGGGATCGCTTTCGGCTGGCTGGACCACGAGATGTTTCGCGTGGTGGGCGCCCTGGTCGGTGTCCTGGTAGGCATCATCATAATGAGCGTAGCCGATAGGAGCGGCGGCGAGCGTCACAAACAGTGGCCTGCTTAAATGTTGTCTCTCGCCGACGCCTTACGCACCGGACGACTGAAGGAATTTATCTCCCAAGAGGAAAAGCGCGGCATCGGACCGACTAATCGCCGCGCGTTCGATGTTGCCGTTCGCAAGCTCTCTAAAGAGCGGCGATCAAAAGATCGAACATCGCGTTCCGCATCACGCGATAGTTCGAGCGGAAAGTGAACTCACCCAAATAGCGGTCCATGTATTTCGGCGACACGTGAATGTGCGTCGAGCGGATCGCGGCCTTGAACAAGCGCCAGAAGTTTTCGACTGTGTTGGTGTGATGCGTCGCGCCGTGGCGATCGTCGTAATAAGTCCACTCCTTCGCGCCGTGCCTTACCGTGCCGTGCTTGTACCCGTCGCCTTCCAGTAAACCGTAGCTCATCAATTCATCCGTCGAGACGGTAGAGCCGGGTTCCACGCGCTCACTCACGACCGTGCGCAACGTCGCCCTTCTGATGTCAGGGATGACTTCGGTCGCCATCCGACCGCCGCGCTCTTTCATGCCGAACACGATCGTCTTGCCCGCTGCACCGCGACCGCGCTTACCGCGGCGCGCCCCGCCAATGTACGCTTCGTCAAGCTCGACGTGACCGCGTAGCAGTGTGTCGCCATCGGCCTTGACCATGAGCGTGCGGATTTGCTGCCCCATGCGCCACGCCGTTTTGTACGTCACGCCGAGCGTGCGCTGTAGCTCCTTGCCGCTCACGCCGTGGCGCGTCGCGATGAAGAGATAAATCGCATAGAACCACATTTGGAGCGGCGTGCGCGTATCCTGAAAGATGGTCCCGGCGCACGGGTAAACGTGATGCCCGCAGTGAGCACACGAATAGGCGGGGCGATCCGCGAGCTTGTGGAACGTCGATAGAGCTAGGCACTTGTCACACGGATGCCGCAGCCCATACCGCACTTCCATCACGTGTTCGAGGCAGGCGCCATCGGTCGGGAACCGCTCGAAAAACTCGCGGACCGAAAGCGGCTCTACCTTGCTGGGATTGCGGCGCTTGGGCATGGAACATCGCTCCTATGCCCACAAATATAGGCTTTCATCTTACGTGCGTCAAGGGGATAATCCCCAAATATATTGCGGGCCACCCGGCCTCTTTCTGTCGAGGCAAAAAATGTCCTTCGACGAGGTCGCGGACTTGTCATTGAGATCCCGCTCTGGCCCGGATAGCGCCGTGGGCGCCTTCGGGTGGTCCTCGCTGTGCAGCTTATTGGTAATGTCGCGCAGCACTTTCAGTTCGGGCGAGCGGATGCTCATGAAGGTCAGCAACGGTAGGTTTCCGCGCCGAACAGATCACGCCTGCCATTCTGTCAACGATTTAATGAGTTCTGCGCCCGAAATGTCATATAGTCGGAATTGCACTGAGATCGAAAAAGTCTGTCCTTCGCGGAGCGGATGTTTTTGACGAAATCTCGCGCGAGTTTTGAGACGAATTCGGTTGAAACGTTGCCGCCCGATTTGAGGGACGTTCGAGGGAATTAGTAACGATCGACGTGGTTCGAGGCTAGGCGCTTCGTTGTGAAACGCGAGGCTTAGCTGATGCAGCGGCATTCTATAGAAGTCTTTACGGCAGCGTTGGGACTTTCAATTGTCAGCTATGGCGGTCATGCCGAGACCCTGACCGACTCGCTAGTTGACGCTTACAACAACAATCCGCAGATCCTCGCGGAACGAGCCAATCTCCGTGCGACCGATGAGACGGTCCCCCAGGCGCTTTCTGGCTGGCGCCCGACGGTCACCTTTACTGGCTCGATCGGGGCGGAACATGTCGAGAGCAAGCCGCCTTCGGTATTCGTCGGAGGCCCTGTTCCGCGCGTCGCTGATCTCAACATAACAGAACCGCTTTATAACGGCGGTCGGACGGTGGCGCTGACCGCCCAGGCCGAGAAAACCGTAGAGGCAGAGCGAGCCCGGAATATTGCCGTAGAAGGCACTGTTTTCATCAGCGTCATCCAAGCCTATCTCGATGTTATCCGGGATCAGGCAACGCTTCAGCTCAGCATTAACAACGAGCAAGTTCTGCGAAAGCAGCTTGAAGCAACGCGGGACGAATTTCGCGTTGGGGCGGTGACGCGTACCGACGTGGCGCTAGCTGGCGCGCGCCTGGCCGCCGCGACCGCGTCGCGGCTCCAAGCTGAAGGAAATCTCCAGGTGAGTCGCGCCAATTACGAGCGTGCGGTGGGTCATCCGCCGGAAAGTTTGCAGAAACTCGAGCTGCGGCCGGTCCTGCCGATGACACGCGAGGCCGCTATTGATGTTGCCGCACATAACAACCCTAACGTTGTCGCCGCTTTGTTTACAGAGGACGCGGCCCGGGACGCGATCGACGCAACGCGCGCTCAATTGTTGCCGAGCTTGAGCTTGATCGGGGATGTCAATCGGAGCGTCAGTACCATTGTCGACAATCAGACGACTTCCGCAGCTTCGCTGACAGCGCGCGTGACTGTGCCCCTCTATGAAGCTGGCAATATCTATTCACAGACCCGGCAGGCGACCGAAGCATTGGGTCAGCGCCGTGGCCAGACCGATGACGCGCGCCGCGCAGCCGTGCAGGGTGTGACGCAGGCGTGGGAACAGACGACCTCAGGACGGGCGCAGATCACCTCTCTGCAATCGACGATCCGTGCCGCGGAAATAGCACTTGAAGGCACACAGCAGGAAGCATCGGTCGGCGCGCGTACCGTGCTTGATGTCCTCAATGCCGAGCAAGAGTTGTTTACGGATCGCGTCCAGCTCGTCACGGCGGAGCACGATCTCGCGCTTGCAGAATTCAATCTCTCGCTGCAGATCGGGCAGCTCACGGCGGCCGACCTGCATCTTCCGGTGCAGCTTTACGATGTCGATCGGCATTATAGGGGGGTCCGGAACAAGTGGCTGGGGGTGGACACGAAAAAATAGAAATCTAGAGCGCTAGTCATTCCGAAGCGTCTGCGCCGTTTCATATCGGAGGTCGCGGGGCTGAACGCTTTGAGTTTCTCGAGAGTGATGAGCGCGATAGCGCTGAAGACGGCGCAGGCAAGTGGCAGTGAAGAGTGAGCGAGAGCTCGCCATCATCTCTGATCAATTCCCCGTAGCAGCTAGCAGATCCGCTCGATCGACAGGCGCGGCGGGCGACGATCGACTTCGGCGCCACAACCAGGTATCCTACGCATGATCGTCTCGGGCCCTGGCCCCGCCTTCTCCCTTTGGCGGGGCTCTTCTTTCCTTGGATCAGGGTCGCCGCAGCTAACGTACCTCGGTGCGAGCGCCAGCTCCTTTCTCAGTTCACGTCACATCATCCGGTCAGCTGCCTCTCCCGCGCGGATCTTCGTTGTGCGCGCATTTTCCCAAGGAGCCTGAAATCCCGATTCGGTGGAACGGATCGTACCCAACGCCTCATTCACGACACATGGCGCGAGCCTCTCGAGCGCCATAGAGTTCCCTAAGATCGGCGTGGTAGCGATAGATGCGGAAATTGATCTTGAGCAGAAGCCTGTTCATGTTCGCGCGTCGTACTAGGCCCGGTGCGGCGCGAAAGTCGAATTCTGCCGCCAACGCAGTGAGTCTCCCTGCCTTGAAGAAACGCAACATGGAGGATGCTGGGCGACCGAGGTCCCTCTTGGGTGCAAACCTTTCCGCGATGTAACGAGCGCAGTGCCGAAAGGGGTCTAAGGTGGGGTGTTTGGTGTCCCTCGCGCAACCAGAGGGGAGAGCGTGCGGACCAAGCTGATCCTGATTGGATTTATCCTGACCACGCTCGCCGCCTGTTATGACGGTCCCAATCTGCGGGACTGTTCGGAGTGGCGGACGACCTCGATTCCCGGGTGCTACGACGGGCAGGGCGGGCGAAACTGAAAGATGCGGAATCTCCGCTGCCTCGCGGTAGCCCAATCGCTCGGCCTGGCCGCGCGCATGGAGTCACAGCGGCCCGCGCGCCGTTAAATAGCAGCCTGGCAAGCCTCGCAAAGAAAAACCCCGCCGCATTGCCGCGGCGGGGCTCTATCGAGGTTTCTCTAACCGAGTGCCGGCTTAGAAGCGGAACTTGGTGGAGAACTGCAAGCGGTGGGCGATGCCTTGCCGGCCGTCTTCAACCTTGCGCTCGAGGAAAATATACTCGGCACCGATGTCGACCGCCGGAATCGGGCTCCAGAGCAGGTTGGCATGGCTGCCATAGATGATCCGGTTCTGGCCGCCGAAGACCGAGCCGGGCGTCTCAGCCACGAAGATGCCGCCGCCGTGCGGCCAGGCTATGTAGTGAAACCAGCCGTCGGCGTTGCTGCGAAGCTGATCGGTCCAGTAGTGGATCACGCCGAGGGTCGCATCGTATTGATCGATCAGGTGAGGCGTGCCGTTCGGATCGATGACGAAGTCGCCGGGACTATCGCCTTCGTTGTTGATGAACCGGCCGATGCCGCGGCCGCCGTTGGCCTGCCAGAGGATGGCATCTTTGAGGCCGGTCGGCAGATGGAAGTCGCCCGAGAAGCCGGCGCCCCAGCCGAAGCGCTGAATGTTGGCATCGTGACCAAGGATCACGGTGCTGGGACCGTGGTAATAGAGGTCGCGGACGAGGCCGCGCAGCGAGACGTGGCCCCAGGCCTGGCTCAGCGTGGCGTTACCGATGAGGGCGGGCCATTTGTAGCCCGCGGTCTGCGGCGCGCTGAAGGATCCAGTCGCAAAGTTCTGAGCGGTCACGCAGGAGGCCGGGTCAGCTGCGCCCGAGCAGGGCGAGAAGCTGGTGCCGGCGCCACCGGTTATGCCGTTGACGAATGTGATCGACTCATCGTCGAGGGCGGCAGCGAGGGTGATGCCGTTGCCCGCGTCGAAGGTGTAGCGGATTTCCGGAATACGCAACGGACCCGCCAAGGCGCCGGAGCCGGCGAAGTCCAGGGTCTCCGGCGAGGCGATGCCGTCGCTGAAGAGCGGGAAGGTCTGGCCGAAGAGCCACGGCCCGAAGGTGCCGTAGGCCTGGCGAAGACGCGGCGCGATGCTGTCGCTATTGCCATGAACGCCGGCGCTGTTGTTGAAGCCGGCCGGCTGTTCCAAGTCCAGTTCGAGGAAGGTCTTGACCTCGCCCCAGGCGGTGGGGGTGCGGCTCTCGAAGTTGAACCGCGATTCCGCGGCGCTCCACGACATCCGGCCGTGGAAGCTGTGGCCTTGCGAAGCGGCAACGCCTGGCACGTTATTGTCGAGCGAAAGACCGCCGGTGTTCATGCCGGTGGTGCCACCGGCAGTGCCGGTGTCGCTGTGGACGCTGAAATCGTACCAGACGTCCAACTTCACGAAGCCGCCAACCCGCAGCGAGGTGTTGGTGCCTGGAATCAAAAACGAATTGGGAAAGCTGCCCGAGCCCGGCGCCTGCTGCGCGTGGGCCAGGTCAGGGGCGCCGAGCAGGAACGGCAAGGCCGCCAGCGCGCCCGTCAATGCGGTGTAACCGAGACGTCTCTTCATGTTCAAAACCCCCTGTCATCGTCGCGGCATGAAGGTGCCGCCTCGCCTCAAAGTCGCAATCTACCATCAGCCCCGGCGAACTCTATTGATATCGAACGTATGAGCAAAGTTACTGATTCTGTGTTGCAAATGAACCACAGTGCTATCGGGGGGCGCGCCCGCTTCGCACTTCGGGCTTGATCCGACCGGCCCCGTTCCCCTTGCTGAAGTCGCAGCAGCCAAGAAGGCGTTTATAAAAATTAGCTTGGTGGCCCCCCGCGGTACCTGCCAACAACGATCCGAGGGGCGGTGACTGCGGTGGATGATCCTTCCTCTCCAAATAATTGAGATAGACGTTCGAGACTTCCTTCTCGATTGCCCATCGCGAAGAGACATATGAAGCTCCTGCTGCGCCTTCCTTGGGAAGGCACCGAGATTGGGCAGGTGGCATCCATGGATTTGTCATCGGCCTGCGTGCTAGCGCCCGGCGAAGCAAGGAGCTCTAGCCATGTAAATATCTCTGGGCCGCGCTCGATGCGCCCGTGCTCAAGACCCGATCGAAGTGGCCGATTTGAGCCTGACCTTCCGGCCGGCTCGGATGGTTAGCCCCCCGCCGAACAGGGTCGAAGATGGATAGCGGTTTTGCACAAGCGTCTCCGTAAGCCCCACCGAGAAGGGTCGAAGAACAATGTCGCCTCTGCCTCAGACCAGTCTCGGTAAGCCCCCACCGAGCAGGGTCGAAGAACTCATATACCTTCAATCTCGCTGGTCTGTCGATAGATTCTTGCCTTCCAATCCGACGGATTCAGCGCCTTTCTGCTTGGCTTGAGCCGCTGCACTGATTCTTTTCCAGCGGGTCGTTCGCGATTTTCTTGCCCCTGGCGAGGCTGCTAGCGCTGCTGTCAAGATGTTGCGTGAGGCGTTGTCGTCCTGATCCCATATCGCTCCGCATCCTGCGCAGTGCCAATTGAGCGCCGAACGGTTAACCGGACTGTTCAGCTGGCCGCAGGCAGCGCAGCGGATAGTCGTCGGGCCGCCAATGGGGACGATTTGGCGTCCCTCACGCCTAGCGGTTTGTGTGATCTGTAGGCGAAGGGCGGCGGATGCCGCAAGCTGACGATAGTGGCGCGCCGGCTTAGGCAGCTCGTCGCTCGCGGCAATCCGGCTCACGTCAAAATCTCTAAGGCCGATCCGTCCATATCGTTGGGCGACCACTGCGGCAAAATTTCGAAACATGTCGGTGCGCTGAGCAATGAGCTTGTCGCGGAGATTGTCCATCTCCTTCCTGCGCGTGAGAGAGAGCCTGGCCCACGCTCGCAAAGCATCCAGATCATCAACATTCCATTTTGGTGAAGAACGCACCCATTCGCGTTCGATCGCGACAAGCAGACCAGATCCGACGCGGGGCGCTTGGCGTAGGCGTTTGAATAATTTCAGAAGTGGTTCCGGGACCTCCTGTTTGGCGAGGTTTCTCATGCGCGGCAGGATATCGTTGAGAGCGGTGTCTATTTCGGCTTTTAGATGTTCTACATGGTTCATGCGCTGAATCCAGGAGTCAGGAAGCACTAACTCTTCTCTCTTGGCATCTGAGCCGAACATGACGGCGACGCGCAGTCCGTGGGCGAGCCTGCGCCAGCCGAGATCTATGCCGCAGGCGGTATTCGATATCGTCGTACTTGGTGATGGTTCCTCAAATGTGACGCTAACGCGCCACCGTGGTTTGAGGGCAACGATCTTACGCGTGACCGTGATCCGTTTGATGCGAGCGTCGGCGGGGATCGCCTGATGATAGATCATCGGAAATCTCACCAGGCGAGGCTTTCTGTTGGCGGTGAAGATGGTAACACGCAACTCGGTGCGGGCGGCACGGCGGCGATAGCCGCGACTGGGATGGGAGAAGGCGTCGTCCGGCACCGAGTTTATTTGGGTTTGGTAGAGGCGTGCCGCGAACAGCTCGGCAGGCGTGACCCAATTGCGAGAGCCGCTCGCGTCCTGCAACGACGGCGTGTTAATGATGCGAGCAGAGCCGTCGCGACGGTGGAAGCGAAGCTCGGTACCATCTTTAAGCGCCCGCCGGCGCGCCACCTCAAATGATTCCATGATGGGCCGATAGTTGCCGTGCCATAGTCCGCTTGCGTGACGTGCGACAGTGACCTTCGCTCGGCGCTCCTTTTCGAGGCGATCTAAGACCGTTTGGTTCTTGCGTGCCCATTTTCGATGGAGAGGCTTCAGCTCTTCATATAAGGCCCGCCTTTCCGCCGTGAGCTGGTTCAGTGGTTCGTCAAGCTCGTTGTCTTCTTTTGAGCGCGAATCGGCCCTCAATCGGTTACGTGCGACTAATGTAGCGTCAATTCTGGTACTGATGGCGGCGAGTTGCGCCTCCAGATCGGCAATCTGTGGGTCCTTGCTTCGCTCTTTGCGGAGCATTTCACGATGGCCGCGCTCAATCTCGACGAGGTTGTTCCAAAAGTGGCGTTGGCGATCGATTTCGGCTTCGCACTCGTCATCCCAATCAAGCGGCGGCAAGAGACCATATTGGCGTGCGCTGATACGATCTTCGCTCTCTGCGGATTCCTTAGGCTCGAGGTGGTCCCGTTCGATGGGCAACTTAGGAAGCGTCGTCATTTTTGTCCTTGTCTCTTTCGCTCAACAGCGGCGCGTCTTGATCTTGTCCGACGCTCGCGCGCTCGCCCGGGCTAGTGCGCTGGCGCCCGGATGGCCTTTTCGGTTTCCTCGCGCCATTTCTTGGCCTCCGGGGCCTGGGCGGGAGCGGCGGTCTCGCGTCGGCGTTCAGGGCTCGAGCCCCGAGGGTAAGATCCTCCCTTTCGAAGCCAAGCGCGCATGCATTCGCCAAAGCGCTCTCTTTGGCGTGAAAAATAAACGGCGCGACGACTTGTCCATCTCGCTCGTCGGGATATTCGATCGTGTACCGCATGTCAGCCCCCCTGCGGCTTGCGGCGGAAACGATCAGCTATACGCTCAGAGCCGGGAAATAATAGCAAGTAAAGCTCCGCGTTTGCAGCTCCGGACGCACAGACGCAACGATCGCGTTTATGCCCTCGCGTCGAGGGCGGCGCAGGCAAGCTCGCGAGCAAGCAAGTTCCGCCCGATAGGGTACAGTACGCCACGCACCGCCTCGCGCGGTACGGACGCGGCGCGGCGCGGCTGGGCAATGCCCTTACTGGGGCACCTCGGTCGTGGCCGCCGTGCTCGCGTTCGTCACCGCCGATGCCGCCCTGTTTGGCGCGGATCGTCTTCTCATCGATGCCATGCTTGCCGTTATTGCGGAATTGCGTGGGCTCGTCGGCCGGGCATGTCGGCACCTGCTGGCTTGATGTTGATGGCGGCAGAGATTCCGCTCGATCGCTCCTCGGGGATGAGCGCGCCTGCGCGCCCGTACTTCACGCATGCGTTCTTCACGCCAGAAGCTAGAAGAGCGGATCGCGCTTGGCATTATCCTTGTCACGGTCGCACTCGTCTCGATCGTCGGATATGTGCTCAACACCATGCCATGATCGGCAGTGGCGTGCTTCCGATTTGGCGATATTGCGAGAGAGCGGTGGGGTGGCGCTGACCCACAAGAAGAGGCCCACCCAGAGGAAAGGATCGGGCGGGGCTGAGTTTCACAGAATTGGGCTATTCTACGCGCGCGGCGCGCCTCTCTTAGGCCCATTCAAGGACACTTATGTTTCGTTTGCGATCTCTTTGCGCAGCGCGCCGCACCGGGATTCGAGTTCGGTGATCAGATCTTCGAGCCAGGCGAGCGCTTCCGGTCTGGTCATCAATTGCGGCATCGTTGTGGTGTCGATCTCTTCAAGGATCTCGCCCCGTTCGGCGCCATGTCGGGTTCCCTTTTTCAAGTTCGCGATTCGAGTTCGTGCGCACCGCGGATAATCGCCGCGGCTTTCTCGGCTTCGTGCATGAAATGGTCTAAGCGCTCCTTGTCTGGCGCGAGCTCGTCGAGCAGCACCTCAATGCGCGCTCGGAAAACATGATCATCGCGACATTGGCGGAAGCACTCCCGCATCGCGAGGCGAACCACAAGCTCCCCTTCTGGGTTAAGGGACGCGATCCATGCCAGCACCTCCGGCCGGCGCGGATCATCGTCGAACTGTACTGACATAGCGCCTCAAAAACAGAACCGGGCACCAAGCTGACGCGCGGGCCGGAAACCTCGGCGATATCCGTGAAGCTATTGCCCGGCGTCCCCAGCCGGCGGCAGCGCGTAGGACTGTGAAGTGGTATCCGGTTCTGTGGCGGTGCCATAGCTGCAAGCGGCGAGCAATTGCCCAATGGCTATCGAAGCGCAAATGACCCGTATTAGGGACATGGCTTTGCTAGGCATTTGAGCCTCCATGCTGTAAAGCGGCCCATTAGCGAACACTGTTTAGCGGCCCTAATGTCGATTAAATAAAATTAACGACGCGGGATCCTTGGTCACGCCGAGCTGAGCCCAATCTATTGGCCTAGTTCGGTTCCGCGACATAAGCCGGCGGTCCGGCGGCGAGCGCGGAGCCGACGTCGCGCCGCGACACCACGCTGGCGCTTGCGCAGGCCGCGAGCGGCAACAGTGCTGCTACAGCAATCGTCGCGATGAATTTGCGCCGCCTCATGATGAATTTGCGCCGCCTCATGCGGCTACACTATCAGTCCGGCGTCTGCCGTTTGTGCGAAACCTCACACTCCTCGGCAACCGAGCGTCTGTCCGGCCCGCTGAACACAGGTGTGTGAGGGACGATAGACCGAGCGCCCCATCGTGCCTATATGAAGTCTGTAGATGATCCACAATCCCAGTCATCGGGAGTGGTCATGATGCGGCGTTGGATTGCGCTTGCGTCTCTCGCCGCCACGTTCACTCTTCTGGTGTCGGCGCCTGTGCTAGCGCGAACCACGATGCACGGCGGCGGCAGTGTCGCAGGCGGCCCTCATCGTGCTGCGGTGGGCAGTCGTTTCGCCCTCATCTCCCGCCAAAGATTTAGCAATCTCCTCTTCTTTGATCGCTTCTCTCGGCGCTCCATTGCGGCGCCAGGGCATCGCTTTGCCGGCTTTGGCAGATTTGGGCCGTTCAGCCCGTTCAATCCATTCAATCAACTTCCTGGATTTGACGGCTTCGGTGGCTGGGCCTGGGATTGGGACTGGGGCGCTGGCGGATGGGCCGATTATGGTTCTACCCTCACGGGTGCTGAGCCGCCGACAGCAGAATTTGGCGCCCTACCACCTCCGGCGCCCCGATCTCCTGCCGAGTTACCGCGCTGCCACGAGGCAACGTCCGTGGGCGTTGTCATCGAGCGCGGCGCGGGATGTGCTCATTGAGGCATTGGCTTGTTGCTCTTGGCGGGTCTTTGCGTTCTGGGCGCGCGTGTTTCGACTCCCCTCTCGCGCCGCGACAGTAATTTCGATGGGCCAGCGCGCATCTTCGTTCGCAAGCGTCGCGATTGTCGCGTACGCGCGCGGTCACCCGCGCCAGCGAATGTCACACTTCCGTTTCACCCGGTATAGCTCCTCCGCAAGCTCATTTGAGCAGCATGCGCGAGTGCCGGCCGGAGTAGAATCACGGTGCGGGAACTATCTTTCAGGCTGCTTATCCTTCATCCCTGAAAGAAAGCCAGGAGGATAGGATTTCTCGATCTCTTGGATTTGCCGCCAAATAAGGTTCAGTTCCTCCTGTGCCTTCGCACCGGCAGCGGAGGAGCAGTCCACTCCGGCCGCGTTTGCACCGACGCACACGCTGGTCGTCGTCGCCTGAAACTCCTTATGATCGTATCTATTGGCGATCCTCGGCGTCACTGCCGAGTCATCACGCCGTGAACTTTGCGCTCGAGCTATGTGAGCGTCTTGTGCAAACAACGCAAACAGAAAGCAACCTATGCAGACAACGTCCGCAACCGTTGGTCTTGGCCGCTTCTCCATCTCACCCCTCGAAGTGGCCGCCGCTCTGCCGAGGAATGAGCGAGAGCGCAGGAAGCGGCGCCATGCCCAGTGCGGCCCATGACAGCCCGATCAAATCCGCGACGATGGACCCGTGTGGGAAGACCTCCACGTTGACCTCCGTCACCATCTAAGAAGATGTAGGCATGATGAATGCTTGCATAGCTAATCTGTCAAAGATTTAATGAGCATCGCGTCGCTGGCGCTCCTACCATGATGACGCGGCGAAAGAAATGTCGGGCCGCTCGTAACAGCAATTTAATCTTTCGCACCGCACGCAAGCGCAGAAGCACGCACGACCCGTCCGAATCTTCGCGAGATTTGTGAATGCGGAGGTTACTTTCGTGCCTCACTTGGGCGGGAAGAGAGACGGTGTAATCGCATCGGTCGCAATTGTGATCGTGATCGTCCTTGCGTCGATCGCGGTCTATATCGTCCATGAGACGCTAGGGATCATGTTTTGAGCGGACTCCGAGTGCTCGTTTCTATACACCAGGCGCATTAACTTTAGTTCATGAATTCCAATTGACCGGCGTCTCGCAAGAAAAGACTGATTGCTTAGGGTTACAGGGAACCCTGGAGCGGATGCACGAGTTATTAGGCGCTTTCACCGATCATCGGCCCCGACAGTCCAATGCAAAAACCGATTGAGCATTATGGCCTCATTGGCAACGCGCATACGGCGGCTCTCGTCGGGCTGGACGGCTCGATAGATTGGCTGTGTCTCCCTAGATTCGATAGTGGCGCGTGCTTCACCGCACTGCTCGGCGGACCCGAAAATGGCCGCTGGTTGATCGCGCCGCGCGAACGAGTGACGACGACGACCCGGAAATACCGCGACGAGACCGCTGTCCTAGAAACGCGGTTCGAAACCGAAGAGGGCGCCGCCGTTGTCACCGATTTCATGCCAATGCCCGACGACGAGCACGAGATTGACCTGGTACGCCTGGTATATGGAGAGCGCGGCACCGTTCGGATGCGGACGGAATTGCTTTTCCGCTTCGATTACGGGCGCGTTGTGCCTTGGGTACGTCGGCGGTACCACGGCCTGAGCGCGATCGCGGGCCCAGATGGCGTCCAATTGCGAACTCCCGTCCATCTGAGAGGTGAGGATTTCGCTACCCGCGGCGACTTCACAGTCAAGGCTGGAGAGCTGATACCGTTCACAATGACTTGGTACCCGTCGCACCACCGCAGTGTCGCCTATCGCGATCCAGAGGAAATGCTTGCGTCGACTCTTGCAGGCTGGCGCATGTGGTCAGCCCGCTGCACTTATCAGGGGCGTTGGCGCGAAGCGGTAATCCGCTCACTGATCACACTGAAACTGCTGACCTATCACCCGACCGGCGCCATCGTTGCGGCGCCGACGACTTCGTTGCCCGAGCAAATTGGTGGCGGGCGAAACTGGGACTACCGCTATTGCTGGATCCGTGATGCGACCTTCACGCTATATGCGCTGATGACCTCAGGCTATGTCGAGGAGGCACGGAGCTGGCGTGAATGGCTGCTGCGAGCAGCCCTGGGAAAGCCGTCGGAGCTGCAGATCATGTACGGCGTTGCTGGCGAGCGGCGCCTTAGCGAGTGTGAATTGCCGTGGCTCGTCGGCTATCGCGGTAGCCGCCCGGTGCGGCTCGGCAACGCAGCGCACAGCCAGTTTCAGCTCGATGTCTACGGCGAGGTCGTTGACGCTCTCTATGCGAGTCAACAGTTGAACCACGAGCAAAACGGCGAAGCGTGGGAGTTGCAGAAGGCGTTGCTCGACTACCTCGAGGGCGTCTGGCGAACGCCCGATCATGGTCTTTGGGAAATGCGCGGGCCGCCGCGCGCCTTCACCCATTCGCGGATGATGGCTTGGGTGGCGTTTGATCGCGCTGTCAAGATCGTGGAGCAAGCTGGATTACACGGGCCGATCGAGCATTGGCGTGAGCTGCGGAAAGATATTCATGCCGAGGTCTGCACACGCGGCTTCGATGCCCAGCAGAATGCGTTCGTCCAATGCTACGGCAGCAAGGAGCTCGATGCCGCCCTACTCCTCATGCCCCATGTCGGTTTTCTCCCGCCGACCGATTCGCGAATCATCGGCACTGTGAAGGCGGTCCGGCGCAATCTAGTTCAAGATGGGCTCGTCCTCCGGTATCGGACAGAGCGCAGCGACGATGGCTTGCCGGCCGGAGAAGGGTCATTTCTTGCCTGCAGCTTCTGGCTTGCCGACGCCCTTGCATTGATCGGCGAACGGACTGCAGCAGAAGAGCTTTTCGAGCGGCTACTCTCGCTTAGGAACGATCTAGGACTTTTGGCGGAGGAGTATGACCTGGACGAGCAATGCCTTGTCGGGAACTTCCCACAGGCCTTCTCGCATGTCGCACTCGTCAACACCGCTCATAACCTGACGAACACGCACGGTCCGGCCAAACGCCGCGGTAGATCGCGCTCGAAGTGAGCAAGCCAGCAGTGGACTTCAACACCGTGACCTTGGCGCCATCGTGTAGCTCGTCGGCGCCCTCGGTGACCACGGTGTCGCCGATCGCGAGCCCCCTCTCGATAACCGTGCGGCCCGCCTTGGTTGGACCAAGCTGAACGGGTCGCACCGCAACGGAGTCATCGGGCTTGACCACATAGACGAAAGTATCTCGACCGCTTCGCCGAATCGCAGAAGCCGGCACGATCGCTACGTCGCGCAGGGTGTTCAGTGCTACATGGATGTTGACGAACTGGTTTGGGAACAGTGTCTGGCCACCATTGCCGAAGACGGCACGCACCTTCACCGTACCCGTGGCGATATCGATCTCGTTATCAAGTGCCTCCAACCCGCCAGCCGCAAGCCTGATAGCATTGCCGCTGTCGAAGGCAGAGACCTTTACCTTATGGCCTTCATGCAAGCGCTTGACGAGTGCGGGCAAATCGTCCTCGGGCAACATGAAGATGACTGAGATCGGATTCATTTGGGTAATGACGGCAATGCCGTTCACATCGGTCGGCTGGATGTAATTGCCTTGATCGACCCGGCGTAACCCAATCCGCCCTGTGACTGGGGCTGTGATGCGGCAGTACAGGAGATTCAGCTTGGCGGTCTCAACTTGCGCTTTGTCGGATTTGAGCGCGCCCTCATATTGGGCAACGAGGTAACGCTGATTGCCCGCTTGCTGTTGAGCAATAGCGTGCTGCTTCGCGAGCCTCTCATAGCGTGCGAGATCAATTCGGGCGTTGTCTAACAAAGCTTCATCGCGGAGTAACTGGCCCTGCCACTGACCCAGTGCCACTTCATAGGGGCGAGGGTCGATCTCAGCGAGGAGGTTTCCTTGGTCGACGTTCTGCCCCTCCTCGAACGCGACCCGCATTAACTGCCCGCTTATTTGCGTTCGGATGGTGACGGTCGCGAGCGGCGTGACGGTGCCCAACGCTTCAACAGTCATGGGCATGTCACCGCGTTCGACGGTCGCGCCGACCACCGGAGCCGGAGATCCGCGAGTAAATCTCTCTTGCTTGTCATGTCGGACGGTATTAGGCGGAACGATGGCCCAGAATGTGCCGCCGCCGCCGAGCGCAAGACCGCCGAGCGCAAGACCGCCGAGCAGGAACACCATGTGCTGCCATCGATTACTCCGATGGCGTTGTGGGCGACGCGGCGGGTCGAACGTGGGAGCTCTCAAGACGGCAATATGATCGCTCATGCCAGCTCTGCCCGCGCTTACCTGCTCCTATTCCGTCGCCATCAATCCTGTTTCCCGCAAACGGTCGAGGGACGTTCGTATCCGAGGGCACGTACCGGAGCGCCTTCGAAACAGCGAGGTACTGCGCTCACCGAGATACACACGGCCTGGCCCACCTCATTGAGGATCGGGAAGATCGGTGTCATTGGTCGGCAAATTCGCCGCTAACGGAGCATTCCAGGCTGCAAGTAGAGACCAGGAGCATATGCCAAGCCTGGCCCGTTCCAACCAGGAGGAGGTGGTGTGTAACGGCTTGCGAGCCTGTCGCGGACGCAAGCCGTGAATTCCAGACTCCTCGGAGCGAACCCGAGTTTCCTACAGGCCTCCTGGTCTGCCGCATTTACTTCGTCAGGGGTTGCGCAAGCCACCAGCCCCGCAGCCAAGATCGACAGTGCGAATACCAGGCAGACTCCGCTTCGTGACATCCGTTCCCTCCCTGATCCTGGAGCATATTTATTGTTAACCCAGCCGACCACAGATGCGGCTAGTTCAGCGGCAGCGGACTCATTGCTTGGCGTTCGATGCGCACGAGGCAGGCAAGCGAGCATCAGCATCGCATCGGAAACCTTCTCATGGAGCATCTCCACAAGTCGTTCCACGCGCACCCGCAAGGCCATAACAGTTTGAACTCTTGAAGCTAGAACGCGCGAAATCGCCGCACAGCAGAATTAAATTATTTTCAGAAGCACAAGCGCTTGTGGCGTGGCCACTTATGCAGCCTCCCACATTAAATAAAAGACAAAGTCAGATCATGTCAGTTCAGCGACGTTAGCGAGCTGAGCGGGTGAAGCGCTGTAGACCCGCTCCGCAGCTCACAATCCCCCTTGTGCGCGGCAAAGGCACGGAGCGAGGCGCGGCGGGGATGCATTTCCCGCCACGCCTCGTTGCCGCTGCCCCCTGACCCGGGCTCGGGTGCAACCCTGATCAATATTTTGCATTTCGCCCAGCGGCCGATGCCAAGGTGAGCGCAGCCCGGTTCCAGTTGCGGTGGGCGACAACCGGGAACACATGAGGCGGAGCGATTTTGGATACTTGGCCACGCAGTGGTGTGGCCGCTGGGTCCAGCCCGCCTGCATGGCCTGTTCGGGCCGAGCGGCGGTCATCACGGAAGAGCACGTCGATGGATACACACGCCCGAACGTGCTTGCGGTCAACGAGAGAGCCGCGTCGCCGTCGCCCTACTCCCCAATAGCGCTCTCGACCTCGTAGAGAACCCATTTGGTCCATCCGATTGGGGAGTAGCAAAACGGATTTCGGACCATCGATAGGCGAACGCGGCATTTCTTGTCCTCCGGATGCCACTCGTACCCGTGGGCCTGCATGCAGGCCTGAATATGGGGACCCAACGTACCACGGACGGGGACATGTTCGGTGCCGTAAGCTCGTATCGCCTCGCGTTCGCATCGTGCCACTTGCTGTTTCTGATCCTCGAAACAGCCGATCAGCGAAAACCCAATCAGCATCATCAGGACGTACCGGATAGGCGGGCTCACACGCGCCCATGATCTAGTTCGGCCTAAGCGAGCCCAATCTGCACTAGATGCCAATAGCGCGGACCTCATAGCGCACGACTCCCGCCGGCGAGATCGCAGATCGTTGCAAACTGCGCCTAGCGCTCGGAAACGCTGAAGACCGATCTGGCTCCCCACGTTAAAAACATTTCACGCGCAACCGATGAATTGGCGCTCGATTAACGCGTTTACTTCTCGCGCAAAGACAGGGGATTGGATGTAGCTGCGGCTGACTATGGGGCTTGGGGGAGATGGCGGAAAATTGCTGTGTCGCAGCGGATTGCATGTGAGCGGCGTCATGGGCCGACGCGTATCCGGCCGAAGCGATTCGTTGGGCTCAAAGGCTCGGCCCTCGGGAGCTAGGAGACGGCCTGCATGATTTGGATCGTGCAAGTCGCTCTGAAGCGTCCTTACACCTTCGTCGTGCTGGCCATTCTGATCGCGCTCGCCGGATCGTTGGCAGCGCTGCGCACCCCAACCGACATCTTCCCCAATATCAACATTCCCGTCGTAAGCGTGGTGTGGACCTACTCGGGGCTGCTGCCGAACGACATGTCCGGCCGCGTGATCTATTACTACGAGCGGACCTTGACCTCGCAAGTTGCCGACATCGAGCATATCGAATCGCAGTCTCTGAGCGGTTACGGGGTAATCAAAATCTTCTTCCAAAAGAACGTCGACGTCGCCGCCGCACTGGCGCAGGTGACGGCGGCGTCACAAACGGTCCTGAAACTTCTGCCCCCGGGCATCACCCCTCCGTACGTCCTCAGCTACAACGCTTCGAGCGTGCCGATTCTTCAGCTCGCTTTGTCGAGCAAAAAGCTACCGCAGATGCAGCTGTTCGATTACGGACAAAACTTCATTCGACCGCAACTCGCCACCGTCGCGGGAGCGGCGATCCCATCCCCCTACGGCGGCAAGGTCCTGCAAGTGCAGGTGGATCTCGATCAGACGGCGATGCAGGCCCATAACGTTTCCGCGGAGGATGTTCTCAATGCCATCTCCGTGCAAAATCTCATCCTCCCCGCCGGAGATCAGAAAATCGGGAAGTTCGACTGGAACGTTGCGCTGAACGCCAGCCCTATTTCGCTCAAAAAAATCAACGACCTGCCCCTGAGGAAGGTGAACGGCACAATCATTTATATTCACGACGTTGCCTATGTCCATCAAGGCTCACCTCCCCAGACCAACATAGTCCGCGTCAACGGAGCCAAGGCTGTGTTGATGACGATCCTCAAGGCCGGTGCGGCCTCGACCCTCGACATCATCGACGGGGTGAAGTCGCTGCTCCCGAGGGTCAAGGAAAGCCTGCCCGCGAGCCTCGATCTCCATGCGGTTGGCGATCAGTCAATTTTCGTCAAAGCTGCCGTGTTTGGTGTCATCCGCGAGGCGGTGCTGGCCGCGGCGCTCGTCGGATTGATGATTCTCCTTTTCCTCGGCAGTTGGCGCTCGACGATCATCATCCTGATCGAAATCCCGCTCGCTATCCTGTTCTCCTTGACGGCGCTGTCATGGCTTGGCGAGACCATCAACGTGATGACGCTCGGCGGCCTCGCTCTTGCCGTGGGCATCCTTGTCGACGATGGCACCGTGACAATCGAGAATATCAATTGGCATCTCGAACAAGGCAAGCAGATCGAACCGGCCATCATGGACGGTGCCCGGCAGATCGTCGTGCCCGCTTTCGTCACACTGCTGTGTCTGTGCATCGTTTTCGTGCCGATGTTCCAGCTCGGCGGTGTCGCCGGCTACCTCTTCAGGCCAATGGCTGAAGCCGTCGTCTTCGCTCTCGTTGGCTCCTTCACACTATCGCGCACATTGGTCCCGACAATGGCCAATTACTTCATGCGCGGGAGCCACGGTGGCGGCCATTCTCCGGATGGCCATTCGGCGCCAACTCTCGGATCGCGGAATCCTCTGAAGCGCTTCCAGCAAGGGTTCGAAACGCGTTTCGCACGGATCCGCGAAAGCTATCGGTCACAGCTCTCCCTCGCCCTCGGCCGTCCGAAGACTTTCATCACCGGCTTTCTCGTCTGCGTGTTCCTGTCGTTCGGACTCGCTCCGTTTCTTGGTGAGAACTTCTTTCCGTCAGTCGATTCCGGCCAGATCTTGATGCACGTGCGTGCGCAGACAGGCACACGAATCGAAGAGACCGCGCGGCTGTTCGACTTGGTCGAGCGGACGATCCGCCAGACGATTCCGCCTGACCAACTTGACAACATTGTCGATAACATTGGCCTGCCGTTCAGCGGCATCAACATGGCCTACAGCAATACTGGGACGATCGGACCGGAAGACGGAGATATCTTGATGTCCCTCAATGAGAACCATGATCCGTCAGCGTCCTACGTCAAACAACTGCGCACGACGCTGCCGCAAAAGTTTCCCGGCAGTACCTTCTCGTTTTTGCCCGCGGACATCGTCTCCCAGATACTCAACTTCGGCCTGCCAGCGCCGATTGACGTGCAAGTCATTGGCAACAAACAGGAAGCTAACTACTCTTATGCCACCGAGTTGCTCAAACGCATCCGCGCGGTTCCCGGCGTCGCCGATGCGCGTATCCAGCAAGCCTTCAACTATCCGCAGATCAACGTCCAGGTCGACCGCTCGCTAGCTGGCGAAGTCGGACTGACCCAACGCGACGTCGCGAACAGCCTCCTCGTCACACTGTCCGGGAGCGGTCAGGTGAAGCCGAATTTCTGGCTCAATACCGAGAACGGCGTCTCCTACCCCATCGTGGCTCAGATGCCGCAATATCGAATCGACACGGCCTCCGACCTTGCCAACGTGCCGATTACCTCCCACGACACGAAAACACCGCAATATCTCGGAGGCCTCGCCCGGATCACGGCAGGGCCAAGCGCGGGCATAGTCTCACACTATGACGTTCAGCCGGTCGTCGACATCTATGCCGCCGTGCAGGGACGCGATCTCGGTGCCGTGGCCGACGACATCAACCGAATTCTACGCGACACTCGGAAGGACGTGCCGCGCGGCTCCTACACGGCAGTGCACGGCCAGGTTCAGACGATGACCAGCGCCTACGGTCAGCTCTATTTCGGGCTCGCCGGCGCGATCTTGCTTATCTACCTCGTGATCGTCGTTAACTTTCAGTCTTGGCTTGATCCGTTCATCATCATCACGGCACTTCCTGGAGCTCTGGCCGGCATCGTCTGGATGCTGTTCATGACGGGGACGACGCTGTCGGTTCCGGCCCTGACCGGCGCCATCATGTGCATGGGGATTGCGACGGCGAACAGCATCCTCCTCGTCAGCTTCGCGCGCGAAAGGCTGGCGCTGGGGGATGACGCCGCCGCTGCGGCGCTTGATGCGGGCTTTACGCGCTTCCGCCCGGTGTTGATGACCGCGTTAGCTATGATCATTGGCATGTTGCCGATGGCGTTTGCGCTGGGCGAAGGCGGCGAGCAGAACGCGCCGCTCGGCCGCGCGGTCATCGGCGGTCTCGTGATCGCTACTCTGGCGACCCTCTTTTTCGTTCCGACCGTCTTCAGCCTGCTCCATCGAAAAGACGGTGGGCAAGGCGCGGCCCCGGATACCTTGCCAACGCAGACTGAGACTTGACCTCAAGGGGAGAAATCAGTCGTGGACGCCCAGGAATCTCCGCAACAGGCTCGCCGGCCACAGGCACATCGAAAGCTGGCCTGGATAGGATTGATCGCTCTCATCAGCGCCATCGGAGTGGCCGGGTTTGGGATCGCTAACCGCCAGCGCGAGCAAGCAGAGGTCACGCGGTGGACGGCTGAAGAGGCGAT
Organism: Allostellaceae bacterium; assembly: GCA_035945115.1. Lineage (GTDB taxonomy): Bacteria > Pseudomonadota > Alphaproteobacteria > ATCC43930 > CGMCC-115725 > DAHUYF01. The sequence goes on from DASZAN010000145.1 coordinate 31,553, forward strand.
CCCGATGGTATCTGTTATCACGCCGCAGCAAGGCGTGTCAGACGTCGAGATCGTGCTTCCTGGCGATGTCGAAGCTTGGTACGAGGCTCCGATCTATGCCCGGGTCAGCGGCTACCTGAAGAACTGGTATGTCGACTACGGTGCCCACGTAACCAAGGGGCAACTCCTCGCGGAGATTGATGCGCCAGATCTCGACGCGCAACTTGCCGCCGCTCAGGCTTCGCTCAATTCGGCGAAGTCGCTCGTCAAGGTGAGGGAAGCTGAGAAGACATTCGCCAATACAACCTATCTGCGATGGCGCGACTCGCCTAAGGGCGTCGTTTCCATCCAAGAGCAAGAGTCCAAAAAGGCTGACTACGAGAGTGCTGTCGCAAATCTCAATGCTGCTGTGGCGAACGTGGAGACCGCCCAGGGCAATGTCGACCGACTGAAAGCACTTGAAGAATTCAAACGAATTGTCGCCCCGTTCGACGGCATCGTGACCGCGCGGGAAACGGATATCGGAGCTCTCATCAATGCAGGGAGTGGCGTTGGCGGCGGCAACGGGCCGGAGCTATTCCGTGTCGCTGACGCGCATGAGATGCGGATATTCGTGCAGGTGCCACAGCGGATGTCCGCCGGAATCCGCGAGGGCCTGATTGCGGATCTGCAGCTCCCGCAATATCCGGATAAGACGTTCTCGGCTGTCGTCGCCACGACCTCTGGCGCAATCAACCTGACGTCGCGCACATTGCTCGTGGAGCTTCATGCCGACAATCCCAACGGATATCTGCTGCCCGGTACCTATGCTGAGGTGCATTTCAAACTACCAAGCGATCCCAATATGGTGGACATCCCGACGAGCGCGCTGCTTTTTCGGCAGGACGGCTTGAAGGTCGCTCTGGTCGGCTCCGACAGCAAAATCACGTTGCGGCCAATCGCGCTCGGCCGAAATCTCGGAACGCAGGTCGAGGTCGTGAAGGGCCTCACTCGATCGGATAAGGTTGTCAACAGTCCGCCGGACTCGCTCGCGAGCGACGATCTCGTACGCGTTGCGGGAGAGGAGGCAAAGCTCGATCCGAAGCCGGAAGGGAATTCGAAGCAGTGAAAAATTGGCTCTCGTTCAGCGTTGCGAGCGACCGCCAGGGGCCGCGGCGGAGAAGGCGCACATGAAGTTGAACGAGCGGCCTCTCGTCTCCAGGACGACCCGTTACGAGTATGGTCTTGTGGCCGTGTTAGCCGACCTCCACTAGCAGAACGTGAACCCGCTCGGGCAATCCACGTGGGATTGTCCCGAGGGGAGATCGGACTGCAGGTCCGGTGGCGGATTGTTGTAGATCGGCGGGCCTTCTTCTATGTCACAGGCGCCGAGAAGCAGGGCAAGAAACATCAGCGATAATACGCGCATGGAAATCTCCTTACGCGGAGCTCGATTTTTGACTCGCTCGCGGCCTCTATCTCCGTCCCGATGATGCCGAGCGTAAACATTCACGTATTTCACGAACATGGCTGTGGCGTTAATTCGCGTTCATCCGCGATTCAGGTCAACTGAGACAAGCTGTTGCAGACGTTTCCGCGATTTAATTTGAGTGTGAGATTTAGCCGTGCAATCGTCTCGCCTCAGTCAGCGGAAAGAGGAGCGGTTCGCTATGAATCTCTGGCGCGCGCTTGCGATCGCTTGGCTGGGTGGCACTGCGTCACCGGCTCTCGCCGATCCAGCGATTGACGAAAGTCCCCGCTCGATGACACGTCCGGTCGCGTGCGCGGTTGCTGCGGAACCTCAGGCTGACCCAAGTTCGCCGGACACAGGCAGCCCTGCGCTTCCTGCACTTAACAACAGTACCACCCAGTGGCGGGGCGCCTCCTCCCATACCAAACAAACATAACGCAATTGTAACGGGACCGCGTTGCGATTGGGTGTAATGTTTTCCGAACGAAGTCCCAGCACTGCAGCAACGCCGCTTGCTCTTGCGGGTTGTGAGGGGGTGCTTTGGCTGTGGAACTGCGAGACTCGCGTTTCAGCCTGTTTGCGCGGTTGCTAGCGCTCGCTACGGTGGCGGTGCTGCCCGCCCTTGGGCTACTGGTCTACTACGATGTGACGCTCCGCACGGATCGGGAAATCGAAGCCCAAACCGTCGCCCGTGAGCAGGTCAATCTTGCCGCCGCCCAAGTCCGGCAAACCGTCGGGACGATCCGTAGCCTTCTGACGACGTTAAGTCGGCTGCGCGCTGTAAGGAACCACGATGCCGCGGGTTGTGCCGCAACTCTCGAGGATGTCGAACGCCAATTCTCCCATTACTTAGCTTTGGCAGTAACAGACGCAGAGGGCCAAATCGTCTGTCCCGGCCGGGCGTTCTTGACGGATGCTTCCGTACGAGATCGAGGTCTCTTTCAGGCCGCTCTGACGACCAAGCGGTTTGTCAGCGGTAACTATGCGTTCGACGTGGGCACTGGCGAGAGAGCCATTCTCTTCGCGTACCCATATTTTGACGCGAATGAAGATTTGGCCGGCGTGATACTGGCTGCACTGAACCTCGATTGGCTCACCACGCACCTTCGCGACATGTCGTGGCTTCCCGGATCCACGATTACGCTCGCCGATCGGGATGGGACGGTACTCGTGCGCTTGCCCGAAACAGAGCGGATCGGTTCAGTGCTCTCTGGACAGCTGCGACCACTGCTCAGCGCCGGGAATGTCGGCACCACGACTAGGGTGGGGCGCGATGGTCGTGGGTGGGTCACGGCGTACTCGCCGATCGTGCCGGGAGAGAACGAGATCTTCACCGCCGTAGAGCTCTCGCAGGACGAGGCATTGGCAGAGGTGAATCAAACGATCCGCCACGGCGCATTCATCATCCTGACAAGTTTTCTCGTTGCTCTCGCCGCAGCTGCCATTGCCGGTCGGTATTTCATTGGGCATCCGGTCGACAAGTTGCTGCACGCTGCGGACAAGCTGAGCCTCGGCGATTACAGCGTCAGAACGCAGCTCACGCATTCAGCGCCCGAATTCCGGCGCTTGGCCAGTGCGTTCGATCGAATGGCCCAGGTTATTCAGAACCGCGAGCAGGAGCTCAGGGACGCGAACCGCGCCAAGAATCAATTGCTCGCAGCCGCCGGACACGATCTGAAGCAGCCGCTGCAGGTTTTGTCGATGGCGGTCGAGCAGCTCGGCGGTCGAGATGCAACACCGCAGGCGTCTCACCATCTGAGGCGAGCCGACTGGGCGATACAAAGGTTGGCACGGGCGCTTGATAATCTGCTTCAGGGCTCACTCATCGAGTCTGGAGCCCTGATGCCTGCGAAGCAACTCGTCCTGGCCGACGACGTCCTGTGTGCCTTGGCAGACACCTTCGCGCCGCTTGCGCGAGAGAAGCGGTTGCGCTTTTCAGTGGTGAGGTCGTCTGCAGTCATTGAAAGCGACCCGCACCTTCTCTGGGAGATGCTGCAAAATCTTGTCGACAATGCCATCAAGTACACCGCAAAGGGCCGCATTCTCGTCGGCTGCCGACGGCGGGGCGATATCCTCTCCATTCAAGTGATTGACACCGGATCGGGCATTCCCGAGTCGCAGTTCGATCTCGTGTTCGAAGAATTCCATCGCTTAAACCCTCAAAGCGGCAGTGGGGTGGGATTGGGGCTCGCCGTCGTTAGGCGAATAGCCAGACTGCTTGGCCACAGCATTGAGCTGCGCTCGAAGGTGGGGAAAGGCTCATGCTTTGCAATGCAGGTTCCTCTCGCGCCGCGGACCGCGGCGGAAGAGACTTGCGAGCTTTGCCCGCAGTCCTGACATGAAGGCCATAGCTGTTGTCGGCGTACTCGTCACTCTCTGGTTTCGCGTGTCCGAGGCGGGAGATGCTCTGACGCCGGAACAGGTGCCAATGCGCAGCGAAATAGCGTGGGGCGCCGAAGGTGCCTCGCGCTGCGAGGCGATGGCCTGGAGCACGGAGGATTATTCCAGCTGTATCGACCGCGCTGTTGCGCATGCGATGAATAGCGGGCGTGCATCGATGCCATTTCAGCTCGGCATCTATTGTTCCGCCTTCTTTAGGCTGGCCCAGGCCTATAGTTCGGAAAGATGGAAGCAGTCGCGCATCGATCTCGACAACGCCAAAGTAGCGGCTGTAGACGAGTACGATAGCTGCACCTTTTCGGCTCGGTCACTCGGGCTCAACTCGGATCAAATCTGCACCACGCTCGCTTTGAGCTGTGATGTGTTCGATCAGGCGCTTCATCAGTGGCGAGACATCAGCCGGAGCGGAATGTAGTTCGACGCTCATGGGCCGGTTGAGCGCGAGCGCATGGAAAAGAAAAGCGCCGCCCGGAGCGGGGGCCAGCTTGCGTCTAACGCATTGTAGGCCGTCATCGGCTCACTCGTCGCGCAGCACGTATCCCGCGCCTCGTGCGGTGTGGAGGAGCGGCTTGGCGAATTCTTTGTCGATTTTGTGCCGCAGGCGGCTGATATGGACGTCTATGACGTTCGTCTGCGGATCGAAGTGATAGTCCCAGACATTCTCGAGCAGCATGGTGCGCGTCACCACCTGGTCGGCATGCCGCATGAGGAATTCGAGCAAGCGAAACTCGGTCGGTAGGAGGTCCAGTTCTCGCCCGCCGCGCGTCACCGTGCGCGCCAGCAGGTCCATCTCGAGATCACCCACCCTGAGCGTGGTCGTAACGGCGCTGGCACTACCGCGCCGCAATAGCGCTTCGAGCCGCGCGAGAAGCTCGGCAAAGGCGAAGGGCTTGGTGAGGTAGTCGTCGCCGCCGGCACGTAAACCTTTCACTCGGTCATCGACCGCGCCCAAGGCGCTCAAGATCAGCACGGGCGTGCGGATCTCGGCGCTGCGCAAGGTGGCGACAAGCGCGAGCCCGTCCATTTGCGGCAGCATGCGATCGACAATGAGCGCATCGTAAACGCCGGATGTGGCCATGAAGAGGCCTTCGCGCCCGTCGGCGGCGCAATCGACGACATGGCCGCTTTCCGAGAGCGCCTTGACAATATAGGCCGCCGCCTCGCAGTCGTCTTCGATGACAAGAAGCTTCATACGCTTAACTCCGCTCGCGACCAGAGCCGGTCGTTCGACGCGCCGTCAGCGACGGCCCGCCGAGCAACAAGCGCCGTATGATGGCCAAATAACCTCGATCTTATACGAGCTTTCCTGCACGACCGGCGAATCAATCATGCGGAGATTAAATCTTTTTTAGATTGGGCGTGGGATCGGAGAACGCGGATACAGGATGAAAGAAATTTAACTCGGACTACTCGAATAGGCGGACTAATATCCCTAGTGCGCAATTGCATGATTGCGTCATAAGGGACAGAGCACTGAATGCGGCGAGCACCTAAACGCTCGCCGCTTTCTTTTCCGGATTAGCCGGTCAGTCAATGCTCACGATTTTCCGGTCTCGAAGCGCATGGGAACTGTCCCACCTGCAACGATGGATCACCGCTGATGGTGATCCGTGGCGTACCGGTCATCCGCTGGCGGAGGCAAAGGTGCCGCCAGAATCTTTCGGGCTCTGGCTAGGGTGTTATAGCAGTCCACCTCGTCAGCCATCTCGTCGCGATCAAGCCTCTGAAGTTCTTTGGCCGCCGCCTGAGATTGTGCAGTTGGCCGCACCTGGTTTTGCGAATCGACTTGCTCGCGGAATTGGCCTATCTCCTGCAGGCAATCCGCTTGGGCTGCACTGGCTGGTGCGAGAAGGGTCAACACGAGACAGAGAGCGCGCATGGCTTTCCGTCCTCCTTTGCAGGGTGTCGATGGTCGGTCAGTTTGGTTAAGCAATCGCGTCGGTTCTCTTGAAATCTTACGGGATGACACGCGCAGCCAGGCCAATCTGGGCGATGAGCAAATCGGACTTGTATGGCGCTTCCCTCATACGCTTGCTCAAAAGCCAAAAGAGATGCTGCCGCTTCCGCCGTAGCCATAGGGGCTATAGAAGCCCGGGCCGTAGAGCCCCGGATTTGCCCAGTACGATTGCCGCGCGAGATTCTCGCGCTGCAAGCAGGTCGCAAATTCTGGCGTCGTTTGCTGAAACCCATAACTGGCGCATGTCGCCGCATCCTGCGCCTGAAGCTCTTCGGGAGAGACGCAACCGACAAGGACAGTGAGCGAGGCGGCCGAGATCAGGGCGAGCCACGCTTTGGTCGGCACCTTACCAGCCTTATTGCATTGAGACGTTGACCAATCCGTCCTCACGGCGAAGGCGCCGTCGGCACTTGTCGCCACGACGCCGAGCAGGAGGTAACATAGGGATAGTAGGCCTTCGACGGTTCGCAGTAGTACCAGAAGCTTTGCTGTGCGGGCGCTGGCGAAGGTGCAGGCGCGGGCGGCGCTGCCGCCGGTGCGTAGGCGTAACCGGAATAGGGGTAAGGATAGGCGGAGGGATAATAGGGCGGATAGCCATAGTATGGATAACCGTAATAGGGGTAGGGATAGCCCCAGAAGAAGGGATCGTAAAAGCCACCGAAGCCACCGAAGAAGACACCGCCACCGAAATGGTTGTGAAATCCACCGTGGAAGCCCCCACCACCGTGAAAGCCCCCGCCGCCGTGAAATCCGCCGCCATGTCCGCCGCCACCATGTTGCGCAAAGGCGGGCGGGCTCACGATCGCGATCGCTCCGATCAGCACAAATCCCAGGCGGCGCATAACCATGTGATAATGCCCTATCGCCGGCCTTGATTGCAGTTTAGACCGGCGCCTAGGTATTATATGGGGAAGCAGTCGCGCTATCGCGTGAAATGATTTTAATGCCTCGGCACTCGGGCGTGCCAGAATTGCGCGCGCACACGTTATCGGTCGATCGTTGGATCGGATCCCAGTTATCAGAGATGTAGTGAGCTAGGAAACGACCGCGCCCATACAATGGGCAGCATGGCCAAAGAGAAGTATGTCGCGCCGCGGAAACGGGGGTTGATGATGTCGCTCCGCGCGGTTCTGTGCCTGAGCGCTCTTTCCGCTTGCTATAATGGACCAAACCTGCGGGATTGCTCGCACTGAATCGATCCCTGGCTGGCACGACGGACAAGGTGGTGGCGGTAGGAATTGAGAGTTGGTCACCGCGGTGGCCCCGGATGCCGTAAAGCGCCGGTAACGGCATAGCGGCGTATATCAGCGGGTCTGCGGTTGGAGTTCTGAAAATAATTTAATCTTTCGTGTCACGGTTTTTGCGCGTTTGCTATTCACGCAAAACTGTGTGGCGCCGATTGCACGCATGGCAAGGCTCGTCGTTGCGATCAAATGCGCGATGCAATCGAGCGCGTCGACGATGTTGTCGCAATGAAACACAGCGATGACGACAATCGGAGAACGCGAAACCTAGCCGGGCTAGCCAAGGCTGCCTGATGTCAGGACGGACGAATTGGGCGGCCATCCAAGTGACGCTGTGAAGCGCACTGCTGCGCGACGGCCGACATGGGGCCCCCTTACGGCGCTGTCCGCGATGATCGCAGCGAGCTGCGATCTCGGACCGGATTACGAGCAGCCTACGACCCAAGTGGTGCCCGAATGGCAGCAGAGCCACGAAAGCGCGCGCTGGCCTTCGGCCGACTGGTGGCGTGGCTTTGGGTCGTCCGAGCTTGATGCTCTCATCGCCGAGGCGCAAAAGGCCAACTATGATCTTGCCGCGGCTGTGGCGCGCGTCCGCGAGGCTGATGCACAAGTTAGGATTGCCGGCGCACCGCTCCTTCCGACAATCAACGCCAATGCAGGGGTCACGAGCGAGCGGCTCGTGACCACGTTCGGCAAGTTTAGCGACACGCCCTATCAAATCGCGCCAAGCGCGTCCTACGTTGTCGATTTCTGGGGGAAGAATGAGGCTTCACTCGAATCCGCCAAGGCCTCGGCACATGCCAGCCGATACGATCAGCAAGTGATCTCGCTGACGATCGTCGCAAGCGTCGCAAACACCTATTTCCAGACCCTGGCGCTCGACGACAGGCTTCGTGTTGCTGAACAGAACCTTGCAAATGCAGAGAATGTGCTAAGCGGCATCGTCGCCGAACGTCGCGCCGGCACAGCCACAGAACTCGACGTCAGGCAGCAGGAGACCGTGGTTGCAGCGCAGCGCGCCGTTATTCCACCGCTTGAGCAGCAACTTGCACAGAACATCAACGCGCTCGCCATTCTGATCGGCGAGCCACCGGAACAGGCGACGATCCGCGCAGGGTCGCTTGCGGCGCTGACGGTGCCGGCAGTCGAGCCCGGGCTTCCCGCCCAGCTGCTCGCGCCGCGGCCGGACGTCAGTGGGGCCGAAGCGCAGCTTGTTGCCGCCAATGCAAACATCAAAGTGGCGCGCGCCCAGTTCTTTCCCAATGTGACGCTCACAGCCGAAGGCGGATTCGAGAGCTTTGCTTTGGCGACACTGCTCTCGCCCGCGCAAGGAATTTTCACACTTGCTGCGTCAGCGGTACAGCCGATCTTCACGGGCGGAAACCTCCCTGGCCAGCTCGATCTGGCAAAAGCGCGCCATGACGAGCTCGTCGCGCGGCGAAAGACAGCGGAGCAGATCACCGATCAGCAAGAAACCGTTCTCAAGGCGCGCGACGCCTACCGCATCGCCGACGCGCAGTTCCGCGCTGGCGTCGTTAGCCTTCTGACTGTTCTCACCACAGAGAACGCACTCTTTCCGGCCGAAGATGCGCTAGTCCAGGACAGGCTCGCCAATCTCGAGGCCGTGGTAGCGCTTTTTCAGGCCCTGGGCGGCGGCTGGACGGGGCAGCAGGAAGCGTCATCGGATGACGGACCGCGATGATCTGAGATCCGTATGCGACGGCTGTGTGCTTAGCCAGAAGTCGTGACTTACCCTCGGCGTTTTGACGACCCCGAGCTTGGTGTTCCACCTCCAGTTCGCGGATACATCAATGGACTCTGAAAACGCGGAAGATCACAACTTTTAACTGATCGAGGATGAGAAGATACGCGGCGACACTGGTTAGCAGAGCGCCGATCAGCGTTAAGCTGACGGGCACCATCAAGATGCCGTTCGCCGCCATCAAAGCCACCACAACGAGATCGGCGAGCGAACTGCCGATGAGCCAGCGGCTTGGACATGATCGCCAGAAATGACGGCGTTCCCGGATGAGATAGACATTTCCTTGTCCGGTCGCGACCAGCATGACAAAGACAAGCGTTTGAATCTGCCCCAGCGGCAATCCGAGAACGTCGCGTCCAACGAAGAAAACGGTAAACGAGAGCAACAGTACCAACCCCGCGAGCAGGCCGCCCGTCAGCATGAGAGTTTGGATATTCCACCGGTCTGGCTTCGTCGAGTAGGACACATGGTCCGTAGCAATCGACATGGTAACAAAGTCATTGGTGAAGAGTAGAAGGACGATGAGCAGCGGCGTGATGACGAAGGTGTTGGTAACCATCACGCCAATCGTCAGGAAGACGGCGACCTCCAACGTCTTCATGATCTTGTTGATCGTGTAGGTCAGCATGCGCTGATAGATGCGGCGGCTGATCCGCACCGCTGACAACGCATCCACGAGCCCCGGAGCGGTGAGCACAACGCCGGCGGCGGCGCGCGCCACGTCAGTCGCGCCGCTGACGGCAATCCCGACGTCCGCCTGCTTCAGCGCTGGCGCATCATTGACCCCATCGCCGGTCATGCCGACCACGTGACCTTCTGCCTGGAGGAGTCGAACAAGCCCAATTTTGTGCTCTGGGAAGACACGCGCGTAGACGTCGTGGGCGAGTGCCTGGTATCCGTCGAGATGCTCGAGGACGTCGCCTGTCACCACGCGCTCGCCTATGCCGACACGCGCGGCGATGGCACGTGCGGTATCTCGATTGTCGCCGGTCGCCATGAGCACGCGGATGCCGAGCTCTTGCAAGCCATTGATCAAGGCGGCAGAATCGCCGCGTGGCGGATCTTCAAGAGCGACAACCCCGCAGAGGCGCAGCGTCTCACGGTCGTCACCAGACGCGACAGCGATCACGCGATTGCCACCGCCTGCTAGCCGCTCGACCGTGGCACCCACGTCGGGCGCGTGGGCGACGAGCGCGGCGACCGCGTGCGGCGCTCCCTTGACGACGCAGAGCGTTCCTCTGGGATCGTCATAGAGGCCAAGTGAATAGCGCTGCGCTGGATCAAACGGCACGAACTCAAGTCGGTGTGGGAGATTGATCAGCAAGTCGCGACTTTCAGCGGCCGAGAGAATCGCAATATCGATCGGATCTTGCGTGGCTCGATCGCATGCTAGTGGATCGAATCTAACACTCGGAACCCAAACCAGGCGGACCAGCCCATTGAAGCGACTCACTTATCGCGGAATCCAATTGTCAGATTTTAACCACTAGCGCAGCTAAGCGCAGAAGCTCGTTCTCGGAGTAAGGTGCAAGCGGCTCAGCTGCGACGAGCACGAGGCGATTCTCGGTGATCGTTCCGGTTTTGTCAGTGCAGAGCACGTCCATGCCGGCGGCCTCCTCAATCGCCGACAACCGCGTGACCAGCACACCGTTGCGCGCGAGCTCGGCCGATCCGAGTGCGGTCGCCAAGGTGAATGTCGCCGGCAGCGCGACGGGGACTGAGGCCACCAGCAAGATCAGCGCGAAGGGAATGACATCGTTGAACGGAAGGCCGGTCCACGCCGCATATCCGAGCAGTGCCGTGACCAGCAGCCCATCGATGCCAACGAGTATCTTGACGATGGAAAAGATCATCGCCTGCAGATGGCTTGCCGATTTTGCGGTCCTCACCAGCTCGGCGGTCTTGCCGAAATAGGTTCGCGCTCCGGTGGCCACGACCTCGCCCGTCGCCTCACCTCGCTTGACGAGAGAAGCAGCATAAGCGAGCGCTCTCTGCCCGGCTTCCACGGGAATGGATTCGCCGGTGAGCGCCGACTGATCGAGGAGCACACTTCCGTCCGTGATGCGGATATCGGCGGGTGATAGATCGCCCATGCGAAGATGAACCGAATCTCCGGGAACGAGGCTCGCTGCTGCCACTGATTGCCAATGACCGTCGCGAAGAACGCGCGCCCGCGTGGTCAGCCGAGTGCGAAGCAGCCTCAGCGCCTTATTCGCCCGTGCTTCCTCTACAAAACCAATCGCTGCGTTGACCAATAAAAGGACGGCGACAATTGCTGCCTCTCCAAACTTATCAAGCAAAATCTGGATCATGATGGTCGCTTCGAGCATCCAGGGAACTGGACCCCAAAACCGTTTCGCCAAAGCCAAGAACCAATGCGGGTGCCGCTCGGGAATCTCGTTGAGGCCATATTGTTCGAGACGCCCTTTGGCCTCGGCGCCGGTCAGTCCACCCACCGCCTCGGGCGTCAATTTAGGTCCCAGGGACTGATCCATGCCTTGCTGCCGATGGTGCTAATCACGAGACCAATCAGGGTCGTGCTTGCCGCCGTATACGCAACCGCTAACGGCTGGCAATCGGACGAGGATAACCACGCAGCCCCTTAGATCTCCATTACATCGCCGACAGGATCAAGGTGCAGTATTGCGCAAAGATTGCCGACGAGTGAGCATATGGGGCGCAGCGGATACATAAGGGTGCCGACGATGCAGCGGGAAATGGTGGGCAGAATCTTTGGTCGTGGCCTCGTCGTTGGTGTGGTTGCGCTGGTGCTCGCCGTCTGCGGCCCGGCTGCACCTCTCTACCCTGAGGTCGCGGCAACCATCCCACCAGTCGCGACCGATCGAGCGCGCATTTATTTTTACCGCGAGTACGAGCCCTACGAGAGCCTGTCAACGCCCAATCTTTATCTGAACGGCACGCGAGTTGGTGTTTCAGGTCCCGGCATGGTCTTTTATCGCGATGTCGTGCCCGGCACCTACACCATTTCCACTTGGACTCAAGGCGACTTTCAGAACGGCAGCAAGACAGTCGTGTTGCGCCCTGGCGATACGATCTACTCGAAGGTGGAATCGCTCGGTGAATGGCAGAGCGGGGGTGGAGATACCAACTACGAACGAGACACGTTCATCGTCATGCTCATCGATCCGGCTCGAGCGCAGGGCGAGCTCGCGCGTATGCACTATGTCCAAGGTGACCGCACAGCGTAGTTCTACGACTCTGCCCGGACGCCAGCCCTCGGATAAACGTCTCACCATGGTGACGGGAGATGATGCCAATGGCGAGCCACTTTATCGTATTCTTTCAATCGGAGCGGACGGATCGTTGGCATTTGACCTAAGTCTAGAAGTGATAGCCGATGTCGATGCCCAGCACGAGTTGGGTGCGTGTTTGTGGAATCGGGCTTGCGGCCGCGTCGCCGAGCAGTCTTTCAAAGGCACCCTCGCCAACCAGCAGCCAGTGGTCGCCAATAAGCCAAACCGCGGTCGCCCCGAACGTTGCGCTTTTGACCCCACCTCGTGCTGCGAATTGGGGAAGTCCCGAGCTCGCCGCCTCTGCGGTGCTGACACCAAAATATGATTGCATGTAGCGCTGATCAGCAGCCGTCACCGATGGTCCGAGGAAGAGATAGGCATGATGGGCGATCGGCAGCGGCACGTAGGCGCCGAGATCGCCGATCAGGCCAGCATGCCCGCCGATTCCTTTGCGCAAGTCAGCGGTGAGCACCACAGGCAAGAGGAAATACTGAGCGAATATCTTCGGCTCGGGCGCCGGGCTGATATTCGTGAGATTATGCAAGCGCGGATCGTCGTGACTGTCGCGGCCGAGATCATACGAGACCGCGATACCGGCGCGAAAGCCTCGGCCGCGCAAGAGATTTATGCCTAAACCCTCGCCGTCGGAAAGAAAGGCAATATCGCGATAGCGAATATCGATGATGCCGCTCGGCTCAAGCTCGTATCGCCTTGCGCCCTCGAAATTCGGCTGGATCAAGGCGCCTCCCCCAACGGTGACGCGCCACTCAGGAAGAGGTCCGCCGAGCGGCGCCAGTACCTCGCCGGTCGAATACTGCCAGTTGGCGAACGGCAATGGGGTTTGTGCCGTTGCCGTATCGACGTTTCCGACCATTGCGATGACGAGATTGCCTATTAGGAGAAGAAACGAGAACACCCTCGAGAATCGGTAGATCGAAAGCGCGTGCCGCTTGCCGCTTTGGGTGCCTGGCGGCAACACGTCAGCTCCCAACACACCGTGTGGCGATGTGGCAGACAAGGGATTATTTCTGTCCGCCCAATCGGCGCTTCTCGTCGTGCCAGGTAGTCGAGTTGCTCAGAATGCCCACGATGACCAGCGCGACGCCTCCGAGCCCAATTGCGGCAATTAGCATATCGGCTTTGCTCATGACGATTTCCTCCCATTTTGCGGCGTCGTCGTGTCTCTAACCGTGTCCAGATCGATGGAAGCACATTGGCATCGGCATTGGCGGAGCGCGTAGTCGGTCCGCAATTCACGGGCAAAAACGGCAGCCGTCCCACCGGATATATCCGTCGCGAACGCTCAAAGCGCTACTCACATGTTTGTTGTTGAGCCTCCCGATGGTTGAGCGCCTGTGCACCTTCCACTTGGGGCATTCGCGCAACGACAACATCGATCCAGATTTCTTTCCGGGCGCGCCATACGCGTAACCTCACCTCCGTGCCGATCGGGATCTGCGAAATCATGAGCGGTAGTTCGCTCGGTTTGCTGAATGGATGATCGTCGATTGACAAGATGATGTCGCCGCGGTCGAGCCCAGCCACCGCGGCGGGACCCGCGTCACTCACGTGATCGACAATGAGCCCTTCGGCTCTGCGCAAACCGAAGCTCTCGGCAACCTCCGGCGTGACGGCTTGCGCCTGGACGCCCAGCCAACCACGCTCCACCCTCCCGCGCGACTTGATCTCATCGATGAGCGGCTTTGCGAGGTTCGATGGGGTAGCGAATGCGATCCCGATTGACCCCGCGCCGGCCGAGTAAATCGCCGCATTGATACCGATCACTTCGCCTTTCAAATTGACTTCGGGCCCGCCGGAATCGCCAAGATTGATCGCGGCATCGATTTGCAGGAAATCATCGTAAGGCCCGATATTGAGGTATCTGCCACGTGCCGAGAGAATGCCAAGCCTCACAGAATTGGTGAGCCCGAACGGGCTTCCCGCGGCCAGGACCCAATCGCCGACGAGAGCCTCGTCGCTGTCGCCCCATTCGAGATGTGGTGTGGGCCCATTAGCGTCGATTTTGAGCAACGCCAAATCGGTCAGTCTGTCGCTCCCGACGAGCCGAGCGGTATGCTGGCTTCCGTCGTATAGTTGCACGGTGAGCTTCCGCGCATCAGCAACGAGCCGGTCGCTGCTAACCACGTCTCCTACGGGATCAACGATAACGCCAGATCCTATTGAGCTCGATAGATCGCGAGAGATCGTTTCCGGCACCTTGTGGCCGCCCGATCGCGGTCGGCAGTTGTGCCGCCCTTCCGACATACCAAAGTCCGGAACATAAACCGGCTTTTCCACCTCGCGGTCCCTCGGCGCCGTTGGTGTACGCGTTGCGAACACGGTTACGACAGCGGGCAGCACCTGCCGAATTACGGGCGCGAGGCTAGCCGCGACCGTGGAGGGCGCGGAAACAGATCCAGGGGATTCCGTTCCGAGATCGGCACCGCGTGCGCCATCGAAAAAGACGTGCGAAACTATGACCACACTTAGCGCAATGGGAGATGCGCGAACGACGCCGCTCAAGGAAATCGTGCGAGGCGCCAACGCCATCCGAAATCCCGTGCTACCGTTGTTCGAGTCACGAATTCGTGCTTAATCCAATCATAGTCCCGCAGAACGCGCGAGTGGCGGTGTTAAATCTTTGTAATGATCTCGGCCATTTGTACGCGCCCGTCTGCGCGAACCAAGCCTTTGCGCATCAGGGCGTGACGTAAAGTACGTAACCACCACCGAGTACGACCGCGAGGACGGCCGCTGCCAATGCGATCGCGGTCTCGATTCTCATACGTTGCAAACGCATTCACAAATCCCCCCTCACTTCATGATGTGAAAGGACCGACTTCGGCACTCTTCTTACACCAACGTCTGCCAACTGCAGCCCTGTGGGAGGGTTGAGAACCGCGCATGGCCGAACTCTTGCTCCTGCGCACCCGCTTCACGCGGAAGCGCACCAGCAATCCCGGATGATGAATCTATAGACCAGTATCGGATCGTCGACACATTACATCGCTGACAGGTCGGGGCACGTAACCATCAATCATCCGTATATCTTTGCAAGGGGGCCAATGGAGGTCGAACATGAAGGCCTTCTTGCGCGCCATAAGCGTAGCTGCCGTGATGATTTTGGCGGGCTGCGCTGATTACGGCGTCGGCTACTCGGCGTACCCCTACGGTTATTCGCCATACGACTACTACTTCGGCTGGGGATACGGATATGCCGGCTATCCTTATTGGTATGAGCCTGGGCTAAATGGCTTCGCCTGGCGTGGTTACGGATGGCGACATGGTTGGCATGAGGGCTGGCACGGCGACCACTGGCGCGCCGCCGGCAACTGGCACGGTGGTGGATGGCACTCCCATGGAGGTGGTGGCTACGGCCATGGAGGTGGCGGACACGGCGGCGGCGGACATGGTGGAGGGGGCGGCGGTCATCGTTAGAAGCGCCACCGTTGTCCTGCTCTCCGGCGCGATCGCGCTCATGCTCGCGAGCTGCGTCTCGCCTGAAGAACTCCGCGCCCAAGACGAGGTAGATTGTCGGAGCTTTGGATTTCAGCACTGCTGATTTCGCCAATTGCTTACAACGCGAGAGTCTCTGGAGGCGCTACTCTGTCCCTCAGCCTGGCTGGTGGGGCACGGCTGGTATGGCCCTGGATATTATCCGCCGCCACCAGGAATGATTTGGTAACGCCGATCAAGGCGATCCCCAATCGCGGCGCATTCTTTGTTAGCCAAATCGCACAAACACCGCGCTTCTGAAAATAATTTAATTCTGCCGTGAAGTGATTTTGCGCGTTCAGCTCTTAAGGGTTCACGTACAAGACTGCGCGTGGACGCTTCCTGTGGAGGTGCTCCATGAGAAACCTCACCTATGCAATGCTGATGCTCACGTGTCTCGTCCCAGCGTTCGCAACAAGCGCCAACGCTGATGACGCCAGCACAGCGAACACTCGCTCCAATCTCTCGCCGTCGGACCAGTATTTCATTGACTCGCGCTCGGGCGGAGATGCCGGTCAGGAAGTAGACCAGTTTCCTGGCGCGAGTGTGCCGAGCGCCGAAAGCCAGATGCCGGCGGATGATTCGCACTGGCAAGCAATGTCGGGAAGCTCGGTGCCGCCATCGGCACGACCGCTGGCGTCGTCGAGCACGAAAACGCCGGACTGGCTCAGCAACCCGACCGGACCCCTGTTCAAGTAAAGCAACATTGCGGTCGGAACAGCGGGTCTGAAGATCGGCGGGTCTGAGGAGGAGCGGCTCGTAAGGCGCCGATGTCGTCGGCGTCTCCGTCAGAAAGGGACGCAGCCATGCGAGCGCTATTGCGCGTGTTCTACGGAGTGCTTCTTGCTGGACTGTACGGCTGTGCGCCGTTCCAGGCGACTCCGGGCGATGTGTGCAATGATCCCACGCAGAACTACACCCCCCGACTTCGCATTCGACTGCAATCAGTCTGGCTGATGCTCATGGGCGCTGAGCAGGGACCGCTAGAGAGGCCGATTTTCGGTAGGTCCCTCGCGATACTCGCCGCGACCACACTCTTTCTCGTCGGAAGCTGCGACGGTGCGCGCGAGGTCGATTATCGACCCTCTCGCGGCATCTCCGCCGATATCGCTGCCACGCACGAAATGGGCGCGACGTCGCTGCGACGCGGCATGACGACCGAAGAGGAGCCGCTCGGCGCCATGCCGTGGCAACTCGGCGAGCGTCATCAGGGTGGTCCATGACCAGAAACATGGAATGCCATTTCAAAAATGCACCGCGACAACTGTCGCGTTCGACTTTCTCTGCGGCTGAATGGGAGGACGACATGACACCCACGCAAAAACTCGTGATCACGGCGGCGGCAACGGTGGCATTGCTTTCAGGCTGCTCGGGCGCGGGGCAACGCACCACGCAATTGAACAGCAGATCCGCGCCGCCGTTCGCGATAGATCGGAGCGAAGGAGCCCCTGCCAATCCAACGGAGGCGCTGCCCACGGGCCCCGTGACGCATCTTGGTGCGAGCGGAATTCCTGGTGAGAGTGGCTTCGACGAAAGCAGTAGCGCTTTGAGCGGCAGGTAGCGGCTCGGGTCGCGGTCTGGTGGCGGAGGCTGTTTACTTGAGGGCTCTGCTGCCGGACCGGAGCTGCGATGGGTGGGTTGGCGATAGTGCCGCGTGCACGAGCAGTGGTGATCTCCGTGTTTTACGCAGCGCTCAACGCCTGCTGTCACTTTGGAGAGAGACAACTGCTAAATCATCCCGTAGCGGACCCCGTGATCGTACAAGAGGATTCGCGTCGCCTTGGACGGTACCTCGAGTACCCAAGTTCGCGCGTACGCGCTGCCAGACCGTATTCAGGACATCGAGAAGTATTTGCATCTCATCCAAAGGTGCTCGGCGCGAGACTGATTGCTTGTGTTTAGACGAGGGACCGCAATGCGAATGCTCGTCGAAAAGCGCCATGCTGGTTGGATCGCTCTTTGAGCCGGTCCCTCATTTGAGGTGAACGCAAGCAGATAACTAACTCGTCGAAATCAACAGGATAAGATCACATGGAATACGAGAATTTGGTTCTTCTCCGTGTCTTCGTCGGCGAAGACAAGCGCCATGGCGACCAGCCACTTTACGAAGCGATAACGTCAAAAGCCCGGGAAATGCAGCTCCTTGGCGCGACGGTGCTCAGCGGTAGACTTGGTTTCGGACGATCGACCAGACTCCATACGACGCGCGCGCTCCTGTCGCAGGACATACCTCTTGTGATCGAGATCGCTGATCGCGAAGAGAAGATAAACGAATTCTTGCGGGTTCTGAACGCGATGCCAGAGATCGCCCTTATCACACTCGAGAACGTCGAGAGTGTGGCAGGACATCTCTCCGAAAATGACGGACTATAGCGGCTTTCCGACGAGTTGAGCTGCCCTGGTGACGCTTCCGCTCACATCAATGCTTTATACACACTCCGCCGCGCACCATGGACCTCTGTGGTTGGCACCTGGAGCGCCGACGACCCTCTGTTAGCCGCCGTTGCCAATTCGACGGAATGAGAGGTGGCCAATTCGCAACTCAGCCATCGTTGTCGATACTTGGTGTTTTTGCCGGCGGACAAGCTCGCCGGCGAAGCCGACTCAGGCTATTCGGTCAACATGCCGAGCTAGCGCTGAGGTCGACGGCACACCCCTGCCAATTTCGTCGATCAAATTCAGGTCTGGCTTCAACCTGTTTGCAGACATCACGAACCGCACGTCGGACTTCGCATTTGTGCCGATTTTGTTGCAGAAGTCGTCGAGGAGAGGAGCGAGATCCGCGGCGGTCGCATTTGACGGCGACCGCGAGCCCGATCTTAGCGGCGGCTTGGTGAGGGGATACCGGCGCCTGCTGTAGAATTCCGCGCCGCCCGGAGGCTTACGCGATAGACATGGCGGCAATTGGTGGCGGGTGTGCAGTGAGCTTGGCGAGCCGGCGGAGATTCTGCGCGATCGCTGCCAGGGTAAACTCGTCCTGTGCGCCACGGGGCCCGCGCAATCGCAAACGGCCGAGCCGCAGGATGCGCTTCAAGTGAGCGAACAGCATCTCGACCCGCTTGCGGTCGCGGCGTGATTGCTCGAATGCTTCGGTGCCTACAAGCGCTCGAGCGACGTCGCGAGCGTCCTCGTGCACGTCGGGTGTGACCTTGCGGGACGGTGTCTTCGGAAAGCACTTGGGTTTCAGCGGGCAGGCTTCACACGCGCTCTTGAGGGCGAAGTAGCGAAGCGTATGGTCGGGTCCGACGGTGCCGGTTGTCGTCAGGAGGTTGCCCGCCGGGCACACATAGACTTTCCGCTGCTTGTCGAAAGTGAAATCCTCCCGGCTCAAGGTGCCGTCCTCGCGCTTTGACTTGTCGATGACGGGGATATGCGGTGCGATCTTCTTGTCGTTGACGAGCCAGTTGAGCGTTGTCGCCGATCCATAGGCCGTATCCGCCGCCAATCGCTCGGGCTTCACACCAAAGCGGAACTCGGTCCTATCAATCATCGTCTTCGCCGCGCGAACCTCCGCTTGGCGAATAGCGCGCGAGGCTTCGACATCCATGATGACACCGAACTTCACATCGATGAGATAATTATCGGCGTAAGCGAAGAACGCCGGACCTCGCATCGCGCCCGTCCACTGAGCAGCGGGATCGGACGGCGAGACGAACTTCGGGGTGACGTCGGTGGCGGCGCCATAGGCCTCGTCATTGAGGGTAGCGAGATACTCCTTCACGGCACGGCTCGCGGACTCGGGATCGCGCGTCTTGCTCCACTCCGAGCCCGGGATCGAACGCTGCTTGTTGGCGTCCGCCGCAATCAAGCTCGCGTCGACCGCGAAGCCTTCTCCGCCGACCAGGCCTGCCGCGAAGCATGCCTCGACGACACGCTCGAACACGCACCGGAAAATACCGCTGTCGCGGAACCGCTCGTTGCGGGCGCGCGAAAACGCCGAATGGTCCGGAACCTTGTCCTCGATGCTCAAGCCGCAGAACCAGCGATAGGCGAGGTTCACCTGCACCTCACGGCAGAGCGCCCGCTCCGAGCGAATGGCGAACACATAGCCGATGATGAGCATTCGGATCATTAGCACTGGATCGATCGACGGACGCCCGATCGGCGAATAGTGAGGCGTCAACTCGGCGTGGACCCAGGAAAGGTCAAGGACAGACGCGATCTTGCGCGCCAGATGATCGGCCGGCACAACCTCATCCAGGCAGAACGAATAGAAAAGCCGCCCCTGCTCCTGATTGAGCCGCCCCATCATCGCTCGCCCCCGCCGATGTTCGCATCACAACGACGGAATCACCGCTCGCCGATCGCAGCAAGGGACTTTTGCAACAAAATCTGCCAAGGAGACATATGCAATGCAGCAAATGCAATGCAGCAAAGTCGGCGATCACAAACCCATCACTCCACCACCTCGTCAGCGATCGCGAGCAACGACGGGGGCACGGTCAGGCCCAACGCTTTGGCAGTCTTCAGATTGATGACCATCACATATTTGGTCGGCAGTTGAACCGGAAGCTCCGCTGGTTTGGCCCCTCAGAGAACGCGATCCACATAGCCAGCAGCGCGGCGGAATATGTCCGAGAAGTCCGCCCCATAGGACAGCAAACCACCGTCCCTGGCGCTTTCAGGCTCCTGATAGACCGTCCGGCTGCAGGCCGACCAACTCTTTTGCCGCTGTGCGCATCAAATCGATGATGCCAGGAGCCCAACGCACGTCCATCAGCAGGTTGCGGCCCTCGGGTCGCAGGGCCACGAGCTCACCGGCGGCGACCCGCGCACGCTCGACACTCGCGCCCGACCACCGGTAATCGACATGGATGTTGCGGCCTTCAACCCATCCGAGCTGTTGAAGCGCGATCCGGTATTCACTGGGCTTGTGAGCAGCTATGCCCGGCCCGGCGGGAATATCATCGGACTCGCCGTCTCTGGCGGTGACCTAAGTCGCAAACGCGCGGAGTTGCTCAAGGAGGCGCTCCCCGCAATTTCCCGCGTTGCGGTTCTGCTGAACCCAAGACTTCCTTCCGCGTCCGTCCTTTGGTGGCGGGAGGCAGAGGTCGCCGCACAGGCGCTGGGGATCACGCTTGAGCGAGTGGAGGTGCAAGCGCCCGGAGAAATCGAGGCTGCCTATGCGGCGATCGACAAGGGCCGATTTGATGCGCTGTTGGTCTTTAGCGACCCGCTGATATTTGAGGAGCGAAAGCGGCGAGCCGACCTTGCGGCGAGCAGTCGTCTGCCGGTGATGAACAGCATACGGATGCCCGCGGAGCTCGGCGATCTCATGTCCTACGCGCCAAACTATCCTAACCTGTACGTGGGCGCTGCCGTTTACGTCGACAAGACTCTCAGAGGGGCCAAACCTACCGATCTTCCGGTCGAGGAGCCCACGAGGTTCGACTTTGTCATTCAATCTCAAGACAGCGAAGGCGCTCAACCTCGAGATTTCTCCGCTGCTGATCGCCCGTGCCAC
Source organism: Allostellaceae bacterium (assembly GCA_035945115.1). Lineage (GTDB taxonomy): Bacteria > Pseudomonadota > Alphaproteobacteria > ATCC43930 > CGMCC-115725 > DAHUYF01. The sequence continues at coordinate 52,558 of DASZAN010000145.1, forward strand.
CGACGTGATCGAATAGCAAGCGGATGTCGGCTGTTGGCAGATACTGTTACAAAACTATTTTGGGCTGCCGCGCGCGCAACATTGATTCGTCGCCGGGCTTCACATCGGAAGGAAGATTCAAAACGCTGTCCGCGGTGGAGCGAAAATTTCGCCGCCAATCCATCCGGCCGACTTTTGCAACACGATCGACACTTCTGAGAAGTGACGCGGCCTTTTCAGTATGTCCGGTTTGCGCCGCGAACCGGACGTGGATCGAGCACGCTTTTACTTCCCAAAAGTACTATGAGCTGCCGTGAGCAATCGCAGCAAAACGCCTACTCTACTCGATCACTGCGTCGCTCTACTCGATCACTTCGTCGGCGGCGACAAGCAAGCCCGGCGGCACGGTCAGTCCGAGTTCCTTCGCCGTCTTAAGGTTCACCACAGTTTCGTACTTAGTCGGTACCTGCACCGGAAGATCGGCGGGCTTTGCGCCCCGCAGGATTCGGTCAACATAGGAGGCCGAGCGACGAAAGATTTCAGCATTGTCCACTCCGTAGGAAAGCAAACCTCCTTCTCGGGCATAGGCAGAATACCAATACACAGCCGGTACATTATTTCGGGCCGCCATCAGTATGAGTGGCGCGCGATGATTGATTGTAAAGTGATCCGGCATGACTACGAAGCCGCCCCCTGGTTTGCGTCCGAGCGAGGTCACGACGGTTTCGATTTCGGCGGCGTTATGAACAGGCGAGGAAATTGGCTCCACTTTGTGCGATAAGGCAGCAGCTTCGAACACCGGCCCGTAATATGCGCCACGCCCGGCGGCAGTATCGGGATCGAAAATCATCGCGGCTCGCTTGATGCTAGGTGCGATCTCGGTGAGCAACTCCAGCCACTTACCACCCAACTGGGCTTCCAAGTTAATAAAGCCGGTGATGTTCCCGCCAGGTCTGGGCAAGCTTGCGACAAAACCACTGCCAACAGGATCGGAGACAATTACAAACACGATCGGGATGGTCTGTGTTTCCTTCTGGAATGCTGCGGTGACAGCAGTCCCGTGCGAGAGGATCACGTCGGGCCGCAAGGCGACTAGTTCTTTCGCAAGCATCCGTATCTGCATCCAGTCAGCTTCGGCAGTAGCCCAACGAACGTCCATCTGCACGGTGGCACCAGCGGTCCAGCCCACCTTGTGAAGTGCCTGCGTGAATTCGGAGAAGAAAGTCGCTGCCTCAGGATCGGCCTCGGGCTGCCCGATCAGTACGCCGATCCGCCGCACTCGGTCTGGCTGCTGCGCATGCGCCGTGAGCGGCCAAGCTGCCGCGGCGCTACCGATGATGAAATCCCGTCGCCTCATTGGCTTCTATAAGCTAGGAGGACAGCATCCTATCACATTGCGCATCGCTGGCGTGCAGCGCAGCAAATTGGCCCATTTGAGGCCCGAAGCGGGTCAAAGGCGGCGGTTCTACGATGTCCGCGACATGTCCGCTTAGCGGGCGAACTCGGAAATGCGGGTTGTGTCTCTTCACGACATCGCCTCTGACTTCTGATGGAAAAAATCGCGCATCGCCGATTTTCAAATCAGTTCACGCCATCGGCGCAGCATTGATGTCGCGAAAGCCGCAGATTTCCGCGACTGATTAGCTTTGCAGGTTTTCCCAATCAGTCGAGAACAGCCTAACGACCTAATGTGCGCCGGGTCTGCGCCCTCGAGACCCCGAGAAGCACTTGACCATTCCGGTCGCTAACCAGTTCAGGCGCGAGCGCATGAGGCAAGGAGTGACGTGCCATTCCTTGAGGTGTCATTCGCCCCAGGGCGCGTAACCTTCGCGATCGGCGCAGATCAAGTCGCAGGTTCGCGAGCAATCGGCGTGAATGTGGCGTGCGCCGAGGATACCGTGATTGTCGCAGCTCCCATCGCAAGGCCCGATGTGCTCGACGCAGCGCGGCCCGGACGGCGCGGCCGAACCGAGCGACGCGGCCGGTGGAATGACAGCGGGGCGCAGGACGCGCCACGTGCCGTCGGGCTGCGGGCAGATATGTCCATAGGCGGTTTGTGGCGTGCCGTCGATCACTATCTCGTCGGTATAGATCTGGCAGCCGCCATACGGCAAAGCGGCGAAGGGCGCCGGATAGGGATAGTTCGTCGGCAGAGAACCGACGCAGCCAGTAAGCGTGCTGAGCATCAAAATCGCAGACGCCGACAAGACCCTTTCGCGTCGCCCCATTCGGGAGAAGCACGCGCAGTAGCAAGGGCGAGCAATCCGGATGCTGTAGACTTTTCCCGTCACGCCACTGTCTTACCGGCCGCCATACCCATAAGTCGGGGGGTGCGAGCGCGCGCCCAAAGCCATCCCGCGCTTAGGCGAGGTCTGTCATCACCAACCCCCATGTCTGCCAACCCCATTTCCGCGGCCGGCACGCCCGCCCCCGCCATGGAAGCCGCTGGCGGCTAGGCTGGCCTGGCCGCGGAAGGGTAAGGTGGCTTGGCCATGGGAGGGTAAGCTGGCCTGGCCATGGAAGCCGCCGCCGGCGAAGTGATCGTGCTCGAATCGATCGTGGTCGCGGAACCCGCGCTCGAAAATAACGCCGCCTGGCCAAAAGCCACCACCCCACCAGCCGCCGGCGCCGAGGAAGCCGTAGCTGTAGGGGTAACCGGCGTATCCGTAGGGAGCGGCGTAGCCGTACGCGGGATAGCCGTAGGCATAGGGGTAAGCATAGGGGTAGGGCGCGGAATAGCCGACAGAGTACGGTGACGCACCGTAATCCACACAGCCACCCAACAACGCCACAAGCGCCGCGATGCTCATCGCTCGCAAGAAGGTCTTCATGTCTGACCTCCAGTTGCGGGATTTCTTTACTGTAAACGGTCTGACATTACGGAGAGCGTTCGCGCGGATTACATTAAGTTCATTCGACCGAGTTGATTGCCGCTCCACAGGCGCTCGAGGCGATCGCGGAGAAGCTCCGGGGCAACTGCAAGCGGAGACGGGCGCGGCGTTGAGGGCAATGGGCTAGGGCAGCCATCCGCTCATGGGCCATTGCACCTGAACGCGTGCCGCGTGCTCAGGCCACACCAATTGATAATTCTTGCCCTGCAGCTGGATAAGATAAGTGCCGGCGAGAATGTTCTGTCCGGTGTCGTCGAATTTGACGCCCTGATAGCCCATGATCAGCTGCTCGGGCTTCATATCGGTCTGCGCAAGGGCAGCGCGGATCTTCTCTGGGTCGGTCGATCCGGCCCGATTGATGGCGTCGATGAGCGCGAAAAAGCTCTGCATGTTCCGGGCACTGGTGTCGTCGAGGTCGCGGCCAGTTTTCGCCTTGTACATCTCATTGATCTTGTAGGTGGTGGAGCCGGGCCTGCCGATATCCCAGGCACTTCGGTTCATCGCCCCTTGCGCAATGTCGGCAACGGCCGGAATGAAGGACGGATCAGAAAATCCGGTGTCGTCGCCTATGATCATCGGCGGCTTGTATTCTAGATTCCGCATCGTCTTCATGTAGAGGATGGCATCGGCGGTGTAGCTGATGAAGATGACGACGTCGGGCTTTCTCTGCTTCAGCTGCAGGACCTGCGCAGACACGTCCGTCGAGCTGGCGCTATAGGGAATCCGCAGTGCGATCGGCGTATTGGCCTTGTTGGCCTCTTGCTCGATAGCATCGGCGACCGATGTGCCGTAGTCGGTGTTCTCGTTAACGATGGCGATAGCGTCGATTTTCTTGCCTTGCCTGCGCAAGTCGTCGAAGAACCGCATGTAGGTGCGGGCGTAATCACTGGCGATCGGTGTCCCCCGGAAGACCCATTTGAAGCCCCGGCCGGTGATGTTGAGTGCCGCCGATTCGCCGACCATGAAGGGGATGCCATAGCGCTCGGCGACCGCGGTGGCCGTGAAGCTACACGACGACTGATAGGCGCCCATCAGGGCATGCACCTTGTCCAGCGTGACCAATCGCGTCGCCAGCTGCTGAGCGAGCGACGGATTGCCCTGGTGGTCGACGAAAACCAGCTCGAGCTTGGCGCCACTCAGATTCGGCAACCCCGCCGTCGCAGCGAGCGGCAGGTTGGCGAGTTCGGGGTGCGCATTGTTGACGATGTCCGCTGCCACTTCCGCCGCTACCTTCGAGGCCTGTCCCGCCGCCGCAGCATTTCCGGTGAGCGGCCACAGGATTCCAATCTTGACGGCGTCAGCGCCGGTGCTCGGCGTCGTGGCCGCGGCGATCATCACCGCAGCAACCAGGAGCGACGACAGTCGACGCATGTTTCCCTCCCTGATTCACTGTCCGGTGCAGGTCGAGCCGGGAGCGCTCGGTCACTAACGCCAGGGATGTTTGCTAAGGTGCATTGGGGACTAAAGCTCCCCGAAGGTGCAAGCTACGAGACTCAATCCCGCTCCAGCGGGGCTCTTTGTTTCAATCTTGGCGCGCCGTGCGGGCGTATCACGAAGGGCAGTGGTCAGCGCCCTAAAGTTGCCTCCACCGCTTTCGCGGTTTCTCTTTCTTGCACGAAGCGCGGCACGCCATCAGCGGCGAAGCGCATGAGGATGGGTTGACCGCCGAAGCGCGCCTCTTGCGTATAGAGTGCGATCGCCGAGTCATCGCGACGGAGCGCATGACGGATATAGGCTTCCTCGAAGGCGGCGCCCCCGAGCGTTGCAATCTGGTCGCGGGCCAACGCACGGTCGCGGTCGAGCAGCACAGGCGCAGGAACGCCGATATATTGCTCGGCGATGACCGACAGCCGTTGGTGGTCGGCCACAGCATCGGCGCGTCGTCGCGCGGCGAACTGTTTGACATCGGGGCTCGTGGCTCTTCCGATTGCGAGATCGGCCAACGCGATGTCGTAAAGGTCGGCGAGGCCGGCGCGAAAGACGAAATAATGGTCGTCTTGCGTCACTTCCCCGGCACGCCCAGAGGCGTGAAGATGGTATTCAAGCGGCGTTTCCGTGTAGTCGCCGATGTCGCTATAACCAGGATGCGCGGAAACGCATGCGGCGGCCCCGAGGGCGAGGAACACCGAAACCAAGATCTCGCGGCCACTCATCCCGGTAATCCCGCCTGTGCCGCTCGCCAGTGGAAAGCAAAAATTCGCTCTGGTCAGTCTCTCCCGCCGCCGCCCTGCCCGTCGTAGCAGCCGGGGATCGAAGTCGTCCGCCACTCCGAGCAATCCCGCAGATCGAGGCCGTTATAGCAGCCGGCGAGAGCACTCATCGCCAGCGCGATGACTATCAGCTTGATCGTGAGGGGGCGCATTGGAAGCGCACTATAAAGGCGCGCTCGGCCCTGCGCTCGTTACATCGCAGACAGGTTCTGTCGGCACGCGAGAGCACGCCAATCCAGGGCCAGAAAGCGGTTCCTGAAGAGCGAAAAATTCTCGAAGACGCCAACTAGTGGCCGCCGCTTGTCGCCGCGCGGGTGGACCTTTGGCACGTCGCGCCGCGCCTGGTGCAGCCAAGTCATGACAATGATCTCGTCGCCTGCCGTGAGCCCACCGAGGGCCGGTGCCGCGAACGCGCTAACGTCAAGCCAGGCGTCAGGTGCGCCTTCCGAGCCTTGCATTGGCCCCGTCTCGCGCCGCTTGAGGGTAGATCGAATGAAACCGATCGGTCGGAGTTGAGCCCGCGCGGCGCGGTCGGTGCGCGTCCTCATCTAGAAGCTCTATCTAGCTGGACTACAGTGATATCGGCCACGGGGTCAACACGAGCGGAGGCGGTCATGGCGACGGAATACACGCTCGGGCTAAGAGTTCAAGGCCGCTCCCAGGTGCTCACGATCGATGCCGAAGACGCGCTCATCGCTGCGCTCAAGGCGAAGCACGAGTATCCGGAAGCGAGCATAACTTATGTCCGAAGGTCGAACCGGCGAGGCGACCGCCGCCACCCCCATGGCGGCCTGTCGCAGAAGACGAAGAGCGCTTCTTGAGATTCGCGCTACGGACTGCGACCAGGGTTCATCGCCGATTCCGACGGCAGTGTCCGCGCACCTACCTGGTTCAGTAACCCCGCACGTAAGAGCGCCCGGCTCAATACGCCTGTGCCGCATCCGACGTCGAGCACACGCCCGCCAGTGATCGCTGCTTTCGCTATGAAGTGCGGAGCCAGACGGGCGCTCCAACGGCCCATGAAGCCGTCATATCCTGCTGGGTTGGTGTAGGCGCTCAACCTTTCACTCCGACTCTCACGGTGATGATACCGGACGCGGCGCAGCGCGCCCTCGTCACCCACCCTGGCAGGTAACTGATTTGAGAACTCGCGATAGCCCACGAGCCGCGGCGATCTGCGGCTTTCAAGGCATGGCGTCAACGGCTCGCGCGTCGACTGATTTGAAAGGACGCCACGGAACGTCTTATCCCAACTGTCCGACTGGATGTTCGTGGCTTCTAAACCAGCTCTTTTTGAATGAACGAGACGAGATGTCCAGTGCCCGGCCGCAGGTCTTTCCATCGTCCATCAAACGAGAACGTCGCGAGCGCACAGGTCGGGAACTTGCCTTCGGGCGACGGCAGGTGGTCGACAGAATCAGTATCGGCCAGGGTTAGGGCGAAGTTATGCAAACCTGGATTGTGACCGATCATCAGCACGGTGTCCGCCGGCTCGGGCAAGGCCCAGACGTATTTCCAGAGCTTGCGTTCTGAAACTTCGTAGATGCCGCGTTCGAAGACCACCTTCGGTGGCTTCAAATCTCTTCGCAATGGGCTCGAGCGTCTCTTTGGCGCGGACGGCTGTCGAACATAGGATGATGTCCGGCTCGATCTCCGCCTGCTTCATGTGCTGTGCCATAGCGCTAGCCGCGGCGCGTCCCCGCTTGCTGAGCGGCCTTTCATGATCGTCGAGCCCCAGCTGCGTCCAGCTCGATTTCGCATGGCGAAGCAGATGGAGGGTCTTCATTGACTGCTCGTCGACACGCGATTACGGGCAAGCGGAATGTCTGAGGGAGACCATCACAGGCTGTCGTGTTCGTCGCCGTGGTGATACGGAGTGAGCCTCGGCTGGGGATGAAGCCGGAGCCACAGGATCCGTCGCGTATTCGCCGCGATCTCGGGCTTTCTCACCTCGATAAGGCCGCGCCAAACTCTCGGATGGGGGTGAGGTCGCTTGCGCTCAGCGGGCCTGATCTTCAATCGGAGAGAGTCTTGCATCGCCGCCTCCTCTTGAGTGAACGACGGATGCCGAAAGGCCCTTCTGAGTGAGTTCGCTTACACGTCGTAAAGCCCGCGAGTTGCACGTCGGACAGCGTACGTCGTCTTCGACGCTGGAACGCAGCTATGAAATCTCTGCTGGGGCGGGGCTGCGAAAGCCTCGACGGCGCTTGCCTGATCCCGGGTAGGCCCGCGCTCTGATCCGGCTTCGGACCCCACGCTGCGTGCCTGGACCCCCGCATCAATGGTGACGTAGGAAGCGCTGGGCACGCGATCAAGATGCGGAGGTGGTCGTAGGCGGGACTTGATCGCGATCGCAGCGGCAGCCACCGGTGATCAACGTGCGGCTGGCTCAAAAGGGATACCATGCTGCCATGCTGATGCACCGACTGACCGAGGGGAAGCAACATGCAGCGTCGGGTGGCCCGTTTGATCGTCGTTGTCCGATCACTGGTTTCGCTCTGGGCGTGGTCTAGCGCTACCTCTGGGATGATCCAAGCACCGGTAGCTGCAAACTACCTGCGCAGCGGCTTGCATGGCATGGCGCTCGGGGCAAGCGGATGGGGGGCCCATCTCTATTTCAACTCTCGCAGCGGCGGGTGGTTGAGAAAATTGCCCCTGCTCGCGGAAATTGCCGTGCGAGCGTTCGTGATAGCGATCGTGGTCTCGACGGTCGCGGTGGGCTTGAAGGCGGTGCTGTATTTCGAACATCGGCTCGACGCTGCATGGCTGTCGGCCGGGTTCCCTCGAATTGTGGCAATAGCTTTCGTCTTCTCTGTGCTCTTCGGCGCGGTCTTTGAGTTAACGAGGCTCGTCGGCGGTCGCGTGCTTCTAAATGTCACTTTGGGACGGTATCGCCATCCTACCCGGGAAGAGCGCATCCTGATGTTTCTCGACCTCGCCGGCTCGACCTCTTTGGCCGAGGCGATTGGAGAGGTACGCATGCACGATCTACTCACCCGCTTCTTTTTTGACATCGACGAGCCGATTGTCGCACATGGCGGCGAGGTTCATGCCTATGTTGGGGATGAGGTGATCGTGACGTAGCCGCTCACGAGGCACTTTTCTATTTGCCAAAGGAGGACACCTACCGCTGCCCAGCTGGCGAGCGATTGCCATATCGCTTTACGAACGAGGAAGCCGGCAAGAGGCTGCGGCGCTACTGGACCGCCGCCTGCCAAAACTGTTCACTCAAATCGCAATGCACGACCGGGTCAGAGCGGCGGATTCCACGATGGGAGCATGAACATCTGCTCGAGGCTGTGCAGCAGCGCCTTGATGCAAATCCACAAGCCATGCGCCGGCGTCGAGAAACAGTCGAGCATCCGTTCGGCACGATGAAGGCCCGCATGGGGGCGACACACTTCCTCACCAAGACGCTTCCAAAA